>JAUWMV010000009.1 GCA_030613005.1 bacterium | reverse complement strand
ACCAATTTACCAATACCTTTTAAACTGGATCTTCCAGAAAATTTCCGCATAAGCCGAGTAAGCTTTCCAACTTCTAAACTTCAATTGTGGTATCATATAGGGTTACCCCATGTTTTGAGAAAAGATGAAGTCGATTTGTATCATGATACATTGTTTTTATTACCATTTTCTATGCCTACTAAAGGAGTAATCACGATCTATGACCTTTCCGGTTTAGTTCTCCCAAAACATCACAAAAGCAAAGTAACACTGACAAGCAAGTTAATCCCATCAGCAGTTAAAAGAGCAAGGAGAATAATTGCAATTTCTGAGTTTACAAAGAGCGAGATAATAAGACTATTCCCTCGATCTAAAGGCAAAATAGATGTAATCTATGGTGCTCCGTCTCCTGATTTTCATCCGTATCCAGAACATGAAGTAGAAAGAATTAGAACTAAATACAAACTGAATTTTAAGTATGCTCTTTTCTTGGGAACAGTTGAACCAAGGAAAAATCTTGAAATGTTACTCGATGCGTATTCTCAGGTTTACAATATGATTCCGCATAAATTGGTTATTGTTGGTAACCTTGGATGGAAATTCTCATCTATTTTCAAAAAATTGGATGAGTTTGGAATTATGGAAAACGTAATTTTTACAGGATTCATTCCGGATACAGACTTGCCGCAGTTATTTTGTGGTGCTGAATTCTTTATTTATCCGTCACTATACGAGGGTTTCGGCTTGCCTGTTGTCGAGTCTATGGCATGTGGAACGCCTGTTATTACATCCAATAGCAGTTCCTTGCCGGAAGTTACAGGCGATGCAGGCATTCTTATCGATCCTAACTCAACTGAGTCTTTAGCCAAGGGAATACTCGACTTAGCAAATAATCCAGAACTTCGAAACAAACTTTCCCAATTGGGCATTGAACATTCAAAGAAATTCACATGGGAAAAATCTGCAAAAAAAACCATTGAAGTATATCGCAAAGTCATGGAGGAGCAGTGAGAAAAATACTTCTCTCACACGGCGAAGGTGGTTTGGCTACCGAGAGATTAATCGAGAGTGTCTTTGCATCAAAGCTTTCAAATGCCTATTTAGCTGAGATGGAGGACTCCGCTATCTTCGAATTGGATGGCAAAAAATATGCATTCACAACCGATGCGTTTATCGTTGAACCCGTTTTTTTTCCCGGTGGAGATATAGGAAAGCTTGCAGTATCCGGCGTTGTGAACGATCTGGCAGCTATGGGTGCAAAACCGTTATTTTTCTCAGCTGATTTCATTATCGAGGAGGGTTTTTCAATCGATAAACTTGATATTATCGTAGAGAGCTTCGCCAAAGAGTTAAAGGAAATAAGTGCAGTTCTTGTGGCAGCTGATACAAAAGTCGTTCCAATAGGACAAGGCGGTGATATATACATTGCTGTTTCAGCAATAGGTGAAGTTATTTGCGAAGTTGGGACTCACATGATACAGTCGGGGGATGAAATTGTTATATCGGGGGATATAGCTCGACATTCTGCAGCTATTATCTCAGTTCGAGAGAACATTGAAACTGAACCGACAATTCTCTCCGATTGCGCCCCACTGTGGGATTTAGTTAATACAGCATTTGAATCCGATGCTGTAATTCATGCTATGAGAGATGCAACGAGAGGAGGATTAGCTACAATATTAGTGGAATTATCTAACAAAAGCGACACGGGTATGGAAATTTATCAAGAAAAGATACCAATAAATCCTCAGGTTTCGGTTATATGTGAATTATATGGATTCGATCCGCTATATTTGGCTTGTGAGGGTGTTATGGTTTTTTTTACAGCAGAAGATAATGCCGAAAAATTATTATCGGTTTTGAAAAAACATAATCTCGGAAAGAATGCTGAAATCATTGGCAGAGTTAACAATGACATCGGTGTTATCCTTCATACACCAATAGGTGGCAAACGTAAACTTATAAAGCTTGAAGGTGAGCAACTCCCAAGGATTTGCTGAGATATCGCGAGAAACTTTTTTTTATATATATTAATGTGCCATACGACAGAGCGGGAGCACATATCGCAATAGCAAATATATAGATGATAAGAATAGTGAAACCAACACAGTAGGAACACCGTATTTGAGGAATTCGAAAAACGAAATCCTATGCTTACGGCTACGTTCAATTAATCCCATGGTCACAATTGTTGCAGTGGTTCCGAAAATGGTTGAATTCCCACCAAGACATGCACCTAATGAAAGTGCCCAGAAAAATGGCTTCCAAAGCGTCTGAACGGATATGCCTGAGCTTTCGGAAATTATCGGAATTAATTCTTTAACAATTGGAACTAACGCAGCGACTGATGAACTTGACATAAGTCCGACAACAGTACCGGAAAACCAAAGAATCGACATGATAGCTCCAGCAATAGAACCTCCAGAAATTGAGAAAATAACTTTTGCTATAGCGTTCATTACACCGGCTTGTTCCATTCCAGAAGTTACGAGGAACAATCCAATTAGGAAGAAAACCGTTCCCCATTCCACCTTTTCTGCTATTTCGTGGAATTTCAATTTACTTTGCCAAATTCCTAATATTGCTGCACCAGTTAAGGCTATAACTGCAGGAGTGCAATTTAACGCACTATGTATCAGGAATCCAATAATGACGATAGTAAATACAATTAAAGATTTAATTAGGAATTTCATATCCACAATAGCACTTTTTGGGGAAATATATTTTATGGTCGCTTGCTTATCTCTTTTTACAACGAATTTCTTCCGAAAAACAAGTGATATAACAACTAATCCCGCAATACTAATTATTGCTACAATAGGCATAGTATTTGCAAGAAAATCATTGAAACTTAGGTTTGCTGCACTGCCGATTATCATGTTAGGTGGATCGCCAATCAGTGTTGCTGTTCCTCCAATATTTGCTGCAAAAACTTCTACAATAAGAAAAGGTACCGCGGGAATCTCAAGTCGGTCGCAAATTAACATTATTACCGGTGAAATCAGAAGAACAGTGGTTACATTATCGAGAAATGCTGACATCACGGCAGTGCCTATAGCTAAATATATCATTATTCTTACAGGCTTACCTTTAGAGAATTTAATTAACAAAAGAGCAATCCATTGAAAAAAACCAGTTGAAGATACAATTCCCACAAAGAGCATCATTCCAATTAGTAGGAAAATAACTTCTATATCTATCGCTCTGAATGCACTACTTGCATCGGAAATTCTTATAAGAATAAGGAGCATACCAGCAAATATCATACCCAGAGATTTGTCCAACTTCCGAGCAATTATCAAACCCATTGTTATAAGGAAAACGAGTAAGGATATTATCGATTGCCAGTTCATATAAGTAATTCTTTCATATTATTCTTATAAAGGTTAGTTTTCTATTGCAATTTATTTATAATAAGAAACTTTCAAATTATTCTACCAAAATCCTCGAGATGAGATCCCGTCGAGTTAAAATTCCCAGTAGTTTCGAATTTTCAACAATATAGACAGTTCTGACACGATTTCTGACCATAAGGAATGCTGCTTCGATCGCCATTGTTTCTGCAGAAACTTGGACAACCGTTTTACTCATAATATCCTCAGCTAGAATTTCATTTCGATTTTTAAAAAGCGCATATAATGGTTCTGAGGATTCCAGAAAGCTTATGCTTTCAAAATAGTCTACATAATCCGGTATTGCTGCTCGAAGAATATTATAGCCGGAAACAACGCCAAGAAAATTCTGGTCCTCATCGACGATAGGTAATGTATCGATGCCTTCTTTAAACATAATTTCCACAATATGAACAAGTGGAGTCTCTGGAGTTATTTTAACTATCTCGGTTTTCATAAGGTCAGTAACTAAAAGTTCCTGTCGGACATCGATATTGCTTTTTTCTATTATTCTTAAAACAGCCATGCTATTTTTTGCTCTAAGAAGCGCCCTAAAATTATGCTCATTCAAAAGTAGATTTAGAAATGCAGCTCTCGTTTTGAGCATCAGAGAATTCTTTTCAAACGGGCAAACAATTAGAAAGCTGAATTTTATTGGTTCATCTTCAGCTTTTTCATCGGGAATGCCATCAGGTGAAATACCGAAAACTACAACAAAATCATCCAATGTTTCGATCCTTGCATGAGGGAAAAAAATTCCATTTCCCAGAATCGTCGGCATTTCATGTTCTCGGGATTCCAAAACATCTAGAAGTTCCGTTGCATCGACATAGTCATAAGCTCTATCGACTCCCTCGAGCAGCTTTTTAATGGCTTCAAAGCGATTTTTTGCTTTAAGAGGAAGAATTATCGACTCTTTATCTAACAACGCAGCAAGCTTCACGAATTAACCTTTCTCTGTAATATTCAATATCTAAAACAATTATATCATTTCCTTATCTAATATTATTTAAAATGCAAAATATCTTGTTATATAATCAAGAAAGTTAATATTTCATAATTAAATCTTTATGTGTAAAAACCGGAGGCGCACAAATGACCAGAGATGAGGCTCTTAAACTTGTAAAATCGAGGGTTAAGAATAAAAATTTGGTAAAACATATGATAGCAGTGGGTGCAGCAATGAGAAGCTTCGCTTCTGTTTTAGGAAGCGAGCCTGACCGATGGGAGCTTGCGGGGATTCTACACGATATAGACTATGATAAAACGGTAAATGATTTTCCTAAGCATGGGCTGGTTTCCTATGATGAGCTGATAGAAATCGGCATCGATGAGGATATTGCCTCCGCGGTGCGTGCTCATCCTGCTCATAAGGATTTCATGCCAAAAACCAAAATGGAATGGGCATTGCACATAATAGATCCAGCAACAGGACTTATTGTTGCTGCTACACTTATGCATCCATCAAAGAAAATAACAGAAGTCGATACAGAGTTTGTTATGCGTCGATTTGGAGAAAAGCGTTTTGCAGCAGGCGCAAACCGCGAGCAGATGAAGCTGTGTAAGGAAAAGCTTGGGATTCCTCTTGATAAATATCTCGAAATTGTGCTAAAAGCAATGCAAAGTGTTTCTAAGGAGATAGGGTTGTGAAAGGCTTTTTTTGATCTTTAAATTCCAAAATTCAATATCTGATTTATTTGATATTAGTGATGTAAATAATACTTTAAACAAATATTCATACTGTGAGTTTATCCTGTAAAATTGAATTTTATCGAATTGTAAAGGTTGATTTTAAAGTACATAGAAAGGCTTGTTATTATATTCTATAAGAAAACGCAAGTTCTGGCATTTCATTCCAGGTTTTACCTTCTAGAAGTCTACCGTTGACCTTTTTACGGAATCCTCCCCATTGTTTAAAGAAAAAGGGAATATTTTGATAAATACAAGAATTCCGAATATTAACTACCCACTCTTTTTTCATCGGACGAGATTTTGGACCAGACTCTCCTCCAACTATAACCCAATCTATTCCTTTTAGTCTTAAATTCTTTATATCTGATAATAAAGGTTCAAAAGAAATAAATTTGACAGATGATTTTGTTTTTTTTAGATGCTCTAACCTGAATATGTAATCTTGTGTTTCAATTGTAACTCCCATCCAAATATTTGGTTGCCAATCTAACTTAGGGGAAAGTTGCAACATGCGTTCGCTTCTTTTTGTAAGTATCTGAAAAACATGCCAATTTGCTTGTTTCATAATTTCAAAAATACGGAAAATGAAATCATCTGGTACTTCTTCATGAAATAAATCGCTCATTGAATTTACGAAAATAACACGTGGTTTCTTCCATTTTAGGGGTATAGAAAAGGATTCAGGATGTATTTTAACTTTAAATCCATTTATATATTGTGAAACTCCAGCAGCTTGTAATCTTTTGGCAAATCGTTCTGCATAACAGTTATTGCAACCTATACTAATTTTTGTACATCCAGTAACTGGATTCCAAGTTGATTGAGTCCATTCTATAAGTGAATTATGAGCCATAATTATTTTTATATTTAGAAAAAATGTCTTTTGCTATTTTATAACCTATCGGGTTGTGAGAAGCAAAGAATAAATAGTATAAAGGGGCATTATTCTTATTTTTCATTAAGAGTGGTTCTAAAACATAATCAAATTGTGCAACTTTTTTTAATTTTTTTTTATATTCTTTAACGATTTTTACCCAAACTTTTTGTTGTCGAATTTTTTCAATTCCAAATAAACTTTGCTTGTCTTCCCAGCCAATCTTCTTCCATGAATTATTACCCCAAAATTTTGACATTCTATTTTTTTCTCCTGATTCTTTTTTTTCAATATATTTTCTGAGGTAATTTCTATTCATATCCATAATCGAGAAGTTAAGGAAAATTTCAACTGCTTTATTTTTCCCTGCTTTTTCAACTACATTCCAGTTTAATTGAAGCCCATATAGATCCAAGATACATAATGCACGTTCAAATTTATTATAAGACACATGTTCTTCTATGATTTTAGGTATTACTTCATTGCAATCCCTATTGAAAAGTTTCACTCGTTCCTCTAATTTTGGATATCTTTCCTTTATAATTATTTCTAAGTGTTTTAGTTTACTATAATTTAGATCTATAAAATAATATTCTCTAAAAGGATAAGTAACATCTAATGCCACTAAAGGAGATCCAGGAGTGATTTCTCCGGTTTCCTTGCTGATATGCTCTCCTGCACCTGAGAATGCATCAATGTATTTAAATTTGAATTCTTGTTTTTTTAGTATTGTTGTATAAGCTTTTGCATATTTCTTAATGATTTCAATCTTTATTTTGGACCAATTGCCTATTCTTTCAAGTTCTAACTCCTTTAATGAATCCATAATTTACTCCACGTAATTCATTTTAATTTACTGTTTCAGCTAATTTATTTTAATTTTTAGTATAATGAAAAGGTAATATTTGCTTTGCTTAATATAATAAAATAGTTAAAAGAAATTAAAACTAGTTACAAAAATATCAATCTTTTTGATTATAGAAACAAAAAAAACCTCACATTCCTCACTTTGCGGAAGGGGGGACTTGAACCCCCACGAGTTTTACTCACTAGATCCTAAATCTAGCACGTCTGCCAATTCCGCCACTTCCGCATTTATTCGAGATAAATATCATCTGTCTAAAACATGCAAAATATTAATGTTAGAATAAATGTCGAGTATACATGAAAAACAATCGAACATGTTATTTCCCAGTAAAAATTTGATTAAAAAAAGGTTTAATCAATCCAACATATCAGCTAAAAGATCTTTTTGCTCCGAGATCCCAACGATGTAATTTGTCATTGCTTTGTAAATTTCAGTATGATTTATATTATCTAAAACATGCAAATGCTGAAGAAGTGTTTCAATGTCCCCTCGGACAGCTGGACCGGTTAAACCTTTGAGATCAGCGTTAGCTGAAAAATTTTGGATGGTGCTTTTTGCCATTCGAATCGTTATACTTTTTGCTTGCTCTCCTGTTAAACCAGCATCGATATACATTTTCATTGCAATAAGCAGATTCGCAAAAATGAAATTTGTAGAGTAAACTGCAGCGGAATGATAAACCGGTTTTTTATATGAATCGATGAAAATTGGTTGTGCATTAAGATCAGCAATTAGTTCGCATACCACATTCAATCCCACTTCATCTCCTTCAACGCCGAACATTTGTTTGAAAAAGACATTATTTCTTGTGTTAAGTAATGGAACGCTCAAAAGAGGATGCATAGATGCTCTGTAATATTTTATCCCTGCAAGGTTTAAAAAAAGGGATGGAGTAACACCAGATGTATGAATTAATGTGCACACCCTTGTGTAATCAAATTCTGAAGCGCTGTCGAGTAGCCCTAACAACTCATAATCGGGTACTGCAAAAATCGCAATATCGCAATTCCTGAAAATTTGATAGAGATTTGTGTAAACGCCGGTGGGTATTATATAGGCAATTCTTTTCGCAGCTTCATAGTTCTCGTCGAATATTCCAGAAATGTGCCATCCACCTTTCGACAACCAATAAGCCAAATTGGACCCAACACGACCAGCACCAATCACTCCAATCTTAAATTGTTTCTGTATTGAATTCATACTATATATAATATAATTAAAAAATGTTATAAGGAAAGAGTTTGATTTTGCACAGCAACTAACCGATTGGGAAGTATGCAGGAAAAACATGAAAAATATATGCATATTGCACTTCAAGAAGCAGTAAGTGCATTTGAACAGAATGAAATACCAATAGGTTGCATAATTGTCCAGAACGAGGAAATAATTGGTCGAGGTCATAATTTAATCGAAAACAGCTTCGACCCAACAGCTCATGCAGAAATCATAGCACTAAGAGAAGCCTGCACCAAAACTAGAAGTCGGTTGCTCACAGGCGCAACGGTATATGTAACTGTTGAGCCATGTCCTATGTGTGCAGCGGCTTTAATCGAAGCGCACATTACTAAAATCGTTTTTGGTACAAAGAATCACAAACTCGGTGCTTTACTTTCAGTCTGGAATTTCCCAAATGAACCGGCATTCGAGCACCATCCTTTAATAATCGGTGGCGTTTTGGAGAATGAATGCAAGGAAATTCTCGATGCTTTTTTTCGTCGTTTGAGATAAAGAATACGATTTATAGCTCATTTTAATGTAATTTTTTAGAGGAATCATATAATTAAAAGGAATTCCACAACCTTAATGTATTATAAACAAATCAAATTTTTTAACTTTTTCTACAAACAGTTTGCCTATAAAATTTTGCAGGATAAATTTTCTTAGAAAGGAGGTCGCTCATGCTCACCGATATCGAACGAGCAAAATATAGGGAAATCGCACGTCGTATTAGATTCGATGTTATAAAGATGACGTATCACGCTGGTTCCGGTCACCCTGGAGGCTCACTATCTCTTGTCGAGTTGTTTACTATGTTATATTTCAAGCACCTTGTCCATAAACCAAACGATCCAAATTGGCAAGATAGAGATAGATTAGTATTATCGAAAGGTCATGCCTGTCCTGCGCTTTATGCTGTTCTCGCTGAGTCTGGTTATTATCCGAGAGAAGAAATGTGGACTCTGAGGAAATTTGGTTCACGATTACAGGGACATCCCGCAAAGGATAAAGGTCTTCCGGGAATCGAAGTTTCAACAGGTTCTCTGGGTCAGGGATTATCTATAGCAATAGGAATGGCAATTTCGGCTAAGATGTTCGAACGCAGAGATAACCGTATTTTCGCAATTTTAGGCGATGGAGAAATTCAGGAAGGTCAAGTTTGGGAAGCCTTTATGTCTGCATCTCATTTTAAACTTGATAATCTTATCGCAATAATAGATAACAATAACCTTCAAATAGATGGTTATGTCGACAAAGTCATGTGCATATATCCGCTTAAGGAAAAGCTACAAGCATTCGGTTGGAGAACTATTACATGCAATGGGCACTCTCTCGATGAAGTGGATAAGGCGTTAGAAATAGCTCGAGAAAAAACAGGAAAGCCAACCGTAATTATCATAGAAACCATAAAGGGAAAAGGAATATCATTTATGAATAATAAAGCAGAATGGCATGGGAAAGCTCCATCGAGGGAGCAAGCGCTTATCGCCGTTACTGATCTGGGTTATCCAGAAAATGTGCTCGATAAGGATATAGATTGAAATTCTAACTCATGTCAGTTACTGGAGGAACAAATGACTATTTATGAAGAACACGGTTGGAGAATGATTCCCTCGAGAAACGGATTTGGGCTTGCACTAAGAGATCTTGGGGAAACACATCCCGAGCTTGTCGTAATAGGTGCAGACCTAACCGAATCGGTGCGAGCAAATTATTTTGCGGAGAAATATCCTGATAGATTTTTCAATGCTGGAATCGCTGAGCAGAATGCTGCAACAATAGCGGCGGGGCTTGCATTATCAGGTAAAATTGCTGTTTTCTCCACTTATGGTGTTTTCGCATCAGGGAGAGCTTTCGACCAGCTCAGAACCACAATATGTTATAACAAAACCAACGTTAAAATTGGCGGTGCACATGGCGGACTATCGGTTGGTCCTGATGGCGCTACTCACCAGGCTCTCGAGGAAATAGCTCTTATAAGAGTACTTCCCAATATGGTTCTGATTATTCCCGCGGATTCTGAGGAGACTTATAAGGCAACAGTCGCAGCCATTGAGCAAATAGATGGACCGGTATACATTCGTTTCGGACGATCGCCTGTTCCTACAATAACTAATAAAGATACACCTTTCGAAGTGGGAAAGGCATTAACGATTAAAGATGGTTCCGATTTGACAATTGCGGCTTGCGGAAGTTGTGTAGCTGAGTCTTTATTAGCTGCAGAAATCCTTGATAAAAAGGGCATTAGTGCTAGAATTCTTGATATTCACACAATTAAACCGATCGATAAAACAGCGATTGAACTCGCTTCTCGTGAAACCGGTGCAATACTTACCGTAGAAGAACATCAGGTTCATGCAGGCTTTGGGAGTGCTGTGGCAGAGGTTGTGGTTCAAACATGTCCTGTGCCTATGCATTTTATTGGTATAAATGATAGATTTGGCGAATCCGGTACTCCTCAAGAGTTAATTAAATTCTTTAAACTTGATTATGAGAATATAGCTTTACAGGCTATGAAACTTCTGGAGCGCAATTTTTAATGTCACGTAAAAGTAGAATTTCAGTCGTAATATCTGCAGAAGATGGAAGTAGCAGTTTTTCCTTTCGGCTAACACGATGGATGGCTATTGTTATTTTATCCGGTGTAATCCTTGGGTGGATTGTAATAATTTTTACTGTGATATCTATGGTTTTCTGGAGAAATACCGAAGTTAAGCGATTAAGAATCGAGAATAGGAATCTTCGAAAAGCAGTTTGCAAAATCGATTCTTTAAAATTTGAATTAAATCGTTTGAGTGTTATGAGACAAATAATAGAACGTTCGCTACTTATTGAAGAAACCCAAGGCAAAGGTATGAGAAGCGAGATTCAGAAGAAATTTCCCATTCTCGATGAATTTTCTCCATTTCTAAAGCCAGAATTAGCTGTTGTGAGCGACAATTCGAATAGATTAGAAAGACTCGAGGTTTATATTCCTTCAGGTTTGCCAGTTAGAGGACCTATATCGGTATATTTCGGACATCGGGGCACTGTTTTTAGAGCACCTCATTCCGGACTAGATATCTATGCTCGTGAAGGTACACAAGTCAAATCCACAGCAAATGGTTTAATAACAAAAGTTTCAGAAAACAAAGATTTGGGAATCTATGTTATTGTGGATCACTTAAACGGATATACATCAATTTATGGGCATTTATGCAATGCCAAGGTTCTGCCAGGTGAGGTAGTCAAAAGAGGCGATGTAATTGGCTTAAGCGGTCAAACTGGTCATGCTCGAGGCCCTCATATACATTATGAGGTCCGATATAAAAACAAACCTATTGACCCATTAAAATCGATGGTCAGCTTTTAGTTTGGATGTGAGTAAGTTTTTATTTTTTATTCAACTGCAAACTACTTATTTTTATATTATTTATTGAACTAATTCTAATTAAAAATTTTCAAGGGGGAAGCATGCGTGTATTAACGACAATATTCATTTGTGTAGGTTGTCTGTTAGCTATCGTTTCCGAAGGACAAATCGCAAATGCGGATTTTCTTGCTGAATCTAAAACCTTACTTGCTAATAATCTTGTAAGCATACCATTGGAACAAGTTGAAACAAATCCGTCTTTGATGTGTATGACACCAGCGGTATTTCAATGGGATAACGGTCACGCAGCTTTCGCTATGGGTGGATTAGGCAACGAAGATATGGAAGCCATTAAATTCATTACTGAACATCCATGTTCTCTTAAAGAACTAAAGGTTTATATGACTGGTCCTGGGGATGTTTTGGTTTACGTATGGGGTGATATTTCTAATCAACCAGATGTTACAAATGAGTTGATTACACCTCAACCGTTGCGGCTTTCAGTTTCAGGCAAGTGGTATACAATAACGCTCGATGAGCTTACCACAGGTATCCCTGTTCATGAGGGATTAGAAACCTTCCATGTAGGCGTTAAACATACCTCTTCAACCACCAATGTATCTATATCCAACAACATAACAGGCCCAGTCAGTCATGTCTATATCTATCGCGATGGTTTATGGTATTTGGTTGCTGATTCTCTCGGTAACTATTATCCATATATGATAAGGGCATATGGCGAATACTTTAATGAAGTAACAACACCTTGGTTTACCGATGTAACCATTACAGCAGGTATTACAGGTGGAAGTCATGTTAGCATCGGCGATATGGATAATGATGGCTGGGAAGATCTTCTCATCAACGGAAATATATGGCGTAATAGAAGAGATGGGACATTCGAGGATATTACAGCAATTGTCGGAATGATCTCCGGTGGCAAAACCACATTCTGGGATTTCGATAACGATGGTGATCTTGATATTATTCAGCTTAAAGGAAAGGGAACTCGAGACAAACTATGGAGAAATGATTTTTCAACATCACTATCTTTTGTTGACTTAAGCCACGGAATCGGTGATGGTATTACCGATACTTTCCCCTCAGCATCTCCAGGAATAGGCGATTTCGATAACGACAGCGATCTGGATATATACATTGCGAACTCCGAAGTTTGGATGATTGATCACGGTGTATATTTCCCTGATTTTTACTATGTTAATAATGGGACGTTTTTTCTGGATGATGCCGAGATTGTGGGAATGAGTGTAATTAACGATCCACCGTATACTTACAGCAGAATAGCCGTTGCATGTGATTTTGACGATGACAATGACCTCGATCTTTATATAGGTAATTATAGGCTTCAACCAAATTGGTTATTCAGCAATAACGGGGATGGAACATTTGTTGAACTGGCTGATGTGTATGGCGTCCAGGGAACACCGATTCACGATGGTGCACACATTTATTATGGTCATACAATCGGTGCGCAATGGGTCGATGTTAACAACGACTTAGTTTGGGATCTATTTATTGCAAACTTAGCACATCCAAGGTTCCTTGCATTCTCCGATAAATCACAGCTTTTCATTGGAAATGGACCACCTTTATACGACTTCACGGATAAACGAGAGGATTGGGGAATACAATATTATGAGACGCATTCGTCCTGCGTCTTCGGAGATTTTAATAATGACGGTTTGATAGATCTATTCATTTCATGCGTTTATGATGGTTATCATTCCTTTTTATACGAGAACAAGGGAGACCATTTCGAGAATGTAAACTATCAATCAGGTATTTATTTAAACAATAGCTGGGGTTGCGCATGGACAGACTACGATCATGACGGTGATCTCGATCTTATTGCAAGACATCAGGATGCCACAGGAAACCAAATGCGCATATTCAGGAACGAAACTGGAAACCACAAAAATTGGGTTCAGTTTGTCCTTCAAGGAAAAGATTGCAATAAATTCGCTGTTGGCTCGGTTGTTAAAGTTTACAGCTCCGATTTAGGATTCCCGCAAATGAGACAGGTTGACGCTGTTGTCGGAACAGAGGGAACATCTCAGGGATATATGCTTCATTTTGGTTTAGATATGGCTACTTCGATAGATTCTGTAGTGGTAAGATGGATGGGTTCTGGTCATGTGGATAAATTCACTGGTGTTACAATTAACAAACGCTATAAAATTACTGAAGGTGGTACTATTGAAGATATTAACGAACTGGATCGAGAAATTCCGAAGCAAATGTCTATTTCGGCTTATCCAAACCCGTTTAATACAAAGGTAAATTTGATGCTTCTGTGTCCAGATATGCCGGGAGAATTAAAAATTTACAGTACAGATGGTCGTATTGTCCGCAGTATTCTCGTTCCTGAAGGAAACAATGAAATCACGATCGATACATCGGATATGCCAACTGGAACTTATTTAGTTATTTTGAGAGCCGGTGGAATGACTGCATCCAAAACAATTGTATTGATGAAGTAGTATTAAAATTCCCGATATGTTATTTGCTCGTTTATAACAAACGTGCATTTAGAGGTTTAGAATAAATAGCCTGAGGTTTTCCTTTGAATCCCAGGCTTTTGCTTTAGGAAAAAGTTTTTTATTTTCACTTAGTCGATTGGCTATGTTTTCTTATTAATGATTTTAAATAAGGAGTATGGAGAACCCTAAGTGAAATATATATTATTTCAAGAATCTTTTTTTGCTATTAATAAAGTTTGCAATTTATTAAAAAAAAGTTATATATATAATTGTTTTAGGTTGAGTTTTTAATCCCAATTTAGGAGGTTGTAATGAAAACAAATATATCGATTTTATTTGTGTTTATACTATTAACTTCATTTATATGCACTATATGGGGTCAACCACTTCACTGTACTTTCTATATCGATCTTTCCAGTCCATATATAGATGTATCTTCTGGTGGGATTTATCCACCTCCCGGTGATACAATTCTTTCACTTGACATTACATTCGGCGCAAAGATAATAGATGACGGAGCAGGTGTATGGTTAAACAATTCGGATGCCCTTGACAATTGGAACACAATTTGCGGAAAGCCTATAGGCACATTTATAACATGGGCAATAAATGATTTCTCTGAAGACAATTTCGATACACTTTGGGATAGCACATTTGTAGTGGATAGTTTCGATTATGGCGATTCGATTAAAGTATGCATTCATGCAATAGATAAAATAAAGAATTATGGATTAGACTGCTCTTGTTGCCCAAACGAACTTGACACATGCTGGAAATTCTATGTCGCACCGTGCGATAGCTACGAACTGTTAAATTTATGCCCGGCCCCATGTGGGATTACAACATCAAAACTAGACCAATCAGTATATTTATACCTCTGGCCTGCAATAGGTGCTTTAGGCTATCGACCACCCGATACAACAAATATTAATGTGAAAGTCTTTGTCAATGGTATTCTGACAGACTCCTCAACTATTGGGGATGTATCCTGGGCAAGTTATTACGGCAGTACTATCGATAGAGTTTTCCCGGACGAAATAATCGTAGAACCTCCCACTGGCTCATGGGATCATCACGATTCGGTTGAGATAATAGTGTGGTCAGAACAATGCCCCTTCATACTTGAAAATTCATGCTGGTTTCTTGTCGATCTTAAACCACCCGAACTCACATATTATTATCCGGCAAATAGAGAAACATTAACTGTCGATAATGTGAATATTCTCGGAGTATGGGAGGATGACTTTTCAGGTATAAAACCTGAAGTAACCTCGATGAGAGTAACTATTTGGGACTCATTAGGTAGTATGAAAGCTGATTTTAATGTTCCTGGTGGTTACTCGGATACAATTTGGTTCGATCTCCCACTGGTTTCGGGTGATTCTGTGAGAGTGTGCTCGAAGGCTCAAGATAATGTTGATATTCAATATATATCCATCTTAGATTTATGCACTGGTGAACCTAACGAAGCAGAATCTTGTTGGGTGTTCTATAATTTATTCACATGGCCTGAAGCTTCTATTATAGAACCTTGTGATTCTAACGGCGATGGAAAAATTATTACTGCATGTTCCGAGCAGCAGATTAGAATATTAATTTATGATGTCTTGGGATTGGATAGCATTATAGTCTTGAGAATCGGTCCGAACCGTTACGATTACCTTGAATTAGAATCCACAGGACGACTTGAATGGCACGGCAGAGATACGATTATTATCAATTTCGACAGTTATTCGGTTGTAGGATTTGAATGGATTCATATAAGATTGGATACAGTAATAAACTTAATAGGCAATAACTTGCTGTCCCCAGTTATCGATTCATTCTTAGTCGATCGTGCACCCCCAGATATATATGCAATAAGTCCATCACCAGCCTCAACCGTCTATGAATCCGTTGCAGTCATTTCCCTTTCAGCAAGGGATAGAGTTTGCATTGAAGGGATTATAGATTCTGTAAGATATACCGGACTTATAAATGGATTTTCCGAAGACTTCTGGTTTAGTTCTGATAGTTTTCCAACGATAACTTTTACCTATGAACTTCATGGTTTTACTACCGGCGACTCGGCAATTTTAGAAATTTGGGCTCACGATGATTGCCATGATTACTGCGGTCCTAACATTCTCCGTTTTTATACCGGTTTCAAAGTTATTCTTGCTAATATTAGAGCAGAAGTGTTAGAACCTATCGATCTTAGTTATGATTTTAGAGTTATATCAACTTGTGAGGATCAAAGAATAATATGGAAAATATCCCATGATAATCCGTTAGTATTCGAATCGATATATGTTGAGGTTAACGATTCATCTTACGATACAACCGATGCTGAGCTTGTTTTATCCAACGATTCACTCTATTTCTTCCCATCTACTCCATGGATGGACGGAGATACAGTAAAATTCTGCCTTACGGAAGTTACCGACACTTTAGATAATGAGTTAGTTGAAGATGCTTGCGGGAGTGTTATTATAGACTTGTCCGGACCAACTTTTTATAATTTAGACCCCGGTTGGGGTTCTATTATGCCTTTTTCGGCAGATATTAGAGCTTCAGCATATGATAGTATATGTGGTCCTACCGATATAGATTCATTGAGAATAACTCAACATTATTTCGATTCGTTATTCAGATTTCCATTACTTCCAATCCATGTGGAATCTTTATGGTCGAGTGATACATTCAGAATCTGCGCATATTCTTCCGATTCTTGCATGGATTATTGCGAATCCAATATCTCTGACACATGCTGGGAATTTTATACTGAACTAATCGAAATATCCGCTGATGTTGTTGAACCGATTGACGAAAATGCCGATGGTAGAATAATTTCAACATGTGATGACCAAGGTGCTATCTGGCTTGTGCATGCCGATTATAGTATATTACCGAATACAATTGTTGTCGAAGTCGATGGCATAACATACACTTATCCCGATCCTACACTTCGTTTTGAGCATGACACAGTTTTCTTTAATCCACATGCTGGCTCTTGGTCCAATGGGGATAGCATAATCTATTGTCTGATAGATATTAGGGATATCCGAGGAGGCTCTTTAATTTCTACAGTATGCACACACGCCATAATAGATCTAACACCACCCGAGGTAAATTGGTCTTCAATATCTCCACCCTTGGGTCGAATCATCGATGATTCTATCCTTGTTTTCGCATCGTTTACAGATTCTATTTGCGACACAGATGTAGATCTTCTCGACAGCGTGTCCATATCGATACATAGAAGCTCTACAGTAATCGATAGTATTGTAGCAACACATCTTCCACTTCCCGCAAGAGACCTCGAGGACATCGATACTGTTTGGGTTTGTGCTCATCTCTCAGATAAATGCATGGATTATTGTTTGCCCAATAGAACTAAAACTTGTTGGAGCTATGAGGTTCAAAGTGCAGTGGTTATTGGTGAATTCAGATCACCACCAGATACAAACTTCGATGGCAGAAGAATTTCCACATGTTCTGACCAAACTTTTGCTGCAATAGTTAAGGATAGACACGGTATGGATACAAATTATGTACATATGACAGTTAATGGAATAGAATACCGAGTGACCGATCCCGAAGTAGAATTAACCTATGCTGGAGATTCAACCGCATTGTTAATCATTTTTACACCATCGACGCCATGGGCAGGAGGTGAATGGATTATTGTTAACATTGACAGTGCAAGGAATATATGGGAAGTCAATCTTAATTCTCCAATCATCGATTCTTTCTTAATAGACCTCGATCCTCCTGAATTCGCGTTTATCGGTCCATCTGGAACTCACATCGGTGATTCCGCTATTATAGCTGTTTCGGCAAACGATTCCATTTGCAGGTCGCTCGTCAGTTTGGATTCACTCGTTATTACAAGTTCCCTTGGACGTTATGAAAACTGGGGAAGCATCTGGGATGGTATGATCGAAGGACTTGCAGATAGCGAAGTTATTGTTATTTGTGCTTATGCTCATGATTTATGTGCAGATACATGCGATTTTAACTTTAGTGATTCATGTTGGACATTCGATGTGCATTTAGGCGAAGTTGCTGCAGAAATAATTGAACCTATCGATTCCAATGATGATGGCAGAATAGTCTCCTCATGTGATGACCAAATCATAAGGTGGGTTGTAACGCCGGAATTTACATTAGTTTGGACTACTATGATAATCGAAGTAGATGGAGTTATTTACGATACATCCAGTTCTGAAGTCTCGTTTTCTGGGGATACTGTTATATTTACACCCTCAGCACTGTGGACTGATGGAGATAGCATTACATTCTGCCTTAACACTCTTTGCGATATAACCGGTGGTTGTCTTGACTCATCGGTTTGCAGTTGGATGCTAATCGACCTCTCACCGCCTGTATTAACACCTGTCTCTCATACATCAGGAGATACGATAAGCGAAAGAAGTTTTACGTTTAGTTACGAAATCAAGGATTCGATTTGTGATGAGAATTTTGTTATAACATCGATTCAGGTTGCAAGTGATCCTACTGGTGTCGAATTCGAAGTCAGTCCCGATTCTGAATCTGTAACAATATCAAATTTCCAACCTATAAGTGAAATTACCATTATAATAGATTATCGAGACAATTGTATAGATTATTGCGGACCAAATGCTACTTCCGATACTATAACATTTACAGTTCAAATAAGCGATATATATGGGTTTTTATTAGTTCCGTTCGATGTAAATTTGGACGGTTGTATTCAGACGCATTGCCCCTGTCAACCGATACAATGGGGAATAATATCGATGCAAGGAGTTGATACACTGTCAATTTCAGTAGTTGTTGACGGGATTACGTATGGATGGGGTCCGTATATAAACTTAAGATCCGCAATGTTACCCGGTGATACCATATGGATTCTCCATTTCTACCCATTTACTGCTGGTTCATGCTGGTTTGAGAATGGATATAATGTTCACTATTCAATCGATTATATGATAGATACACTTGCTTTAGACAGCATCGTTTCAGACGTTGCTGGTTCATTTCAAATGCTTTTAGAGCCACCGGAAATAATTCTTTCACCAATGCCTGACGATACCGCTTGGTGTTTGGATTCCATACGATATACTTTCTCCATAAGCGATGATGTCGCGTGTTCGTCGGATGGCGAGAGCGCTTTCCATCACATCCGCGACGGTGATACATTGGTAACATATACGACTTCTGATGGTCAAGTATTTTTCGATAACATAATTCACAGCGATTCGATATGCATGCATGCTCTTGTATATAACTGGGCAGATTTTGGAGTCGGTTGTGATTCTCCGGGAGTTATGATAAATAGCATCGATACATGTTATTTCTTCTGGTGCCCATGCATCCTCGATGTTTTTGCTGGTACAGATAAGTATTCTTGTCCGGGTACCGAGGTTACTCTTGGTTGTATTACATCAGCAACAGGTGCTTTCGATTCTGTTATGTTTAATTGGTATCTTGAAGGTGAGATTACGCCTTTTTATACAAGCGATAATCCTGTTGTAACACCAGAAACCACCACAACGTACATTTTGGAAGGTGCGGCTATCTGTCGAGGTGGCGATACATTAAAAATCTATGACACAATTACAGTTCATATTGATTTCGAGCCACCGTCCTCTCCGACTATTATTAATCCAGTTCCAGCATCAGTTATTGAACCGGGTGTGATTCGGCTTATTTGGAATAATTCAACTGGAACTCCTGAGATAATGTATCAGGTTTTATTAAATGGTATAATTGTCTCGGATTCTATGATAGATACCACATATACACTCGATATCGAGTGCGAGGATACTTTAGATATCGCAGTTGTGGCATTCAATCGATGCGAATACAGCCTGGACTATAGCTGCTACGGCGATTCAATTCATTATGGAACAACACCGACAGTATATGAGACATCGGCTGTTGTCATATACGGTGAGCCATGTGGTGGTCCATTGGTCCGAAGAATCTTTCCTGAGCATGGAATTTTCTCCGCATGCACCTCACAAGCTTCTAATTTCGCTTTATGGGATATAGATGATGTCCCACTCGTACCAGAAAGCCTAATCACAACTATTAACGAAGATTCCTATCGAGTGAATGAAACATTTATTGAATACACAGAAATAACACAAGATAGCAGTGTTATTAGAGTCTCTCCACCTTATGGTGTCTGGGAGGATAATGATACAATATTAATTACAATAACACAGATTTTCAATATCTACGAAATTTCATTAACTACTTCGGATACAGCAATTTTCTATACCGATTTTGCACCACCTATCGCAAATTTCTCTTATCCGATACAAGGGAGCCTCGAGGAAAATTACAGTCCTGAGATAAGAATTTCTCTTATCGATAATCATTCAGGCATAGATACCGGATCGGTCGTTATTCATATTAATACTTCAACCTCAACAATAGACACTACGCTTTACTTATCAGACTTATTAGTTAATTGGCATGATAGTGAAATAACAGTTGATTGTTCCCAAATGGGGCTTGGATTTGCGGAAGGTGAGACTGTAACTGTGAATATTAGTTCGTGCGATCTTGTTACAAACGAGTTCTGTGGACCTAACTGCGAAACTTTTTCTTTCTGGTTTTACTATTCAGCGGTATATCATTGCCTTAGAATGCCCAATCCTATTACACCTAATTATGATAATATTAACGATTTCTGCCAATTTATATATCCTGGAATGAATGATTATCCAGCATCGATTCACATTTTCGATTTAACTGGCAGAGAAATTAGAGAAATCGATGTTCCTGTTAGTGATAATGCGGCGAAATATTCAACGTGGGACGGTCTCGACAACAACGGTTGCAGCCTTCCTCCAGGGATTTATATTTACCTTATCGACAGTAATGGTCAGATTGTTTGTAATGGGACAGTGACAATAGCAAGATAATAGATTAACCTGTAAAACTTACATTTGCGCGTTATTTAAAACTAATTCTGAGAATTAAATAAAATCTTTTAAATAAAATTAATTTTTACCTAATATTTTCGTTTGGAAAAAATAATTTGTTCCATTATATTCAAAAATCAATTATTGGATTTTATATTTATCGACGGCTATTATCGGCTTAAACCATAAGGGTATAAAAGGTTTGAGGATATTATACAAATTTGCGCATTAATTTAATTTACATAAAAAACCTAAGCTGTTCATTTTTAGTAGGGAATTATAGTTTGGCATAATTCTTTTGTAGGTTCGAATTTGTGGGAAGAAATAGCGGAAGCAAAAAAATCGAAGTCCATAAAAAAAATATAAAAATCAAAGTTGCTCATTTATAAATGAGACATATATTAGAGAAAACATTTTGTAAACCAAAAAAAATATATAGGGGGGGTCATCTATGAAGTATGCTGCAATTGTAGCGTGTATCGTTTTACTGGTTGGATTTACCATTGCGGATGACTTTACCGGTGCTCGACCATTAGGTATGGGGAGATCCTTTGTTGGTGTTGCAGATGACGCCAATGCTTTGGATTGGAATGTCGCCGGTATGACAACTTTCGAGTACATTTCTTTTACCGGAAGTTTCAACAAGCTCTTCTTGGGAATTGAGGGTGATAACATCGGAGTTGGTCATATTGGTATTGTAGGCCAATATAGAACTCTACTGGGTTATGGTTTCTCATGGAGAAACCTTATGTCCGATGTCTTCTCAGAAAACCATTTAAAACTCGGTTTCTCTCATCGCTTTGGTTGGAAACCTACAACATTCTTTGGTAAACATCCTCTTTCTATTGGATTAGCATTTAGGATGGATGGCGTTGGTTATAACGAGTCCAATTTTGAGTCGGGACCTGAGCAAGAAGAATATTACGATGATGTTTTTAAAGATGGAACTTCAAAAATGGCGTTTTCTTTGGATGCAGGATTTGTCTGGCGATACAACAAATTCGTTACTATAGGTGCCAGCGCATGCAATATTCTCCAACCAGATTTAGCATTATTCTCCGATGTAGATCCTATTATTACAGAATTACCTCCTGGTGTAACTCCGGACGATATTAAAAATGCTGGAAAATATCCTATGGATATTAGGTTTGGTGTGGGAATTACGCCTATCAGTAACACACTCATAGCTGCCGATATTCAATATAATACCTTAGGTGATGGCTATATAACACCGCATTTTGGAGCTGAAAGATGGTTCTATAAGCAAATGGTAGGTATTAGAGCCGGATACAGCACCGAGGAATTAACTTTCGGTCTGGGATGGAGACTTAAAAAGGAGTGGATATTCGGTTTCGATTATGCATTCGCTTATCCACTTACTCATCTTAATGAGGCTGGTGCAACCTCCCATAAGTTCTCTGCCATTTTCAACTTACCCAATCCTGTCCCGGTATGGGATTTCATAATTGTTTCAGTGGAACCGAAAATGATACGCCTTAAACCGGGTGATGAAATTAATGTTGATGTTACATTAAAAAATCTCACAAGTAGCCCGGCAAAAAATGTAACTTATTCAGTATTTTCAAGGAAACCTGATGGCACTTATTCTCTTTTGGGAACCGGTGAAATACTCAAAATGAAACCAGGTGAGGAATACACAGAAACAGCAAAGTTCCAAGACTTCCTGCCCGGTGAATATACAATTTACTGCGCTGCTGACGATGATGGCTCTGCCATCCCGAAAATTAGCGGTAAAATTGACGAATTAGACGAAGGCAACAATGTGGGTGAGGTTTCGATTCAAATATTCCCAGCACCCATACCTACTGTGACATTCCGTCAGGATACATTGCACGTTACAAGAATTACATTCCAGGAAACTGAAGAACCAGTTATCCCAATCATTTTCTTCGAACCAAAAAGCGCTGAAATACTTCCAAGGTACAAGAGAATACTTGATAAAATGGGTTCTAGAATTTCGATAAATCCTGATGTTGTAGTAAGGATCGCCGGTTACTACGATGTTGAGAGCGACGGTGAGGGCAACAAAGATATCGCAGTGAAAAGGCAAGATGCAGTTTATAACTATCTTCTTCCAAAAGTTACTAATAAAGACCAGATACAAAAAGAAGATGTTCCCGATCTTGCTAAAAAACGAGCTGGCAAAGGAAAGAGATATGTTGGTATTGAACGATTCCTTCCAAAGATCAGGCATGAAAACCGACGTGTAGAACTTGTTCCGGAAATGCCAAAGCTTACTGCAGCTCAGAAAATGCAGACAATAAAATTCAAGAAAGACGAAACAGAGAAAACTGTAGATTTTACTAAAGAAGCTCTTACTTTTAAGCAAATTATGGAACGAAACCCAGATGTAATGCTTCTTCTTGAAGGTTATGCCACAGAAAAAGAAGGAAAGTCCTTGCTCGAAACTTCATTCCTTAGAGCAGCTAATCTTAAGGAACAGATGAATAAATACGTTCCGTTTTATTTGTGGGCTCGTGTGTTTGCTTGGGGTGAAGGTCAATATCCTGCGGATGATCCACATGTTAAAATTCGTCTAACGCCTGATGGTGTTATATTTAAGCCATTTGCAGGCAGAAAGATACCAAAAGGTATTAATGTTGAGAACCCCGGCAACACTATCAATCTTTCAGTTAAAACCGACAACCCAATTGTTTCATACAGGGTTGAGCTCTTTGAGTTAGGTGGCGACAAGGTGAAAACTATCAGTGCAGGCAAGGGCGAACCACCAGCATCAGTATCGTGGGACTGGAAACTTGAAAGCGGTGAATACATCGAGGGTGGCAAGTTCTATTATGCAAAAGTCTCAGCAACCGACCAAATTGGTGCTGTCGGTGAAGCGTTATCTGAAACATTAATCGTTGACCAGGTGGACAAGGTGTTCGGAGTCGAATCCGCATTGCTTGTTGTATTCGCTTTTGATAAACCAGTTGCTTTGTCACCGTATTATCACAGCCGAATGGAAGCTGTAGCTAAGCGTATTATCGAACTCGGTGAGCGCGGGGGTGAAGCGGTTAAAGTTGTTATCGGAGGACATACAGATATTATCGGTCTTAGAAGACGAAATCAGGAATTATCGGAAGAGCGTTCTACTAGAGAGCTCAAGAATCTGAGAATTTATTTAATTCAGCTGCTTAATATTGATTCGGAAAAAGACTTAAATAATTGGTTAAAAGAGCACAGTATTGAACTTGTATCGAAAGGATTCGGTCCGGACAAATCGTATGCGCTTTCAAAAATGAAAGATGACGGAACTACATTCGAAGAGGTTATAGGTGACAACGAAGCTCCTGAAGGACGTGCAATAAACCGAAGAGTGGGCGTAGAATACATATCCAAAGTTCGTAGATAAAATACTGAATACTCCTTTTATTTAATTTTGGTTTAACTTGTGCAGAAATGAAAGCCCCTTACTAAAAATGGTGAGGGGTTTTTTATTGATCAGATTGGACTATGTTTAATGTCTAATTTCTTCATAAGATCACTCAAAAAAAATTTTAATATAAAGAAAAAACTTGACTTTCTTATAAACACTCTTATAATAATTAATGAGTTAATGAGAATTGTGAGTTGTGAAACATCTCATTCTCCTTTTTAAAATGTGGGAAGCCCCTTACTGTTTTTACTAATGGTGAGGGGTTATTTTTATAGATAAAGTAATAATGTGAATTTGCTTCTACAAAATCCTAATAACATCACAAGAAATACCTTGATTTACTCCAAAATCATCTTATTTTCACTTTTCAAAACTTGCAGTGAAAAGCATTCGTAAGAGGTGTTAAATGGAAGTTATTCAAGCAGAACTTCTCGATCCATCTTTCGTTGAAGAAGTGAAGAATACACCTGGTGGAGAACCTATAACGAAATGTTTCGCATGCGGAACTTGTTCTGTATCATGTCCGGTTCGTGAGTTCGATGAAGAATTCAATCCTCGCAAAATAATACACATGGTTCTTCTGGGAATGCGAGATCGAGTTCTTAACAGTGAGTTTGTATGGTTATGCTCCGGATGTGTTTCCTGTCAGGAAAGATGTCCCCAAGATGTTACGATTACAGAACTTATGATGGCATTAAAAAATATCGCAGTCAAACATGGTATAGTACACAAAGCATTCGAACTTCAAGCCGGTGAAATTTACAAATTCGGAAGACTTTTTGAGGTCGGAGATCTAAACAAGAGACGCGAAAAGATTAATCTGCCGTCTATTCTGGAGGATCCGAAGCCTATTAGAGAAATTCTCGATGATTTCGGTGTAGGCGAAATTGCAAGACGAGTTATAGAACAAGATTAAAATTTTTTGTTCCTTATTGATAAAATCATTATTTTTTTGAGGATTGGAATTCATCGAGTGTTAATGTTCTTGGTATGAAATTATGGAGGTAAAGGAATGAAATTTGCCCTTTTTTTAGGCTGCACAGTTCCAACAAGAGGGCTTAACTATGAACTCTCTGCCAGAAATGTTGCAGAAAAATTAGGTATAGAGTTAGTTGACATCCTCGAATTTACATGCTGTGGATTTCCTATTAGATCCCTTAATCAGGATGCAGGATTTCTTATGGCGGCAAGAAATCTTGCAATGGCGGAAAAACAGGGATTAAACGTCGTCACGTTGTGTTCAGCATGTACTGAAACACTTCAGGAAGCAAATTATCATTTCATACATAATCCAGGAACTCTTGACGATACGAACCAAAAACTTGTAAAATACAACCTTGAATACAAAGGCACAGTTATTGTTAAGCATTTCGCGAGAATGCTCCATGAGGATTATGGAATAGATAATATCAAAGAAAAAGTTGTCAGGCCTTTGGAAGAGATTCAAGTGGCAGCACATTATGGTTGCCATTACACAAAACCGACTAAGATATATGATAATTATGACGATCCAGAAAATCCCCACTCTTTGGATGAATTGATCGAAGTTACCGGTGCAAAATCATTATTCTATAGAGAGAAAGATAAATGCTGCGGTGGTGCTATTCTCGGTATAAGAGAAATCGACGCTTTACATATGTCGAAAGCAAAACTTGATGCCGTAATCGAAGCAAAAGCCGATGCCCTGATTTCTATTTGTCCTTTCTGTTCAGTTATGTATGAGGGAAATCAGAAGAGAATTGAGAAGGAGTTTGAAGTTACATATAAACTTCCGATACTATATTATCCACAGCTCTTAGGTCTTGCATTAGGTATTGAACCTATTGATTTGGGCTTCAAACTGAACCGAATTAAGGCTAAAGCATTATTAGAGAAACTAGAATCAGAACCAGAACCTGTCACATAATCTTCCTTTTTTAGAAAATGCACAATTTTTCAAATGCCTTATTTTATTAGCATTTATTCAAATGAATATCGGTTATTGAATGTTTTTGCATCCATCGAAATGTTGTGAAAGATGTGATTTTTAAGATTGTTAACATAAACAGGAGTTTTAATGGATAAAGAAAAAAATATAGCTGAACTTGCCGATTTGCACCAGAAAATGTTAGATAAAAGATTGAGAGATTTTCGTAAAGAAAATCCTAACATTGCAAAGAGTTTTTTAGATTTCTGGCGTGAAACCAAGAAGCCTTCAGCAATCCCAGCAAAATACAAAGAATTAATACAACTTGCTATTGTGATCTCTCATTATTGTAAGCCATGCATATTTCTGCATACAAAACTCTGCCTTATAGCTGGAGCGAGTAAGGAAGAAATATTAGATGCAGCTTCGCAGGCTCTTGCAATCGGTGGTGGTATTGCATACGAATATTTGGCTTATGTTATGGAAGCCGTTGAATTATACGAAAAAGAGGTAAAAAGATAACAGTTCCCACAAATTTAATAACGATTATTCTTGCAACAGAATATTAAATAATTAAAATTTCACAATCCTAATATTATGTCGTATTGAAAGTAGTAATAATCTGAAGATTAAGACGCACATAATTCATGTAAGTTACGATGGCTCAGAATATTATGGTTGGCAAAAACAACCAGACTTCCTTACCGTACAGGAAATCCTCGAGGACAACCTTCAAAAGCTGTTTGACACTGAAATTAAAACCATAAATGCATCTCGCACAGATAGAGGTGTTCATGCTGAAGATCAAATTGCTTCGTTTAAAGCACTCGAAAGATATAAACCTAACGACCTTATATACAGACTTAACAGGATGCTGCCGGACGATATAGCAATCATGCAATCGAAAATAACTGAAAAGTCTTTCAATGCTCGATACGACAATATCGGCAAGATATATAAGTACACAATCTTGGAACAAAAAATTCCCCTAAAGGCTCGATACGCATGGATGATTAGGTCACCTTTAGATATTGGAATTCTTCAAAAGTTAGCACGAAAAATTATCGGAGAGCATGATTTTTCGGCATTTTCTATTGTGAAAGACCTTCCAGATAACCCAAAATGTATGATTTTTGATGCTAAATGGACAGAAAACGAATTTGAGAAAATATTTGAAATTTATGGAAACAGATTCCTACATAAAATGGTCAGATCTCTTGTGGGTGGAATGGTTGCTGTATTAAAAAATCAATTTTCGACTGAAACTTTTGTGAAAATGATAATCGAGGGAGAGAGAATAGTTGAATTTGGAACTGCACCTCCACAGGGACTTTGTTTATCAAAAGTTGTTTTACAACAGTAGTCGATATCACATTATGTCCGAGAAAACAAAAAATGCATTGCTAACATTAGTAAAGGGATCGGTCAGCGCTGGGCTTATCTATTTTTTACTCACACGAATAGATCTTTCAGAATTTATAATCAATCTAAAGCAATTCCCTTTCTGGATGTTTATACCGATCACTATTGTATTCTGTGCAACGATTTTAGTTGCTGGGTGGCGATGGAAAATATTCATAGCTCCATTTGGGAAAATTTCATATTTAAAATTAGTTAGAATGTATTTCGTGGGTTATTTTTTCAATAATTTTCTTCCCTCAGGTGTAGGCGGTGATGTTGTTAGGGGATATATGGCAGGTAAGGAAATAGATAATATGGCTGGTGCCTATTCCTCTATTATAGCGGAAAGAATAGCCGGTACGGTTGCTACTCTTTTTATCTCAATAATTGCATTACCTTTTGCGCCGTTCAGAAAGATAACAACTATTGCTACAATAGTTCTTAACGTTGCTTTATGGGGAGGATTGTCACTTTTTCTTTTGCTTCGAACAGAAAATGCTGTGAAAAAAATTCTAAGCTTCATACCGTGGGGATTTGGTGAGAAAGCTGCAAAATTCATCGTGATGTTACGAAGTTATAGACATAATACAGGTTTGCTTGTTAAAGGTTTTGTTTTATCTTTAATTTACCAAGCATTAATTATTACAATTCTTGTGATTACGTCGATTGTAGCTGGAGCCAAACTTCCGTTATCGGTATATTATCTAACGGTACCTTTGGTTTGGGTGATAAGTTTGCTCCCAATTTCCTTGAATGCACTCGGTGTGCGAGAGTCGAGTTTTGCATATTTTTTCGAGTTGTTTGGGGAGAGTGCTGGTAAAGGATTTTTGGTTTCACTATCGTTTTTTGCTTTCTCGATTATTGCTGGAATAATTGGCGGTATTATATTTGCTCTCTGGAACAACGCTAGGAAAAGAAAGCCTTAAATTTCTTACCAGAAGACCTTAATAGATTCAAATTAAAATACGAGGGTTTCCTCAATCGATACAACTACTCATTTGAATAAAGCCGACCAAATAAGATCATCTCTATTTAAATTAACATATACTTTTGTATAATTTCAAATTAAAGTAACACAAATCTACAGTTATGCATCTGGAGGTGCCTGTCCACCGCCTGCTTTCTCCTTTTGAGCCTGCACGCTGAAGATCTTGAAGATATAAATCGTATCTATTAACGCCCAAACCCATGCTCCTAATGGAACTAATATAGTTATTGTACCGCATATACCAAGTGTTAATATGGAAATAATGAAGGAAATAAAAAAACCACCTGCGTATGCAACTATTTGGATAATTGCATATGTTTTAAGCTTGGGTCGATTGAGAAGTGCATCTTCAGGATTGGTTAGTATAGTTCCAAGCCCTGGAACTATGATATTCAGCCAGATCAGGATTTGTTTGGTCGAGTAATCCACTTGCCCTCCTTATATTAAAGTTTTTTCAATTATAAGAAATATTCTTGAATTTGGCAATAAAATTATTTCATGTAATTAAAATATACGATTAATTCCTTTGTATTCCAAGATTCGATTATTATAATTTACACACGTATTATCATGCCTTAGGGGGAATTATATGAAATGTCCGAAATGTGGTGCAGAGCTTGCGGAGGGTATAAAGTTTTGCCCCAATTGCGGAAAACCAATAGAGAAAAGAAAAGAGCAAGTCGAAACAAGGAAAAAGAAGAAGACCAATTGGACAGTTCAAATAATTGTCAGTTTAGTATTGTTTCTTGTTTTGGGGGTAGGTCTGATATTTGTTGGTGTCTGGATACCTAAAGTAGGATTTGCACCAAAGTTTGTAAATATCCAAATGGGAAACAGAACATTATTCAATCGAGGAAGATTCTATTTTGCTAATCCATCATCGAACGACATAAATGATGCTATTGCAGATATAAATGGAACACCCTGGGGAAAAGGATATTCAGTATGGATTGGAACTTTGCCAGCTAATGGTGATACGGTATGGATTGATTTCTTCGATTTTAAAAAGAAAGGTGGTGGTGAGTTTTCAACAACTAAAGATATAGAAAAGGTTGAAGCTTATGCTATAATGAAAGGCAAAAAGGTTTATGAAAAGGTTACATCATTTGTTCATGTCAGATAATAACAAGCAATATGCTTAGGGAGGAATACGATGGAAACAAAAACACTAAAACCAGCATGGATGAATTGGTTTGGTTCAATTATCCTTGCAATACTACTCGTATTGTTTGGGATTATTACTGCAATTGCTGCTTCTAACGTTGGAGTAATACTATTGATCATAGGGATTCTGATATTCCTTTCGGTTGTGATAAAACGAGCTTCATGGATATATAGCTATAATGATATAATGGTTGAAACCCGAAAGGGAATAATATCAAAGAATACCTCTCAAATTGACCTGAAAGATGTGAAAAATATTAAATTCAGCCAAGGAATATTTGAAAGGATTTTCGGATTGGGAACAATAGGTTTTGCATCAGCAGGAACAGCAACAATTGAAGTAGTTTTTGCAGGCATTCCCAATGCAAAAGCCATAAAGCAAGAATTGGACACTCTAATTCATGATGTTAAAGAAGGTATCTCTGGCAAAAAGAAATGTCCACAATGTGCTGAAATGGTTCAAGGTGAAGCAAAAGTGTGTAGGTTCTGTGGATATAAGTTCGAAGGTCAATAACCAAGCGCGCAATTTTGATGAAATAACACAGACATCTGTAATCGAAATACAGAGTTCTGTGAATGAAATGTAGAGTTCTATGAAAAAGATATAGCATTCTATGAATGAAACATAGAACTCTACGAACCAAATATAGAGTTCTACGAATGACACATAGAGTTTTATGGAAAAGATATAGAGTTCTATGAACGGAATATAGAACTCTACGAAAACGACACAGATTTCCGCAGGTCGAAGATAGAACACAAACAGGAGGTTTTTTATGGTAAAGAGTTATTTTCCACAGGCAGACGCGCCCTTCGACGAGTGGTTCGAGAATCTTGCGAATAAATTGCCCGCAATCGCGCAAGCAATCGGGCTGCCGGCATCGGAGGTGCAGGATGCTATGCTTTTTTATTCGGCACAGGTTAACAGCAGCATGCAATTTGGAGATTATGAGAAGGCTGAAATAGCATCTCTTAATGCAAAAAAGTGGACAAACATTGCAGTAATAACTGGTGTATGCTTTGGGATTATAAGCCTTCTAATAAGTCTTTTAAGTAAGATTAGTTAAATTTAACCAATGATTGAGTTGCCTGCAAAAATTCGAAATTGAATATGAGAGAAAAAATAAAGACGATTTTAGTTATTATCGCAACCCTTCTAATTTTTGTAATAATTTTCTTCTCCGATCCAGAAAGCTGCAAATTAATTCCCAAATGTCCTTTTTTCATAATAACAGGCTTCTATTGTCCAGGATGTGGAACTTTTCGATCTTTACACAATATACTTCACGGAAATTTCAGCGGAGCTATTCGCTCCAATATTTTAACTGTAATTCTATTGCCTTTTATAACATACTCTTTAATAAATCGATTTATCATTGCAATTAAAAAACAACCGATGCCTGAATTTCACATTCCAGCAATATTAATATGGATACTTTTCGGAATAGTAATAGCATACTGGGTGCTTAGAAATGTTAATATTTATCCTTTCAATTTATTATCTCCTCATTAGTTTTATTTATCATCAAAATGCAACCAAATTTATGATAGGAACGATTAAAAATGAAGAAACAATTTAGCGGATTTATGTTAGTTTTATTAATCGGACTCGCATTTGGGAGATCACTCACTCTCGAGCAAGCGAGCATAAGAAATCCAGAGATTAAAAAAATTCGAACAAATGCTACCGGTAAACTCAAAGAATGGTCCGAATTCCTTCTATCCGAAATGCCAACGATCGATTTGGTCTCGATTAAAGCGGACTCCTTTTTAAAGGACCTTAAGACTTTAGCTACTGTAATGGATTCTGTTCCGTGGGCTGAGGAAATCCCTGAGGAATATTTTCTAAGATATGTATTACCACTTAGAGTTTCGCAGGAACCAACGGAATATTTCAGGATATCCCACATGCCTGAGCTTTTAGATAGAGTTCGAGATTGCGAGGATTTACAATGTGCAGTTCTTAGAATAAATGAATGGACGTTCGAGAAGATGAAATACGAATCAACGTCCAGATGGGATCAATCTGCAGAGCAGACGATTGTTAGAGGAATAGGTCGCTGCGAAGAGATGGCAATACTTTTCGTTAAAGCATGCAGAGCAGTGGGAATTCCTGTTAGGAAAGCATACACACCATACTGGCCATTCACGAATAGCAATCATGCATGGGTCGAGGTTTGGACTGGGGAAGGATGGCATTTCTTGGGTGGTGCAGAGATGACAGCACTCGATGGTGCATGGTTTGCTCGGGCTGTCAAGAGAACTCCTATTATCATAGGAATAGCATGGGGTAAAATGGATTCTGCAGAAGTTCCAGTGTATCTATCAAGAGATGGATTCACGCTGCTAAATCTAACTCCTAATTATTCAGATACAACAGGCATCGACGTTCATGTCGAGGATGCAGAAGGTTCTCCAGCTGAAAGCGTGGATGTTTGGATTTCTGTGTTTAATTATTCATCTTTAAGATCTGTCGCTCACAAGTCGACTGATAAAAACGGTTTTGTGCATTTTGCATTAGGAAAAGCAGAATTATTCGTTTCTGCTGGAATAGAATCTTTATGGGATTTTAAGATTGTACCATTTGACGATGGCAACGATTTTAAAAAAATTGAACTTAAATTACAATACCAACCTCTCACAGATACTATGTTCTGGATGCGTGTCAGAAAAGAAGTCGAAATTGAGAAAGATACTAGTTATAAAGCTCCAGAAATATCTAAACTTCGCCACAATCTTCGACTGGAGAAACTTAAAGGAGTCAAAAAGGATATTGCGTCTGTTTTCGAAGATACAACTTTTACTGCTCGTTTTCTTGACATAATGAATAAATCGCGAGGAAACCGAAATAATCTTTTAGTGTTTTGGGAATCAAAGACTGAGGAAAAAGAAGACATATTAGATTTATGGGAATCTATGGAAACGAAGGACCTTTTAATACCAGATTCGACTGGCTGGGAAGAATTATGGGTTAATATAAAATCTCAACGAGAGCTTTCTCTCGAAAAGGATTATGAAGATTCACTTTTCTGGGGTTATGTCGCAAATCCAAGGATTCTATTCGAGGACTTTGGTTATTGGTATTCTTCCGTCTGGCAGAAATTTTCGAAATTTGCCGGTGACAAACCCTCAAAATGTGCTAAGAAAATTAAAGAGTTCATACAAAATGATATAGATACACTATGGGACAGAAACTATTTCGGGGGTATGATGAATCCTGAGCAGGTATTAATTGCAGGTACAGGCGGGAAACTAGAACGTTTAGCGCTTGCAACAGCAGGATTGAGAACTCTTGGAATTCCCGCTCGAATTGCATGGGATTATAAAGGGGTAGAATATTTCGATAAAGATGAGTGGCAGAGAATCGAGCTCGAGAAGGAAGAAAAGGTAGAGGAGAGAAAAACAGGATATATGAAAGCATTATTTTATAATGATGAACCTAAAACTGATGTTGAGTATTATATCGATTATTCCATCGTTAAGGTTGATGATGGTCGAATAACGGACATAACACCACCTGAAGAAGTTGTGGATTCGTTCTTGGTTTATACCGATATCCCCGAAGGAAATTATGCTGTAATTTCGGGGTGGCGAAATGCATACGGCGAGGCTTTTGTTAAGGTTAATGCCTTCGAGATTTCTGAAGAGGAGACATCGAATGTATTTATAAAATTAGGTTTCCCGCCAATAGAAATGATTTCACCGGGAGATCTATTAGTTCGGAAGTTCAAAGAACCAAACATTGAGGGTGTTTCGGACATTAATAGAGAACCTTTGAAAGATGAGGATTGGAATAATGGAAATGTTTTGCTGGCTTTCTTCGACACTGAGAGTGAAAATTCAATATCTACAATAAAATCACTCACTAAATTACCCATTAATAAGCTGCTTTTCGTTGAAACCGAGAAGTTTTCAAGAGCCGTTGAATTTTGCAATGAAATAGAACTTGAAGGGAGGATTTTTACTGGAGATATAGATTACTTTAAGAAAATTCTTCCAATATCTAAATTACCATCGATACTTCTTCTGCACGATGGTAAGGCTATATTATGGGTTGAGGGTTTGAATTTAAATATCGACAAGTTAATCGAATCTGTTTCGAGCAATTAGTATTGCTGGAAAACATTTTCTTTACGTCTTACTGATTTTATAACATAATACCTTGAGAGTAGTTATTGTATAATGTATTGCCTGAATTATGATTCTCTATCCTCTTTACTCCTCAGCTCCACTATTGTCAACCCAATCAATCCTTCTGGAATTTAAAAATCTCCGGCGGAGGGAGTTGAACCCCCAACCTAGTGGTTAACAGCCACTCGCTCCACCTGTTGAGCTACGCCGGATTGAAGCCGATATTAAATGTCACTAATTCAGAATGTCAAGATATTTTCCAAATTGCGAAAATCCGAAATTTCAATGTAATTTAATTGATTTCTTACAAGTTTCTCAATGCAATTTTATCATATTTACCATCTAATCATAACGCTACCCCATGTAAATCCAGCTCCAAACGCAACCATAACGACGTTCTGACCACGCTTAATTCGTCCATCTCGGACTGCCAAATCAAATGCAAGTGGAATTGAAGCCGCAGATGTATTTCCGTGTTTGTCGATCGAAACTACCACTTGATCAAGGGGTAACTTTAATCGTCGAGCTAAAAAATCAATGATTCGAATATTGGCTTGATGTGGAATCAGCCAGTCCAATTCTTCCTTACTGACACCGGATAATTCTAGAGCTTTTAATGCTGCCTCTTCCATCTGACGAACAGCATGCTTAAAAACCTCGTTTCCATGCATAAGAATAGTACTCATATGATGATCAACGCTGTAGTGTGATGCCGGTCTGGAACTTCCTCCTGCTGGCTGATACAATAACCCCCCTAAACTTCCATCTGATGCGGTGTAAGTTGCCAGGATACCAGATTTGTCGTCTTCACTTTGACCGAGAATCACAGCACCTGCTCCGTCACCGAATAAGAAACATGAAGACCGGTCGGTCCAGTCTGTAACCTTTGTCAATTCTTCAACACCCACAACAAGAACAAATTTTGCATTATTGCTTCTGATTAAAGCATCCGCTTGAGCAACTCCATAAATAAATCCAGTACAACCTGCAGATAAATCGAATGCAGTAATTTTTCGCGCACCGAGTTTGTCCTGAAGAATGCAAGCTGTGGATGGAAAAGTATGATCCGGTGTTACCGAAGCTACTAAAATTGCATCCAATTGATCAGCAGATATTCCCGCCATTTCCATTGCTTTTTCTGCGGCTTCCTTTGCAAGTACCGAGCTTGGGGTATCTTTATCCGATATATGCCGTTCTACAACTCCGCTTCTTGTCCTAATCCATTCATCGGTTGTGTCTATAATTCTCTCTATATCCTGATTAGTTAATATACCATCAGGAATTGCCGCTCCGGTTCCCAATATTTTTGATTGCATCTTTACAAGCCTCCAGATTTTTCGCTGCTTCTTTTAATACTTCTGGTAAATGAACAAGACCCATATTATAACCAACAATTATAGCATTTTTTACTGCTTTGGATGAACTTGAACCATGCCCTATTACTACGTTACCGTTAATCCCTAACAATGGCGCACCGCCATACTCAGCGTAATTAAAATCTCTAATTGTTCTCTTTACTGCAGGATACATGAATAACCCACCTATCAAAGATAACATAGAAAATCTTTGACCTACGCGAAAGAGCTTTTTAACCAATGAGAAAATTCCCTCAGTGTACTTAAGAAGAATATTACCAATAAAACCATCACAGACCAAAACATCGGCGATTCCTTCCAAAATATCTCTACCTTCGATATTGCCAATGAAATTAATCTTAAGATCAGATGAAATCTTCATAAGAATTTTGTATGCTCCTTTAACGGCGACATTTCCTTTCGACTTTTCCTCACCGATTGAAATAAGCCCAATCCTTGGATTTTCAACGCCCATCATAACTTGAGCGAATTTAGAGCCAAGTATAGCAAAATTAACTAAGTGTTCCGGTTTACAATCAACGTTAGCGCCTACATCAAGCACAGCCATAACGTGTTGCGCTGTCGTTGGAAAAATCGTTAATATCGGAGTTCTTTTTATTCCCTGAAGAGTTCCTAGCCTGAGGAGTGAGGCTGCAGTGACTGCTCCGGTGTGTCCCATGCTAACGAAAGCATCTGCCTTCCCAGCTTTAACAAGTTCTATCCCTTTAACAATTGAATTCTTTTCATCCTTCGCAGCCTGAATGGCTGTGCATTGCATATCTACAACACCTTCAGCATGAAAAATACTTAAACGTGGAATTCTAAGATATGATTTTTTTAAATATTTTTCAATCTCAGGTTTTCTGCCAACTAATGTGATATTAAGAGAATTAATTTCTGAAAGAGCCCCTATTGCAGCATCCACATTATTTTTTATTCCGTTTTCGCCACCAGCGGCATCCAAAGCCACAACAACTTTCTGCTCCGATTTTTCCGATTCTTTTATTCGTTTTGCAGCCCAAATGGATTTATAATAGCTTACTAAGGACGTTTCATTTCTCCTTTTCTTTTATTTTCAAAATTGGTCGTCGGTTGTAATAACCGCAGTGTGAACAGACGAAATGTGGTAATTTCGGTTCATGACAATTTGGGCATTCCTCGTAGTTTATAGCTTTAAGCTTGTAATGGGTGCGGCGTTTTCGCTTTCGCGTCTTCGATTGTCTTCTTTTGGGCAGCGCCATATATTATCCTCCTATTATTTGCATTGACTCCAAATCTATAGATTTTATTCATAATTTCAAGAATAATCACGTAATTTATCGTTTTCAAAGAATATTTAAAATCTTTTTTAATAATAGAAAAGATTATTGGATTATTGTAGATATTGAGCCTGCATTATAGCTTACAATGTGTTGTTATTCTATATTGACACAATCTAAATAGCCAAAGTCATCACATCTAAAAATATTAACGTTATGTCATCTATTTTATCATTTATTTTCAAAGTTAGAATGCAACTCGTAAATTTTACAGATCTATTCCTCCTCAATTTTCCTTTCAAGTAATGCAGATAATTTTTGCCATCGTGGGTCTCTCGACTTGGCTTTCCTCTTAGAATGCTCGCATTGCATCTTATTCAAATTCACCCCACAAACTGGACACAATCCCAGACAGTTTTCATGGCAGACAGGATAATTTGGAATACCTAATAAAACTGCATCTCTAATACGAGGTTTGATGTCTATCTTACCGCTGAAACGTTCTACGGAAACAATATCCTCCGTCCAAAGTGAGATAACAGACTTAGCACCCAACCCGAGCCTGACAGAGAAACTCAACGGTTCATTTACGTCGATTTCGAAATTTTCTAAACATCTTACACATTGAGCTTCAACTTTAGTCCTGACATTTCCCGTGCATGCAACCTCAAAACCTTGTCGGTAACACTGCAGTTCTAATTTTATTGGATTCGGGAATTTTATCCATCTCTCCTCTAGTTCAAGCTGTTCAGAACTCCAGGTAAACTTATACTCACATCTTCCTTCGGGCAAGTCAGACACCCAAAAATAATCAGACATTTTAACCTCTATAATACTATCGAATATATGATAAATGTAACATTTGATCTGAAATAAGTAAATTAATATCTGAGATATCAACCGTGAGTCGAAAATCTTCAGATATAAATAATTTTAATCAATATTCATGCTTATACTGTAAAAAATATTGGACTTCTTATAATCGATTGTTGTTACCAAAAATTCCTGAAAAAATATAGTAATTCAAATTAAAAATTTACTCTTTTACTTTTCTTCTTCTAACTTTACGTGGTTTTCTCTCTCCTTTTTTTGAAACAATTTCTTTCTCCTTTTCAAGAACATCCTGAAGAGTAATGCTCTTTAAATAATCAATCATTAACTCTTGCAATTGAACCCAAAACAATTTCATAACACAATAATCTTCTCTTCCGCAGTCACATTTTTCGGATTCACAACACTTTATTAATGCTATTTTTCCTTCAAGCGCAGTCTCTAAGTCTAAAATAGATATTTTTTCTGGGGGTTGACTTAGTTTATAGCCGCCACCAGGTCCTTTAAAACTCGAAACAATTCCACCATTTCTCAACTTGGCTAATAGCTGTTCGAGATATGAGGATGAAATGTCTTGTCTCGAGGCAATCCATTGAATGGGAACAGGTTTACCACCGTATGATTTTGCGAGTTCGAGAGCAGCTCTGGCTCCGTATCTTAATCTCGTGGAAATTTTCATTGGACCCCCCGAAGTTATTGTTTAATAATAATATATTCCTATATGTAATAATCGACTACTATGTTAAACTAAGCTTTTTCCCATTATAGATTATTGTTAATTTTTAGTTTAGGTTCCCATGTCCTTCAACCCATCTGGAGATTGTTTAAGCTTTTCTTTCCCTCGATAGCATTGTTGTAAAATCTTTGTGTTGGATATGCAAGGTCTATATCATCGCATTTACTTAACTGATCGAGTATATCTTCCCATATCTCCATCTCCACAGACCTTCTTAATTTAGGTTCACAGAGGAATCTCATCGTAAGCAATACACCACTATTCTTGACAGTTGTGTAAATAATTGGTGTAAGCTTTTTGTAGCTTATCATAAATCTCTTACTGGCTTCATCGAGCCTTGAATCAGCATATTTGCTGATCGGTTTAGCATGCTTAACTAAAATTTCAAAAAACATTTTCTTAGCTTTTTTCCAATCGCTTTCAAAAGTTATTAAAATAGGGATTTCGTTCCATATATATGGTAAACCCTTGGTGTAGTTTGCCAATGAGAGTGTTAGAAGTTGTCCGTTAGGGATGACGAGAATTCTTCCAGTGCTTTGATCGGCATCGACCCATTCTCGGATTTCCAGAAGCGTAGAACCAAAGACACTAATATCGATTACGTCACCTGAATTGTCTCCAATTTGTATTCTATCGCCAACTACAAAGGGTCTAAAGCTTATTATATATAACCATCCTGCTATGTTTACAAGAAGGTCTTTTAATGCTATAGCAATACCGGCAGAGAGCAATCCAAGGAATGTGCCAATAGATGCGAAAGCCGCGATCCAAACTCTACCACCAACAAAAATTGCTAATATAACTGCAATGTAGGACGATGTTTTTCGCCAGATGTATCGAGTGTGCGCATTTGTTGTCTGTTTGAATACAATTTTTAGTAGAATTGTTCTTAAAACCAATAAAACAAGTATAATAATTGCACTACTGAATATTTTATTCTGAGCTGCTATACTTATACCTGTTATGCTTTGTATCCATTGATAAGCAGTATTCAACATTATATCTCCAAGCTAAATCCTACGGATCCTATTTTATATTATTAACTAATCGCATTAAAGGACAAATGTCCCTTATAAACTCCTTAAGAACAAGACCGATATCTTTATTTAAATCTAAGACAAGTTGTGCTTTAACACAAACACACAATATTCCAAGCTTCTTGGCGTTTCATTCTATGTAGAAATCTGAAATCGCAAAAAGCTGCTACTCAAATAATTTATAAATCGGATATGATGAAGTTATTTAGAATACCAAAATTTTAGAATTTAGGAAATAGTCAAGCAATTAATTGGAAAAGAGAAACAAATTTACAATTCCCTTGCTTCTCAGAGTTATGTGACTTTTAATAGATTTGATAATAAAGGATAACTATGCGAGATCCAAGAGGCCATTATTTAGAAACATTCTGCGAGATAGATCTCAGTGCGTTCAAACGTAATCTTATAGCAATAAAACGAAAGATCGGCAACAGAGATATCATTCTTGCAGTGAAGGCAAATGCGTATGGTCACGGTGTTGTGCCAATCTGTCGTGAAGCCTCACTTTCAGGCATTAAACGTTTTGGCGTAGCTACGCTTGTCGAGGGTGTTGAGCTTAGGGATGCCGAAATTGAGGGTGAGGTTATAATATTAACTCCGCCAACACTCGAGCAGATGCCGTCTGTGGTTTATCACTCACTATCGCCAAATGTAGTAAACCGTGTTTTTGCCGAGGAACTTTCTAAACAAGCCATTAAAGTCAATAAAAAAGTTCAAATTCACATAGAAATAGACACTGGAATGGGTAGAACAGGTATTCCATGGCAGGATGCTGTGGGTGAAATAATTGCAGTATCGATGCTCCCTAACATAGAGGTTTATGGCATATTCACGCACTTTCCTGTTGCGGATAGTTCAGATGATAACGATAGGGAATTTACTCTTATGCAGATAAATAGATTCCAAGATATCTATAAAAAGCTTCGAGATTATAAAATAAATATTCCTATTGTTCATGTGTCCAATTCAGGTGGAATATTGCACCATCCAATATTCGGGAATACAGTTCGACCGGGACTGCTGGCTTATGGACTTTATCCCTCAGATCACTGTAACCACACAATTGACGTTGAACCCGTACTTTCGTTAGAAACTCATGTAATTCAAACTCGCGAGTTTCCTGGGGGAACAAGTATTAGTTATGGAAGAAAATATATTACATCAACTCCAATGCGAGTAGCAGTAATCCGAGCTGGTTATGGTGATGGTATGCGCTTGGGTCTCTACAAAAAGGGAGAGGTTTTAATAAACGGTCTCCGTCGACCGATATTAGGTAGAATATGTATGGACACAACAATGGTCGACGCCGGGGACGATGTTCGACCGGATGATCATGTGAAAATCATAGGTTCACAAGAAGGACAACGAATTACTGCAGATGATCATGCACGATGGTGTAACACTATTAACTACGAAATACTTACCGGCATATCAGAACGTGTTCGAAGAGTATATATTCGAGATGGTGTGGTTACAGAGGTTATTTAGCACTCGGTTAATCATTGATTTACCCAAGAAAAGTGTAAATAGAGTACTCTATCGCATGCTCTCTTATCTCCCTTGAAATGATTTGAACCAGTGGATATTTTTAACCGCACTCACTTAAAAAACTGCATAATTTATTACATTATTCATGAGAAATAGAAGGACGGAGAAATTAATACTCCGTCCAAAGTTCATGTCAATTTTTATCTTTAAACTCGGCAATTTACATTTTTTCTTGAATTCGCTTTTCTGTGTAAAATTCTATTGTAACTCGTCTATTAATTATTCTACCTTCGGGATTTATATTATTCCCTATTTCCTTTTTAATAAGTTCGTTATCCCGCCATCGGGTTATAACATAAGGCTTATCTGGTCCATAACCTTTATAAGTAAACCTTGTATTATGTCTGCTTAGCCATGCGTTGAGTTCACTGTCGCTCGATAATCCCAGTAGATACATCAAATACATTCTAATGTTCTGATATTCTTTCTTTGCTCGCTCCTTAGCTAATTCTCGGTTTCTGAAATTCATTCCAATAATATCCGTATTCCCTGCAACTTCAACCAACATAATTTTCTTAGGTTCGAGTGCTTTTTGGATAAACCTTCTTGCGATATATTCCACACGCGATTCCTGAAATACCGACTCCGATTTTCTGGCGTCAAAAAGGAACTGTACCAAGATAAGCGTCTCAAGCTCTCTCTGGATTTTATTAACGTTGACTCTAATAGGCTCGGAAAATCTGGTTATCTTCTGTCCCAATCTATCAACAATATCCAATCTCACTCGATATTCCCTATCGGGCGAAATAAGATTACCATCCTCGTTTCGCCAATCCCAGGGAACACCCTCAGGAATATTCCCTGAACCCATAGATAAAACTCTAAATACATCACCATTATCCTCAACAATTGCAACGCAATAGCTGTCAACGCCGGCTTCAACATTACTCTTAATAACAACGAAATTCATCTGTTCCGCCAGATATTCGTAGTCTTTTGCTGCCCATTTGCCTTCGATAGGACGGAATAAAAGTCCCTCACCAGAAATACATATTGTAGCTTTGCCTTGTTGTGCTTGAACATCGGTGTTTGCATGAATAAATATCCTACGGTTGAATCGGTTTATAAATTCAGGACCGAGAATGTTCTCAAGCGATTTCCGTATGTTAAACGCTCTATCAAATGCCAATATTTCGGTTCTCTTTTCGTTTTCGCCACCAAAACCGGTAACCAGATATATTATCTCAGGATTATTTTCCATAACCTCTTTAATTCTATCTGCCTCACCACGTAAGATTTTCAAAGCCTCCATATCAACCTCAGACGAGTTCTTGTCGAAATAGATTACAGGCTTCCAGTCCTCAAATCCTTTAACCTTAGCGTACATATAAGCACGTCGGTTTTCAGCTTCTGCCAACGGTTTATCTTCAACAAGATGTTCATATATCTCTCCGCTTCGGGTTTCTAAGGGATCATATGTCTTTGTGTCACCTAACTTTACTTGACTAAGAATTTTAGGGTCATATTTTATCATAACAGAACGAACGGCTTTAGCTCTCGATTTCGCCAACCTTTCACCGAACTCATAAAGCTCACCGTCGCTCTCAGGATTGTAATAACCGTAGATATCGATTATTATGTCCGGATTTTCTGTAAGTCTTTCTCCTATAACAGAAAGTATATACTGGAATCGGTCATCCACAACACTCTCCATAGGATCGAAGAATACAGCAGGAATAATAGGCTCCTCCTCCCTAATCAATGTAACTTCAGAAATATCGAGTTCAGTTTCAACTGGTGAGGCTTCCCCCTCGGGTAGTGCGAAAACAGTGAATTCTACAAAACCTGTGTTGTTGGTTTCATCGATCTCCTTTATTTCGCCACTGGGCTCTGGAATAGCCAGTCCGTTATCATCCACACTTGCAAATATCTGATAATAACCTTTCCCGGGTGGAACGAATTCCCATTCGATTTCGTAATCATCACCCGCGGCAATCCTTTTTCTGATAGTTCTAACAGGTGCAGCTAAAACCCAGCCTTTCACAGGATCATTGAAATAAAGCGTAACCATAACTTTCTTTACAGTAGCCTCGCCTACATTTTCCACAAGTGCTTTAATGTTAATCGTTTCTCCTATAATTGCATTTTGCGGATATAAGCTCATTTTTGAGGTTTTAATTACCAAATCGAATAATGGTTTTGGCGGTGGAGCGAGTCGCAACGTTGCTGATATTTTATGCGACGTTGCACCCATTCGTTGAATACCGCTTGTTGGGTATAAAAACGCATAATCTATCTGGAGGTCGATTACTTTTCTATTTCTATACGATGCACCTAATGTTATCTCTTCCAGATTTACACCGCTTCTCAATCCAACGCTTTTGGTCGCCCAATATTCCACACCGGCTGAGGGTTTTAGGGCTTTCTTATCGTTAACTTCGTCACTAAGAAATCGTAAATCAAAAGCCATCAATATATCGTTTCTGTATTTATATGAGGCTCCTCCTCTTATAATCAACGGTTCCCGAAGATCCTCGCCTAAGTTCTTGAATGTCATGTCAGGTCGATTAAGGTTCCCAGCATAGGCACCAAAAGTGAGCTTGCTATTAGGTCGCACTAAAAAACCTGCATCCAGTGCATAGCCAAACTTATCCGATCCGTCATCGAAGAACGGATCATTTCCCGGATTTAATACTGCTTTCCTCAAAACTTTAAAATTAAATCCGAGGTAAATTTTATTTGATATGCCCTTTGCATAAGAGAAAGAATATGCTCCATCTTGCCAACGCTCGCTTAAAAGTTGGGATAGAGAAATTCCCATGGAACCGAGCATATCGAAATGATGAATGTAAGAGACATAGCCCTCTCCAATGATATCGTTTTCCAGATTCAAAAACAACTTTGAGAACATTCCCGTAACCATTCTGTCCTTAAAAAGTTCCAAACCCGCTGGATTCCACATTGGAGCAAAACCATCATCAGCCACAGCCACAAATGTTCGGCCCATTCCGAGAGAACGAGGTCCAAATTGGTCGTTTTCTAACCCAAACCCAACAGAAAAGAGCATTAACAAAACGATTAAACTTACTTTCTTCATATCAAAATCCTCCGAAATTATCGATCGTTCATTTTTATAGAGTAAAACGTATTGTTAGAGCATAAATCTCGCATTATATAAGCATTTTAGCCTTCATAAGAAAGTGTTTTCTTAGTTTTTAAAAATAATATCAGTTCCTTGATATAGTATCTCACCTTATCTCCTTGAAGACAGTATACATTCGAATTCAAGGATTTCCGCTTAATATGCTCTATATGTTCGCTTCTATTACAAATATAATAATTATAAAATTGAATAGTTGCAATGTTTTTTAGATTCTATGTTTTTTGCATCTAAGTAAAAAATATGTACTTCTAAGAATTTTCTTCTTTTCTTTTCAGATTTAAAAGATTTATATTTAAACTTACTGTAATTTTAATAGCTCTTTTTCCACGTTAATATCAATAGATAAAATTTAGTTGTAAAAAACATACATTAAGGATATTATTAGTAGGGTGGTGAAAATTAAAAGGGTGGTGTTTAGTAAACTTATGGAGGGAAAGGTATGCGACTGTTAGTATTAGCAATAGCACTATTATTTATAACTTCAGCGTTTTCCATTGAATTGGTTCAAGATATGACTGTGAAAAAAATTCAAGAGGGAGAATACATTGGTGAGGATAAGGGTGAGGTCCTATTTACCAGCGAAAATGTGCTTTCCGTAAAGCAGTCCTTTTTAATGTCGCTTGTTCTTCCCGGATTAGGCGAATTCTATTCAAAAAGCTATATCAAAGCTGCAGGTTTTTTGGCAGCTGAGATCGGTTTATGGGCTGGATTTGCGTATTATATGAATGAATATAATATTAAAGAAGACGACTTTAAGGATTATGCTAATTCTCACTGGATAGACAGTGTTTGGCTTGGATGGTACGATAGTTTATGCGCACTCAAGGATACTAACCAACTCGGAATAGAAATATTGCCCGATACCAAGACACAGCAATATTATGAGATGATTGGTAAATACGATTGGTTCGCATTTGGATGGGATGATATTATTTCCAGAGATGATTTTGAAGATTTAGTAATGCAAACTTTTGAATTAGCCGCTCCACTGCCACCGGAAGAAGTTCACAAAGTTCTCGTACGTGATATTCTCTCTAAATTAGAGTCTCCACAACGTGATCATTACTCAAAAATGAGAAAAGACGCTAACAAACAATATACCTCAGCAAAATACTTTCTCGGCGTCGTAGTGGTGAACCATTTGATTTCAGCCTTCGATGCCGCTATTACTGCTAAACGCTCCAATGATAAATTATACAAGGGTTTTACCGGTGTTAAAGAGATCGATCTCAATGCTCGGTGCGATATTGTGCATGGATTACCCACTCCAAAGTTAACTATGACTTTAGTATGGTAATGATGTCTCATAACTGAATCTGAAAAATAGGAAATTCAGCAACAAATTGTTGGATTAATAAATAAATTGAAATCTTTACATTTGCACAATGGATAGATTATTGAAGTTATTCAAAAATTTTTAACATTATATCGCAAAAGTTAGATTATAATCTATGGGTGGTGATCGACGTGAAGAGAACATGGTAAATTATAATATCTAATATTTTGTTTGTTTTTTATTTCAAATCTATCGAACTTATCTTATTATTTATTAAAATTTATCGATATTTTCTTGAATAGAAATTAAAAATTGGAGGTGATAACGATGAAATTTCGTTATCTGGTGTTATTATCAATCATAAGTATTACAATCGGTTTTGCAATTGCAGAACCACTGCTGGAAAGCATTCCCTCTGATCCTATAGCTTATAGAAAATGGAAAATCAACTATGTAAGGGAAAGTCGGGGTTTAGGTGAAGTAATCGATGCAGATATGCATACATTTGCGACAACCGAACCTATGGATTGGATAACAGAAAATGGCTATGTTCAGGGAATTGTTGATGAGCTAAGCGGAGAGTTCGATGTTGGGTGCGATCCCACTGGCACTGGAAGTTATAAAAGGCTAACTTTTTCTTGGCCTTCCACACCGGGTACAGAATGGGTTATGTATTGGGTCGATAGTGTTTGGGCGAAGACTACTGCATCATTACCTGTAACCAGTATCGATTTCAAGAGAGGTGATACTGTTTTTTCTATATGGAACAACTGGCGCGGAGTGAAAATCGAGCAGCAGATATTATCAGAGCAACTTGGCGATAGTCCAGGAGACCTCGAGATGGTTAAATTCAAAGCCACTATTACCTGTGCGGATTCTTTTTCTCATTGGTTTGGATTAATAGTTTATTTTGATACAATGCTCGACCTCAACGACGGAGCTCCGATAAGCACTGCTTTCGGTTATGTTGGTATACCACAGATTTTTTTCGATACGCTTTCACCGGGAATACCACCTATTTGGCATGCCTATGAACATACATTCCCACCAGCCCCAGCCGATATCGTTGCTACTGGGATTCTGCGAGGTTTCGAGGCTAGGGATAATCCGCCTAATGTCTTCTGGTATGGCAACTGGAATATTTCTTCGATCAACGGTTGGGCAGATGCAGATTGGATTGCAGATACAACTGGAGGGTTCATTGGAGATACTGCTACTATGCTGAAATGGTATCCAGTTTTTATTAGACCGGGTGATACTTTAGTATATGTTACATATTACGGTTTAGGAGATGTTGATATGGGACTTAAATTCGAACATTTTCCACAGGAGTTCTGTCCTGCATGCGGTGATGTTAGCCCTAATCCATTTACAATAGAAGTTATTCTAACTAACGGTGATATAGCTGATCTAACAAACGTACAAGTGGTTCTCGACTATTTCTCTTCCGGCTTGGAACATATAGGTGGAGCATCAAATCCTTTAACTCTTCCCATGCTTTCCGGTTTTGGAGGTACTCAAGTTATTGATTGGATTATGTCGATTCCAGAAAGCCTTTTTAACGATTCCTTAACATACAATATTTTTGTCTTAACCGAAAGTGAGACACTTCGGGACACATTTTGGATTCATATTCCTGACGATATTCCTATGGTGACATTCGATAGTTTGGTTTTCTTCGAGGAAACCGATTGTGATTCGCAGAATATGGTCGATGTTTGTTATCACGTTATCACCTGCGATAATCTACCGGTTCATCTCAATTTTTCCGTCTCGATCAACGAAGGCGACAGCTGGCATTATCCAGAGCAATCCAATCTATCACACTGGGAGAATAACATTGGCGATTCTGTCGGAACTGGTGTACACTGTTTTAAATGGAATCTCAGCAACGACCTTCCCGAAACTGAAATCGAAAGCGCATATGTCAAAATCAGTTATGGAGATTTTGATCTCACTCGAAATCCAATAGAAATAATTACCTACGGACCGTTGGATTCCAAGGCTCCCGAGTTAATCTGGGTCGTTCCGAGCACTCTCCTCTATATCGGTGATACTATGCATGTTAATGTTTCTTTTACAGATATGTTTGGATTGTGGGATATGACATCGATAGTAATAGACTATTGTGAGGCTACAGATACATTTATGACCACGGAATCCTTTGACTGGCTAATCCCAACTGTTGAATGCAAAAACGCACTTATTTCTATCTCTGCACAGGATTCATTCTGCAATCGAGCTATCTGGGAACATGAATTCGAAATAAGAATCGCAGGACGTATTGTAATAGCATTCCCTAAGACTTTTGGCGTGGCGGGTGAAACTATAGTAATACCTATATACATTGAATATCTCGAACTTTCACGCACAAGTGGAATGAAACTCGATTTCTCTTTGGACTCGAAGATTGCAGTTCCAATAGATTTTACACCTGCGGTCATACCGACTCCAAGTGATGTATCCCTTAGTGGAGCAGGCGATAACTGGACAATTAACATAGAATGGCCTATATCTACTTGGTTTGAAGGCGACCTTTTGGGAACATTAACTCTCGAGATATCGGAAAGCGTTTCTGCAGGTGAATTTACTCCAATAGTTGTAAATTCTTTCAATGCAGATTTAATGGAAACATCCTGGGAAAATGGAGCAATATTCGTTAATTATTCTGTTAACCCTTGGCTTCAAACGATCTATTTCGAGGACAATACTAAAGTATTTGGGCTTAGCTTTGGTATCGGGTATAGAGCCACAGATGGTTACGATCCTGGTCTAGATGTATTATACTTGCCACCGGCTCCTACAGAATTGAAGGCATTTTTCGAAATAAATGATCCTCTCTATCCATCCGTATCGCAGCTTGCAAGGGACATAAAAGACGTCGAACCGATTAACTTGTGGACAATATTCGTGGACTATGATAAGCCTGTAACAGTTCACTGGGAACCCGGAATCTTCACCGATGGTGTTTTTATGCTTAACAATGTTATCGATATGAAAGTTGAAACTCTATACATATCCGAGCCTTTCGAAACTCTCTATATTTCTTGGTCGATGCCCGATATGGAGATATCCTCACTTGCATTGGACTCTGGCTGGAATCTCGTTTCTCTGCCAACCAGAAACCCGACTAGCGATGCAAAAATAATTTTTCCGGGGGTATTGGGACCGTATTCATACAATCAAAGCATTCGTTCGTTTAGAATTGCCAAAAGAGTTCAACCGGGCGAGAGTTACTGGATATATTGCGATTCCGCTTTCGAAATTCCACTGGTCGGTGATCCGGTTAACGGCTTTACCTGCGAGGTATTCCAAGGTTGGAATTTCATCGGAGCACCATATAACGTTTTTCCCATTGACAGCATTGTCACGTCGGATAGTGTTTCAATTATACAGGTCTCGGGTTGGGATGGCATGTTCTTCAATACTCCCGACAATCTTGAACCGACAAAGGGATACATATTCCTTATAAGAAACTCCGGAACTGTGACAATTGGCAAGGAATAGATTAAATTCATTACTTTGTGTTAAAAAAACCTAATAATTGCGAAAGCTACAAAAGAAAAAGGATATTTCATTGCTCTCGGTTAATCAAATTTTAGTGCTGGAAATTATTTAGTGAATCGTTAATAGAGAGAATTATATGAAGTTGAAAATTTTGACTATATTGATCCTATGTTCCGCAGTCTTATTTGGACAGAACATTTTCAGCGGACGAGCATATTTTGAGGAAGAGAAGATTGAACGAAAGAGTCTGAGCAAAGCTATAGCATTATCTGTGTTGATTCCCGGAGCCGGTGAAATATTTCTCGATTCACCCCGTTCAGGTTATCCATTAATTGCAGCGGAAGGTGTCATCTGGACATCCGGTGCTGTTTTTTTTGTGCAACACAAATGGCTCAACGATAGAAGCAAATGGTATGCTGCTCGATATGCCGAAGCAAATCCAAATATCAATGACGATGATTACTACAAAATTGTAGGATTATATCCCAGCCGAAAAGTTTACAACATAATTCTTCAACAGTTCGGTTACAATATTAATGATCTTCTCGATGAGAAATACAACTGGGAGTGGCTCGAGGAATCACAACAAATGAAATTCTATGATTTGTGGACCTCATCTAATCGTTCTAAGAGGAACTTTGAATATGCAATAGGTGCAGCCATTCTGAATAGACTTGTTAGCGTTTTGAATGTTCTAAGAATACATCGGTATGGACCCTCAAAAGTGGACATTAACGCAAGAGCTACAGCTATTCATGATAACAATATCGGGATTAGCATCATGGCGAGTTACGAATTCTAAGGGTTAGGTGATTATTTAAAGGAATTCCATTCGATAAAATTAAGAGGAATGATACATTAAAAAAAATTGAAAATCATTCCTCTTTTGGAAAATATAAAATATGTTGACTGTAATGTCCTGAATGATTAGTATTTATAATTGTAAATAATTATTTAAAATTAAATTCTAAAACAAAATGTTAACAGAAGCAATTAAGAAATTCTTAGTCGGGAGTTGATATGAAATTAAGGGAAAATTTTTTAATCGTTATATATGTTTTTATTCTCGCAGCCATTACTATGTCTCACGGAACGATTACGCTTAGCAACGCCTTTGTAGCTGTGGTAGCGGATGAAATTACTGGACAATTCACTATAGGAAGATTTAGCCCTACGCCTTTCCCGTTGATGCAGGGCTTTCCTACAGATCCACATTATTCCCATTTCTGTATCAATATTAACAACCTTACTTATTGCAACGTTCCCGGTATTGGCGACTTGGATTTGACGCTCAGAGACCGTATGAAGATATATGGCGACAACACAATGTCTGCAGTATGGGTTGTCGGTCCATTTACTGTATGGGAGAAATTTTATATCCTAAGTCCCGATTCGATCGATCAGTTTATCTATATCGAATATGAAGTGTGGAATGAAACATCCGACAGCAATTGGATTGGTATTTTATCATACAACGACGTGAGAATAGGAGATGTCGATGCCCCTTTAATAGACGCTTGGGGAGACACTTTCAGAACAGAGGTAACATATCAAGGATCCGGCGTTCCACCATACGTTATGTTCTTAGGGGAGTGGCCACCCGATAGTATAGAGGTTGCTATGGCAGTTCCATTCGGTACGAGACACCATTTATATGCGGATGAGATCGCATTAATCGACACAGCAGATAACTCCGCTGTTAAGTGGGAATATAATGAGCATTCAAGGATTATAAACGATCTTATTATGATTGTAAGATGGAACCCAATAGAATTAGGCTCCTATGAAAGCTATTTAACCGGTTTTTACTATGGTCAATGGCCTAATAAAATTGTGGATCTGCCCGAGAATCTTTTGCCAGCGAGGTTTTTGATAGGTGCACCGTATCCCAATCCCACTAACGGTAGAACTTCGATACAAATCGAGGTGCTAAAACACTCTCAGATAGTCGATGTACAAGTGCGAGATATCTCAGGGAGAGTTGTTACAGTACTCTACTCCGGGGAGATGGAACCCGGAAGACATACTATTTCATGGGATTTAAGGTCCCATGTGGGCAATTTTGTCTCTACAGGAGTGTATTTAATACAAGTCCTTGCTAATGGAAAAGGTGCATCCCGAAAGGTTCTAGTTGTTAAATAATAAGTCGTAAAAATTTCTTAGGTTCGGATTAGAAAAGAGTAACTAACGTAATTTTTCAATACGATAACCTTCACTCTATCAAGAAATCTATAGGAACTGTAATACAACATCGATTTAGCCGGATTAACAGTCCGGCATTTCATTAAGTGCAATCAAATATGCAGGATACATAAATAAATGAAACTTCCAATCGAGAAACGAAATTCACCTATTGGCGTCTTCGATTCAGGTGTGGGTGGACTTACTGTCGTAAAAGAACTTCTAAAACAGCTTCCCGGTGAAGACATCGTTTATTTCGGCGATACAGCAAGATATCCATATGGACCACAGTCATCGAAGATAGTTACTCGATTTTCATTGCAGAATGCAAGATTTCTTATGGGCTTCGGGATAAAGATGCTTCTTGTGGCATGCAACACAGCATCGAGCGTTGCAATGAGTGAGCTTGAACGATGGCTTGCAGTGCCAGTAATTGGAGTCATTGAGCCGGGAGCTAAAGCAGCAGTCGAAAATACTAAAACAAACCATATCGCTGTTATAGGAACCATCGGCACTATAAACTCTTTCTCGTATCAGAAGGCTGTTGAGAAATTGAATCCTGAAATTACTGTTATTGCAAAGGCATGTCCGCTTTTCGTCCCATTGGCTGAGGAGGGCTTTTTTACCGGTCCTGCTGTCGATTACTTCGTCCATTATTACCTCGATGATATTTTTCGTGCAGAAATTGATACTTTAATTCTCGGTTGCACACATTATCCTCTGCTGTATGATGCTATTCGTTCCGCAGCCGGTTCAACGATAAAAATTATCGATTCTGCATATGCAGTGATTTTCGAGCTTCAAAAATTCCTCGAATTAAACGATCTTCATGCACAACGAGGTAAGGGTTCTGAAAAATTCTTCGTGTCCGATTCACCGGAAAGATTCGCAAAAATTGGCGAGAAATTCCTCTCTAGAAAATTAGATAAAGTAACACTTGTCTCCTCAGATTAAGTTTTCCAAATTTTCTACATACAGTTGTAACTGATCCAGAATGCCAATTTGGAAATTCATTTTTAATATTTACTTACCTACCTCGAGAACTTCCATTACTGAAAAATAACTTGAAATATACATACATTCGATGTAAATTTTTTGGTTATTTAACAATTTACAAAGAGATACTTAAGCGTTTTATTAAATAAAATTGATATTAGATAGTACAACTTTTACATTTAAATTGCGGATAAATCTTAACGACTACAAATGAAAAACCAGATATCCGAGAACTGCCAGCGTTTCTGAGAACTGCATAGAAACTGAATTAGATTTTATTGTCAATTATTAAGTCATAAAATCTGAGATAATCAAAAAGCGTGGGGGGAACTTGCGGAATTTCCTATTGACAATTTTGTTAGTGATAGCTATTCCAGCTGTTGCACAGAACCCGTATAAAGAAACTTTACCAAAGGAGACTTATTCAGAAATTCCCGTTCCTGTCTGGTCACCGGGAAAATTTTTCTCAGCCGAATTCTCCAAACCGTTTTGGGGAATTGGCGATGCATTGCACTCAGCTCGAATTTCATTTTTTTCTCCTCATTACCAATGGGGTCGTGTTGGGGGTTATATGGATCATGAGGGCAACACATACTTTTCCATCCAAAAGATCGCTCCAATCTACCAGACAAAATTGTTTACATACAATAAATTAAACTTATCCCTCTGGGTTAGTCCCACAATACATCATGGAAGTCATAATGAGACGGAATTCGTTGATTTTGATCCATCAGATCCATTGTTCACTGAATCAAGTTCATTTTTATCCTTAGGCTTTGATATGGGTTCTACAGTTCAATTAAGAACCTTCTCACTGTATCTATGGTTAGACAATCTTATTAGTCCAAATTTGTCGATTAAACCCGAGAATGCGCATCCACCTAAGAAATTTAATTTTCTCTTGCATAGCTATTTATTTTCTGGATTAAAAGTTTATGCAGGTTCAAGATACGATGCAACATCCGGATTTATTCCAGATGTTGGAGCAGGATATGAATTCTCAAATATGGATATTTCCTTAGGTTGGCGAAATTCTTCGATGTGGTTTGAACTCTCGGTTCCAATACTAATAACCGGCTTTAATATAGGGTACGACTTGGGATATCATGTTTCAAACAACGATGTCTCACGAGCGGGTTTAACCTCACACAGAGTTGGATTAATTTATGCAGAACCACAAATTATACTGCCAAAACCGGATCTTATGGTTTTTTCAGAAGGTACCGAAGTGTTGGTTCCTCTTGAAGAATTGGTTTTTAACTTCCAAGTTGTCAACAAAGGGGAGGTTCCAACAGATACGATAACTTATCTGTCTTTTATCTCAATTTCGGAATCGGAAACATCGTTTGTGGGAATTCATGAAATACCAATACTTGCTGCAAAGGAAACATTATTCTGCCCAGTTAGATTTTATCCAAAGAAACCGGGAAGTTATAAATTATTTTTCTCAATCGATGACGACGGAAGCAAATTCCCGAAATTTGCAGGCAATATCGAAGAGGAAGACGAGACAGACAATAGACTTGCACTTGAAGTCGAGGTATATGAGGAGCCTTTTGTAGAAATTGCACCAATTATAACCGACTTGATGATTCCCAATCTAACATATATGACAGTCGAACTACCTATCGAACCCAAAATCTTTTTTAACCCAGATTCCTATGAAGTGCCAGAAAGATTCGAAAAAACACTTGGAATAATCGCTGAGCGAATGCTTGAGAACCCGGAGGTAATCCTTGAGGTTAAAGGCTTCGTGGATCCTTTTAGTGAGGAAATTGATAGCAATCTTGCAAAAAAACGCGCACAGGTTGTTGCGGACAAGCTGGTTCGGTATGGTGCTCCCAGAACATCGGTGATTGCTAAACCTATCTTGGAGTATGACTTTAGCTTGCAAAGAATTGTGGGCTCCCGATCGCTTATTTCAAATGAAGATAAAAAAATGATCGGTGAAGAAAACAGACGTGTGGAAATCTCAGCAAGCATAATGGATGTGGATCCACTTGTATATGAGTTTGAAATGGGTCTCGATGAAACAGAAATTCCAAAGAAAGCAGAAGAAGCTTTTGATACATTAGCAGGTATCGTGGCAGGTCTCCTATGCTCCAATCTCAACTCAGGGATTCTTCTCGAGGGTTTAGCACCGATTGACACAGATCCTGTTAAAACACTCGAGAAATTAAACATCCTGAGGAATTATCTTATCCCAAAAATGCAGATGTTCTGCCCCCTCGAGCGAATGCCAGTTTCTATTTCTATTAGAAAAGTCGAAACAGAGAAAGCAATTCTAAAAATATGGGTTACACCTGAGGAAATTTTATTTAAGCCATTCGAAGAAGCTAAGTTTACAATAGACTTTAATATCCCCGAGAAATTTAAAAACAATATAATCGAGATCAGAACTTCCCAGGATTCACTTATCGATCGTTACAGAATATATATTTCTGAGAGTGGGAAGATGGAACCGTTTATTGTTCTTTCGGAAGGCAAAGGTGCGCCTCCAAAGGAATTTTCGTGGAAGTGGATTGATAATAAGGGTTTTATAATCGATCCCCGGGAAAGTTACCGAGTTGTCGTTGATGTAAAAGATATATATGGCAAAGAATATGAATTCTTCTCAAAGGATATGGTTGTGTTTATTGATGACTGGACTCGCAGAACCGAATCTTCTCTTCTCGTTCGTTTCACATTCGACGAGGCTTTCAGCGAATCCAAATACCTGGAGAGTCGACTCGAGGACCTTTGTGGAAATATCATCGCAAAATCATCAATTCCCAACAATCAAATAACAGTTAGAATTACAGGACATACGGATATAATAGGAAGTCCATCCAGAAACAAGGAATTGTCGATAGAGCGTACTCAGCGTATGTATGACATGTTTAAAACCATATTTAAGTTTACATTAAATTTAACTACGGACAAAGAATTCGAAGACTGGCTTGCAAAAAACAACGTCGAAATAATCACGGAAGGAAAAGGCGAGGAGATGCCTTTCGAAATACAGACAAACAAGCCATTCGGGGAAATCGAGAGAACAATCGTGGGTAATAACAGCATTCCTGAAGGACGTGTTTTGAACCGTAGAGTTTCTATTACCGTTGAGGAATTTCTTAAACAAGAATAAACTAAACAATAGGTTGAGAACAATAGGATTACATTCACGATTTGGACTGTGTATTAAATATTAAGATTAACTGCAGTTGAAAATTTAATTGGTAGGTACAGGATGAGAAATAGCGAAACAACAATAATTCTGATTCGACATGGAGAAACAGTTGCCAATAAAGAGGGAATATTCCGTGGGAGAACCGACTTTCCGTTAAACGAAAACGGTAGAAAACAAGCAAAACTCCTCGCAGTAGACTTGAAACGCTTTAAAATCGACATTTTAATAACTAGTCCTCTTTCGCGGTCAGTGGACACTGCAAGAGCTATTGCGGATGTTCAAAACCAGAATTCTGCAAGATTTACTGATGAGGAACTATCACTTCTAACTCCGCAAGTGGATGATAGATTTACAAACATTTCCTTGGGAATATGGGAGGGCACACCTCATTCAGAAATTAGTGAGAAATTTCCACTGCAATATTATCGATGGCTAACGGAACCAGAGAAATTAATAATTCCCGGCGCAGAAACTCTCGACAATGTTATGAATCGAACAGTAGCTGCACAAACGGAAATTGTGCAACAAAACCAAGGTAAAATAATAGCTATTGTAAGTCATAGAGCTGTACTGAAGCCTCTAATCGCAGGAATAATCGGAATAAAGAAACCATATTTTTGGAAAATTCATTTGGATACTGCGTCGTATTCTATAATAAAATACGATTCTCAAAACGGATTTTGCCTATATCAACATAATTTAAACAGACACCTTGCAATACTTACAGAGGAGAAAATTTAACTATAGGGAATAATTTACAGTAAATGACCAGTAAAATATACATATTCGGACTTTTATCGATTTTGGTTTTTGCGGGAACCCTTTTCGCAGATACTCCTGGACCATATGCCAGTATGACACAACCACTTCCGGCATCGTGGTCGGGATGTACTTTGCAAGTTATCAAGGTTGTTATAAAGGACTCGACAGACAATATCGATACAAGCTCGATAGAAATTCGTGTGGCAGGCTTAAAATACGATTGGGGAGATACGCAGTTAGAATGGGATGGTGATTCAGTGTTAACTTTCACTCCCGATAGTGTTTTTTCAAATAACGATACAGTTCTCGTTGAGTTACTCGCTGCAGATGACATCGATGGAAATCCATTACAGGGAGCACCTCGAAGTTGGAAATTTTACATAGATTTGGATTTCCCGTATTTTGTTGCCTCAACGCGGCATCCTTCCCCAGATGAGACTGTCTGCGACGATGTCGATAGTATCGCCATTAAGGTTGTCGATACCACATCTGGGATTCCATTCGATGGTGTTTGTATGTGCTTCAATTCATATTGGTTCACCTGTCCCGACGAACGATCGTCTGGATTCTGCTGGCAACCTACTGTGGATACCAACATCGTATATCGAGATTCGATATTTTTTATACGCTGGAGTCATCTAATAAACAATGGCTATTTTAACGACGAGGATTCTATTGAAGTTTGTCTTCGAAAAGCTGTTGACAAAGTGGGAGTTGGTGCACCAGACATTGACGCTGTTTGCGGTCCGCATTGGTTCGATACAACAGATACCGATCAATGCTGGTCTTTCCTGCGTGATTGTGAAGGACCTAGATCGTTATTGGTTTTCCCGTCAGATAACGATACTTTTGCATGCGATTCTATCGTTATTCGTTTTGTAGATTATTCTGCAATAGATACTACCAATATCCAAATATTCGTAACCGGTGGTGGCATACCGTATATAAGCACATCCGATGTTTTCAATGCAAACTCTACTGGAGACACAGCATTCTACATAGGAAATTTACCTGAAGGAACTGTTGCAGTTCACATAATTAGAACCCGAGACCTTGAGGGCAACTGGCGAACATCGCACCCGTGGTGGTATTTCTATGTTGACAAAACGCCACCTATAGTTTCAAATCTATATCCACCTAACAACGGTGTGACAGCAACATCCATTCCGTTAATTTCTCTGGATATAAGCGATGTTCGAACCAAAGTTGACAGCTCCTCTCTTGAACTTAAAGTTGACGGCACGACCTATGATTTGAGCGATGCAGCTCTTAGTTGGGACGGTGCTACATTGGAGTTCTCATCCTCTGTTGCGGGGATAAGTTTTTCTCACAACGATACTGTTAAAGTCTGTCTCAATGAAGCCTGCGATATTGTCAAGGACGAGCTATGTGGTCCTAATTGCATTGAAATCCCATACTGTTGGGAATTTACCATCGACATTGTAGGACCTAATGCGGAACTGGTTAGTCCTCCTGAGAGCACCTATTCAGCTTGCGACGATCAGGGATTGATTTTACGAATTTTTGATTCGAACGGTGTAGATAGTTTTTCTATTGTGTTAGATGTGGACAGCGTTACATACGATTCATTAAATAACTTTACTTATCGCAACGATACTCTTGTGTTTACTCCTCCATTTCCATGGACTGACGGACAATCGGTATATTGGGAGCTTAAAGAAGCCAAAGACCTCTATGGCAATCCTTTATCAACTTTAATCTCAGGCATATTTTTTATAGATCTATCTCCACCTGAAATACTGGACATAAAACCAGCAGAATGGACTATTTTCGGACCATCATACATAACATGCATATTCGAAATCGTCGACTCCGGTGCTGGCGTCGATCCATCAACGGCTGAGATAAATGTTAACGGTCATACATATTCCTATCCCGTCGGTTTCACGTGGGATGGCTTGCATTTAAGCTTCGACTTGTGCTCAACCGGTCTTAGCTTTACCGAGGGTGAGACTGTGTTAGTTTGTCTCGAGATTGGAGACAGTATCGACTCGAATTATTGCGGTCCAAATATCGCGGACACATGCATCCGATACACAACGGATCTTCAAGGACCGTTCGCAGAAATGCTGTTCCCACCAGATAGTTCTGTTACTGCATGCTATGACAGCATTATCAAAATAATTATAACAGATCCTAACAAAATTGATACCACAAGCATCGAGATTTCCATCGATGGCGTAACATATACACTCGATTCTTCCGAAGTCGTCTTACGTGGAGATACGGTAATTTATCGTCCTTCGACAGCTTTCTCACACGGAGACACCGTTAATGTCGAAATTTTGGCAGCTAAGGATACATTAGGTAATCCGATAGATTCCGGTTATGCATGGACTTTTTTGGTGGACATAGAACCACCAATATTAACAAATTATTTCCCACTTAACGGCGAAGCAATAGCCAGCGCATCGCCCACAATAAGGATGTGGCTCGAAGATTCTCCGGCTGGAGTCGACACTTTAAGCATCAGCATCAGAATCAATGGTATATTATTTCATTGGAGTTCTGCAGGAATGTCATGGTCGTCGGGGATTATGATTTTCAGTACTGCGGATGTGGGATTGACGTTTGGTGATGCGGAAACAGTGGAAGTATGTTTGGTTAGCGTAACAGATATGGTTCCGATCTCTCTCTGTGGCGCGAATGCTTATGCACCCGATTCCTGCTGGAAATTTACTATAGATTTAATGGGACCAGCATCCGAGCTCATACTCCCAGATGACGGTTCATATTCCTCCTGCGATTCACAAGAGATTCGAGTTAGAATTTTCGATAGGGAGGGTATTTTTGCAGATAGCACAGCAATTCGAATAAACGACGATACTCTTCGAGCATGGCTCGGTGAACTCGTAACCTTTGGCGATACTGCGATTTACATCCCCACATCAGCTTTCAACGATGGCGAAGTTGTTGAGGTTCAAGTTGTGTTAGCTGTGGATCTCCTTGGAAATAGGAGCACCAGCGGGGATATTTGGGAATTCACAATCGATATTTCGCTGCCTGTTTGGTTTGATACCGATCCTCCCCCAGATACTTTTCTATCCTCAGCAACTCCAGTTATAACTTTGGGCGTAATCGACTCCCTGTCTACCGTCGACACAACCACTTTTACTGTAAGAGTTAACAGCACAGGTTACACAGGAACAGATCCCGGAATAAGCTACACAACACCGTATTTTACACTTAACCTTGGCGCAATGGGATTTTCGTTTAGTGATGGCGACACGATGGAGTTCTGTTTTGATTCCGTTGCTGACTATGCTCGATATTGCGGAAAAAATTACCTTTATCCCGATAGTTGTTTCAATTACTACATAGACCTTTCCGGTCCTGTTGCACAACTTGTTTTCCCCGATTCAGGAGCATTTTTCGGTTGCCGTTCGGGAACACTAATGATAACGATAACAGACAATTTCGCAGTAGATACAACATCGATTCGGCTTTCCGTGGATGGAATAACATATTCGCTTTCACATTCTGAGCTATGGTTTTCCGGGGATACTCTATATTTCACACCCTCGACACCCTTCGAACATGGAGACACAATTGTCATACAACTTACCAATGCTAACGATCTGGCTGGGAATACGCTTACATCTGGCGGACCATGGAATATCATAATAGATCTTGAAGGACCAGAAATTACTTCGATTGTGCCACCTTCAGGATCGTTCTTGATATCCACATCGGATACGATAACAGCAACAATTGAAGATTCCGGAGCAGGTGTGGATTCGAGTTCGCTGAGGATTTATGTGGCAGATACGCTTGTTAGTATTGGTTATTTCTACAATTCAACAACAGGTGAAATAGTGTTTATCCCTAACAATGCAGGATTTACATTTTCATCGGGAGAATCTTTAAGGATTTGTTTTGGCAGTAGTGATCTCGTTAAAGCTGATTACTGCGGACCTAATATCGGAGACACAACCTGTGCAACTTACATATTCGACCTCGAGGGTCCTATCGCTTCTTACATCGAGCCATTCGATAGTGCATATACATCCTGTGACGATCAAAAAATCCTTATAAAACTAATCGACGACTTTGCAGTGGCAACTGCATCGATAAACCTTCGAGTTAATGGTGTAAACTATGTAATAATCGATCCGGAATTAACATACACAGACGATTCGCTATTGGTATTCACGCCTTCCAGTACATATCCCGAGGGTGAGATAACCGTTACTCTATGGGGTGTAGTAGATCATGTGGGCAACGCGATGGATAGCGATTCGTTGGTTTTCATATTCTTCACAGATTATTCTCCTCCATATATAACATCTATAAGTCCACTTGGTGGAAACATTTTCACTGCTACACCAACATTTGAAATTGGGCTTGCGGATGTTGGTGCAGGCATTTTCGATTCATCGATCGTAATATCGTTAAACGGAATACCGTTATCCCTAAGTTCCGGTTGCCTTGAATGGGACGATAGCATTGCCACATTAACACCGCTCGATTGCGGAATAAGCTTCGAAGATGGTGATACACTCAGATTGTGCATTAGAGCCAAAGACAAACCGGATTTCTGCTCATCTAACGAAATGACATATACATGCTGGAATTACATTTTTTCGACCAGAGGACCAGCTGTAACTGTAATCGAGCCCTTAGATGGAGTTGTTTCTGCCTGTGAGGACCAAGGAATTATATTTAAAATAATCGACGGCAACGGCGTAGATGCATCGACTATAGTACTCTCGGTTAATGGCACAGATTACGATACCACTGAAAGCGAACTCACGTTCCACGATGATACGTTAAGATTCACTCCTTCAACCGACTGGTCGGATGGCGATACAGTAATAATAATTTTGAAATCAGCCGACGACATGCTTGGCGTTGCAAGTCCGGATGTCCCTGAGACAGTCGTCTATTACATAGATCTTTCGCCACCTTATGTCGATGACGTTATACCTCCTGCTATGACAGCTTTCGCATCGGGTGATTCAATTATAACCATTATTCTCATCGACGACATTGCAGGAGTTAATCCTTTCAGCATAATACTGAGTATTGGAGGTTTGGATTTCACTTATCCGTCGGGCGACATGAACTATTCTAATGATAGCCTGACATTTAGTGTAACTGGAATGGGTTATATACCATTCCACAAGGAAACATTGAAAATCTGCATAGAGGCAATGGACAAGCCAGCTCACTGCATGCCGCATATGATGGATCCATACTGTTTTAAATATTATTACGATTTGCGTGACCCTATCGTTATGCTCTATTTCCCATTGGACTCTGTTTGGACAAGCTGCTACGATTCGATCAGTTGGAGGCTTTACGACGACTATGCCATCGACTCCACTTCTATCTTGATTAGTGTAGGTGGAGACACTTGCGATTTAAGTTCCTCTATGCTGACATTCCACGGTGGTGAGTTGCTCCGTTTCCAACCCGACACCGGGCTTGTTGAAGGCGAGATGATTGCAGCAACGGTTATTCATGTGGAGGACATAGCCGGAAATGCAGTGGGACCAAAGGTTTTTTGGGTGGGTTTCGATACAACAGGACCTGTTGCATCAAATCCATATCCACCCGCGGAAACTCTTATAACTACTATTTCTACATCGATCTCGGTGGATGTGATCGATAATGCTTCTGGGCTCGAGGAAGACAGTCTATTCATGGTTATCGATGGTGACACATTTACCTATCATTCAGGTGACCTTAGTTGGGACGGTACAAAGCTAACCGCAGATTCAGAGAGTCTTGGAGTTCATATAGATAGTAACGACACTATCTTTGTCTGTGTTGGTGGTCTTTACGATAGGGCAACGATATGCGGTGTTAATATCGGCGATAGTTTGTGCTGGCGATTTTTTGTCGATGCTGCACCACCTGAACCAGAACTAATCTCTCCACCCGACAGCGTTTTCATGTCTTGCGACAGGGAAACAATTGTTGTGGTTCTCCGCGATCCTCATGGAATCGATTGGACTTTTGTTCGATTTAATGTTCGAGGCTCGGAGGTAAGCATCACAACCGCTGGTGTTTCAATAACAGGCGATTCTATGTTTACGTTTATTCCTACGTTTTCAATTGCCGATGGCGAAACAGTCGAATATTATCTGACAATGACAAAGGATACATTAGGCAATTTGGGCACCGATTATCCTCACTGGTTTTTCTATGTGGATCGTTCGCCACCGTATGTGTTGTGGGAGGAACCAGTTGTCGGGGATTTTCTCGGTGATACTTGGCATTGCGGTATATTTGATGATTTCGCTGGTGTGGACACAAGTTCTATCGAAGTTACTATTAATAGCATAATTGTCAGCCGCACAATAAGCATCGACACTGTGTTCGTGGACATATCCTCTATTAGCGTTAGCGATGGCGATACCGTTAACATATGCATTTCAGCTGCAGATCTTGTCGAATGGTGCGACCCCAATGAGATGGATATAGAATGTTTCGAATATATAATAGATCTAACTCCACCGTTAGCTTCGCTTATCTATCCCGATCCGGGAGCAATCTCTGCCTGCGACGATCAAGGTGCTGCGTGGCTGATTAGCGAGCCATTTGGCATAGATACATCGAGTATAATTGTGATATTCGAAGATGAAACTTTAGATGTTACCGATCCTAAAGTCACATATACCGAAGACATGCTCAAATTCGAGCCAGGAATACTTTCGGATGGCGATACAATACAAGTAAGCTTACTGTGTGCCTCGGACTTAGCAGGCAATGTCGACACGTTTAATTTGTCTACTTGGTATGTTATAGATTTAACACCACCATATATTACCAGCACATCACCAGCAGATAGTTCAACAATTGCCGACCCAACACCTTCAATTGTTATTGGAATATCCGATGATATCGCTGGTGTGGATTCGGCGACTATTGTAATTACAATTAACGGTGACACTGTAGAATTCATTTGGGATGGTACATCGGTTAGAATTTTCTGTGATTCTATCGGAATCGAGTTTGCTGATAGTGACACAGTCATAGTGTGTATTAGCGCTGCAGACATGGTTGATCTCTGCGATTCGAACTACATGGACGATACATGTTTCACTTTCGATATCGACATATCCGGTCCTTTGGCAGTGATAATTGAACCTGGAATCGATGAAGCAATAGCATGCGATTCCGCTTTGCAGCGTATTGTTATGTATCTATTCGATGAAGATGACGTGGATAGCCTGTCCATTTTATTCGTCGTTGATTCCGAAACTCTGAAAATCGATTCCACCGAGCTTACATATAGAAATGATACTCTTATCTATATTCCACCTATACCTTGGGATATCTGCGATACAATTTGTGTATCTCTTATCGAAGCGGAGGATCTCCTCGGCAACGGTCTTGTTGAAGCAATCTCATGGTGTTTCATAGTGGATTTGGAACCGCCGCTTTTTTATAATCCTGTTCCTCGTGAGGATTCCATTGTCTCCAGTCTTCTGGGAGGAATTTCCATCGATATAATCGACTCTTGCAGTGGTGTTTCCTCGAGCTCGATTAGAATTTGGATTGAAGGTTTTACAGATACATTTGCAGTGGGTTCTGGTTTGCTTTGGCATGCACCAACTGCCACAGTTCCCGGTTCGTTAGTAAGTTATCTCTCTGGTACATTAACTGTGTGCGCAAGAGCATCTGACAATACGCGTCTTTGCGGACCAAACACAGACAGCACATGCTGGACATTCATTGTTGAGAGCGAAGGTCCAACTGCAAGACCTATAACTCCTCTTCCCGGTCAAATCATTTCATGCCGCGATGGCGACCAACGCATATTGATATATCTGCACGACGATGACAGCATCGATATATGTTTCACAGATCTTTTAATAAATGATTCAAGTGTATCCTTCACATACAGTTCAGATACTGTCCTGTATGAACCTTCGACAGCTTGGCGACATCACGATACAATCCATGTGGCGCTGATTTCCCGCGATCTTGCCGGGAATTGGATGACTGATACAATGCGTTATTGGTTTGTTGTGGATACCGCTGGACCTTATTTCGCTTATACATTAGGATCTGCAAATTGGATTTCTCCAGCAATATTAACGCATTATTGTGCCGCGGGTTATGTGGAGGACATTCCAGCAGGTGTGGATAGAGGCAGATCGATGGTCGATATGCATTTGGTAGATTACAATGGGCATACAGCGGACACAACTTTTCCTCCTGTTGCCGTTGGTTTCCTTATATGGCTTTGTATCGATGACAGCTGGCTAACAGATGCGGGAATAGATACCGCAGGAACATTAAGCCTTTGTTTTCATCTTTGGGACAAAGCGGAACTCTGCGGTGCAAACCGTTCAGATACATGCCTAATACAACTTTATGATCCATATCCACCGGTTCTTGTAGAGCACTTTCCATCGGATTACGCAATAAGTAGCTGTCCCGATAGCGCTTATGCGGTATTGGATGATTACCTTGCCGGAGTCTGGGACAGTATATGCGCTGTTTATATCAACGGCGATAGCGTTGCCCACGAGCTTTCACCTGCTGGCACACTTACATGGGTTCTTCCGGCATACTCATCGGGAGATACATTCGAGATAGAAATATTCATTGGCGACAGCGTTTATAATGATACTACTTATTTCATATATTCAGTTGCAGATACATCTCCACCTGTGGCTTTCTCGGAATCACCGCCTACGGGAAGCTCAGTCTTATCAACGACACCAAACATTGCACTGGTTTTAGTAGACTCTGTAAGCGGTGTAGATGAAGGAACAATTATAATCGTAATATACGACGACACACTGACAGTGGATTCTATGGGTGTAACTTTTAGCGATGACACATTGAAAATCTCGACTCTTCTTGCTGGTCTGAGCTTTGCATTAGGCGAAACTGTATCTGTTTGCGTTAATGCCGGAGACAGTCCAGATATATGCGATACAAATTATATGTCTTCCTATTGTTGGGATTTCCGGATAAGAGAATATCCCGGACCTGAAGCCAGTCTTTTATTCCCCGAATTCAGTCTGACAATTATATCGTGCACAGATACTGCAATTCTTTTGCTTATTCAAGACATCGATGGTATAGCTGAATCTACGATTGTCTTCGTAGTTAACGGTGACACATTGACAACTGATTCTACAGAATTGTATTTCAGTAATGATACTCTTCGCTATTATCCTCTTTTAGGATCGTCCTGGGATACAGTAACTTACGAGCTTGTTGCTGCTGAGGATATATTCGGATTTACTCTTGAGAATAAAGTGGGTGGTACAATAATATTCGACTTAGATCCTCCAGTAGCGTTTTCACCATCACCGTCACATTTATCAACAGTTGTCATTCCAACACCAGACATAATTGTTATCCTCATCGACTCGATATCTGGCATGGATAGCAGTTCGATTTTTATCGTAGTAAATGGAGACAGCTTCACAATAGACTCGACAGGTGTAACATTCGCGGATGACACATTGAAGCTTTCTACATTGGACGCTGGTTTATCTTTTAGTAGTGATGATTCTGTTCATGTATGCGTAAGTGCTAAGGATATGCCGGATTATTGCTCGCCAAACGAGATGGTCGAATACTGCTGGGATTTCATTGTTCTCATTCCCGATGGTCCACTTGGAGAATTAATATTTCCATCTGACACAGCAATTATTATGTCATGTGTAGATACAGCATTGCGCATTTACCTCTGGGACTACGATACAGTTGTTGACAGTACAATCCGGCTTGTTGTTAATTCGAAAACATTCACCGTAGATTCCACAGAGCTATCGTATTCGGATGACACATTGAGATTCTACCCGTTGTCTGGCTCATCTGGGGATACAATAAATTATTGGCTTTCTCGAGCTGAAGATAGATTTGGCAATCCGCTTGAATCGACAATTCGTGGATATATCGTTCTGGATTATGATCCACCAATGCTTATAAATTGGTTACCGGAAACCGCATCGGTAAGTTCCCCAACTCTTCAACTTATACTTGTAGATTCAATAAGCGGCGTGGATTGGGGAACATTCGAATTTATAATCGGTCTCACAACGCTCGACACATCCTCTGCAGCTGTTAGTGTAAGCGGCGACACAGTCCTCGTGAATTTCACTACAGCAGGAATTTTGCTTCCCGGTATCGATACTACAATAAGAATCATAATAACCGATTCTCCAGATTTATGCGATTCAAATGTATTAGATACGTCACTGACATTGAGCGTTAGAATACCGGGCGAGAATCCTGAAGCTATTCTCATTTCACCACCTAACAACTCTATAATCTCCTGTGATGGTGGAAATATAAAGTTCTATCTCGAGGACTCGGACAGAATTCTTCCAGAATCGCTGGGTGTTTATATAGGCGACACTCTAAGGCTTGTTTATGCAGATTCTCCACCGGAATTGACATTAATTGGCGACACTCTATTGTTCAATGCTCCCGGTAGTTTTGAGCATGGCGATACTCTTAGAATTACCCCATTGGGTTGCGATTCTCATTATTATCCTGTATTACTCGTAACATGGCAATTCATTATAGACCTTTTCGCACCAACAATCGAGTTCTTGGAACCGGATTCTCTGACGCCTTTATATGATTCATTGGCGCAGATAATCGTTAGAATAACCGATGAACCTGCAGGGGTTAATGAGGATTCTATACTCATTACAGTGCAAACTCCGCGTGGCAATTGGATACTTACAACAGATTCCTCCGGCGTAAATTGGGATGGTCTACTTCTTACAGTAGATCCGTATCAGGTCAACCATAGTATAGAATGGACAATCGAACTGGATAGCTCATTGCTGTACTTTCACGAAAATGAGACGAATTATGTCATTCAAAAAGTATGCGACAAAGCCATTCTTTGTGGTAATAACTGTACTTCAGATTCGTTTAGCTTTTTCACAGCGGATGATGATACACTTCCTCCTTCGTTCACAGTTCCCGATACAACGGTTTATCCCGGTCAGTTATTCCAGTTAATCTTTATAGCCTGGGACTCATCCGGAATAGGAGAACCGTGCACATACGCGATTGTAAATGGTATGACACTTTGGATCGACATCCAAGCTGAGGGTGACAGTTTTATTCTAACTGTTCCCGAAGTTCAGATTCCATCATTTGGTGAGACGCTAACTATAGAGATACATCTGTGCGACGATGATCAAGATTTCATGCGTGAAGAAGATAGATCTGATACCAGTTTTGTCGTTGAGATTATTCCGTTGCAAGGAGAAGGTCCACTTGTCCGATTTATTCAACCTTTGGACAGCGATTATGTATCGTGCATCGATGGGCCAATTCTCCTTTTGGTGCAAGATGATGACGGCATCGATACTTCCTCGTTGGTCCTCGATGGAGATTATACAGTAAGCTGGCATGGTGATACTACATATATTTACTCCGATTCTGCATGGAATCATGGCGATACTGTAGCAATTTCCGTTGTCGAAATTTACGATATCTGGGGAAATTCCGGGGGTGTAGATTCGATGTGGTTCATTGTGGATTTCGTTCCACCAGTCATCGAGCTCATTTCGCCACCTGAGGGAATGATCGAAGATGTGCATTTTGCACATTTGAGGATTGTAGATGATCTTGCAGGAATTTGGAGCGCATATGCGTATTCGGAAACCGATTCATTTGAGCTTGACGAGGGAGATAATAATATTTCGTTGGATGATTTTGATGTTGTAAATGATACGCTCAGGTTGAGAATTAGAGCATGTGATAGATCTCTATATTGCGGTGCTAATTGCACTGATACGACTTTTTACTTCATCCCATATTTCACAACTAAATGCGCTGCTCATCCAATTCCAATAACACCCAACAACGATAACATAAACGATCGATTATATTTCGATTATCCTGATATGCTTAAGACCCCTGCAAAAGCGATAATTCTCACCACTGATGGAGTTATCGTTCGGGAAATGAATCTCTCACCGGCATTACCCTCACAAAATGAGTTCTGGGATGGCAAATACACTAACGGTGAGAACGCATCCACGGGGATTTATATTTACCTCATTATAGTTGACGATGCAGTAATTTGTAAGGGCACGATTGTCGTCGCACGTTAAAAGAAGAGCAATTAGAGGAGTATGAATCGAAACTTTATCTTAACCCACACTCAAAAGTATTTCTGCATTTCACACTTTGAGCAAAATATTTGATATTACCTTACCGTGAAATAACTCAAATTTCGATGATTATTATAAGTTATATCCAAGACAGTTTAAGGTAATGATATGCGGAAGTCGAATTATTTATTAGAACTGTTCTAAGAATGCTAAATCGTTTTCAAATAAAAGTCTAATGTCCTCGATGCCATATTTAACCATTGTAATCCGTTCGACACCCATACCCCACGCATACCCCTGAAAAACATTGGGGTCGTAACCAACAGTCCGTAAAACTTTCGGACTGACCATACCTGCACCGGAAATTTCAAACCATCCTGAACCTTTGCAAATACGGCATCCAGTGCCATGACACGACGGACACGAAAAATCGTATTCCACAGATGGTTCTGTAAACGGAAAGAAGTGCGGTCTAAAGCGGATTTCCGTATCCTCGCCAATAATTTTTTTTCCATAGCCTGTAAGAATACCCTTAAGGTCCGCGAGAGTCACATCACGATCTACATATAACCCCTCGATTTGCGTAAATGCATAATAATGTGTAGCATCGATTGCATCTTTTCTATAGCAACGACCTGGAGCAATGATTTTTACCGGAGGAGACTGAGATTCCATGACTCTAATTTGCACAGGCGAGGTTTGTGTTCTTAGAAGCCATTCCGGCTTTTTTATATAGAATGTATCCTGAATATCCCGTGCTGGATGATCCTCAGGGGTGTTTAGAGCATCGAAGTTATAGTAATCTGTCTCAATTTCAGGTCCTCCGACTACTGAGAAACCCATACTGACGAAAATTTCAATCGATTCGCGAAGCACTCTTTTAAGTGGATGCATTCCGCCAACTGGAAGGGAACGACCGGGAAGAGTCGGATCGAATCGTCGTTCAATAGGCTTTCTTACTTTGCCAGCAGTCGAAAATATTTCCTCCAACTTTTGCTTTGCATAGTTTGCGAGTTTACCAACTTCCGGGCGTAAATGGTAGTCGAGTTGACCAATACTTCTCATTATCTGTGATAATTCACCCTTTCGTCCCAAGTACTTCGATTTCAGTTGCTCGTTGAGCTCAGGGTTACCAGCACTAACTTGTTCTTTTGCTTCTTGTAGTATCTTTTCTATTTTTTCACGGATTTCAGAAATATCCATAATTTCTTAATATGGGGATAAAATTATCGAGTATAAATTTCTACTTCGAAATAAGTCCAGCTGAGACAAGAACTTGCTTAAATGCACCCGGGTTCTCAAACGCTAACATTGCCAACATTTTCCTATTCAAAACAATATTATTTACTTTTAGTGCGTTAATAAGCTTGGAATACGAAACACCGTATTGATGAGCACCCGCATTAATCCTTACAATCCAGAGTCTGCGCATATCCCGCTTTCTCAGGCGTCTATGTGTATATTGGAACTGCCAAGCTCGCTCAACAACTTCTCGTGCAGTCCGGTAAAGTCTATGTCTTCCACCGAAATATCCTCGAGCGGCTTTTATGTATTTTCTTCGTTTCCTATGAGCACTAGTTCTTGGGTTTGTTCTCATTTCAGCTCACCTCCTGCCAATACAGAGGCGGGATTTTTTCAAGTATTCTTCGATTATTAACTGCCGTACTTTAAAAATTATAATAATCTGAATAATAATAGAAATGGTGATTCTTGTATGATTAAAATACTAAATCACTTTCAACGATGAATAGTCCTCTTAATTGCCCCTAATCAGCTATTTATTCTAATGATTTCCCTTTTATCTCAATTTAATGCTTATTAATCCATGGATTATAAAATAATTCAAACGCAAATATACCTTTAAAAATGCTCACGTGATTCCAAATGCTTTAATGTAAATATGGAAGCATACGTTTAACTTTTGCTGCATCGCCACTTTTCAATACTTGCATCTGACGAAGCTTACGTTTTGTATTGGCTCTCTTGCGACGCTTGAAATGGATCTTGCCTGCATGATATGCCATCACCTTGCCAGTTTTCGTTATTTTAAAACGTTTTCTGGCACCTCTTCTGGTCTTAATCTTTGGCATTAACTCCTCCGATTTGAATATAAAACTATAAAATTCAGCTTAATTTTATAAATCATTATTTGTTACAGCATTTCTTAAATCAAGCAAAATAGTGTAAAATAATGATACGTTAATCCTTATGTTTTCTCCTACCGACAGAGACAACTTGAAGTATCATGAAGTTGCCCTCCATCTTTGGTCCAAACTCAACCTTCCCAACGTCTTTAATGTCCTCAAGAATTTTTTCTATCAGTTTATCACCAAGTTGCCTATGAGTAATTTCGCGACCTCTAAACATCAAGGAGATCCTGACCCTATGTCCGTGCTCGAGGAAAGTTTTGATATGCTTAACTTTAGTTTGATAATCGTGTTCACCAATCCTCGATGTAAATCTCACTTCCTTAAGTTGAGAACTGGCTTGTTTTTTCTTGGTTTCCTTTTCCTTTTTTTTGAGTTCGTAAAGGTATTTACCATAATTCATAATTTTGCAGACCGGCGGATTTTCTTTCGGTGCAATTTCAACCAGATCCAAATTGAATCCATATGCTTGTTTGAGAGCATCCTCGGTAGATAAAACTCCTAACTGCTTCCCTTCAGGATCGACAACCCTGACATTTTTAGCTCTAATCCTTTCGTTCACCCGCGGTCGATTTTTTCCTCGATAGGTACTCTTACCACGCTCGTACACTGTTTACTCAAAACCTCCTATTTTTAAAATTTGTCAAAAATATTAAAATAATATTGTATGTCAACTGTTTTTTTGGAATATAAGGCTAACAAAAATTTTATTTCAAGCATTTATGTAAAAACAAAACTGAAAATTCTAAATTATTAAAATATCAAAAACAAATTATATCATTTAATTACTATGCAGGCTCGATGATATTTTTTTTCGTTTTATAAATTCATCCCGCTTGCCGGTTAGAAAGTTGGTTTGTTTAAATAAACACATTATTATATTATAATAAACAAGAATTTCAAATGCAAATTATTCCAAATCGAAATATAATCAAAGTTTCGGAGTTAAACAGAAAAATAAAGAACTCCATAGACTCTACTTTCCCAGAACCTATTTGGGTTTTGGGAGAAATCCGCGATCTAAAACGCCACAGCAATCGGAATTGGTACTTCACATTAAGAGACGAGGATGCTCAGGTTAACTGCATTATGTGGAATAGCGACAATAGAAATATGGATTGGAATCCTGAAGATGGTGTAATCGTTGAAGCTTTATGCAAACCAGCACTCTATATCAAGGGCGGGAAATACGAACTATTTGTTAAACAGATGCATAAATCTGGAGTCGGTGATCGAGCAATTCAATTTGAAAGGTTGAAGAAAAAGCTTTTTGCTGAGGGGCTTTTCGATACAGTGTATAAAAAGAAACTCCCTACGTTTCCTATGACAATTGGTGTTGTAACCTCGAGGACTGGTGCGGCAATAAGAGACATCATGCAAGTAATCCAAAGACGCGCACCGTGGGCTAATATTATCCTCAGAGACACTCTCGTTCAGGGTGATTTAGCTCCAAAGGAAATTATTAGAGCTATACAAGATTTTAACTTTTATGGGAAGGCTGATCTATTAATTGTAGGACGAGGTGGTGGTTCTGAGGATGATCTATGGTGCTTTAACGATGAATTGGTTGCTCGGGCTATATACGATTCGGAAATCCCAATTATTTCAGCAGTAGGCCACGAAATAGATTTCACGATTGCAGATTTTGTTGCGGATGTTCGTGCGCCCACACCATCCGCGGCAGCGGAAATTGCCGTTATGGATATTTCGGAAATCTTTAAATACCTTGAACAAACTATTGTGCGTATTTACAATTCCATTCAACAATTAATTCTCCGTAAGAAAAATGCACTAATGTCTTTTAAACATTCGTTAGATATGAATAATCCCAGTCGCAAAGTTGAACAATACAAAAGATATATTGATGAGATTGGCAATCGTTCGCTCTTGGCTGTTCGATCAAAACTTGACCGAGGTGCCAATCGATTGGAACTTCTCAAAGAAAAGCTTAAATTGTTATCCATAGATAAAGTATTGGAAAGAGGTTTTTCTCTTGTAACATTCAACGGAGAAATTATTAAAGAATGTGCTCAGCTGAATATTGGCGATAATGTGAAAATTAAATTTTTCAAGGGAAAAATTAAAGCTGATGTTACAGATATTGAAATTTAGAGTTATATTATACGAATATTTTATATAATCGTGTTTATTTACACTCGAAATAAATAGACTCTGAAAGGAACCACTATGCGCCACAAAATTATAGAAGTTAGAGACAGAGCCCAATTAGCTGCCTTTATTAGATTTCCGTGGCAAATTTACCGAAATGAACCAAATTGGGTAGCCCCACTTCTCGGTGAGGAATACAAACTTCACAATTTCAATAAACATCCCTTCTGGAAACACGCCAAAGCAAAATACTATCTTGCAGTGGATAAGGGCAAAGTTCTTGGAAGAATTGCTGCTATATACGATTCCAATTTCATATCATTCCAAAAATTAAATTGGGGGTACTGGGGTTTCTTCGAGTGTATTGAAAATCAAAATGTAGCAAATTCCCTTTTTGAGACTGCAAGTTCATGGCTTAAAGAGCATAACATAGAGAAGATGGTCGGTCCGATGAATCCCTCGACAAATTATTCCTGCGGATTATTAATCGATGGTTTTGATTCCCCTCCATGTATTATGATGACGTATAATTTGCGTTATTATCCGGGATTGATGGAAAAAGCAGGATTGACAAGAGCAAAGGATTTATTAGCATGGATAATAGATTCAAAAAAAGCACCAGAGAGATTAGTAAAATTAGGTCAATACGCACTAAAAAGGGGAAATTTTACAATCAGAAAACTAGACTTCTCAAATTTTGAAAGTGAAGTGGAATCTATTTATTCTGTTTACAATAAAGCCTGGGAACTAAATTGGGGTTTTGTTCCGTTTACGAAACTGGAATTCGAGAAAATAGCAAAAAACTTCAAAGTTATTGCAGATAAAGACATCTTATTAATAGCAGAATCGAAGGGCAAGCCGACTGGTTTTTCTATGGCTTTACCAGATATTAATCAGGTTCTTTGTCATCTGAGGAGTGGACGATTATTCCCATTTGGAATATTCAAATTTCTTCACTACCGAAAAAAGATTAACAAAATTAGAATTCCAATTATGGGCATTATGGAGAGCTTCCGTAATAAAGGAATTGTTATTGCTCTCTGTTACAAGACATTTATGGAAGCTTACAAGAAAAATTATATACAAGGAGAATGTTCCTGGATTCTTGAGGATAATGATAAGATGAACAGAGTTTTAGAAGATATAGGAGCAAGGATTTATAAAATTTATAGAATGTATGAGAAGACAATTTGATAAGGAGGAATATAATGATAAAGAGCTTTGCAGAAATTCTCGAAACCGCAAAGGGCAGTGAATTTCACAATATGGCAGTTGCAGATGCATCGGGAGATGCGGTAATAAGTGCTCTTGCTGAAGCTGCTGAAATGGGCATTATCAAGCCATATTTAGTTGGAAACATCGAAAAAATTCAACTTTTAGTCGAGAAGTATGAACTCAAAGAATTTGAAATTATCGAGGCAAACGATCCTATCTCTATTGCAGAAAAGACAATCGCTTTAGTTAGAGAAGGCAAATGCGATATGATAATGAAGGGCAAACTTTCTACGCCGATTTTAATGAAAGCCGTTCTTGACAAAGAAACTGGTTTGCGGAAAGGGAAGTTGCTTTCGCACGTTGCTATTCTCGAGGTAGAGAAATACCCAAAGTTGATTTTGCTTACCGACGCTGGGTTGAACATAAAACCTGAGATAAACGATAAGGTGCAAATTTTAGCAAATGCAGTGTTTGTCGCAAACAAGCTTGGCATAGATAGACCGAAAGCAGTCGGTCTTGCTGCTATCGAGACTGTAAATTATAATATGCCTGAGACAATGGATGCTGCAATATTGACAAAAATGTCTCATCGAAAGCAATTAGGGAACATCGATTTCGACGGTCCGCTTGCAATAGATGTGGTTTTATCCAAAGAAGCTGCTAAAACAAAAGGAATTAAAACTGAAATGTCTATGGAAGCCGACATTTTCCTTGTTCCAGATGTAGCAAGCGGGAATATTTTTGCCAAGGGATTGATATATCTTGCTGGTGCTAAAATAGGTGGCGTAGTGGTGGGAGCTAAAGCTCCGATTGTTTTACTTTCCCGTTCAGACACTAGAGATACTAAGTTAAATTCTATTGCTCTTGGTTGCGTTATAAGTTAGAGATTATGTAACTAATATTTCATGCGATGACAATTTTTTAGTTGATCAGGTTAAATTGTGTTTTTTAACCTCATTCGGATTGGATGTCTCTATCTTTAAACACTTATCGACTGTATTATATCCCCTCACCCGACTCACGTCTGAGTCACCCTCTCTCTAAGGAGAGGATAAAGAAATTTTATCATCGATGTTACAAATCATGAATCGAATTAGAAATAATCGTAAGAGTTCAGCTGACTACTCTCACCTTCGAACCCATGGCATCCTTTGTTACTTCAAGACGAGCCGGAAAAGAATCTCTTAATTCCGCTAAATGAGTTATAACAATTATGCGATCAAACTCGTTGGATACATCATTTATTGCGGAAACGAGCTTTTCAAGTCCATCGGAATCCTGGGAACCAAAACCCTCGTCAATAACCAAATTTCTCAATGGAAATCCTGACCTTTGTGCCAAAATCCTCGAAAGTGCTAATCTAAGAGCAAAGTCGATTCGAAATTCCTCACCCCCACTATACGACTCATAAGCTCTCTCTCCTAAATGGTCTGATATTCTTACACTGAGCTTTTCCTGCCCCTCAGGAAGAAGTCTTACTGTTAAACCCTCTCTTGTGATAAGATCCAATATTTCATTTGCGTTGTCTTCTATTGCCCCCAGATATTGTGTTAGCAACCAGTTTTGAATTCCCAAAGGACCGGAAATCTCCGCAAGTGTATTGTATTTTCGTTCGATCGATAAAAAGAGATTAATTTTCTCCGAATCTTTTTTTATGCTATTTTGTAATTCATCTCGAAGGGAAAGTATTTTTTCTTTGTCGTTTCTTTTACGTTCTAATTCAAGTCTAATTGAATTCAGATTGTTAATCTGTTCCCTATATTCGTCGAGTCTAACAGCAATGTTTTTATATTTAGCAATTCTATGTTGAAGTTCCTCTATATCCTTAATTGTTGCGTTTAGTTCATTATCATTATTCTCTTTTCTCGTGTTAAGCTTTTCTATTCTCTCTTCTACTTGTGGAATCTGAGATTTCGCTTGTTCCAGTTTGAATTCCAGTTGCTTATAATGTTCGTATTTTGACATTTCCCTTCGGGTTTCACTGTGTTCTCGACGGTCATAATCCAATTGAATTATCTGCTCCTTTATGGATTTCATTAACGCAGAGATTTCCTCACCAATAAGAGTTCGTTTAACTTTATCCAGTTCCTGTTTGATATCATTCAGCTGCTTTTTCAAATTGTCTTTTCTCTCGGAACTCTTCTGCAGAGCATGAAATTCTCTTGCCTGCGGTTCGAATTTATGTACAAGCTTTCTTGCATCTGATAAGGCATCGGAATCGAATCCCAACTTATCGATTGATTTTTTGTTTGCATTTAGTTGATTTCGCCATTTTTGAGCGTATTTATTCCACATTAGGTTGTCTCGCAATAGCTTGATTTTCTTTGAATTATCCAAAGATTTTTCCTGCAGTTGTTCCAATCTTGTAATCTCATTCTGTATTTTAGTGAGTTCAATACGCAACTTATCAATCTGTCTTGATTTCTCTTTCAGATATTTAAATTTTTTTGTTAGATTTTCTTTCTTCGCAAGAAGATTTACTCCATGCTCGTTATTATGCTTAATATCATTTGCTATCTCATTAAATTCTTTATCGAGCTTAGTTTTAACTTTCTCACGATGCTTACTGTCGAGCATCGACCCACAGAGAGGACATTTCGATTCTCGACTTTCAGTTAAATATTGTAACTGTTCAGATACTTTTTTATATCCTGTATGGAGAGTTTTAAGTGCGGATTTTAGAGACTCAAATTTAACATTAACAGAAGCAATATTCTCCGAGATCTCCTCCACCTGTGAATCTATGCTCTCCGCTTCTTCTATTTCCTTTTGAACGGAAAAAAGCTGCTTTTGGAACTTAGTCTTAGATTCAAGTTCCACTTTAAGAGCCTTGTTCTCCTTGTCTAATTGAGAAATATTACTTAAGATTATCGTCTTTTCCGCATCGATATTAGCCTTTGCCTGAGAAATTTTATCCCTAAATTTCTGTGCTTGCTCCTCTTTTCCCTCAAGTTCCTTAACCATCTTAAGACTTGCGTCATACCTTCTGGCATCCTCAGCAAGCAATTCTAAATTCTCAAGTTTTTTATTTATTTCCCTTATTCCATTGTTAAGAGATTCCTTTCTCCCAGTCAAGATACTGATCGTGTGGTCTTTCTCGCGAATAAGCTTCAGGAGTTGCTTCTCATTGTTCCTAAACTCTGTTTGTAATCTATCGTGCTGGAAAGATTTATCTGACAGTTCCTTTTCCTTATTGTAAAGCATGTTGTAATGCTCGAAACCTTTCGAAATTTCCTTTTCCTTTGACTTTATTTCCATTAATTTACTAAGATTGTTTTTATTCTTTTTAATATCATTGAATATCTCTTCAATCTCATGTTGAATTTTTACTATTTTACTTTTTTTCTCTAAAATAGTTTCTTTTAAGGTCTCCAACCTCGATAATTCTTTTTCGAGCTTTATCTCTTCAGCACTTAAGTCTTTTATTCTTTGAGAATTACTCTCAATTTCCTTTATTAGTTTTGCAATATCCTCGGAAGGATCAGGAAGTTTACGGAATCTGTCTTTCGAATCGTCGAGTTGATTTTCGATATAATTTCTTGCGGACTTTTTTTCTCGAGCTTTCTGCGATGCAATCTCTCGGATTTTCTCGAAGATTTCAATATCGAAAAGTTCTGCCATTAGCTTTCTTCGAGCTGAAGGACTGAGTTTTGAGAACATATTGGCTTCATTCTGCATGAAAATCGAAGTTGCAGCTAAGTTTCTATAATCTGTTCCTATAAAACTTTGAATGAGTTTTTCCGCAGATTGTACCCCTTCCTTAAGGATTAGCTCACGAGGAATGCCATTTTCAATTTTAAAAACCCATACTCTCGTTTTCGAGTCGCATCTACGACGAACCCTATATAAGCCATCTTGTAATATGAAATCGAACTCAACTTCTACATAGTCCTTTCCCTTTCTCATAACAGTTTTTGCCTTTTTCAAGCCTTCTCTGGATGCCCCAAAAAGAGACCATAACATAGCTTCGATTATAGATGATTTTCCTGCGCCATTTTCGCCTACAATGCAGAACAAATTGGAGAAATCTAGAGGAATTTCCACAGGCTCGGAAAAGCTTCGGAAGTTCTCTATTTTGAGTCTAACTGGAACCACAAATTAATTATACTCACATCAAAACTGTTGTAAACAGAATTTTAAAAATATGATTCGAAAAAGACTTGCATTGGAACTCAAATAAGATATTATGAAAAATCTATTGGGGCGTTAGCTCAACTGGGAGAGCGCCACACTGGCAGTGTGGAGGTCAGGGGTTCGAGTCCCCTACGCTCCATTTATTTTTTCCAATTATTACTGTAAATCCTGATAATTCATCCGACCGTATAATACATTATTAAACTTCTCCTAAAAAATGTGGAACTTTTAGAATTTTTATCTAAATAGTATCTTTCTTAAAGAATCTCCCTTAAATTTCAATGAAATGTTTGATTTAGACAATAATTTATTTTATAATACTACATTATTAAATATCTTGATTAACATATTTGGGGATCAAAATGAGAATTGGGAAGATTTTAATCGTAACTTTGTTAGTCTTACCAATTTTTGCTCAGGAACTGACAGTTGAAAAAATCACGCCATACGGTTATTCACTTTACAAGGAAGACCTTGCTACTGTGTTGATTATCTCCGGTATGGACACAACAGCAAAAATTAGGACAAAAGCCACAAAGGACGACAATGAATTCGTTGCCTCGATTGTTACCGAGCAATTCAGAATTAATAAAGGAACAAATATGTTTTCGCCGGGTGCACAACCGGCAATTGACAGCTTCAAAGTTGCAGATAAATATAAGGGGCTTTTCGCCGAAACTGGAATGCTCCCGGATGGACATTACACAATACTTATCGAAGTGGAGATCGGCGGTGAAGTAGCTGGTTCGGACATTTTAATTCATGATGTGGATTATTTTGATGTTGTGCTAATATCTCCCCTTTTCGAGTATGAGGTAACTCAAGTAGATCCTTTGTTCTCATGGGTCGCGACCTCGCCTATTTCAGGATTGGGATATACACTAAGCATCTGGGAAGTCGACCACGATTTCGATATATTAGATTTTCAATCGGGAGAATCATTTTATAGACGTGATGGTTTGACATCGAATTCTTTCCAATATCCTGCTAATGCTCCTCGCTTTAAATATGGAGGAAGATATTTTTGGAAAATCAACGTACTTGTCAATGGAACATTAGTAGCGGAAAGTGATATATTCGAGTTCACAAACAGCTATAAGCCGAGTAAAGATTCATTGATAGTATCGGATACTATTTCAACATTGAAAAAAGCAGAACAACCCGAGACAATGAAAGAAAATTTAACTTTTCTTGTCGATCAGGTATGCAAAGTACAAAAAGCGGATGCAACCAAGCTTACTAAATTATTGGATGAGTATAAGGATTTGCTTGTGCAAAGAGACAGTATATGGGGCATAAAGGCAACAATAGAAGATTTTAAGGGTAAATTAGAAACTTTGAAAAATAAATCCCTGCAGCAAATTAGAATCGATTATCGGACACTTAACAAGATGAATAGTGAGGATGGGAACTGTGCAACGGATTGGAAAATTCATTTCTATAATACATATATTTTGCACACACCCTCAAGTATCAGTGACTTTAACTATAACTACTTGCTTAGTATGTACGAACAATACTTTTTGGATTGTAAGAACTCTAAACTTAATACACTTGACAAGAGAACAAAAATTCTGGAAGGATATTTCGATGGTCTAATCATAGATCTGCAACAGATCGCCCCGGATATCGATCAGCAGCTTGCCGATTTGGAAAACACGGTTAACACCAAGAGACGCGAAATTGACAGACAATTCAAAAAACTTCAAGATAATCTCTGTAATATGGATTTACTGTGGCAAAAGTTAATTGCTTATGTTAAAAAGAATCCTAAATGTCAGGATATAAAATTTAGGGGGAAATTTAACCTGCTATCGATCGATTTCGCGAAACTCAACATCTGCCATACGAATTTGTATCGTTTGCTTGAATACTGGAAATGCGACGTAACATATCCTGAGGACCTGGAAAACTTTGAGGAAATATCGAGGAACTACTTCGACATAGAGAATTTCCATTCAAAATTAGAAGAACTTGCTCGTCTTAATTTGCAATTTCATAAGATTCTAAATAATTATTCAGGTGAAAGCAGCGTGCTTAGTTTTGCAAGTAATTGTTGCGAAAGTCCTTACGAAATTTCGATTGGTAAATACAACCTTGTAAAACCTATAAAACCTTATGATGATAAAATTTATGTGGACTTATATTCTCTTAGCGCCAATGCCGTTATTCCTATCCCATCCGATCTGGAAAAATTCGCTATCGATGAAGCATCCCGGACGAAATATAGAACTGAAATTGAGCGGTTATTCGACGAACTGAGCAGTGTAAGAGAACAAATGAATACGTTATTGGAGCACATACACAACGGTCATGTTATAACCGATGTCGATGGTCGCTCTATACTTACGTCTGAGGAGAAAGGATTTGCAGACCCTATGGCGGTAAGAATCCATGGAAAAGCCAAAGCAATTGCAAAGCAACAACAATCCATCGACGACCTTCTTATGCTTGTCGATGATTTTACATACAAGATGAGAAATTGCTACGATTATTCCAAAGAGAGTGACTACAAACGACAATTTAGATCAGCATATTACAAATGTTTTGAATTTGGCAATAAACTCGATGAACTTGACAGCCAATATGAAGATTATATTAAATGGTTTAAAGAACGGTCTAATATCGAGACACCTCGAAAAGATTCTCTAAAACGAGTATTACGAGTCATGGAGACAAGGATCGTCGGAATGAATAAACGTTTCAGTAATATTAAGAGAAACATGGAGATAGCTAAAGATAATTTATATACGATGTTTAGTATAGGAACAGTTAAAGATGAAACTCTTTCAAGAGAATCAGATGAAATTAAACTAATTCTCGATAATGAACTCACTGATATCCAAAGGGCTTTGGAAAGACTTGGCGGTGTTCAGGAGGAGATTCTCGAGGGTCTTAGGATAATTAATGAGAAGAAAATTCGTATAATCGAGAGCCTAATAATCAGGCTTAATCAGTGCCGTTCTCCTGAATTGGTAGCGAGTTATACAGACATCAGAAGAGTTTCCAAAACGATAAAAGAGAGAAGGCAAGAGAAAGGCAATTTTCTCAAGGAAATGCACAGCAAAATTGACAGCATTTCTGACATGATTGAATTTCAGAATAATAGAATCGATTCCTTAAACCTGTATATATATGCACTCGAGGGAGAAATAAATGATTTAAATAATAAAGCCTATTGGGAATCACACAGACTCTCAAAATTATCGAAAAATCTTGATATTGCTCAGAAAATAGGCGAAATGTCAGGTTATCTCGAACTTCTTTCGGAATACTATAATCTAAAGAAGGCTAAACAACCTATTCACTTCGATACAGAATATTTGAGATACATGAGAAAGAAATTCTCCGAGAACAAAAATAGTTGGAAAGATCCAAACAGAATCTTTGGGAAGCTGCCACAGTTATTCGAGCATCAGGAATTGCTTAACCAGATTAAAATGCTTATCGATACACTCGAAACAAGAAAGACAACTTTAGAGGAAAGAATTAGAACATATTATAAAATTGAGGAACTAACTTCTGAATTAGCTAAGTATCTATCTGGCATAGAAATACTTATATCGTACCATGTGGATAGTTACAACAGAGCATTCACAGAAATTGAAGCACCGAAGTTCTCAAAAATTGCCGAATATAAGCTCAAAGTGAATCGATATATGGAAGACTTCATTTGCTATAATCCGGATAACGATAAAACGCTCGAGCAAATAACATCCGCTGAATGGGAAAAATTTATGTCCAAGGAGAACATTATAATAACTGAAAGCAACAAAGCTATAATCGAAGGTCGAGTTAAACCATATTTTCAGACGAAGATTAATTTATGTTATTTAAAGTGCTTCCTGCAGAGCGTTGCAGACAATGCGTCATAATTGCAT
>JAUWMV010000046.1 GCA_030613005.1 bacterium | reverse complement strand
GAAAATAATTCCTTATGCTCGATGACTTAATCGAAAGAATAAACATTAATAGATATTAAAAATTCCGAACCCGTTAAATTCGTCGTGCGCTATAATGGTATGTCAAACAATCCCGACTGTATCGGGATTGCGTGAAGGTGGAGATATACGATTTGCGGGGGAGGTTGGTTGCAAATCCCTATTCGGATGGCAATACATCCTCATTTGTCCCCCTTAATAATGGGACAGCGAGCAAAGTGAGCAGGGGGTTGTAGCATCGGCTCAGGGGGTTAATATCTGACAACCCGATGAATCAATTGGTGGGGGATATATTAAGTAAATGCGAGGACGGAGGATGAAAGGACTGTGAGTAAGAGGTTGGTTTATTTGAGATAAATAAATACTGTGCTTCATGCTCAAAATCTTTTCAATCCCCTCTCTCCGGTTTTTCGGGCTTTTCCCTTGCGAAAGCGCAAAAATAATGCTATTTAGAGTAGTGAGAATAGATATAGTATAAAACAATGGAGCATTTATGGATATCGATTTAAGCCAAAATGAGGCTATTGATTTAATCAATACGAACAAGGTGGTGAAAGATCTTACCGCGCATAGTTTTCCGGCACCTGGGGGAGAAATTATTCTAAAATTAGAATCTGAGGACCAAAGGAGTATCTTTTCGCTTATATTAGGAAGAAACAAATTTGAACTTGCTGTAGCATATAGTATCCATCATATGTTTAAGAAAAGCGGAAATATACCGATCATTCGGTTGGACATAGATGGTCCTGATCATAAAAATCCGGATGCGACACCATCATTACCGTATTTAATACCATTCCGCAATACAAAAGTTGGGAAAAGACATATGCATGTATATGTAGAAGGATTTGGTTTAACTTGGGCTTTTCCAGTAAAGCATTCTAATTTACTGCGTGACTTTGGACTCATCAGAGATTATAATTTCATCGAGGACCATGTTGAGAACACGCGTGCGTTCTTTAACCTTATCAATATAGTGAATCCAAGAGTGGAGGACCTGATTAATACTGATGGATTTATATGATGGAATTGAGAAAAGAGGAAATAGAGAAACTTATCCATGATTTCGCTAAATGGGTGAAAGATGAAACCCAGATCGAGATCAAGGGAGATTATGCTGTTATTGATACTCCTTTCATGGACCCATTGAACGATTTAATTCAACTCTATTTAAAAAAGAGGGACGGTGATAGCTGGATATTGTCTGATATGGGCTATACATTGCAGAATTTGAAATTAATGGAAGTAAAAATAGACAGGGTTTATCCGATAATCCAGGAGATTCGTCGGATTAACGGAGTCCAACTTGAAGATGGGGAGATTCTTACTGAGTTTAAGACGAAGGAATTTGCCCAGAAAAAATTTGACCTTCTAAACGCCATCATTCATATATCTGATCTTTACGAATTGCGTTCGAGTGGTCGTATAAACATCTTCAAACAGATTGTATTGGAGTTTTTTGAAGAAGAATCAATACCTATCACCCCAGATATAAGAATCACTGGAAAAACTGGTCTAAATCACCATTTTGACTTTGCAATACCAAAATTGAATGGTAAACCTGAAAAATTAGCTAAAATAATTAATTCTCCTACAAAAAAAGTAGTTGAAACATTTTTGTTCGAATTGGTTGATGTCAGAGCTATGCGTAAACCCGGAACCAAGGGTTTAGCTGTCCTAAATGATGAGAAACCGGTTTCTAGTAACTTAATAGTCGCCATGAAAGAAACAGATGTTATTCCGTGTGAATGGTCTAGACGATATGATATTATCAACCAACTATGAGTAATATAGAACAACACAGACTATCTCTCTCCCTGTACAATTTTTATTCCCCCATTCCCTTTCGTATTTTGCGAAAAAGCTAAGTCGTTGAGTATCAATAATGACAGCGAATATTCCAACCTTGCCAGCGAATTTTCGAATATCATTTGACAGTGAATAGCTTCATAAATCCACAAAGATAGCTACCAGATATTGCAGTAATTATTAAATACAAATTTAGGTTGCATATTGTTAGGTTTATCTGCAATGTTGAGAGTTTTGATATGCAATAAATCTATTTCCAAATTCCTTACAAATGCAATACAAAATAAAATACACTCACATCTTATCAAATTTTAAAAATATGTATTTTGCTGAAGGATTAATGATTATATATAATTTGTTTATAGTAGGAATATACGGAATAAGGTTCGTATAAACTTCTAAATTGTGGGTTTATGCGAAGTAGGATTCGCATATAAACGAGTTAGCCAAACTTGGTCATTAATCTTAGAGTTCACATGAAAAGTGAGGTGAAAAAATGAAACTAAAAGGAAGAACAGCATTAATTACGGATTCCTGTAGGGAAGGCATGGGAAGAGGCACAGCACTTCGCCTTGCACGCGAGGGGGCGAGTATCGTCCTGAATTATGGAACTTATCATCGTAGCCAAGAAGCTCACTGTGATGTTAAGATGCATACAACAAAATAGATGAGGCGATTAGGAAGCTTGGTAGTCAAGCTATTGTGTAGGAGACAGACACAAGGGGCGAAAATATGATTAAAAAAATATTATATTTTAGCTTAATGAGTGCAATGGTTGGTTTGCAACTTTATGCAGATTGTAAGGAACAAAAAGGCTCACCTACTAACCTGTATACTGATCCGCAGTATGGTTACCGCATATCATGTCCTGATTCTGGTTGGACAATTACAGATGAAACAGGTATTCCAGAAGTGCTGGTAATTATAAAGTCAAAAGCGATGATTGAAGATTTCATCCCTAATGTGACTATTACAATTGAATTTTTATCTAATATGATGACTGCTGAGCAATATGGAGAAAAAAATCGGAAATCCTTGGCAACTCATGGATATGAAGTTATTTTCTGGAAGAAAACAATAATTAATCATAACACTTTCTATGATCTTCAGTGTTTAAATAAACAAGTATCACCTTCTTTGCGATTTCGGTATCTGTGTCTTGTCAAGAATCGAGTCGGTTTTATCATCACGTGCACGGCTCCTGATAAATATTATGCATGTGTTAGCAATGATTTTGAATTTATTGTGAAGAGTTTTAGATTTCTCTAATAAAACTACATAAAATTAAGGAAGAAAATATATGATAAACAGACTTAAAAGATTTATACATATATTGGAAAACAGTCGGATATCCTTTCAAGGATTTTTGATTACACTTTTCTGCATCATCTTTCTAAGAAACTTTCTTGAGACCTTTTCTGATATAGATAACTTCTTAACCCCTGTGTCCTCTCTTGCTAATTTCATTCACTACCCAATATTTTATATCTGTCTTTTATTGGCTTTGACAATTATCTTGTTTTGGATAACAAGAGAGAAAATTATAAGAATCTCAAAAATTATTCTCTTCTTTTTTCCTCTTGTCTTACTTGCTCCAATTTTAGACCTCTTGCTGTCTGGAGGTGAAGGGTATAACATATCGTATCTGTTCGGGGATTTACCCTTTCTTCTCCATAAATTCATTACATTATCTTGGGGCTATACGGGTCGAGGTATAACCCCTGGCATTCAAATCGAGTTGATAATAGTCTTTTTTCTTGTTGGATGCTATCTGTTTCTAAAAACAGGTAAAGTAATTTCAATCATAGTAGGTTTCATTGCTTTATATATTGTTGGATTTGTTCTGGGTTCACTGCCATCCATAATGACTATTCTTTGGAATTTGATTGGTTCTATCAAAGGTATAGAAGAATTATTTAGTGCAGAAGTTGTGTTAAACCATTTTTATTCTTTCAACCACAAAGTAATTCTTTTCTTTTTTCCAATTCTACTGGTGGAATTAGGTCTCTGGTATTGGTGTTATGACAAACGAAAATTCCTGGCAATCCTAAAAAACATTCGGGGATTGCGAGTCTTTCATTATCTCTGCATGCTTGGAATTGGTATGTTCTTGGGATATAAGTTTATACATCCTGAGAATTTTTGGGATTCTCCGTTTCCTGTTTTAATACTATTCACATCAGCATTCTCAGGTGCTTTAGCATGGTGGTGGGCAGTGGGAACAAATGATTTTAATGATGCGGAAGGAGATAAAATTTCCAATCCTTCTCGTCCTCTGGTGGCCAGAACCTTACATTCAGACGAATATCGGAAAGTGAATTTAATCTTTTTAATCTTGAGCCTTGTTGGAGCAATAGTAATTAGATACCAATTTTTCGTTACGATTCTTATAACAATCGGACTTTCTTACATATATTCAGCTCCACCTTTCCGATTGAAAAGGGTGCCATTTTTGGCAACTTTTATTATTGCGTTATGTTCTGCCATCGTTTGTTTGGCTGGATATATTCTTTTCTCAAATAACTACAGCTTTTATGGCTTTCCACTGCGGATTCTATTTACCATTTTAGTGGCATTCACGCTTGCATTCAATGTGATTGATATCAAAGACTTGCAGGGGGATCGAGCCACAGGGACTGTTACCCTTCCAACTCTATTAGGTGAGGAAAAAGGAAAGAGGGTCATAGGAATTTTAGTATTACTTTCCTACATTAGTGTCCCTGTGATTTTAAAAAGCCTTGTCTTAATACCTTTTGCCTTATTTTCTGGAATTGTGACCTATATTTTGATTAATCGAAAGCATATGCGGGAAACGCCTATCTTTGTGCTCTATTTTCTCTTTCTGGGTGTGACCCTGTATTTTATTTATCCCCAGATTTATTGTGGTTAATTCACCATTATTAGTTAGAAAGGAGGTTAGTAACCATGAGATTAATAAAAAAATCAGTTACTCACTTGCTGATAGGAACTCTTGCTATTTGGCCTGTGATGGAGGCTATGGCTCAAGAGAGATTGCCACAAAAACCGGAAGCTGGTAAGATAATTATCCTCAGCGAGAAAGTAGGTGAAATCATCGACCTGGAGGAATGGAACTATTATAAGCTCCCTCTTGGCTCAACAAACTTCCAATCCGCTGTTATCCTTCAGTTGCCAGACAGTAGCTTGGTGATACATATTACTGAAATGAAAGAAGGAGTACAACAACTACGAATCATACAATTAGACCAGGAAATTCTTGAAGAATTTCGTAAAAATATTGAAGAAAAACCAAAATTCATAGGAGTCGAGGCTAAAATCCTTGAAGCTAAGGAGCAGGCAAAAATATTTGCGAGGGAGAAGTGGACCAAAGAGCGGTGGCGAGAAGAGAGTCTCAATGATCGTGGAGGGAACTATCGCACGGCTGGGACGATGCTCGGTTTTACTTTGGGAGCTGTTGCTGGCATGTTAATCGGAAAAGGGCTTCAGGAAAGAAACACACGAAAAGTTGAAACTGACCATCCTGCACAAGGAACACCTGGTGAATGGGGGTATGAAGCACCTTGGACTGAAATAGAATATTTATATTCTTACAAACGCAAGAACGCACCCCATTGGGGTGCTGCTATTGGTGGAATTGCTGGCGCTAGGGTAGGCTATCTCCTCGGCAAAAAGAGCGATAAGAAATACTACATCCTCGTTCCCAAAAACGTCCGCATGCAAAAGACTAAGACTTCAGGATTTGGGAATTTTCTATTTGGATTTGGAGTAACAGGACCATTAATGGGGACAATAACAGGATATACGCTCTATACCCCGAAATCAGGAAGGAGTGGAGAATCAAATATCGGGGGAGAAGAATTTGCTGTGGGATATCTCACGGGAGCTGTAATAGGTTGGATTATAATAGATGAATACAAAAGAAGAACCAAAAATATCCGTCTTTGGGAAGAATCCCTTCTGGAGGAAAAATCGGAAACATCCTTTGATATCGAGTTTATACCTTTAGACCCAACAGCCTTTAGTATCTATCCTAGAAAGTCACCCAGCGGTGAGATCTTTTATGAGTACCGAATCGATATACTGCGGGTTCACTTTTAATCAATCATCCTGACGTATGGTAAAAGTCAAGGAGGTAAATATGTCTAAGAAATTCTTCAAGACCTTTCTCTTGTTAAGTGTCATTCTATTGTTTGTCTTCGTAGAACTATCTCATTCTCAAGAAGAAGGCAAGGTCGTCATCATCAGCGAGAAAGTGGGTGAGGTGATTGACCGTCAGGAACGGGATACTTATCGCTTGTTTCAGAGCTTTATCGATTTTCATTCTGCTACTTTCTATATGCTGCCAGATACCACCTATGAGATTCACATCACGTATATAGAAAAAGGAGCTCAAAAAACCCAAATTATGAGAATATCCAAACCAGAAATTAATAATTACATAAATGCTATTGACTATTTCGATTCAGAACTCGATGTAATCCGGGAACAGTATTGGAGTCCGACGATTCAAATTGAAACCACAAATGGTCACAGATTTATAGGTAATCTTCTCAGCGTGACCGCTGATTCAATTGTCTTAATTAATGTTGAAACACAAAGGCTTATACATCAGGAAGCAACGCTGCTAACCACTAAAGTTAGCATAAATGACATCTCTGGACTTTCCCTTCCCAGAAAGTCGACCTTTTTCAGAAGCGTTGCTTGGGGGCTTGTACCTGGTGCTATCTTATTCATCATAGGAGGACTTGCGCGCGATGATTTATCGGTTCTTTTAAGCGGAGCTTTTGGATTAATCGGTGCTTCTATAGGTGGAACTATCGGTGCATTGAATGGAGTTGATGTGGATATCCCATGGGAGGAAAAGTCGGAGGTTGAGAGAAGGTCGATCCTTTCCCAGTTGGGCACAGGACAGTATCACTCTCGCCATCCTATTCGAGGATCTATATGGGCAGGGGGCATTTATCCACCGCACACTATGGGTGGAGCACTTCGAGTTTACTTTACCCCCAGATCTGGATTAGAAGCGGTTGCCGCTATGGGTGGAAGACTTCGAGTTTACTTTACCCCCAGATCTGGATTAGAACTAGTTTATGGAAGGACGGGCTGGTTTGAATACACTAATATGGAGAAAAAAAATAGAATATTATTCCGGTGTTTTTTTCATTTCATTCACACGGAAGCGGTTGATTAACCCATTTGTGGCATGGGGTTGGGGTTGGTGTGTGTATTCGACTGCAACTCGATACGGTATTGATACCGATACAGGTCCTTCCGTAAACTTTTACGGTGGAGTCGAAATGCCACTCACTAATTGGCTAAGTCTGGAAGGCAGGATCGGGAATATTTGGATGGTGGAAGGAGCACATCTCAACTTTCAACTGTCGCTTACTCTCGGTCCAAATCTTTGATTTCTTCAAGAAAAGGAGGGAATGAAATGGAAAAGGTGATAGATGCACCTTTTAGGATGAAAGAATGCACAAATACCTTGACTTTTTAAAAAAGAAATTTTTGATTAAAAAAAAGGTTGAAAGGAGGAAATATAATGGGTAAAAAAATACTTACTTTTATCACTTTAGTAGCCGTTATTATCTATTCAACTTCCTGTGCAGTTCACACAACCAAGAAAAAAAGAGTAATGACAGTTGCTGATTGGGAAGGGGAAGAAATCGAAATTTTAAAAGTACTTAAAACTTCAGGTGAATATATTGAATTCCCAAATGAACAGCCGGGTAGAATTTATAAAGACACGATTACAGGAGATGTAAAAAAAGAAATAGAAATAGATCGAGAAAATATTGAGGAAATAGATCGAAATAAAGAAGGAAAAATTTCTTCAATTCTTACTAAAGATGGAAAAATATATTGGGTTTCGGTTAATGATGTTATTCTGGAAATAGAGACTAAGATTATTATTACTATTTATGAATCAGTTTTCATTCCCTTATCAGAAGTTGAGTTGATATGGGTAAAAGTGAAGAAAGTTGACCCTTGCTTGGCATCTCTGGGTGTTGTCGTGCTAGCATTTGGTGTTGCAGTTGTTATAGTTGTTATGGGCGGTGGTATTGACATTGTTGGCCTGTCGTCCTGCCCATTTATTTATGCATTTAATGGTGAAACCTATGATTTAACTGGTGAGATATACGGTGGTGCAATTCATCCTCCTTTAGAGAGACATGACTACTTACCACTTCCAACTCTAAAACCTGTAGATGAAGAATATCTTATTAAAATGACAAACGAAGCACGGGAAATTCAACATACTAACCTTGCAGAATTGCTGGTAATCGACCATCCTTTGGGCACGGAAGTCCTGATTGATAAATATGGTAACACTCATACACTTTCTAATCTTCAATCTCCAATAGAGGCTTTCAATTTAAAAGAAGAAATTATTTACGACAAAATTGCTGAAATGGATAGCTTGAAATACATGGGTAGTGTTATCGATAAGGACATTGATGAGATGGATGGTATAATATTAAACTTTAATCGTCCTCTAAATATTAAATCTGCGAAATTAGTTATCCGAGCAAAAAATTCCTTTTGGTTGGATTACGTATTCGCACAATTTAACGACCTTTTCGGGAACATTTACAAAGAGTGGATGGAAATACAGAGTAAAGCACCAGCAGATGAACTTCGAAAGTGGTCTCTTAGTCAAGGAATCCCTCTTACGGTATACATAGAAAAAGATGGAATGTGGGAGTTTGTCGACTATTTTAATATTGTAGGTCCCTTAACTGAAAAGGATGATGTTCTATCTATTGACATTTCTGATATTAAATCTGATAAAGTAAAAATTAAACTGGAATATGGTTTCTTATTTTGGGAAATTGACTATGTAGCAATGGATTTCTCCCCCAACCAACATGTACATAAAAACGTTGTTCCTATAGAGAGTGCAATTGATAAGAATGATAGGGATGTAACAGATTTACTTTTACAGGATGATAATGACTACTATGTACAATATGAGTTTGGTGATGAGGTTATTATGAAATACCGTGTTCCTAAAATAGCTAAAAATGCAAATCGCACAACCATTCTCCACAGCAAAGGACATTACGAAATACTGAGAAATCCCCAGGGTACTCCTGATATTAGTTATTTAGAATCATTTAGAAAACATGGAAAATTTAACGAATTCTCAAAGGAACGGCTTTTAGATATTTTCGAAAATAAGGGAAATTAAGAATTATATAGAAACAAATGTAGTTATGACAGAGAAAACAATTTACGAAACGACAGCATCTTTCTCAGAGAAAATTCATTCTCCATTGGTTTCAGGACTAAGAAAAGAATTTATTAAAATATTTATAAGGCTCCATATTTTTGGGATAGCTCTTTCCATATACCTTAATCCATTTCTTGCCATTAAAACTTTAATAAAGCTAATAAATAAAGAGAAGACAGTTCGTGGAGATCCTAAGATATTGAAATATGTAAAATCAGACAAGCGATATTTCTGGTCAGTTAATGCTCATAGCTGGCCCTCATTAGCCTTTAAATTATACATCGAGTATGAACTCAATAAAGTGAATTCTTTCCGTCCTTATAAGGGTCAATTGCAAACAATGATATTTGCTATTACAAACAGATGTCCCTTACGTTGTGAACATTGTTTTGAGTGGGACAATTTGGATAGTGATGAAAAGCTTTCGCTAAAGGATTTAAAGGAAATACTGGAAAAATTCCAAACTCGCGGAATTAACCATATTCAACTTAGTGGTGGTGAACCATTAGTCCGTTTGGACGATACAATAGAATTGATAAAATCTGCTCAACCAGGTACGGATTTCTGGCTATTAACTTCTGGGTATGGATTAACACAAGAAAAGGCTGCCAGATTAAAAGAAGCAGGATTAACAGGTGTAAATATTAGTCTTGATCATTGGAACGAAAACGATCATAATAATTTCAGAAAAAATGAAAAATCCTTCTATTGGGTAAAAGAAGCTGCTTTTAACAGCCGTAAAGTAGATATGGCTGTATGTTTCTCTCTTTGTGCTGTAAAAATGTTTGTAACTTATGAGAATCTATGGAAATATGTTTATCTTGCAAAAAATTTGGGTGCAGGTTTTGTGCGAATATTGGAACCAAGGAAGGTTGGTCATTTCGCTGATAAGGATGTTGAGTTAGGGGAAGAACAAATAGAAATACTGACAAATTTTTACTTAATGATAAATTCAAATCCTACATATCGTGATATGCCTATAGTGACATTTCCCGGTTATCACCAGCGGTCTATTGGTTGTTTCGGGGCGGGAAACAGATATTTATATGTTGATTCAAATGGAGATCTTCATGCCTGCCCCTTTTGTCAGCACAAGATCGGAAATGCTCTAAAAGATTCCATAGATGAAGCAATACTGGAAATGCAAAGGATAGGATGTCACAAATTCAAAACGATTTCTAATTATTGAAATTTTAAGATTTTCATATTAACTGCTGACCGAGCGTTGTGTTTCCATTTCAGGTTTCCAGTTCAATACGATTCAATTATGAGACCCGTTAGTATGATTTTGGTGAATCTGAGTCCAAAATTGGCGGGGATATTATCGGCAATTATTACGCTCCACATACAGATATATCATTGGGGTTAAAATTATGTTGTCGATTTTGATGCTGACAAATTTTCCCTAATCGGCAGGATTCAATGGGTGCTCCCATGGGAGTTTAAACTTGAGACAATGATCGGCTGGAATAGCATTTCGCCAGATGAAGATAAACGATTCGATGAAGTTAAAGTCGATTTTAGATTGACCAAGAGATGGTAATAATTTATAAAACTGAGAAATTCAAATTTTTATTTTTTTCATTAATTCATTATTGCCAATTCAACTATCGACTTTATCTTAAATATTATGCAAGCATATGATAATCTTGCGAGATAATGCCGGAGGTTTGTTTTGAAATTTTCATTTATGACAGCTATGATGTTGACATTAATGCTTTTCGGTGGATGCAAGGGCGAAGATAAATCTGCAATAATTCAGTTGCCACAACCAAAACTCACAGGGAGCGTTTCCGTAGAGGCAGCAATAGCTAAACGCCGCAGTATAAGGAGTTACAGCGATCGAGCACTAACTCGTGCTGAGTTGTCGCAGGTACTTTGGGCGTGTCAAGGTATTACTGATTCAGGCAGGGGTCTTCGTGCAGCGCCATCTGCAGGAGCTACGTATCCATTTGATATTTATATTGTTATAGGGAAAGTGGAAAGTGTCGAGCCCGGAGTTTATAAGTATATTGTCAAAACTCATGCTATTATGCTACATAAATCCGGAGACTTACGTTCTGAGGTTATGAAAGACTGTTTGGAACAACGTTTTATCGGTGAAGCGCCAGCCACTATTGTTCTGGCTACCGATTTTCAGCCGACGAAGAAATACTACGGCGAACGAAGCTATCGTTACGTTGCAATGGAAGCTGGTCATATTGGAGAAAATTTGCATCTTCAATGTGAGGCTATAGGACTTGGAACAGTTATGGTTGGTGCATATCGGGACAATGAATTAATGAAGACTCTGGGTATCGATAAACAGCCGTTTTATGTTATGCCATTAGGTGAACCTAAATGAAAAAGACATTATACACCCGTTTCGAATTGAAAGGTGGATCGAGATAAATTAAATCCACCGATTCATTCGGTAGTTCTCATTACTTCAAGGTTGTCACCACAGTATAGGGTGTTCATTTTATGAATTGATTTATACATTTATGGTCTAATTCTCAATCTTTCCCGAATTTGTGTCCGAATAGAATTATATATATTTATCTCTTCGGAATGCTCCAAAACAACTGATACACAATATGGCTGTAAATATGAATTATCCCGAAACCATTTTTTCATGTTTTTAACGACAAGAGTAAAAGGGGAATTTATAGGATTCTTTTCATGAGTAACTCCATGCTTCTTTATAAATAATCCTTTTTGATGGCATCCATTTCCCCAAGATGAACTACCGGATGGCTTTAGTCTGTATTTGTCCAATTCCTTTGGAGTAATTTTTTCATCTAAATTGAAATCAATTGCTGAGTATTTATTTGCAACATATTCTGGCGTTTTGCCATGATATATATAAAAACTCATCTTATTCCCCAAATAACTATCTTGACGATTCCTATTAACTGGAGGATTAAAGGTAAGCACTACTGAAACAATTTTTGTGCCATCTTCGCTGATAAACTCTTGCGGGAATGGGATTTCGAAAACATCGAATTTTTTTAAACCCAATTCACCTTCATAGAAAAGTAAAACTCTATTGTCCATTGAAAATAAAGCTCTGTCCTTGTCAGGAAGGCCATAGCCCATAGTCTTAAGATTTTTCTTAATGTCATTTTTGAAAAGATTATTAGGGTATCTACTGGATTGTAATAACAGATTTTTTAGGAAGTTGGCAGACTCATCAGGATATTCATTGGCAATTAGTCCAACCATATGTGCTACTTTAGGGGTTGAAAAACTTGTGCCATAATCAGTACCGAAAAGTTTAGTCGGATCGTTTGACAACAGTATAAGTTTTCCACTTATATTATCTCTCCTGCGGTCAGCTAGTTGATTGCATATTAGGTTACCGCCATATTCTACCAATTCAGGTTTCACCATTTTATTAACACCGGGACCGCATCTAGTAAAAGGGGATGGCTCATGCACTTTTGCAATTGGAGTCCATAATTCTCTAGGACTATTTTTTTGTTCGATTGCAGCATCTTCATGGGCTAATGATCCAATTGTAAGGCTCAAAGCTGAAGTTCCAGGGTTAATAATCCGAAATCTATCGTCAAATAGGAAATCTGGATAGCCTTGTTCTATACCCTCTACCGTGTTTAACAAACAAATAGGATCGCAATTGCCAGCCGAAACCAAAAATACTACATAAGGATATCTGAACGCTAAATCATCAAGTAGCTGTGCTAATAGAAATTGATGCCCTAATTCTTCGTCCCATACTTCATTTACGCATCCAAAAGACAGATTAACCACTTTTACTTTATAATCTACATTCTCACAAAAATCACTAATTGCATCACTCAGCTGATGCTCGAGCAATCGCTCTGGGTCATAGATGGGATGTAGTTTGCCGCGAATATCTGGTTCACCGTACATAATTTTCGCTGAATAAAAGGATGTTTGAAGGTTCAAATCGACGATTATTTATACATTCTCCAATATCACCATAGACTGCATTACCTCCAACAGCAGTTCCATGACCGACCAAATCACTAACTGAGTCCTCAATATTTTGATAGTTCTCTTCATAGCCAACGCATTCGCGCAAAAGGGGATGTCCAGAGGTAATACCTGAATCAACTATTAATATTCCAACTGAGTTTTCTGGTGGTTCCGTAATATCAAAATCTTCAATATCTCTTCTCATCAATTCAAATATATTAATAGCTGGTTTTGATGGTCTATCAATTCTAAAAACCCTCTTCAATTCTAAAACATGATTTATTTCCTCTATTCCTGCTTTTACTCTTATCTTTGCAATATTTTTTGTAATAAATTCATCTAGAATTATAAAATCATCATTTCCAGCATAGTATTCCTTCAATCCATTAAGAAATTCCCTTATATCCTCTATACCTGTGGGCCAAAACTCAATATCTAAATATTTGGGTTCATCTTCGGACAAAGGCTTTTCTTTGAGTTTGGGACCAATTTTGTCTTCTGGTGATATATCTTCAAAATAATCAATTGCTTCGAATTCATTAACACCTGTATTTCTTCACCATATTTTCTTAATCTTTCTTTTAATCTCTCAAGTTCACCTTCGTCAGAAAAAGCAATCCAATATTCCCCTTTTTT
>JAUWMV010000024.1 GCA_030613005.1 bacterium | reverse complement strand
GAAACACTACTTAAAGAACAACTTTTTACTATTGGGGAGCAATCAGCAACAAAAGGGCAATCCCCAATCTCACCCGAAGAGCTAAATTTGCCGAGAAATAAATCATAATCTCCGGCGCCGAAACTCCATGTATGTCCAGTTACAATATACCCTCCATCAAGGGTCTGGACAACAGAAATGCCCGCATCCCTATATACCCCTCCCACAGTTTTCGCCCAGGTTAAATCCCCGGAGGAATTAAATTTGCCAAGAAATAAATCATAGCTACCGGCGCCAAAACTCCATGTATGTCCAGTTACAATATATCCTTTGTCAGAGGTCAAGGCAACAGAATGGCCATAATCGTCACTTGCTCCCCTCACAGTTTTCGACCAGGTCAAATCACCAGAGGAGTTAAATTTGGCAAGAAATAAATCATAGTCTGCTAACCAAAGCTCCACCGTCCGTCCAGTTACAACATACCCTCCATCAAAGGTCAAGGCAACAGAATGGCCACGCTCCTTATCTGCTCCCCCCATAGTTTTCGCCCAGCTTAAACCCCCGGAGGAATCAAATTTGACAAGAAATAAATCATCCTCACCGGCGCCAAAACTACATGTATTTCCAGTTACAATATATCCGCTGTCAGAGGTCAAGGCAACAGAATTGCCCCAATCCTCATTTGCTCCTCCCACGGTTTTCGCCCAGGTTAAATCTCCAAAGGAATCAAATTTGGCAAGAAATAAATCATAGTGGCCATCGCCAAAACTCAATGTTCTTCCAGTTACGATATATCCTTTGTCAGAGGTCAGGGCAACAGAATTGCCCTCATCCCTATCTGCTCCCCCCACTGCAATAGCAAATTGTGTCTGCGCTGGGCACAATTCGACAAAAAGAAGAGTAACTAAGATGACTTGGACAACATACATGAGTATGTTGCTCTTCTTCCGGCAGACGACTGAAGTCGCCTGTTGCATTGCTTTTTGCATTTCATTTCTCCTTGGTTATTTGTTATATAAAATATACAACTATTATCTCAAATATACTATTCGCTTCGTTATTCGTTGCCCGTCATCTGTCGATGCTCGCACATGTAAGGACAGACCCCATGTGTCTGTCCTGTTTTTGGACGCACACCAGGGAACGCCCCTATGCATTTGTGGAGAGCTTTCTCTATACTTTTCCATTTTTCCAATCAGAATACACTTAAAATGCCTATCATAGTTATTAACTTATTTTGTTACTTCGTCAATGAATTATTCGAGTTTTAATAAATCTTCATAGGTTAAGTCTTTGACTCTATCAAAAAGTTTTTTTACATCTCATTAAGCTTTGTTTTTATTCGCTCGTCAAGATCAATTACTTCCGGTGGAATTGGGGTTAATTTGAGAATATCACTAATATCGTCCGCATATTATATATACAAAAAAAAGCGGGCAACGGGATTCGAACCCGCGACCCTCAGCTTGGGAAGCTGATGCTCTACCATCTGAGCTATACCCGCAAAATATATTCATTATAACACGAAAATATCATCTCCCTACACCGAGTTGTCAAATTATTTATATATAGTAACACAATTCCGTCTTATTCAAAAGTAATCCATCGTAAACTAAATTTCACTTGAATTTGGCACTTCATAAAGTTATTTATCATTGTCATGAAAATTGATAACGAAAAAAAGGAATTAATGGGAATCCCACCTGAGGAACTTGGTGAACTTTTAGTCGCACTGGGTCATAAGAAATTCCGAGGAAAGCAAATATCCAAATGGCTGTATTCTAATTCGGTTCACGATCCGGAAATAATGACCGATATACCAAGAACGCTTAGAACATGGCTTAAGGAAAATTGTAGAATAACTTTACCGGAAATTATAGAAGTAGCTCGATCAGACGACGGTGCTACTAAATTTCTTATGCAACTTGAAGACAATGAGCTGACTGAAACTGTTTATATTCCCGATTTAGAAAATGATAGGAATACAGCGTGTATCTCATCACAGGTGGGTTGCAGATTTAAGTGCACATTTTGTGCAACTGGAACTCTTGGTTTCCATAGAAATATATCATCCACAGAAATAATAGGTCAACTATATTTGGCTCGGGATTACATCCGTGAAAGTGGTGTCGAGCTCACTAACGTAGTCATAATGGGCATGGGAGAACCGCTCGATAATCTTGAGCAAGTGATTAGAGCATTGAAAGTTATGCTATCTGACACAGGATTCGGAATAGGACATCGACGTGTTTTGATATCAACAATAGGAATCCCAGATGGAATAAAAACTTTGATGCAAACCGGTCTAAAACCAAAACTGGCAATCTCTCTTAATGCAGCAAACGATAAACTGAGAACAAAACTTATGCCCATAAACAAACGTTACCCTATTGCATCCTGGATCGATCTTACAGATAAATATGCATACTATTCGCATCGATGGGTTACATTCGAATATGTCATGATAGAAAACGTCAACGATTCGTTAATTCATGCTGATCAAGTGGTTAAACTAATAAAAGGGAGACCAGCTAAAGTTAACTTAATCAATCTTAACACTGTGGAGGGTTTGCCATTTAAGCCCACATCTAAGAAAAACATGCTAAGATTTCAGAGTTATTTATTGAGCAATTCAATTGTGGCTACGATAAGGAAATCGAAAGGGCAAGACATTTCGGGTGCATGTGGACAATTAGCGGCAAAATCTGTTATGAAATAATACAGGTCGATTTTTTATACATATAGTACTTGTTATAGTGTATTTTTTTATAGTTAAATTCAAAATCTAATAATTCGGGAGGATAAATGGAAATCCAGATTGAGAGACCGACAGCAGCGACCGCAATTGTAAAAGGAATCCTCGACTCGGATGAAGTTAAGAGTAGATTCGACAAAGCTCTCAATAAATACTCGAGCCAAATGCAAATACCAGGATTTCGTCCGGGCAAAGCACCAAGGAATATTATCATTGCCCGTGTCGGAGATGATATAAAAAAGCTAATTACTGAAGAAGCCATCAAGGAAATTGTTGAAAAAGCGGTTGAAGAGAACAATTTCCTGGAAAATACTCTTTATTCTGAGGATCCAAAATTTAATCCAATTGAACTTAATAAAGAATTTGTCGTCGAGATATACACAGAAATCCCCCCTGAAGTTAAACTCAACAATTACAAGGGTTTCACGTTATACAGACCTGTAATCGAGGTTACAGACGAGGAAATAAATAATGAAATTCAGGATTTTTTAATCCGAAATACTAAACTTGAGGACGTACCCCATGCGGTTGAGGAGGATAACTACGTTGAGGTTATGTTTTCCAGAGAGAACGAAGAACCCGTTAGAGTCTTGATTCCATTGGATGATCCGGAGTATGCCTTGAAGTTTCAAGAACTTATAAATGCTAATGTTGGTGATAAAATTTCAATTGAAAAAGAATTTCCAGAATCTTTCCCAGACCGTAGATTCAGAGGGAGAAGCGGAAAGTTCGAAATTGAAATCGTCAAAGTTATGGAGCAGAAAATTCCTATTTTGGGTCCAGATTTTTTCAAAGAAATTGGGAAACCTGAAGACTATACTGAACAAAACCTTCGAAAAGAAATTGAAGATTATATACGAATTCAAAAGTCGAGAGAAAATCAGAACTTATTAGAAGAGTTAGCGATAAAATCCATTGTGGAAGCAAATCCTGTTGAGGTTCCTGAAAAATATCTTCAAATACGCATCGACAGATTCATATCTCAGCAACTTGGAAATATGCAAATTGATACGGAACATATAGAAAAACTCAGAACTGAAATAGAGAAAAGTATCAAACAGCAAATAGCCTTCGAGTTTTTGGCAGAGAAGATCGCTGAAGTCGAAAAAATCACTGTCGACGATTCTGCAGTGGATGATGAAATAAGAAAATTCTCAACTGAACAGAAGATCGACCCAAATCAGGCGATCGAACGTATGAAACAAGATTCCTCGAGCATCGAGGATTTAAGGAAATCACTTATGAGAAAAAAAGTTCTCGAACTTGCTCTATCTACGTGCTCGATAAAAGACAAAGAACCAGAGAAACAAAAGGATTCCAAACTCATGAAACCAGAATTAACTGAATCAACCGAAAATGTTGCTGAAAAAAGCGAAGACGCAGTTGAAAAACCGACTCTGTCAAAAGAAAACGGGAGCGATTAATATGGCATTTGAAAACTATAAAAAAAAATCTAAAAGTTCAACACCTAATCCAGACTACTATGTCGTAGAGTTTAAGAATAAGCGAATCGACTATTACATAGATAGGAATCATCTTCCAATTGAGCACTTTACATTGGTTCTTGTACAGGCTGAACGAGGTCGCGATATGGGGAGAATTTTTTCAAAAATTTCTCAAGACATTTTTAAGAGTTGCTCACAGCACAAGTATCCACTGGAAATCTTAAGAATTGCTACTGAAAATGAGATTAATACAATTAGAGAAATACGTGAAAAGGAAACTGAAGTGGTACAAACATGTGAGGAACTTGTTGTATTCCGTGGACTCCCCATGAAACTTATCGATGCAGAATACCAGTTTGATGGTAACAAACTCACAATCTATTTCACTGCTGGAGAAAGGATCGACTTTAGAGAGTTAGTAAAAGATTTAGCAGCAATATACCGTACTCGCATCGAACTTCGTCAGATTGGTGTTAGAGACGAAGCAAAAAAATTTGGCGGATTAGGTCCATGCGGTATGCCTTTATGCTGTTCAACGTTCCTCAAATCATTCATGCCCATATCGACTCAAATGGCTCGCTTACAAAATCTTTCGGTTAATCCATCCAAAATTTCAGGTGTTTGCGAACGGCTTATGTGCTGTTTGGCTTATGAAATGAATTTTTACGACGAGGTCGAGAAAAAATATCCCAAAGTCGGCGATGTGTTTGACACCACAGATAACGAGAAAATTCATATAATCAATGTTAATTATTTCAAGGGGCAGATTTCGATAAAGTATGAGGATTCAGATGATATACATGTTATGAATCTAATCGATTTCAAGAAAACATTTAATCCTGATAAAGAATTTTTAAAAAAATGGATCTCGAGCACAGCCAACAATAAAAAGGGAAAAAATCCCAATAAAAAATAAATTATGACTTCCTTCAACTATTATGTAATTATAGTCGCCGCAGGCAGTAGCAAGCGTTTCGGTCCAAACGACGACAAATTACTCTGCAAAATCCACGACCGACCAGTGCTTGCACATGCAATTATTAACGTAGTTAGGAGCACCGCAAAAGGCTTTATTATTGTTTCTTCAGTAAATAATATTCAAAACTATACTGAACTTGGAATAAAATATGGGGTGCAAAAATTCATTCAAACTATTGTTGGCGGTGAGGAACGAGCGGATTCAGTTCGAAAAGGCATCGAGTATTTTAATAATAAAGTCACACCTGATGAAATTATTTTAATTCACGATGGCGCTCGACCATTTTGTCCCCCCGAGATTTTCGATAAATGTGCTAAATCAGCAGAAAAGCATTCCGCTGCAGTTGTCGCTATTCCTGTAGTCGATACTCTCAAACGTGTTACAGAAAACAATGAAATCATTGAAACAGTGGACAGAAATGATCTTTGGCGAGCACAAACACCACAGGGATTTAAATATGGTTTAATTCGAAAAGCGATGAAGAAAAAATATAATTTTACCGATGATGCGTCTGCAATAGAACAACTGGGAATAAAACCACATATAGTGTTGGGCACTGAAATGAATATTAAAATAACTGTTCCCCAAGATCTCGAAATAGCTAAGGCTATTTACAATATTATTCAGGATTTATAGTCAATATTATTTGTATTTCCCTATGCAAATTCTACTTAAAAATAATTCTATATATACATAAAATTCTTTGTATAAAAAAGCCCCCTTTCGGGGGCTAAAAAATAGCAATCGATATTGTCTGCTTCAGAATCCAGAAACGATTACTTGATTAAATGTATCTTCTGTGAATCCTCAGCATTTTCGGCTTTCATTCGGAATATGTATATTCCAGATGGCATTGGCTCATCTTCACCATCTTTTCCATCCCAAACTGCATTGAATTTTCCTGGATGAGACTTGCCACTGTATATCTCTTTAATCACATGTCCTTTTATATCGATTATTTCAACTTTTACATCGCCAGCCACAGGCACAGTCCACTCAAGGTTTATTGAAGTATTAAACGGATTAGGATATGCCTTAACCAACGATGGTTTTTCTGGTATAGAAGCTGTGGGATATTCTTTAATATCATCATCAAAAACCCATTTCGGTACTTTAATATAAATAATTGGATTCACCGTAACTGCACCATTTAAGGAATCGGTGCGATATTTTAGCAACTTACCAGCATCCAAATCCTGAACTGCAAAAATGTGTAAATACTCATCAGTAATCCGGGTTTGGGATATGTCGATTTCACCAAAGCAGTGTCCTGCTGTACAAGCTCCAGCATGAGAATTAGTTATATTTAAAGGTATTGGTAACCATGTCATACCACCATCCTTGGATCTCGACCCCATTATATCGTAATTTGCGACGAGATCCGGGAGATCGCTCATATCTAAATATCCGTTTCCGGGTGATAAAGCTGAATCGAACATTACTCCCACAGTGTCCATTTGCGCATCTGTTAAGGTATCATCTAGATGGTCATTAACAAAAGTTATAAGAGAATCATAATAGGTATAATACATAGGCCAAGCCTGTTCCCAAACTATGTAAATATAATCACTGTCATCAACAGATATTGAAGGTCTTACAGTTGTCATCATTTCCCCGACATATCTTATAGATGGATCGTTAATTTTAAACTCAACCCAGGAAGGTCGTGGAGGACGGAACCGGGACGAAACAACTCTTATCTCCTTGTCTCTTGAATTCCAGTAAAGTATGCCACCACCGCTTTCTATTCTTAAAGAGCAGGGATTAAGCGTATCTAATGAAACTGCTTTACATGCAGAGAAAGCCATATGTATATATCCATCTTTATCATAAGTAATACTCACATCGCTTTGACTATGCCACATAGGTCGCCATGTCCCCACAATTTCTAATATTCGAGCTAAATGAATTGTATCTCCACTCGGCAAAGTGTCCCAAAAAACTCCAGCAAAGTAAGATGTATCGAAATCTGCAGGTGTAGGTGGTAGCCCACCATGACCGAATACATATTCTCGAGGTGTCCATGTGGTTCCAGCGTCATCAGATGTCCGTAATATAAAATCGAGAGAGAAGAAGTGAGCATCGGGATCACCCGGGAAACAATCAAATGTATCATATAGTGAATATGTAGCCACAGCAATTTGATTAGTAATGCGGTTAACAACGATATCTACATCGATGCTATATGAAAAGTCGATTAATTGGGGTCCATAGTAATCATACTTCTCAATTTTACCATCAAGATTATATTCTGGACTCCCAGACCAGAAAACAACATAGTTTGGGACGGGTATACCACACACTGTGTCATGCTCTGATGGTGATGCTACAACAAATATATTACCTTCATCATCGGCATCGATCTTAGGCCAAATTGCGACAAGATGTTCAATTTCATGGCATGATGTTACATCTGGAAAATATCCGTTAGGCTCGGGAGAATCTGTATATGCCCAGGGCATACCTCCCATTCCTCCAGGCTCGCTTATAGCAAAACCACCTCTACCACCTCCGAAACAACCAAACATTCTCCATGCACAATCCCAAGAAACCTCTGAATGGTAATCATGACCTGGCAATGTTGAATGAGTATAATGATATGAAATAAATGGAACACTAAGAATGACTGTAGTATCGCTCATACACGGTAATCTTGTAAAAGTTATATTTGTATATCCTGCCTTAGCGCCCAGACTAATTCTTGTGCCATATTGAAATAAATTGCTTCCCGGTGGTTTAAAATAAACTTCACCAGTTGGTGAGATATAGTTATAATAAATAAAACGATCCTCCCAAATTCTTATAGTATCCTTACACCACATCCAACTCACATGAATTCCACCCTCATAATCCATAACAATATTTCTACCTACAGTCGTGTTATGCTGCATATCATACTTCGTGGCACCAAGAGTTTCAACAACACAATCTTGATAAGGTGTTTTATGAAACGTACCATATTCGATAGTTGCAGCATTTTTTAAGAATCTTGGAGCATCTTTTGGTCTTTCCCAAGGTTTATATAAGTTTCCGGTCGGATTAATTAGTTTAACCCTATCTTGTGAGTCGTAGGACGTCCTAACCTCAACGTCCTCAGCGTTTATTATGGCAAAAGATGCCATAATTGAAAGAATAACAAGCAAATAAATAAACTTCATAAAACCCCTCCTTTTAATTTTCGAACCTAATACTCCATTCTAAAAATATTTCCTTTTAATACGATGTCAAGAGTATTATTGCTTGAAATTACTTTATTTCTGCAAATCTTATCTTTCCTTTCACTTGCAATATCTAAATAAAATTATATTTTTGGTTGCAAATAAAAAAGGAGAAATAATTGGAAAAGATTTGGAAAATACTTCAACCGATCGAGCAGATCGAAAATGAAGATTTGAAATTAAAAGTTATGCGATGTTTCGAATACGCAATAACCAAAGGCGGATGGACAGAGGATGAAGCACTCGCAATTCCATTCACACTTCTTATACCAAATTGTCCAGCAAGTTTGTTGGATCATACGTTAGCTGTTACACGGATTGCATTGCATTCAGCTAAGGAATTGGTGACAATGTATCCCAAATTCAATTTCAATCGAGATTATCTTATTTCGGGTGGGTTGCTTCACGATGTTGGAAAATTTCTGGAATATAAAAAGGAAGATGGTAAATTTGTTAAAAGCAATTTCGGAAAACTGGTAAGACATCCATTTAGCGGAGCCGCAATTGCCTATAAATTCGAAATTCCACCTGAAGTTGTTCATATCATAGCAACGCATGCCGGAGAAGGCGACGGGAGATATCGCAACGTCGAAGCGATAATCATAAATAAAGCCGATTTCATAACATTTCACACGCTTAAGAGTTTTCTGGAAAAATGAAATTTGTATCAAATACTGTCGAGCAAACGGAGCAAATCGCTGGAAAACTTGCCGAAAATTTATCTTTGGGGGATACTGTATTGCTATACGGTTCGTTAGGCTCAGGGAAAACTACATTCGTAAAAGGTTTATGCAGAAAATTTCTCATTGAAATGGTTAAAAGTCCATCATATGTTATATTAAAAATTTATCACGGGAAAAATCTCACTAAAAACGATAAATGTGTAATTTATCATATAGATTTATATAGATTGGAACAAATGGGGCAAATTAACGGTGGAGAGATTGCAGAATATATTTTCGATGAGAATGCAATTAAAATTGTTGAATGGGCAGATCGTTTATCTGAAAAAATGCTCCCCGAGAAAAATATTAAAGTTAAATTAGAAATAATCGATGATAAAAATCGAAAGATCACAATTATTAATCAAACTGAAGAGGACATATGATACAGGTAGTTATTAATGTACAGTTACATGAAAATCGGGTAGCAATTATTGAGGATAACAAGTTAGTAGAACTGTTTATAGAACGCTCCGACCAACGAAGAATTGTATCAAATATTTACAAAGGTGTGGTCGAAAATATTGTCCCCGGACTTCAGGCAGCCTTTATAGAACTCGGCTTACCTAAGCGAGCATTTCTGCATGCCTCAGATATTTATACTTACAGTGCATTAAAAGCAGCAGATGCTGAAACAAGGGAAATCGTAAAACAACCCATGCGTCAGCAAGATGATTTACCTATTCAACATGTTCTGAGAAAAGGACAGGAATTAATAGTACAAGTTTATCGCGAACCTATCGGAACCAAGGGTCCACGCTGCAGTACACAGCTTTCCATCGCAGGACGCTATCTGGTTCTTATTCCGGGTGCAAGGCACATTGGCATATCTCGAAGAGTCGTTGATAGAACAGAGCGAATACGACTTAGAAAAGCTATGACTGCCATAAAACCAACCGGTTTTGGCGTTATCATCCGCACGATTTCCAAAGGGCTTTCTGCCGAATCGCTTAAGCTAGATCTGGATCAATTACTTAAAGTCTGGAATGGCATAATTAACCGCATAAAAGCACTACCACCAGGATCTCTTATTTACAGAGACACTGGGCTTATACCTACTCTTGTTCGTGACCAGCTTTCGCCTGATGTAGAATATCTTACTATTGATTCGCATGATGAGTACAATAAAATGATACGTTACATAAACACAGTTGCCCCGGAAATGAAAGAAAAAATTAAATTATACAACCAACCAGAACCCATATTCGATTATTATGGAATAGAGAAACAGATAACTGATATGATGCGACGAGAAGTTCGGTTGCATAGCGGAGGTGAAATTGTCATCGATCAAACGGAAGCCCTAACAGCGATAGATGTTAATTCAAGTAGATTCACAGGCAAAAGGAAATACCAAAATACAATTTTTAAAGTTAATCTCGAGGCTGCTGAGGAAATTGCTCGACAGTTGAGACTTCGCGATATTGGTGGACTTATTGCTATCGATTTTATCGATATGGAGGATCAAGATAACATTAAAAAAGTCGAAAAAACTTTTAAGACAGCTATCAAAACTGATAGAGCACGCAGGAGAATTCTTCCAATAAACGAGTTCGGAATGTTGATCCTAACTCGAGAGAGAATCGAACAATCCGTTTTAACTCAAATAACCGAGATGTGCCCAACCTGCAGAGGTATAGGTCGAATATACTCACCCAGCACAATGGTGGCAAATATAGAACGATGGTTAGTTAAAGCTAAGGGGAAATATAAAGACAATGTTCTCCTTCTAATTCATCCACAAGTTGCTGAGGAACTTCTATCCGACAACGGTCAACGAATAAAGGATTTCAAAGACGAATATGGCATTAACTTAACTGTCTTTGCCGATGATTCTCTGAGTCCTTATAAATTTAGAATAATAGAAACCGAGATGTCAAATGAGAAGAAGAAATCCCAAAACTTACTTAATATTTAATAATACTAAATAGGTAGAAATAATGTTAGATATAGCGTTGCAACTCGGGCTCTCTGAAGCAGAATTCAATCGAATTGTGCAAATTTTAGGAAGGGAGCCTAATTACACCGAATTAGGAATTTTCTCCGTGATGTGGTCTGAACATTGCTCATACAAAAGCTCATCGATACATCTAAAACGATTTCCCAAGTCCAGCGACCGAATAATAGCAGAACCGGGAATAGAAAACGCCGGTGCACTTAGACTAAAGGACAATTGGGCTGTCGTCTTTAAAGTAGAAAGTCATAACCATCCCTCAGCCATCGAGCCGTTTCAAGGTGCTGCTACAGGTGTGGGTGGAATATTAAGGGATATTTTCTGTATGGGTGCATATCCGATCGCATGTCTTAACTCACTGAGATTCGGAGAATTAGACAATCCGGTTGTAAAACACCTGTTCGATGGTGTTGTCAGAGGAATAGCATCTTATGGCAATTGTTTTGGCGTGCCTACTGTAAACGGTGAAGTTTATTTCGAACCTTCATATACTGGTAATCCAATCGTTAATGTAATGGCAGTGGGGTTAGTGCAGATTGACAAAATGATCTCAGCTAAAGCTAAAGGTCCAGGAAATCCTGTGGTTTATATCGGTTCATCTACCGGCAGGGACGGAATTCACGGTGCTTCGTTTGCATCTTTTGAGTTATCCGATACATCAGATAAAGATAGACCGTCTGTGCAAATTGGCGATCCTTTTACAGAAAAAATTTTACTTGAAGCCACTCAGGAAATAGCAATGCGTAATCTCGCTATTGGTATGCAGGACATGGGAGCAGCGGGTTTAACCTCGTCCAGTGCCGAACTGGCAGCAAAGGGTAGTGTCGGTATCGAACTCGATCTCGATAAGGTTCCCTTAAGAGAAACTGGCATGACACCATATAAAATTATGCTCTCTGAGTCTCAGGAACGAATGTTGCTTATCACCGAAAAGAAAAATCTCTCTGAGATTGAATCGATCTTGAAGAAATGGGATTTAAATTACGCGGTAGTAGGTAAGGTTATTAAGGAAAATGTGTTACGCCTTTTGTGGCATAATGAAATCGTAGGTGAAATCCCAACAAATTCACTGCAAGCTGGAGATGGTGCTCCTATATATAATCTACCGCAAGCTAAACCTATTCTTGCCGATGATGCGCAATCAGAAAAATGTGATGATATTTTGGATAAAATTAATATTAAAGAAGTATTACCAAAACTATTAGGGATGCCTTCAATAGCGTCAAAACGATGGGTGTATCAACAATATGACTATCAAGTCGGAGCGAGAACTGTAATGCTCCCTGGAAATAGCGATGCTGCAGTTCTGAGAATCCCAGAGACTGGGCAATTTCTTTCAATCTCGATAGATGGGAATGGTGCATATTGTTATTTAGACCCATACATCGGTGCTGCTATAGCTGTTTTAGAAGCAGCTCGGAATGTCACAGCTACAGGTGCTCGACCAATAGGAATTACAAACTGCCTTAACTATGGAAATCCACAAAAACCAGAGGTTATGTACCAGTTTTCCCGCGGTGTTGATGGTATTTCCGATGCTTGCAGAGCTCTTTCTATTCCTGTTACCGGTGGAAACGTAAGTTTTTACAACGAATCTCCAAAAGGTGCGATCTTCCCGACGCCTACTATTGGAATGGTTGGACTGATAGAGAATGAAAGTTATATTACTCCTATGGCATTTCAAAAGCCAACGGATTCAATCGTTATATTAGGTGAAACAAGCAAAGAATTGGAAGGATCCCAAATTCAAAAACTGCTGTGCGGTAGTTACTCAGGGAAACCGCCTGAAGCAAGAATTGAAGAGCATAATCGAATTATTAATTTCCTCATAGAGCTTATACATGAGGGAAAAATCCATGCAGCTCATGATGTTTCTGAGGGTGGAATTGCAATATCTCTATCGGAAATGTGTATTAATTCTATCTGTATCGGTGCTGAAATTAATCTACCAAATTACTTAGAAAATGCTGTTTACTTGTTCTCCGAAAGTCAGGGAAGGTTTATTTGCGAGGTTAGTTCTGATTATGTCGAGGATATTCTTCAAACAGCAAATAAAAAGAAAATCATGTGTGAAAAAATCGGAAATACAATCGATGATCCGTATTTAAAAATCAATAAGCAAAGATTTGACATTGAAGAACTAAAAGAAGTGTATGAAAACTCGATAAAGAATACGATATAATTTTCGTTGTGCATTTTAAGTTTTATTACTAAATTTTTCAAATGTTTTTATTCATAACTAAAAGGCAAGCCATTGCTGCTGCGATATTTCTTTTTATAATGTTAGAAATACCGTTTGTCATATTCGTTGCAGCTCAAAATGGCAATAAACCAGTGATTCTGGAAGGCGAATTTGGAACTGTTAACAACAGTCAATCATTAACTGACACTCTGAAAGGAATAACGATCGAGAATGACAAAATCCACTTCTATGATAAGTTTATAATAATGGATGAAATAATATTAGCACCAAACACAAGAGATTTTGATACTTTAGAAAACATTAAAAAAACCGATTCACAAAGAGAATACGACACTATATCTGAATATAAAGACTCAAGAATTGATATCAATCATGCAGACTTAGAGAAATTAATATCTCTTCCTGGTATAGGACCTGTTCTTGGACAAAGGATCATTGATTATAGAGAAAAAAATGGTTATTTTAAAAATATCGTCGAACTGAAAAAAGTTAAAGGAATCGGTTCGAAAAAGCTCGAAAAATTAGAAAAATATATAAAAATAGAATTGTAGAAAGGAGTACCCTGATGCGTAAAGGATTGATGTTGTTAGATGTAATAATACTAATTCTCGCAGTTGCACTTATTGCCGCATTAATTACTCCCATGCTCAGGGTAGAAAAGGAAGCTAAAATAAAGGAACTTTCAAGACAGCGAATGCTTTGGCTCTCGGAAGCAGAGATGAATTATTTTGAAACAGCTGCTGGCAGAACCACTCCTGAAGAAATTGAATCTTTAAAGGCACTAAGAGGTGAAAAAAAGAAGGGAGCCAAATCAGCTGAAGAAGAAGCTCCCATTCTAAGATATTTTACCGATAACGTTGAGGACTTGATAAAATTTCTGCCGGAAGATGCTGATACTACGGACATTGGAGTTGATCCTCTTGACAGTAGAGAATTTATTATCGTTGCCAGAGATTCCTTTTTCTTTTCTATAAGTTCACCAAATGGTTTCGGACAGATAATATTAGGTAATCCCACATGGGAAGAATAGCCGAGGAGTATTATATTTTCTTATGTGAGGTTAAATGAGCAAGAATATTTTGGGTGTCTATCTAAGCGATTACAAAATAGTATGTGCTGAGGTTAAGGTTGGAAGACCCCCAAAAACCGAGAAAGTAGCCGCTTGGCCTATTCCAAAGGGTTCTATTACCTTTGGTTCTATTAACGATCTCGATAAAGTAGCGGAATCACTTATTAGCTTGTTGGATAGACTTGAAGCTACAACGTATAATGCTGTTCTAAATCTTCCTACAAATTTGGTAGGTATTAAAACCATTCCGCACGAAGAAGGTTACTCTAAAATTACAGAAGACCAAATTGCATGGGAAATGTCTCTTCATATGAACGAGCCTGTGGAAAATCTCGTAACTAGTTGCTTTCAAACACCATATGGGTTAGTAATGTCGGCAGCACTGAATAGATACCTAATAGAAAGAGGTAAAGTATTAGAAAAAGCTGGCTTATTCGTGGAATCCATCGATCCACAGCCTATCGCCGACTTTAACCTTATGACTGTTTCCAGTGCTGCAAGACAAAAATTAAGCCTTGCTGTAGTTAATGTCGAAAAGTATTATTCTCATGTTATAATTTTCGATAAAGGTAAATTCTTCTTTGGAACTAATTTCTTTGTGTCATCAGATATGTTAGGAAAAAATGAAAGCACAAAACTTAATGACGAGATTGCCGAATCAATTAAACTTTCTATAGGAGCATACATTCTTAAGGAACCTTCATTTCAGGCAAATGGGATCGTATACTTTGGATTTCCAATATCGGAAGTTGCAAAACAAGGAATAAGTGAAAGATTAAACATTAAAGAAATAAAGCCAAAAGATATTTTCCCAAAGGGAATAATGTCTGTGAAACAAAAGACCGGACTAACAATAAGCGAAGTATTGCCGGTAATTGGATTGGCAATGCAAATGTATGAGTAAATTCAAATGGCAGATATGATATACATAAATCTTTATCGATCACAAAGTGCGCCAACTCCGTCTTTGAGAGCTTCGTCATCCCGAAAAGTCTATACTTCCTTCCTGCTCGTGCTGTTCTTTTTGACAATTTCATCTGTTGCATATTTTGTGATACCGGAAACTTTTCCTGAACCACCAGTTTCTATTAAAGAAATGGCTGTAATCGAGGAAACTCAAGAGACTGAGCTCAAATCTACGGAGGAAATAGTCGCTGAATCGAAAGTTCGATGGGCAAGTTTTTTTGAAGCTATACAAGATTTTTCTCCTGAAAAAATTGTATCAAACGGAGATAGAGGTGTTCTAATGACCTTCATAACAAAAAAATCGACTCAAGCCGAAAGCTTAAAACAGGCATTGAATTCCGCTAATATTGTCTCACACATTATCGATACTTCAACTACAAAAAAAGGATTTCAATTCATCATAAAGTCCAAATTCCCCCCTGATACCAACGTTGTCCAAGTGAAATCCGTAAAAAATATTGAAAGAACTCAAGTATTAATCAAGATCGACTCGATTGCCCTATCGATGGATCTCAAACTGCCTAAACTTCGCGATATGATTTCAATCGATAAAATCGACAACGCAGAGGTTTTGCTTTATAAACTATATGCAACCGGTTCACTCGAATCAGTCGCAGACCTTATTTTTGAAATCGAGGACATGAATGAAGCTGTTACACCGAAAAAAATTCTTCTAACCAGGTCAAAAAAGAATTACGACTTACAGTTAATTCTGGGTTTATATAGATTTTTCAAAGCTTTAGACACAACATCGGTTGCATCTTCAAAATAGATACCTAAAAAAATCCAACAAAAACGTAGATAACATTCACAATGACAATGCAAAGCCTTGTGGATTCTTATACTTTAGGAGAAGTTGATTCTTTTAATTTTTAGAAAAGGATTTATTTGAGTATATTATTCAGCACAATTTAAAGACAATTTTCATTAAGAATAGCATGAATATTTTGCATAAAATACCATAAGAGATTCTCTATCTAATCCTATTTATAACTTATCACAATAAAGTTTAACTGTCGACCATTCTGAGAAATTCCGCAGCAGTTTCTGGTGGCGTTGGGTTAATATAGAATCCTGAACCCCATTCAAAACCCGCCACTTTGGTTAGGCGCGGTATAATTTCCAAATGCCAATGCCAATCATACGGTAAAGTCTCCCAATAAAATGGCCTCCCCGGCCTATAAGAAGTATTAGGAGAGGTATGTAGTATGAAGTTATATGGAGGATCGTTAAGAGCTACTCGAAGCCTATGTAAGATATTCTTAAGAGCTTCACCGAAAGCCATCAAATCCTTATCACACGTCTTTGAATAATCGTGAAAGTGGTATCTCGGCAGAAGCCAAATTTCAAATGGGAATCGACTTGCAAACGGACATAAAGCAATAAATTTTTCTGTGGTAAATACAATACGCTTATGAAGAGCCAACTCCTGATTAATAATATCGCAGAAAAGACATCTTTCCTTCTCTCTGTAATGCTCCTTAGCAGAATCCAATTCAGTGGCAACAGTTCTGGGCGTTATTGGAGTAGCAATAAGCTGAGAATGAGGGTGAGCCAACGATGCTCCCGCAATATCTCCATAGTTTTTAAATATCTGGACATACCTAAGTCGTTTATCTTGATGAAGATCGGCAATCCTATCTCTATATGCTTTTACTATATCAAACACATCCATAATATCCATTTCCCCAATATGAGCACCATGCTCTGAAGTTTCAATTATTACTTCATGTGCTCCAATCCCATCCATAAGATCATATATTCCCAAACCTCTTCTGTTAAGATTACCCTCAACTCTCAAAGCTGGAAATTTGTTAGGTATTATTCTCATTTTCCAACCCGGTGTATTAGGCTTGCTATCATCAGGTCTTAGCGCGAAAATTTCAGGTGGTGTCTTATCTTCGTTACCGGGACAAAATGGACATGAAGCCAAAGTACCTTTCCGCGATGTTACTTCGATATCGGCAAAATCCTTAGGTCGTTTACTTCTACCGAGTGCGATAATTACCCATCTTTTCTGAACTGGGTCGTGTCTGAGTTCCGACATTAGTGCCTCCTATTGGGCATTATGTTGTATTCTAAAATACTTATCTAAGGTTTTCATTACAAGCTTTTTGGCAACAAGAGCATTAAGAGCCTCATCGACCTTCGATTCATCGATTCCTAATACATTAGCAATATTGCCTACTTGTTCAGGTCGACGTTTAAGAATATCGAAAATCGTATTAGCTAAATTCGCAATTTCTAACGCTCTCTGGGAAGGTGGCGAAAACTTGCCTACGACACGACATTTTGGACCAAACAATTTGCAAGCTAATTTAATCTTATCTTCATCGGGTGGTGTTACCCATCCTTCTGCAGGTGGACGAACTGGTGTATTAATATCAATATACGACAATGGCAGTGAATACAAAAACACTGCTAACTTTTCTAATTGCTCTGCCGAGTCGTTAACTCCTTCAACTAACATAACTTCTGCCCATATCTCTCCCTTGAATTCACTGCAAAATTTAATCAAACCATTTTTATATCTTTCGAAATCGTCATTACGGTTTGGTCTATGAAGTCTGAGATATGTATCTCTATCCGGAGAAGATATCGTTGGTACAACAAGATCTGCCTTCTCAATCTCCTCTCGAACATCCTTCCGCCATAGAGTGCTCCCATTTGTTAATATAGCTAATTTTTTATGCTTGAAGTTATCTACAATAAATTTAACTAACCTTCCCAGATGAGCCCATAAAGTGGGTTCACCCCTCCCTGAAAAAGTTATATAATCAGCAATTCCCCCATCTTTAAAGAAAGTGTATAATTCCTCCTCGATTATTTGTGGATGAACACCCTCAATTTTCTCAAACCCAAGCGGCTCTTTATTTCCAAGTTGACAATATATACAATTATGAGTGCAGCTTTTACTTAAAAAAGCATCTATACCTAATGAAAAACCCAATCTTCTCGACGGAACTGGTCCATATAAATAGTGCATCCAATACCTCCCTAAAATGAAAAAACGAGTATCGACAGGTTCTTAAAATATTTCAGAACCTTAAATTGCTAACAAAATATGCCCATGAATACCTATTTGAAGAACAGCTCCGACAATTATCGGGACAGTAAAATTATCGTCGAGGAAAAACGAAACCAATTCCACACAAGTTGCCAATGCTGCTCCAATAAGTTTCCAGAAAATCGGAACACCCGGAATTATCAAACCTGCCAAAAAAGCGGTAACAAAGAAAGATAATGTTCCCTCAACAGTTTTCTTTCTATACGAACCGTCCGGATTACTATGCGAATAAATCTTGTTTCTCCCAAAAAGTCTACCACCGAACGCAGCGAAAGTGTCCCCTACAATTGCAAAAAGAATACTTAGTGCAGCAATATTTGAACTAAAAAACAATATTGATAATGCACTTCCTGCAAGAATATATGAACCTCCAGAAAGTGTTCTTCTTTCCCATGATCGATAAAAATGTCTGAAAAAACTTTTATAGATGAATCTTCTGTATCTAAGACTGTATATTCTCAGTAAATCGATGAATATTATAAACATAGCAGCTGCACCAATTAAAGAAATTGCGTTTTTTCTGCTAAATGTCAGACATAAAATTGGAATTATAATGGCAATGAGATTAGTAGACTTCCGAATCAATTCCTTTATTATTTTCGTTAACTTCAACATTTCAATTGCCACTACATGGATATTCATCATAAATTATTACTGGCGAATGAGGAACTTCACTTAATGTTCGATTATAAAGTTCGTTCTCTTGTTCAACATTAATTATATCCGCTCCAACAAACGATCCGTATATGTTACCCAAATAAAAGAATATACTAACAAACGCCATAATAACAGAAAATGTATGATCTTTATCCCAGTAATACAAAGAAAGCCCCCCGGAAACACTAAAGATTGAAAAAGAAAAAAAACAATCACCCCATCTTCCACAATATCCCCTTCCAAGACCAGGAATAACTGAGGATAGAACAGCAGCTAAAAACGGGCTTTTTCTATACATGTTTTCACCGTATTTAGATCGTTGTTTGAGAAAGCTTATGCTTCCTTTAAATGAATAATTTAGGTCCTCGTCGATAATCGATTTGAAAACATTAGCAGCTTTTGGATATTTTCTTTTCCCAAAAAGTGCCCAACCGTACAGATATTTCATCGCTGAGCTCGAGGTGTCGTTTATTGCCAAAATAGAATCGAAATCCTCAGTAAGCAGATATGTCAGTCCTATTCTATATTTCGAGTAATTCTCTCGTTCCGGAAATTGAATCCCGAATGATTCATATAACAGTCTTGCTTCTTTAAAATTGCGAGCTTTCTCCTTGCAGATAGCTGCCTTAAATAGCGTATGTGCTGCACAATCATCCTCAGAAAAGAAAAAATTGAATCTCAAATATTCGATAGCTGCTCTATCGAATTCACCCAACTCATAAAGGTGTTCCGCAAAGTCCAGTATTTCTTCTTTCCCGTAAGGACAGCGAGTGTTATTGCTTACATATACAGTTTCAACTTCAACCTGTTTAATAATTTGCAGATCAGTGGAAAGTGTTCCAGCAAAACAAAATGAAACTGATGCGAATACAAAAATAATGTATCTCAATATTTCCTCCGAAAATTGAACCAAATTTAATCTCATTCGATCTGCAAATCAAGTAGAAAGGAAAATTTGAAATTAACTTAAAAGGATGTTGAATTTAATCTCTCTTTTCATATTTTATACCTTAAGGGGGGATAGTAAATGACTGACCAAATAAGTAAAACTTTACCTCATTCACTGAAAGCAGAACACGCAGTAATCGGTGCTATGATACTATATCCAGATAAAAACGAGATCGGACTGGATAAATTGGATCCAGGTATGTTCTATTATAAGAGACACACCACGATATTCTCTAGAATTTCTGAATTAAGCAATAAGGGACAACAAGTCGATAGCATTACGATAACAGATTCTTTAAAAAACCACGGAGAACTGGAAAATGTGGGAGGTAGTGAATATATAATAGAATTAATAGAATCTGTGATCTCGCCCATAAATTTTGAAGAGCATGTGAAAATAATTGTGGAATACGCAATTCTAAGATCCGTAATACAGGCATCTTCATCAACAGTTAGCGAGGCACTCTCGGCACCTGGTGATGTTAAAGAATTCCTCGATCGCGTGGAGGCAAAGTTTTTTAATCTCACACAATTCCGAACAAGTAGCGATTTCATGCACATAAGAGCTATTCTTACCAATGTTCATGATGAAATTGTTTCTTGGACTAAGGATCACACCTTCAAAAGCGGTCTACGCTCAGGATACGATGATCTAGATGATTATCTTGCTGGCTTTCATCCGTCAGATTACATAATTATAGCAGGACGAACAAGCTGCGGGAAGACTGCCTTAGCGTTATCCCTTGTAAGAAAAATTGCTGTGCAAGTTAGTGAGAGAAAAAGAAAACCGGTTGCGATATTCAGCCTCGAGATGTCTGGCGAACAAGTGGCGATGCGAATATTATCTGCTGAAGCAAGAGTAAATTCGCATAAATTAAGAATGGGGAAACTAAGCCGTGGGGATCTTAACGAAATTGCACTCGCTGTCAAACGTCTTATTAACGCTCCGATTTATATCGACGATTCTCCAACCTTAACAGTTTTAGAGATGCGAGCAAAATCCAGAAGATTGGCTCGGCAAATTGATCTGGGTCTTATAATCGTGGATTATCTTCAACTTATTACAACCCCCGGGCGTTTCGACAACCGACAAACAGAGGTTGCTTCAATTTCCAGGTCACTTAAGGCTCTATCCAGAGAGTTGAAAATCCCGGTTATTGCATTATCACAGCTATCTCGACGAGTCGAGGATTCAAGGGATTTTAGACCAAAGTTGTCTCATCTGAGAGAATCCGGTGCTATCGAACAGGATGCGGATGTTGTTTTAATGATATACAGACCAGAAATCCACAATATTGATTCTATTAAAGTTTACGGTAAGGAGATGAATTCTGAAGGTATATCAAACATTATTATTGCAAAGCAACGAAACGGTCCTACCGGTGACGTCTTTCTGGCTTTTGATAAAGAAACTATTTCGTTTGAACCGTTAGATATCATAGAACCTGTTCATTCGGAAAGTATAGCTAACGATTTCGATCCAAATCTTGAAGGATTTTGAGGAAAATGGAAAAGCAAGAAATAGAAAAAATACTTTTGGAAGAATTCGAGGGACTTTTTTCCAGAGGTGAATTCGGACAAACAGACACACAACTCGTGAAGAAATGGCTCGGCAAGTTTGCATCTATATGCATGGAGGCAGAGAATGCGGGAAGTTGACTATGCAAGACGACTATTTAAATATATCGATATGGATTCCCCTCCGGTAGATTTGAATTCTATTTTGACAGAACTAGGTATTAAACTTTTCTTTGAGGATTTCGTAAAATTGGATGGATTAGCGCTTAAATCCCCAAAAGTTAGTATTATTGTAGTGAATCAAAACCTTCCCGAAACCCGAATGAGATTCACAATAGCTCATGAACTTGGTCACTTGATTATGCCTCATAGAAAAAGTTATTATGTGTGCATATCGAAGAAGAATAAATTAATGGAACGATCTGCCAACAGGTTTGCAGCTGAGCTCTTAATGCCTCAGCCAATGGTTACAACATTATGGAAGCAATATAAATCGAATAAGCAATACAGAGTTTCAATTGTAGCCCATATGTTATCCGTTTCCCGAAACGCATTGTATAACAGATTAAGAGTTTTAGAGCTAACTAATAAAAATTGACTCATCCTTTCTTTGATTTCAGAAACAGCTTAATAGCCGTGAGCAATTCCTCAGGTTCTTTTAAACCTATTATTTTAGTAATTATAACGTATAATCCAATACCAATCAACATGTATGCACAAATTTGCCCTAACATCACAAACCTGAGCCACAAACCATGTGGTGCTGTTAATGGAAGATTTCTAACAATTAAATTAATCAAAAAATACATTATCGTCGAAGCAAAAAGAGATTTCGCAATAACTGGAAATATTGGGCTAAAGGAAATTTTAGTCATCTTTCTTATCGATAAAAGCATAACAACATCCAATACAGCAAATGCAATAACCGTAGTCGCAGCAAGTCCAGCAATTTGAAATTTCGAAGCCATAAATACATCTAATATCATCGCAAATGTCCATCCGTAAAAACCTATTCGGGCAAGCCCTTTCGAACCTTTCAATGCAAGCATTGTTCGCATTAGAAGCATGTATAAACCCTGAAATGCAATACCAAAAGCCAAAACTTGTGCTGCTAAACCGGTTACATTAGCGGCAGACACAGTAAATTCACCTTGCTGAAGAAACAGATGCGTGATCCGAGAAATAACTACAGAAAAAACAAAGGAAATCGGCAAATATGTATAGATCGCTAATCTAAGTGCTCTCAAAAAATGCAGCTCGAAAGTTTTTAAGTCATTAAGTGCATAGGAACGAGCGAGCGTTGGATGGACAATCAGCGAAATTGGTTGTGCCAAAAGATACATAACTGCTCCAACCATTTGTTGTGCTTGCGTTAAAGAGGTTATAACTCCAATTTTCATAATTGAGCCTAATGATCTTTCGAAAATCCTAAATGCTTGTTCCCAAAATGTGAAAACAAGTGTCGCACCGCCTTGCAGGAACAAGGCTTTAACCCAATGGATTTTAAAATTTGGTGATGTGGGTTTGAGCATTTTTAATCGAGCCAAAACAGATATTATAAATAATAGACCCAAAGAAGTTCCTATGAGGAACCCAACTCCTGCGGAATAAATCGACAGCTTTTTATGAAGTGCAACGATTATTGTTATCAATGTCATCGAAACTAATAGATTTGCTATTTCCAAGGGTACAAATTTGTTGCGCATATATAAACCTGATGAAGCAATATAATAAATTCCCATTATCAAATATGTCGGTAAAAGCAAATATGTAAGAATTGATAACGGTCCAATCGAGCTTAATCCAGGGAAAACAAAAGCTAACCATTGCTTTGTGGTTAACATTAAAATCGAAATTATACAAAACCCAATAATCAAAAAGTCGATAATGTAAATAAACAGTATCCGACTGGAATAAGAACTACCTCTTTTAACATCTGCTTGGATCAGAATAGTTGTGGCTGTGGTTCTAATAGGTCCTATTCCAAGAAACAGACCTATTGTAGTAGCAATTTGTAACGCTAAATAGTATGAATCAGTCAAAGTCGTAGCACCAAAGTATCTTGCCAGCAATAGAGTTTTAATCAGTCCAAGCGTTCTCCCCAAAGTTCTAACCGCTACAATACCTGAAAGTGAGCCTATTGATCGACTTGCTGTTCTTTTTGTATTTGATTGTTCTTTTCCCATTGATTTGAAACCAAAGCCAAAAAAATACATACAGTTATTATTGTGGATTTTGAATAAAATGGATGTGATACTGTATATCCCGCTGCCAATGCCATAATAAATATGATTGGTGCAATCAAGATTCCTGCTTTTATTAAGTCTGATTTAATATATTTAACTTTTCCAAATTGTTTAATCGCTAACAGAACACCCATAAAATAAAAGCTCAAAAGAGAAACAAGCCCCAAAATCCCCATTTTAGATAGAATAACCCCATAGAAATTGTCAACGAAAAACATTTTTCTTGTGGTAAGGTAATATGTACCAAATCCGTGTCCGAGCCAAATATTTTGACGGAAATATTCCATCGCTTCAATCATTTGCAGTTTTCTACTATTTAGTGCTGGGTCGGCTGATAATGCCTGAAATGTCTCTGCTCGGATGAAAAAAATTCTTAGAAGTAATTTTAATCTTTCATCAGGGAAAAGAAAAAGCATAATAAAGGCAGCTAATGCTATTCCTACACAAACATAAATCAATCCTTTTGCAAAAAATTTTAAACGTGTTCCCTTCGGTTGCATAATACTTATGACAGATATAACATAGAGTGCAAAGATAATACATGCAACAACTGGTGTCCTGGAACGTGATATTGTTAGGAACAATAGACAAACACTTGCAATAATTATCCAAAATCTTTTCTTCGAAATCATATTCATCAAAAACGAAAATGCGAATAAATAGGAAATAGCTTGTAAGTGACAACCCCAATCCAGAAATGCACCATGCTCAATAACAATTGCTCTTGAACCGGTTATTACAAAATCTATTAAGTATGATACGATATGCGCTGTTAGGAAAACAACCCAAACAGTTATCGTTCTTTCTACCCATTTATCGTCTTTGAAAACTAGAAGTGAAAGAAATATTGCCCACACGTAGTACATCGGTCCTCTAAAAAGATCGGTCCGAAATGCCTTGCTGAAAGATAGGTCATTAGTGGGATAATTTAATATTCCAACTATGGCAGAAATAACAACAAAAACAAGAAGTATTAAAACAAAAATTTCTATTAGACCAAATTTTTTGACTTGAATCGAACGTTTGTAAAAAAGAAAAGACAAGGCGAATGAACCTAAAAAAATCAAAAAAGTAACCTCTATATAATTAACAAAAACATCCATAATCCTGAAACCAGACACAACTTTTAAAAAAACAACTTGAGCAATAAAGAATAATGCGATATATTCATATGGTATAAAGATAATCGATAAAACTCCTGTCAATGCAACAGCTGAAAGAATTAGAAGGAATTTCATCTTAACAAATAAATAGATAAATGCAACCATACCTGCAAGAAGCAGTATAGCTAACAAAATTTTTTTTACCGGATTATATGAGGTTCGTGTCATTCTTAAGGTTTCAAGCGAGCAAATAGTTTATCTTTGTTTTCCCGAAAAGCTACAACAATAAGAGAAATAATAAAACCAATTAACGTTCCAATTACAAGTATCAACGACCTTTTGGGACCGGATTTTTTAGTTGGAAAATTTGGGGGATCCAAAATTTTTACTACTGGAGCTGAACCCTTTGAATCTAACACGGATATTTCGAGTTGCTTTTGAACATAAATTAGAAGTTCATGTTTAATTTGCACAGAGGAATTATACCGATTGTATTTGATTTTTAAAATCGGGTCTCTTGCAAAGTTTCGATGGGAACTAATAAACTTTTCTAAGCTATCCTCAGATTCATCAAGTTGTTCAATGAGTTCCTTTTCCCTATTTATTAAATGACCAGATTTTTTTACTGCATTCGAAACTGTATTTTTCTTTATTAGTTCCTCTAACGCATTAACAGTGGCATTAAGCACAAATTGTGCAATTATGGGATTCTTTGTTGTATAAGAAATAACAAGAATTCCCTTTTCTATAGAATACTTAATTTTCGATCGAGCTATAAATATCTTATGCCCTTTACTGTCTACACTCCAACCCTCTAAATCCCTTATGGTTTCACTTTCCGGTTTTATTTTTTTTATTGTCGAGTTAACTGGTGTACTGCAAACCATTGAATAAAGCGAGAAACTACTCAATAAATCAGGAAATAAAAAACTAGAGATTTCTTCGCTTGAACCTTGTTCAAAAAAACCAGATGAAAAAGGTGCTGCAAAGCCGAATATCCCTGGAACTGTCCCTGAAGGAAGCACGACAGCAATCGATGTGTATTGCTTCGGTAGTATTATTGCTAATACTATCGAGATAATTATTGCACAGGATGTTATTATTGATATGGTAACTCTATTTCTGAAAAGAGTATTAAATATATTTATTCTTTCTTCAATCATTTCAATTTAATTATTATGTAAGTAGTAGTAGCTAAACCAGTTAGCACCGTTACGATTTCTGTCATGATGCTAAGCCAATTAGTTTCCTTTTTTATTTTCTTTGGCAAGATTATTATATCACCAGGCTCGACATTGCTATACCCTTTAGATACTTTAAGAACTTCTCCGTTCATTTTAACAATTCTCATTTCATTTATATCTGCATCCTTAGTAGCACCACCCGCGGATTTAATATAATACGCAACTTTTTTTCTATTTGAATATTTCACAGTTCCATTAATTCCCACGGCTCCTAATACACTGACACCACCAGGAATACGTGGAACAAAAATTGAATCCCCTGCCCGAAGAATGAAATCATCTTTACCCGAAACAATCTTACTAACATCTATGATTATTCTATTAAGGTCACTTCCTTGCCAATCATACACCAAATCTAGAGTATCAATTCGACCAAGTGAATCTAGAATTAATGGTCGAGTACTCCTGAGAATCCTTGGAATGTCCCTAATTCGGGCTTCTTTAGCGATTTCAGGTCTAATAAACATCAAACCTTTAGTATATGCATCGGGTGTAAATCCACCAACCCTTTCAAGCAAATCAGATAAGGTCTCCTCTTCATTTAACAATGCATAATCACCTGGATACACAACCTCCCCAATTATAGTAACAATTTCTGGTGTAAGCCATCCCGGTATTTTTTTTACTGTTAGATAATCGTCTTCTGCAAGCAAAATGTTTTCTGGCGAATCCGGATTTTTTAAAATCTTCCCCAGATTTAAAATTTTTCTTTCTCTCTTTAATCCATCAGTTATTCTAACTAATTCAACACTATCTAAATATGAACCCCTTTCAACCCCACCTGCGGTAAAAATTATGTCTGAAACTCTCATTTTTTCATATAATCTATACTTTCCCGGTTTCCTTACGGATCCAGAAATTGAAACCTCTTTAGGGATTAAGAATTCACGCACAGAATATAATTTTATTCTGTCCTGAGGTTGAAGTGAAACTTTACTATCCTTAAGCAGATCGAAACTTATGATCTCTCGAGATTCATCAGGCAATAAACGAAAAATATCCACTCGTTCTCTATAAGTATCATTGTAAAGCATACCAGCACGATCGAACAGATCATTGGCAGTCATTCCTTCTTCCCAGCCATAAACACCCGGATAAGGCGTATATCCCTCAAGGAAAATTACATTCTCCCTATAAGGATTTACTGGAAAAACAGAAATATCATCCCCATCTTTAAGGATTGTTTCCCATTGCGTGGTATCTTCATAATCAATATTGATAGAAATGTGAATACCACTATTAATTCTATCTACAAAAATTTCATGGATATTCGCATTTGGCAGAAACCAACCGGAATAATTAATAAGGTCCTTCATCGTTTCGTCTTCAATTATCTCAAAAATTGCTGGATTTTTGACCAGACCTCTTAGTTTAACTTTTTTCTCATATGGAGGAACCATAAGTAAGTCACCATTTGCAAGCTGAATGTTCCCCTTAGCCTTACCTGTAAGAATTAGTTCATACATATCTAGTTTTCCAATTAGTCTATCTCCACGATACACTTTAATATTTCTGAACGAACCAACATTAGAGGGACCACCTGCAACAGCAATAGCATTAATAACTCTTGAAAGTCCTGGTAAATCAAATATTCCTGGGTTTTCCACATTGCCTACAACAAAAACCTGTACAGTTTTTATCGACGTAAGAGTTAAGCTTATACTTACGTCTGCGAAGACATTATTTACAAGTCTGTTGACTTTTCTTTGGGCAGAAATAACAGAAATACCACCAAGTGCAACATCTCCAATTTGTGGGATATAGATTTTCCCATCTCTATCAACAATTAAATCGTATTGAGCATTAACAGCACCCCACATATTTATAAGCAACTTATCACCACTGCCTATAATATACTTATCTGAAACTGGCAATTGGGATGAAGAAAGAAAAGGTATGTTCTCGAATATACTTGAGCTAAAGGTTTCCAATTGTATAGGTAAAGCCTTTCTAATTATCTGCAAAGTATCACCTTCAATAACAATCGGAAATTCAAAAAACCATGGAAATTCAGGCTCTACAACCGGTTCCTTTTCTTTTTGTACTTGTTTGAGATATTTCTGTGTTGTATCATACGGAGTAATTTCGGGTGATTTGTATGTTTCAACATCTGTTCCTACTCCCGTTTGGACTCCAGCATCCGCACCGCTAATAAACCTTTGGTACTGGTTCATAATACTTCCAGGCAACTGCGCAGTTAAAAAGCCTAAGGATGAAAAAATGAATATCACTACAATTTTAAAGGAAGAAAGCTTCATATCATCTCCATGGTTTCATAAATCCACCACATTATTTCGAAACCTTACCCTCAGTTCCCTCAACCTCTTCCGCTTCCTCAAGTTCCTCAACTTTCTCTACTTCCTCAACTTCCGTAACACCCCGTGGCTTAACAACCGATGCTATAACTTCTTCTTCATCCATTAATAATTCAGCGTTTGGAATTTTAATATCCTTAACATGCATGGAATCACTGAGATCAATCCCAGATACATCCAGTTCGACAAATTCTGGAGCGTTTTTTGGAGTACATAAAACCTCAAGTTCATGAAAATGCGGTGTGAATATTCCTCCTTTTTTAACTCCTTCTGGAATGCCAATAAATTCTATATGCAATTTAAAGGAAACCGGTCTATCCGCTTGAACATGCTCAAAATCCGCGTGAATAATCAAATCGGAAACTGGATTGTGTTGCACTTCTTTAATCAACGCGAGCAGCTTTTTTTCTTCTCCAGATTCATCTCTCATATGCAACTCAACAAGTGCATGTTCTCCTGATTTAGAATGCATTATCTGAGATAATTCATGTTTTAAAATTTTCAGCGAAATATTATCTTCACCCATTCCATAAATTACAGCAGGAATAAACCCTTGACGCCTAAGTCGATTTGCGTTTCGACTTCCTTTAAGATGTCTTATCTCACATTTTAAAGGGAGACCTTTCATTTCCCTCCTCCAATCTCGTATTTGATTTCTTTAAGAAAATTTTTATTAAACAAAACACTGATAGATTGTTCCATGTGGATACTTTCTATTGTCGCTGCCAAAAATGGAGCAACAGAAAATATTCGCAATTTACTTCCAAGAATTTGCTTTACGTTTTCTTTAATAGGTAGTGTATCAGTAATAACAAGAGTGCCTATTTTCGAATTAACCACATTTTCAACGGCAGCGCCCGAAAGCAATGGATGAGTAATTAAAGCTATAACATCCTTGGCGCCTTCATCAATAATCAAGTCGCATGCTGAGCAAAGAGTACCTCCGGTATCGATAATATCATCTCGAATTACAGCAATCTTATCCTTTACATCTCCTGCGATATTCTGAATTTTAGCAATTTCATTAGGTCGCTCTCGTTTCTTATAGACAACAGCTATCGACGCACCTACATGATCTCCAATGTATTCTGTTCTCTTAACACCACCAATATCCGGAGAAACCATAACTAGTTCTTTATTCTTTATTCTATCAGACATCTCATCGAGTAGCAAATCCCTAAAAATTATATCGGCAGTGAGATGGTCAGTTGGGACATCAAAGAATCCTTGAATAGCCGATGCATGCAAGTCTATCGTGAGAACTCTGTTTACCCCAGCAGCAACTAAAAGATTAGCCACTAATTTAGCTGAAATAGGGACTCGAGGTCTATCCTTTCTCTCCTGCCGTGCATAACCGAAATATGGTATTACCGCGGTAATTCTCCAAGCGCTTGCTCTCTTGGCGGCATCGATAATCAAAAGCAATTCCAATAGATTATCAGCTGGTGGTTGCATAGATTGTACTATAAATACATCCTTACCTCTAATATTTTCCAAAATTTGCAGGTTGATTTCACCATCATTAAATCGCCTTAAATTCATTTTTGTGGGTGTTATTCCTAAATGCTCAGCAATATCATTTCCCAGCACAGAATTTGATCCGCCAACAATAAGACTGAGTTTGTCATCCATCTTAGCTCCCTAATTTAAACCAAATCCTCAAACTGGGGCGGGGGGATTCGAACCTCCGCATGGCGGATCCAAAATCCGCTGCCTTGCCGACTTGGCTACGCCCCATAATTTTATTCTAAATTTAATTTCACAACCGTAGAAATTGTCCAAAAAGTAATGCAAAGTCAAGAAAAAACGCAGGGATAATCCGGCAAAATTAGGAAGAAAGTTTAAATTTCCAATTATAATATATACAGATGCTATTTAACGTATACTTTTTGGCTAAATTGCAAATCTATGAAAATATATTCACATTTGTAATTCATAGAATAATCGAAATCCGACAGAAAAAAAGACCCCCTGCCCATTAGGACAGAGGGTTAAAACATTATCTGATGCCATTACTTTATGTATGACATCTTTATAGATAACTCTTCGCCGTTAACTTTTAGCTTGGCAATATAAATTCCGCTTGAAGCTGAGATTCCAGTTTCATCCATACCATCCCATGAGATGAAGTGCTTTCCTGAGGAGTATTCACCCTTGGCTAATGTTCTAACGAGTTTTCCTTCCACAGAATAGATCTCGAGAGCAATCTCTGCACCTTCCGGTAAATAGAATTCAATATCTGTCGCAAAGTTAAATGGATTAGGATTATTCTGTAACAACGAAACCTTATCAGGTAGAGAAGTCTTCTTAAGATCAGGCGTATCGCTCTTATTAACTGTTATTACGAATCTTCTAGATACTCCTTGATACTCGAAGCTGTATTTATGTGTTGTTCTCATATCTATTGTTCCACCAGCTCTCTCATCTCTGAGAGTTAGAGTGTATGAAGAGCTAATTTCATCTGTTCCATCGGAGCCGTCGATATCATCAGGTATGTGTGATTTAGGCCATGAAATTTCAACATTAGTTCCAGCCGATGCGCATTTAATGTCGAAGATCCATTCCTTGGTCATACTTGGATCAAGTGTTTTCTTTATATCAGCGCTAAGTTGATAAGGACCATCCACAAAGTATCCTAAATCGGATGTCGATATCCTTGATGGGAAGTATGGAGGAACCTTTGCGTCGAATTTTCCGTCGAAACCATCTTCGGCACCAAATCTAGTGCCCAAGTAGTTCCATTTATCTTTAATTTCACCATTTGCTACGGATATCCTCAACGTAAAGTCGCTTGCACCACCGATTGCTTCTTCTTCCACTTCAACAGCTTCCTTCATTATAGTATGAGACATATTGAATTCATTAATAGCGAGTATACCACCACCAGGAAGAACCTCTACCCAGAAACCTTGATACGGTTGAATGTATCTGGTGGCTCCACCCGGTAAACCAGGAGTGTAGAACGCGAATCCATTTTCGGTCGACCAAACATAATAAGTAGGTTCTATATTATAGAACATTGGATCGTCAACAATTGCATCCCAATCAATCTTCGTATTAACTGGGTTCCCTACTAGATTAAATCCGTCCATTGAACCTGTGGGAGATGTACCGTACGGAAGATTCATAACAAAATCGCTGTAATATGGCATACCACTAATATCATATAGAACTTTATCATGAACGTGTGAAAACAGAATATAACCTTCACCTCTGCCGAAATCATATGGGATACAGTATGCACCGCTTGTAGTATTCCATTTATAGAACTGTGAAGCTCCTATATCCAAAATTAATGGAACTATATTATCGCTTAGCTGAGCATAAACACTATTTGGATCAGGATCGACTGGTATCGAGATCATATTCCAACCGTAGTTAGCATAAGGCGATACACGAAGTTTGACTGGATAAATAATCGGGTCTGCTCCCTCAAATGAAAGCGCGAGATACAATTGGTAAATTCCAGGTTCGGTAACAGGAGCCACAACAAGGCTTACTTGCTCGCAAGCACCAGCAGGAATCTTCAATGTCGTCGGTTCAATACGGACACCTGGAGGAATTGTGCCTTCCGAAATCATGAACGCATATGCCATACGCTTCGCGGACGATACAATCCAGAATCTACCTTCTGCATCGCACTCTGCGCCACAGTGGTTGTTAGGTGCGGAGAAGGTATCGAGGAATGTATTTAATACAACGCCGTATTCAGGATCGAACTCAATAATTTCATTATCAAAATTCCTGCATGCAATCCAAACTGTTCTTCTGGTGTGGTTAAAGCCAATACCTGCTATTCCAGCGTTTATATCACTAGCATCTTCAATTAGTTTCCTGAAGCTCCAATATCCCAGAATCATTCCAGGCTCATCGTAGCTAAGACCGGCAATCTTGTATAATGTATCCGCTTGCCAACCACCGAGATAGAATACATCCTCACCGGGGTCGTATGCCAAACCGTTCTGGAAGTGACGGTTCCATGCGCTATACGGATCTACAATCATATGCTGCATAACACCTGTAACAGGGTCCCAACCATATAGATTACTTTCTCCTATATTTAAATCAACTCTTAGCTGCCAGATTAAAGTTCCGTCATATGTCATATCACCGGGATATGGAATGTATGTAGAGGACGACCAATAGGGAGTGGGTAGCCAATGAGTTCCCCAAACTCTACCAGTTGGAACTCCATAAGGATCAACTTCTACATTCTGCATCATGAACGAATGTTCAATACTGCTGATCCAGAATGAATAATTATTAAACATACCCACAGCAGCAATACCCCATGGTTTGTTGATCGTTGGCATTCTAAGGTCAAAGGAATCGACGCATGTATGCAGTTCTGGGTCGGTAGCAATTAAACTGTGAATATATGGATAAATATCCACTGTTACCGTATGATCATACGGATTACAGATGTAGAAATGTATATCATCCAGTGTGCTGAATGTTGTTTGATCATCTAGGCCTGTAATCCCAGGATTGTCATCGTAAACCCCGTATGTCGGGTCTGTTTCGGGACCGAATTCTGGTTTGCTAAGAGGAATATAAATAGGTCCGTATGTATCGCCCTTAGGAACAATTCCCCATTCGAAGTTAGTCATATATCCTCTTGCAGAAGCATAAACAGGATAATAGCCGACATCGACGTCGCAGATAACGAAATATCCGTAAGCATCTGCATGACTGATCTGCCCACTAAGAGCAATCTTTGCATGAGGTATCATTTCAAGCGTAACAGCATCGTACACATAACCCTTAATGCATCCGCTAATATCCTCTGGTATGGGGAAATCGCCTGCGAAACACACATCGTCGATAGCCCAACCGAAATGTGTACCGTAATAATCATAATTGTAAGCGTATGCATGCAAACCAAATTGGATATTGGTAAGTTCGCCTTGCCACTCGCTTATATCCACAGTAGTATATTCCCATCCTCCATTACTTCCCCAATTACCTGGCAATGGTAAATAAGGTACTGCTCCACCCCAATAGTACGAGTATACATAGAATGTATGAGGGTAATTCCATGCTGGCTCAGGATAAAGATAGAACCATGTTGCACCCTCATCTATTGAACCTTTAAGACATATACCATCAGCATATTGGGGACGCGTTGTTGGATTGTATCCTTTGCTTAAATCGTACCAGGACCAGAAATTAAGCTCTTTAGAATACATTGTCATTTCATCATCTAATTCAACTTCGAGGGACATCCAGCTATATCGTCTATAGCCTCCTGTAAGATTTGTTGCCCAGCAATATTTCCCAGAATGAGCTG
>JAUWMV010000008.1 GCA_030613005.1 bacterium | reverse complement strand
GCCACTTCCCCAACATACTCCATAACCGTTGCGTCCGGAAAAGAAAATGTCATAATATTCATCATCATCGATTTTCCCACAATATGTGTCTAAAGCCCAGTTGCTATCGGCAAGGCTAAAGCTACAAATAAGTGAATTGATAAACGCTGTATCTCCAATATTTTCGGCAACGTAAATGCCACGACCTCCCACACCCATAGCGAAGTCGAGATCTCCATCGTCATCTAAATCTGCATAATGATAATGTGTGTGAGATTCAATAGCATCTGAGGACAAAAGTATCATTGTATCCCAGTTTGTCGTGTTAATTTCACTAGCTTTGAAGACTATATCGTGGTTGAGAGTATTTAAACTTTCGGATCGAAAATAATCGTTAGCCCAAGTATTGTTTCTAACGAGTGTTCCAGGTCCTCTATACCAGTCCTTTTGTACTACTGTAATCTGAGCTTGGGGAATCGTAAGAGCGAAAATTTGAAAAATCCAGATGATAAACGTTATTCTATATATTTTCATTGCTTTAATTGACAATGGAATTTATAAGAAAATCATTTTAAATTATCCAAGATTAATTAATTTAATTTACAGTACTTTGGCAATAAATTAGATATATGTTCGAAAGGAAAAAAAATATTCGAGTACCTCAGGATGTCATTCCCGGCAGAATCGACATCTTTCTCGTTCAACAAGGGGTAGGACTTTCGCGAAGCCAAATCCAAAGGTTTATTCGTGAAGGTAGAATAAAAGTAATTGGTAAGGGAACTAAACAGAATTTTATTCTTCGAGGTGGAGAAACTATCGTGCTGGACATACCTGAGGAAGAGCCTTTTCGATTGCTTCCAGAAAATATACCCATCGAAGTGGTTTTCGAAGATGAATATTTAATTGTGATAAATAAACCTTTCGGTATGGTTACTCATCCCGCACGTGGAAATTGGAAGGGCACTCTAATTAACGCAGTACTTGCACATACGAAGAGTCTATCTCCTATTGGTGGCGATTATAGGCCTGGAGTTGTTCATCGGTTAGATAAAGATACTTCCGGATTGATAATAGTAGCAAAAAAAACATCGACTCACCTAAAACTTTCGGAAATGCTTTCTAAACGATTAATCGATAGGCAGTATTTGGCACTTCTGTGGGGGAGACTAGCAAATAACATTGTCGAAGTGGATCAACCTATTGGAAGACATCCGAAAGAACCTTTAAAAAGAACTGTATTATCTGTTGGACAACCTGCAAAAACTATATTTTTTCGATTGGCAACGTTTGATTTTACAGAGTTTGTCCGAGTTAAATTACTAACAGGTCGAACACATCAGATTCGAGTACATGCAAACTATATAGGTCATCCGGTTTTCGGAGATGTCGATTACGGTGGGGGAGAGAAACATCTCAAAGGAATTACACCAGAATGCATTAGTTCTGCCCGAGAATTGCTTAAGATAACATCACATCAACTTCTCCATGCATGGAGATTGCAATTTAAACATCCTGAAACTGGAACTGATATTATATTATCGTGTGAATTACCAGAAGACTTTACAAATGTTGTTAAAAAATTGACGGGGAATGAATGGGAAAAATTTATTCCTGAGAGTTGAAATAATATGATTTTGAAAGATTTAGACACTATTCTTTCAATTATCTTGTACTAAAAGAAATTTATATTCTTGATTTTTTTGTTTATATAATGTTTTTTATAGTTTGATAAGGAATATTTGAGAAAAATAATAAGGACATCGTTAGTTTTAATAAGGAAATATTGTTTCATTACTAAACCCAAAATTAAAGATTTCATTGTGTATAAAATATTTTAGAATATTTTTAATTTTAGAATAGGTTATCGATTATGCTAATGCTAAAAAAAGAAAATAATGCCAGAAGAGAATTAATAATTGTTTTGATATTTTCGATAATATTCCTCTTGTTCAGTCTTTCTATCTGGTTCGTGGATGATCTATATGAGTTCTTAAAATCTTATTATGAAATGCGTGTGACTTTGTTTCTTATTAATGTATCCTTCCTCGCGCTAATTTTTGTAATTTGGATAACCTATCGAAGATGGAGAATTGCTGCTGCTTTAAAAGCGGAACTTGAAAATATTATAGATAGCATAGATCCCGATGTTTTTCTTGTTGTGAATCCAGATAGAAAAATCGTGTTAACGAGTAGTTCTATAAAAAGAATATTTGGATATACGGAGGAAGAAGTAATAGGGAAAAAAACTGATTTAATTTATTTCGATCGAAGGCTAAGTAAAACCAACACTAAGGAAATCTATGATTCCCTTAAACTGAATGGATTTCATGTAGGTTATGCAACGGGAAAGAAGAAAAATTCAACCGAAACAATACCACTTGAAATAATTACTGGTGATTTACACTCAACTCCTGGTGCAGTAATTCTTATTCGAGATATAACCTATCGAGAAACCACCGAGAAAGCTCTTATCGAAGCTAACCAACGTTTAGAAAAAGCATTTGAGGACCTTAGAGCTTCTCAGGAGATAAGCATTCAACAGGAACGATTAGCGGCTATTGGATATCTCGCTACAGGAATCGCACATGATTTTAATAATCTCCTTTTCGGGATTGGTGGTTATGCAGAATTAATACTTCACGACCCAAACATAAGTCAGTTTGCGTCGAGAATGTTAAATAATATTCTTGAACAAAACAAAAAAGCGACACAACTAGTTCGTCAGATACTTGATTTTAGCAGAAAATCAATAATAGCAAAAACCCGTATGGAATTGTTGACTTTTGCAAAGGAAATAAAAAAAGATTTTGAAAATACAATTCCAGATAACATTACCTTCAACTTATTTGGTGGGTTCGATGAATATTGGACTGACGGAGACCCTAACCAACTACGACAAATGTTCAATAATTTATTCCGAAATTCTGTAGAATCTATGCCGAATGGTGGAATATTAGTTCTTAAGTTAGAGCGAGTTACAATACGTGAAAATGAAGAAAAGCTTATCCCAGATATTACACCCGGTGAATGGGTACAAATTTCAATTGTCGATACCGGTTCGGGTATTCATCCTGACGTAATAAATCATATATTTGATCCGTTTTTCACAACAAAGGACCGGAAAACCGGGTCGGGACTTGGTCTTTCGCAGGTGTATGGTATTGTTAAGCAGCATGATGGTTATATTGATATCCAGAGTGAAATTGGTAGAGGAACTTCAATTGCTATTTTTCTTCCTTTAAGCAAAGCTGAAGAAAGTGAAATTGGATAATTTATATTTGCCAAATATATTCATTATAGAATAAATTAAGTTTATTAAAAGCTTTACTATTAAAGTCTATTCTTCGACAATATACCTGCCAAAACAGCAAATCCCCCTAATCCACAAACAATAACAAGTGGGGATACTGTTGGTATCAAGTAAATACTGACAATAGCTCCTACTGAAGCTCCAAGAAGGTCTGCTGCATATAAGATTTTGCCTCGATTTATTATTCGTGATGCAGCACCAAAACATAAGCCTGTTATAGATCCGGATATAAGAAAAACGATATAATAAATTACTAAAGTCATTCTACCGAAATGCATTCCAAGACTAGTTGTTGCAATTAATATCATCACGGATACAGATAATACAGCTAAAGTCACATTCTTAAGATTTCTTCCACCAAAATAGCTGCCTAATGCACTTCCGAATAGAAATAACCCATTAGCTAATCCTAATAACCAATATAGACTTCCATAATTTGCCTGTAACACCAATAAAAATAAAGTTTGATTTGAGATGCCCCAGACTCCACCGAAAAAGGGCCAAATAATAGCGTTGGAAGTTTTGCAAATTAGTTTACCAAAGCTTAATATTATTAAGAATAAAACTATTAAGATTACAGTTACATTTCTTACTGTTTCTTTTGAGAGCCATTTTGTAGAAATAGGCGTTTCTCCAAGATATGCATGCTCGAGTATACCCCATAGATACGCTAATGGTCGCCAGTTTTTATTTAATCTAGTAAATTTTGCCGAAGCCAGTTGCTGTTTAAGTGTAACGGATCGCTCTATCTGGAACATAATTGGTAAATATTCCACTGGAATTGTTGCTGTTTCAATCGGAGTTAATGAATCTGAAGCCAATCTTGATAGAAAATTTACTTTCCTATTTGGGTTTGCGATTAGAAGAATATTTCCTTCTGGAAAGTATATTTCCGCATCCGAATAGACATATTTGAATGTGAACCATATGGAGCTAACTAACTCTTTTTGATACTCAGACAAAAAATTCATTCCAACCGGTAAAGCAACCCCGATGATTCCCTCAGATTTGACTAAATTTTTTAGGGAGTTAAAAAATTCCAAAGTCCAGAAACGATTATCGGCACCCATCGAGGGAAGCCCAGGTGATACGATTACTACATCAAATTTGTCCTGCATCTTGAAAGGTAGAATTACTGGATCGATGTTTATTAATTCTAATTTCTTATCTTTTATCGAGTGTCTGACTGAAGGTATCGAAGCTATCGCGGTTCTCATGAGAACTCGATCTGAATATGGAGCAACGATTTTTTGCGGATTATGTTTAATTAGATCTTTAATTCCACCCTTATATATTCCACCGATTAGAAGTATTTTTTCTGGATTTTTGTGAGCCCAGACAATTGGATGGATAATCTGTTCCATCATAAGTGTGTCCCCGGAAGAAGTAATTAATCGACCATTTTCATAGATTGTTGATTCATCTTCTCTCCGCAAAACATTTATTCTGCCGTAATTAGACTCTATCTCGCTAACATGGAATCCTTTCCACAAAGCTGAATTTATTTGAGGAGTGATAAGATTTGATAAAGCAGCTATACATATCACAGACAAAGTGAAGATAGCATTTTTTCTCTCTTTATAGACTGCAAACAATGCAGCTAATATCATAGCTAATATTGCAAATATCCAAAGTTGTGGGATAATCTTTAATGTTAAAATTGTTAATATTCCACCAAAGAAAGCTCCTAATCCCTCAGATGCATAAATCTTATCGGCATCGGAATCTGACGACAGAGCTGCGAATGTCATACCTCCGAAAAAACATGGAAAGGAACATATTGCTCCGGCTATCGATAGTCGCCATATCGGAACCACCAATCCAAAGAAGGGCCTAAGAGGAATTGCAGTTATTTTAACGAAAACTGGGATAAATGAAGATAATATAATAAAAATCGAAAGTGCTCTTGTAGTATTGATATTTCTACGGAGCAAGCTACCAAGAGCACCCCAAATAAGCCATAGAAAAAGTAGTATAACTAAAAGCAGTTCCGTAAAACCATAAACAGCAAATAATTCTCTTATCAAGATCGTTTGTGAAAAAATTGAGACTACTCCGAGAAAAAAACCCAGTTCGAAATTCTTTTTTGTTATTAATCCTTTCATTACATAATAACTTAGGTATTAATGCTGTGCTGTCAAAGGTGGATTTCTCTTGGTAATGCAAAAAATGGTGATTTCTTTTGCATGGGAGGAATTAGGTGCGAATTTTAGCAATCGACCCGGGAACCAGGATTATTGGATTTTGTATTCTTGAAGGGGATGAAAGAGCTCAAGAATTTATTGACGGTGGCGCATTAAAAGTTAAAAAGGAAACTTTATCTAAAGGATTAGTAAAACTTTTCGGTGAGGTTTTAAAATTGATTCTGAAATATTCACCACAACTGCTTGTCGTGGAAAGTCCTTTTTATGGAAAGAACGTTAAGACTTTGATAAGATTGGGTGAAGCAAAGGGAGTTATTACTCTTGCAGCTACGTTAATGGGGATAAATGTTAAGGAGATAACACCTGCAGAGGTAAAAATGGCACTTACAGGACATGGAAATGCTAAAAAAGATCAAGTTGCGTATATGGTTAGACAGATTCTCGATACCCCACCTGATTTATCTTTTGACGCAACCGATGCCGCTGCTATTGGAATAACATATCTACAACGTAAATTCTGCCTTAGTAAATCACACAGTTTTCAATAGACTTGATTTATTAAATAATAAAGCCTATTAACTCCGATTGAGATTAGATATGTCTAAGGATTTTATGTGTTTCGATTTTTTTTTAAGTAATAATTTTATTGAATTTTAGGTTTATAGACCTTAGCCTTTTCTTCTCCTCTAATGACTCTAAGAGCGCCAGCAGCAAGAGCTTCCATTTCCTCTTCCCCGGGAAATACTGATACCGGTGCAATCCAATCTACATATTGGCTGATTGCCTCAACGAATTTTTCACTATATCCTAAACCACCTGAGAGAACAATTGCATCTATATTTCCCTTAAGTACGGCTGCAAGCAGTCCAATTTGTTTGGCAACCTGAAAAGCCATAGCGTCAAAAACAAGTTTAGCGTCCTTATCTCCGTTGTTAATTCTTTCTATAACCTTAAGCATATCGTTTGTCTTGAGATATGCCATCATACCACCTTTACCTCGAAGCATTGTCATTACATCTTTTTGGGAATATTTACCGGAATAACACAGTTTAATAAGGTCACCTGCAGGTAATCCTCCGCTTCTTTCGGGGGAAAATGGACCGTCTCCATGAAGTGCATTATTAACTTCGATCACTCTTCCTTTTCTATGTGCTCCAATAGAAATTCCACCACCCATATGAGCAACAATTAGATTGACATCTTCGTATGATTTACCAAGTTTAGTGGATGCTTTTCGGGCAACGGCTTTCTGGTTTAGAGCATGAAATATCGATCGACGTGCAATTAACGGATGTCCGGACAATTTAGCTTCAGGAAGCATCTCATCCACAACAACAGGATCGACAATAAAAGCTGGAATATTACCGATATCGTTTGCAATAGCCTGTGCGAGAAGACCACCTAAATTTGATGCATGCTGTCCTTGAACTCCTTTTCTCAGATGCTCTAACATAATTTCGTTTACTTCGTATGTGCCACCTTCAAGTGGATAAAGCAAGCCTCCTCGTCCAACTACTGCATTAATTGACCTAAGTTCAATTCCCGCATCTTGTAATGAATTAATAATAACCTTCTCTCTGAAACTATACTGACTGGGAATGTCAGGAAAAGGTGCAAGCTCTTTTTCGTCATGTCTAAGCGTTTTGGATAGAATCATTTCCTCATTATCGAAAACAGCTAATTTTGTGCTTGTAGAACCTGGATTTATAACTAATATTCTTGAATTTTCCGATTTAAGCATTTATCCTCCTTAGGATTAATTATATAGATTAGAATTAATAATTTGCTTAATATTTAGAAATTTTTAATAGAATAATTAAACCTACATATTGTGAATATACTATTTAAAAGTTATCGATGTGAAAATTTTTTAAACTAAACAGATAGAAAAATGTGAGTGTTCAATCAATACAATTTTCGGAACAGATAATATTAAAATAAGATAAGTGGTAAAATTAATGTAAATATTCAGGATTATTGTGTGATTCTTTGAATGCAATTTAAATATAAATAATGATAAAGTATACCGATGTGTTAATAACTTTACAGTTTAGTGAGACATATAACCTTAAAAAATTTTACTAATTTAGAATCTTTTCTATTGACACATAATATATTGTGTTTATAATGAATTAGCTCACTCAACCGCCGAGAAAGGAGGATTTATGAAACACCTTCCAGGGGTGCTATTGTTATTGATAGTGCTCCCATGCCTATGTTTCGGGCAAATGCTGGGTACATATTTGGTTGCTGGATTAACTTCTAATCATTTTGGGATGCACCTTGATCAATACCCTTCACATTCCTCAATACCGTCGTTGTATCATTACGGTCAAGATGCTGCGCTAAATGCTGCATTTGCTGGTGGTGCAGGAATACGACTGGCTGATATTGGTGATAAGATGAAGGGTAGATTAGACCTGGAACTTATGGTTGAATACTATGGTGCAGATTTCAGAGTTAACTATTATGAAATGGATACTGCGGGATCTATCGATCAGATAAGCACTGTTTCAATGACAGGATTTGGCTTGACACCCAGAATTAATTGGAGTGTTGTTGTAGATGAAGTGTTTGAGCCGTTTGTGGGTTTAGGATTGACCTATCAGATGCTCGATATCGATGGAATTACAGAGACTGCAATTGCACCTGATCTGATGGTTGGAATGAGATTAAGAATCTGGCAAAATTGCAAAGCTAGATTTCATTTCGAAACTGCCCCACTTGGTGAAATTGATTTAATTGAGTCAACTCCAATAGGACCTTCAGTTTCTGGGGAAACGGATCAGTCAACTTATATCTACACATTCGAACCTGGTATGACAACCGTATTTGTAGGCCTTGAATTTTCAATATGTATAAATTGCCAATAGAAAGGAGGGATCATGCAGCGGAAGCTATTTTTCTTAGCGGTATTGGCCCTTCTGGCAATAACAGTCTTGTGCACAGGATGTTGCATAAACAGCAGTTGCTATGCGCCAAGACCCAGAAAGGACAGCCAATATTGTGATATGGCTATTAATGTTATTGTCCGTCAGCCATTATCGTTTTACTATGGGGAGTATGCTGAATTAATTATTGAGGGTCCTCAAAATTATTTCAAAAAGCAAATGGTTCCCATAGAAATAGGTATGCAAGTGTTAATGTTTAGAAGTGTTCCTGCTGGTCGATATTGCTTTACAATGTCGTATGCGGGAATGGTTATTAGTAAATGTGGTGTTCTTTGTTGTTTCTGTGATAATGAATGGAAAGCCCAGTGTATGTATAATCTGAAGGATCAACTTAAAGCGAAAAGGATACCTAGATACAAATATGACAATGTACCAGATTGGGGATATGCTTCACCAGCATGTGGATATCCCGAACCTTGCACTGTTATTGCTAGTTTCGTTATTCCTGACGATGCATTTAAGTATGATCCATGAGAAATGATCTATTGAAATGAAGCGTTGGTGAGTTAACTGTGGCTTGTTGAAATTAGGAGAGGTTTTTGCCTCTCCTTTTTATTTGAAGTAAAAGATGTTAGGTTATTTTATTTAATCGTTTTAAATACATAGTTTTTAATCTGCTACTTGCTTAAAATCTTTGCTACGTCCTTCTCTGAAAGCTCTCGAACAATATCACCTCTTTTGTTTAGTACAATTGCGTATGGAAATTTTTCTTTCAATGAAAGGTCTGTATTTAATATCATATAGAAATTCCTATCGACACTCGAGTTCTTCAGTGAAATTAATATCTCGGGTTCCGGACTCGTGTATAAGATAATACATGGAATTGGAGGAACATCTCCATCTCGAGCACTGTGTCTTGAAATGTATTCTTGTACAATTGCAAGATAATCGTAAGGTGTTGTATTAATTATAATTAGTGTATCTTCATATTTGGGTAAGTATGTCGCAAGATTGACTTTTTTGCCACTCAAAGGCTCGGTAATTGTGTATTGACAGATGTTTCTTGTGGTATCCTCTGGATATTTCAATTTATACAATCCAATGTAAAAGTATACTGAATCCAAACTGTCTATAACCCATATTTCATCATCGAGAACACCTACAAAACATCTTTTCCCTATGTCAATTTTTCCAATATATTTTCTATGATTAATATCCCATATATCTATGAAACGATTGGCTCTATAAATATTTCTTTGCATAAAAAGCAATTTATCATGCATTATTGGTAGTTGACCATAGCAAGTAAGATGATCGCCCTTGTCGACTCTTTCCATCGTTTTAGGCATGTTGCGAACGACTTTGAAATCCTCGATAGGATCGTATACAAAATTCAAACTTCCATCTAAGTCGAATTCTAACAATCTAGAATCGAACATAGATATTATAAAAACTCTTTGATCGTTAAGAGCTTTTCCTCGACATGAATACGCTTCAAAAGAGTCCAGATTTTCGTCGGTTACTACAAATTCTGTATAACATTTTCCAAATACATCTAGTTCTTTCCCAAAATCGAAAACACCTCCAAGAGTTTTCTTTTCATTGAATTTATAAGTATCCCAAAAGGTTACCGCAATCTTATTACAGTTATCGAAGCAATTTGCCATATAGGGAAGAAATTCATAACTTAACTTCATTTTTTTCAAAGGTTTGTTATCCATAAACGACCATAGTAAAAGAGCACCTTCACTTATCGAGATCAAAAGTACTGTTTGGCTGTCGATAAACTGAATTGGACTAAGTTCGATGTCCGATACAATTCTCTTTTCATATTCTGGCTCACCTGATAATGAAAATACTAATGTATTTTCCATTTTATCGAATAGGGGCCAACCATATTGTGATAATAAACCTGAAAGACATGGTAAAGCACCTGAAAAATAATCTGAGGACACAAAGAAAATTTCTTTCGATGGGAACTTCTTAGTTTCCATATATTCAAGTCTCAATTGGCTATCTTTGCTGTATGAGAGAGTAAAAAGAAACATCGAGAATAAAACTATAACGATTAATTTACAGATTTTGGGCATTGTTTCTTCTGTAGAATAAATGATCCACCTCTTTATTGCATCTATAAAAATTATACTTACATTAATTTAAAGCAACGAATAAATTTCAAATTTGGATGGATTTTTCATTTTTACTCAGTCAGAAAATTATGTATATAGACTATAGAAAACTCAAATATAGCTTGACAAAAGCAGTGCGGTTTTATAAGTATGGCATTTCGGAATTGCATATTATGCTGGAGTAGCTCAGCTGGTAGAGCAGCTGATTTGTAATCAGCCGGTCGGGGGTTCAAATCCCTTCTCCAGCTTTTTTAGAAAATATTTATTCAATAGTTGAATAGTATTTGTTATTTTTTCTTTGAAAAGTTGACTATGCAAGCCTTTGAGATTGACAAATAATGTAATTTCGCTTTTTTAAAGTCTATGGTGGGATACCCAAGCGGTCAACGGGGGCAGACTGTAAATCTGTTGGCATATGCCTACGGTGGTTCAAGTCCACCTCCCACCATAAATAAATGAAGCGTTTTGCGAATCTATTTCCAGGAAAGTTAATGTTAGTCAGGATTGTTATTTTTTACTTTGTGTAATTTTTCGGAATATCGAAATATTAGCTAGATTTAGTAATTTTAGACATTGCGGGAATAGCTCAATTGGTTAGAGCATCAGCCTTCCAAGCTGAGGGTTGCGGGTTCAACTCCCGTTTCCCGCTTTTGGGTTTTTAAGCCCACTTAGCTCAGACGGTAGAGCACTTCCTTGGTAAGGAAGCGGTCCTCGGTTCAATTCCGGGAGTGGGCTTAAGTGTGAATTTTTTATTGTTTGTAAAGTTTTTACTTTGACAACTGAAAAAAAATTGTAATATGAGCGAAAATGAATAATATGAAAGTATCTCCACAACAGGAGGAGGAGAATGGCAAAAGAAAAATTTGTACGATCCAAGCCGCATGTTAATATCGGCACAATTGGACACATCGATCATGGAAAGACAACTCTTACGGCTGCAATCACGATGATCCTTTCCAGCAAAAATCTTGCACAAGTACGAACTTTTGACTCGATCGATAACGCACCAGAGGAGAAGGAAAGAGGTATTACAATTAATACTGCTCATGTGGAATATGAGACAGAAAAAAGACACTATGCACATATTGATTGTCCTGGTCACGCTGACTATATCAAAAACATGATAACCGGGGCAGCACAGATGGATGGCTCTATTCTGGTGGTTTCTGCCGCAGACGGTCCCATGCCTCAAACTCGTGAGCATATATTATTAGCCCGTCAGGTTAATGTTCCTGCTCTTGTGGTATTCATAAACAAAACAGATCAGGTGGATGACCTAGAGCTTATTGAACTTGTCGAGTTAGAGGTTAGGGAACTTTTAAGCAAATACGACTATCCTGGCGATGATATTCCCGTTATAGCTGGAAGCGCATTGGAGGCAATGAACAAAGGTCTTCAGGGCGAAATATCAGAGGATGATCCTGCATTTAAGCCAATTATTGAATTAATGCATGCCGTAGATGAATATATACCCACTCCTATAAGAGATGTTGATAAGCCATACTTGATGCCTATCGAGGATGTATTCTCGATTACTGGTAGGGGTACTGTGGTTACTGGTCGAGTTGAACGCGGAAAAATCGATGCTGGTAATGAAATTGAAATTGTTGGTATTAAACCGACAAGAAAAACTGTTGGTACATCACTGGAAATGTTTAGAAAAATTCTTGACTATGCTGAAGCTGGGGATAACGTGGGTGTTCTGTTAAGAGGAATTGATAAAAACGAAGTAGAAAGAGGCATGGTCCTTGCTAAACCCGGTTCAATTACACCTCATACAAAATTCATTGGAGAGGTTTATATTCTTAAGCCAGAGGAGGGTGGTCGTCAGAAACCGTTTTTCAGCGGATATAGACCTCAGTTTTATTTCAGAACAACTGATGTTACAGGCACAATTATACTCACCGAGGGTGTGGAAATGATAATGCCTGGAGATCGTGTTACAATCGAAGCGGATCTTATTTCGCCAATTGCTATGGAAAAAGGTCTTCGATACGCAATTCGTGAAGGTGGAAAAACCATCGGTGCAGGTGTTGTTGCCAGTATTATTGAATAAAATTTCGTTTCATGGTGGACTCTGGGGAGCTGATGAAAACAAATTAATGTGAGTAATCAGCTCCCTTTATTTTTAGGTTTTATCGATTGTTGCGAAGAAAAGTTTAAATTTTTTCAAATTGAGATAAAAAAGTACTTGTGAAAAGAAAATTTTATTATATAAATATAAAGCTGTTAAAACAGCTTTTTCATTTCAAATACCTTCTGGGTAGGGGTTGAAGAAAGCATATTTTGCGAGTAAGCAACCCCCCTTTAAAAGTTGTTTTTCTGCTAATTGTTCTAAGAAAGATATTCGCTTTGTGATTAGTTAAATTGAAAAATTTTGTTGACATAAATGTTGTAGCTTATATTTTTAAATTGTGTATTTTCAATGATGCTTATTTCATGATTAACTCCTGGAGGCTGATGAAAACTTATTGTGCAAGTAGTCAGCCTCTGAATGTTTAATTAAAGGTTTTTAAATCATTCTTAGATTAAAGAAATTGTAAGTTCCTTTGATTCTAAGGAGCTACAAATCGAATCATTAAGTATTTGTTGAAAGGTGAATTATAATGGCAAAGAAAGGGAAATCTAAAAGGGAACATGTAATTCTGGAGTGTACAGTTTGCAAATCGCGCACTTACATTACACAGAAGAATAAAATTAATACACCTGATAGACTTAAATTAATGAAGTATTGTCCAAAGGATAAAAAGCATACATTGCACAAGGAAACCCGATAAAAAATATCTATGGTTTCGAACGAGAAACTATACAAGAAAATCACATTCTTTACTTTAATCTTTATTTGAATTTTATTATTATTTATTGGTTATTATTGCAAATATTCTTAAGAGCCCATTATTTTTCCTTAACTTTAATAAACATCCGTAAAGCTTCGAGAAATTTTTCCTTTTGCGTTGTTGTAACGAATATTTTTTTATTGTTATTAAGTTCGAATTGAATTCCTTCTTTTCCTGACATGATAAATCCTACGCCATATTTTGGACTAATTTTGTAACCGATTCCACCAAAATCTCTTACTGGATTTATAGAGAGTACCTTATATGTTTTAATACTGTCGTATGGCAAATATTTCTTAAATACCCAAAACATTGAAATATAAACACCATCGGTGGCAATAATTATTTTAAGTCCACCAAAAATAAAACATAGAGGTAAAATGATTCCCAAGAAAATCCATATTATGATAAGAATTGCATCTGGTGTTGGATTTTTTCCAAATGGAATTTCCAAAATAATTTGACTTATAAATGCATACCATGCCATGATTATTAAAGCTGCTGTTATGAGAATCTTAAGAACCGTTGATAAACCTTGAAATTCTTGATACACAGGTGTACCTTTCATTTCGCTCCTTTCATTTCATCGATAAAGGGGTTCCCAACATCCACGAGGAATTAATTGGGAAGTTCATCGGTGTTTGTTGACCTTTGAGTAGATAGAACTCTCCAGCTAATGCAATCATTGAAGCGTTATCTGTGCAGTATTTAGTTTCTGGCATATAGAGTTCCCAATTTTTGACTGTTGCTTTTTCTCGAAGTCTTTTACTTGCTGCCACACCTCCGCTTATGACAATTCTATTTATGCCAAATTTTTTACTTGCTCTATCGAGCTTCAAAAGAAGTGAATCCACAATGGCATCCTGATAGGAAGCCAATATATTTGCGAGATTTCTTTTGGTTTTTTCAATGCCTAATTTTCGGATTGTTAGTGCAAACGCTGTCTTAAGCCCTGAAAACGAGAAATCGAAATCGTCTGAATGAAGCATAGCTATAGGGAACCGGAATGATCTGGGATCACCTTTTTCAGCAATTTTCTGAATTTCTGGACCTCCAGGATACGATAATCCAATGACCTTAGCAGCTTTATCGAGAGCTTCACCTGCAGCATCATCTCTTGTTGTACCTAAAAGCTTATAATCACCCCAATTATGAACATATATAAGTTCAGTATGTCCTCCCGAAACAAGCAGTGCCAAGAAAGGTGGCGTTATTTCATATGAAAGCTTGACGCCAAATACGTGCCCCTCAAGATGATTTATTGCTATAATTGGTATTTTATTCATTAAAGCTATGGCTTTTGCAAATGAAACGCCTATTATGAGCGATCCGGGCAATCCTGGTCCTGCAGTTACTGCAATTGCGTCGATGTCACTAATTGCAAGCCCAGATTTATCGAGAACTTCGCAGGCAAGAACGTATAATTTTTTTATGTGATCTCTGCTTGCTAATTCTGGAACAACACCCCCAAGAGATTCGTGAACAGTTTGACTATAAACTTGTTCAGAAAGAATAGTGTTGTTCTCAATAATCGAGACTGCGGTTTCGTCGCATGATGTTTCAATACCTAAAACTTTCATTAATCTATTAATTAATCAGTAGAAATTTTTCGAGGTACAAATTTAACTTCCTCTGGGTCAAGTAATATAACCTGAATAGGCTTAGGCACATCGACTTTTAACTGTACAATACCGTTATTTTTTCGAGAATATTCCTGATAATAAAAATAGACTTCGATATTTTTAGCGGCTAATTTATCTATCATGCTTTTCGGACCGCTAAGCTTTACTTTTGCGCTTCTAGGTATTGTATAACCTGGCCTAGATGGTGCTTTTCTTATTACTATAGGAATTTCTGTCAAACTTTTTTCTGATAGCTCTTCGATTTCGAAACTAACAATAACGGTTTCAGTGCTTGCATGGATTAGCTTTGAAATCATTTCTAGTAGAATAGGTTTTGAAGTAGATATATTAAAATTAGCAAGTGTCTCCTGAACAGTATAAACCTCATCGATTTCTGAAATTTGCTTTTCTGGTCCATAAATTATCACTTTTCCGGGGCTGAATACAAGTTCACTACTTACTACAAATCCAGTTTCAGGTATTATCTCAAGTTTTGAGTTAACCGGAACTTCCTTGGATTTCAATCTATCCAGGAATATTTCAATCTCGCTTGAAGGTTTAATATTAACAACAGTTAATTTTGGTGATGCGAGAATAGCTTTTTCCTCCCTAAGATTGATAGTCTTTTTACCATATGATAATTTATTCAAATCTATAATTATTTCGCCTTTGGTTTGAAATTGACTGATCAGGTCTTTTCCTCGACCGTTAATGACAACCTGTAAACTCTCGGGTAATTCGCTTGCTAAGACGAAGTTCTTTGCAACATTTCCAGTTGTTCGAACTGAAAAAGTGAATGTGTAGGTGTATACTCGTTCTGTAACGACGTGGAACCATATAAAAACTGCTGAAATAACAGCTAAAATAATTATTACTACTTTTTTAGGACTCATGAAATATCTCCTGAATGGATGAAGAAAGCCTTTAACTTTTATCACGCAACAGTTTGTAAAAGTATTTGAAAGTATACTAATTTTTTAATCTGGTTATTTAATAATAATGCTTCAACTCGATATAAAGAAAGTAAATGAATACAGTTTAAAAATATAGATCTCATTGAAATTTATTTATTAAAATTCTTGTCCAATCTGGAAATGTATTTGCCAATCCGGTTTCTCCCTGTCAAATCCCCAACCAAAATCTAATCCTATAATACCCATCATTGGAACTACAAATCTCACTCCAAAACCTGCACCAGTTACCAGTTCTCTAACATTAATTTGTCTAGGCTTCATCCAAGCATTTCCTGCATCGACAAATGTAGAAAAATATAATTGATCTTTAATAACAGGAACTCGGAGTTCAGATGTTAGGATCAGAGCTGCTCTTCCACCAGCTCGATAATCGTATGAAGGTTTTATAAGTGGTAAATTTCCGTTAGCATCAGGTATAACTAAGGAATCGAAAACAGGTTCGGAGTGAAGTATTGGACCAACGGATCGGTCGTTATAACCTCGAATTTGACCATCAAAACTTATTCCGCCAGGATAGAATCTTTCGCCATATGGAACTTTCTCAGAATTACCAAATATGTTTGTTAGCAGTACCAAATGTCCTTTTGCCACAAAAGTTAAGTATTTATAAAGCGGAAAGTACCAATCCGATTTGAACCAAAATTTTTGAAAATCAATTTGTCCGCCAATGAAACCACCAGAATTTTCTATACTAATCGAGTTTTTACTTCCTTTCGAAGCAAAAAGTCGAGAATCTCTGCTGTCGCGTTCAATTGTAAGCATAAGCGAGGATTCGGATTGTGGCCAGTCGATTGCTCGAATGTCGTAAGATGGTGATGAAACATAACTATCTGATATGTTAAAATATTTAACAGATTCAAGTTTATATCGAGCGTAGACAGAGAAATACCTTGGTTTGAATAGTTTCCGACCAAAACGTATTGCTCCACCTCGTCTTAATTCTGTGTAATTACCTTCCCATTCAGATGTTGTGTTGTAAATATCGAAGCCAGAACTTGTAGGAGTATTGAAGAGCCAGGGTTCAGTGAATGATAGCGAAAGATTGTTTATTAATTTTCCGAATTCAAACATAACATCCGTATTCCACCCTCGACCCAAAACATTAGGGTATCCAATGGAAATTGATCCCACAAATTTATCTCTCGCATTATACGCAGCACCAATCTGAAATCGACCTATCGGTTTTTCCGTAACTTTAAGTGTGAGATCGACATCACCATTAGGCAAAACTTTAAATTCAGGTACAACATCTTCAAAAAAGTTTAAGAAATATACATTGCGTTGGCTGATGAATAATAAGTCGCGTTTAAAAATCTGACCTGGGAAAAGAATCACTTCTCGCCTAATCACGTTTTCAAATGTTCGATTGTTTCCTTCGATATATAGGTATCGAATCCTTGCTCGAGGACCTTCATCGATAGAAACATCGAGGCTAACATTATCCCCAGAGATTTTTCTATTTGGCTCAACTCTTGCATGGATGTAACCATCATCTGTGTATGCAAAGTAGATATCTTGAATAGTATTTTCAAGTTTTTTTTGGCTAAAAACATCTCCTTTTTTCAACTTTACTTTTGATAGCAATTCATCGTCTGTGAATTTTTCATTACCTGTGAAGCTAATTCCTTTATAGTAAAACTTTTCACCTTCTTCAATCCAAATGGTAATGTTAATACCATCGGCAACACGACCAATAGAGTCTTTTATGATTTCTGCGGTTATATATCCTTTGTTCCTGTATAAATCTTCAATTTTTAGAAGATCTTCATCGTACTTTTGCTTGTCGAATTTTCCGCTTCTTAAGATACTTTTTTGCTTTGAATCCATTAAAGAACGAAGTTTTCTATCCGTATAAATTTTATTCCCTTCAAACTCTATCGAGATAATTCTTGAAGTCTTAACTTCGTCGATTTTAAATTCGATGTCTACATATCCCGGAGATGCTTTTTTAGCATCATATTTAACAGTTACTCCAGCGTATCCCTCGCTTGAATATTTTGATCTCACTGAATTGATGGCGTTAAAAATCTTCGATTTTGATAAAAATGCATTTTTCCCGAACCCAATAACTTTTATAAGTTTATCTTCTTTAATCTTTTTGTTGCCTGAAAATTCAATTTTTCCAACTCGAGGAAGTTCATGTACGTGAATTTCAATATCGAAGCCATAGGGACCCTTGCTAACAAGGATTTTTGCATCATCGTAGCTTCCAAGAGCATAAATGCTTCTTATGGCGTCCTGGAGAGCTAAGGTGGAGAATAATTGGTCTTCTGCAAGTCCAGAATTGACTCGAACAAGTTCCGGACTGGTGAATTCCGTTCCAATAACAGTGATTTTATTAATTCTTGTATTTTGTGCGAAAGAGATGCTACACAGTGATAGTATAATTCCGAGGAGACATGCTAAAAATTTGCACCATTTCATTCTCATTGATCTCTTATGAAACTAAGATTTCATCAATTTGTAGGATCGAATATTTCTGTCTGTGTCCCTGCTTTTTATGATAGCCAGTTCTTCTTTTCTTTTTAAAGACAATAAGCTTAGGTCCTTTAGTGTGTTCAAGCAAAGTAGCTTCGATAGTTACACCCTCAATTTTAGGGTTACCTACAATAGTTTCTTTATCATCAGAGAAAAGATATACATCCTCAAAATTGAGTTTTGAATCCTCTTCTTTTGAACTCATAAATGGAACCCAAACCTTATCCCCAGGTGAAACTTTTACTTGTAATCCAGCAATTTCAACAATGGCAAACATAGCGATCCTTTTCTCATTTAATTGTTAATTTATTTAATCTTAGTTATTTCCTCTATACTCTTTATCGTCTCTTTTTATATTGGAAGTTCTTTCCTTTTTAAGCAAAGCTTTTCGGGAAAGCCGAATTTTTCCGGATTCTGGATCGACAGCAAGAACTTTTACTTTAACTTTTTCCCCAGTTTTCAGAACATCCTCAACTTTATTAATTCTCCTATGCTCGATTTCAGAAATGTGGAGTAAGCCCTCGCAGGAATGAGTAATTTTTACAAACGCTCCAAAAGGTTGAATACGAACAACTGTTCCATTATAAATAGCTCCAACTACTGGTTCTTCAACAATAGATTCAATAATTTTAATTGCAGAATTCATAGAATTAGTATCTAAAGCGGAAATAAAGACCGATCCGTCTGGTTCGATGGCAATTGTGGTTGAGGTTTCCTCCTGTATACTTCTAATAACCTTGCCACCGCTTCCGATAACTTCGCCGATTTTCTCGGGATTGATATGGATTATCTGGATTCTGGGTGCATGAGGTGCAAGGTTTGACCTTGGTTTATCGATTACTTCATTCATTTTCCTGAGGATAAATTCCCTTCCAACTTTTGCTTGAGATAGAGCTTTCTCTATAATATCAAATGAAATTCCCGGAACTTTAACATCCATCTGAAAAGCATTAATTCCTTTTTCGGTACCGGTAACTTTGAAGTCCATATCACCATAATGGTCTTCTGAACCTTTAATATCAGTTAAAATAGCATGTTTCCCATTTTCTATTACAAGACCCATAGCAATTCCAGCAACGTGGGTTTTAATAGGTATTCCTGCATCCATTAGCGATAAACTTCCTGAACAGACAGTAGCCATTGAAGAGGAGCCATTGGATTCTAAGATTTCTGAGACAATGCGAATCGTATAAGGAAAAGTTTCTTCGGAGGGTATAATATTTTGCAAAGAACGTTCTGCTAAGTTACCGTGTCCTATCTCTCTTCTTCCAGGACCTCTCATAGGTCGAACATCTCCAACAGAAAACGGTAGGAAATTATAATGCAAAATAAAGCTTTTAAACGATTCTCCCTCGAGATCCTCAATCTTCTGTTCGTCAAGTTTTGTACCCAAAGTTACAGCCGATAATGATTGAGTTTCTCCTCTCGTGAAAAGCGCAGACCCATGTGCTCTGGGTAAAATGCCAAGTTCGATTGAAATCTCACGTATTTCATCGGAATCTCTTCCATCGGATCGTCGCTTTTCGTTTAAAATCATTTTCCTTATAATTTCACCCCGGATACTATCCATAATTAAGTTAATTTTACCTTCGGATTCGGGGTATTCTTCAATAAGTTTTTCGATAACTGAATTGCTGAGTTTATTACTTAGATCTTGTCGATTAGATTTAGATTCTATTTGAATTAATTCTCTAATTTTTTCCGTTCCGAGTTTTCTGACAGCTTTATCGAGTTTTGGGTCTATTATATCTGGTTCGTATTCTCTTTTAGGTTTTCCAATTTTTTCGATGAGCTCTTGCTGGATTCTAACTATCTTCGATAATGCAGGTTGAGCAGTCTTAAGAACTTCCAGTAATGTAGCTTCGCTGACTTCTATTGCAGTTCCTTCGACCATTATTATATCTTTATCAGTTCCTGCGACAACTAAATCAAGAGTAGCTTTTTCTCTTTGTGCAACAGTAGGATTTACTATGTATTCACCTTCAATTAAAGCAATCCTCACAGCACCAAAAGGACCATTAAAAGGTATATCGGAAATAGAGAGTGCTGCAGAAGCACCGATAATACCCAGAATATCCGGTTCATTTTCTTGATCAAAGGAAATAACCGACGCTAATACTTGCGTTTCATAAGTATAATCTTTTGGAAAAAGTGGTCTAACTGGTCTGTCTATAAGTCGAGATATAAGTACTTCATGTTCATATGGTCTTCCCTCACGTTTAAAAAAGCCCCCGGGGATTTTGCCGGCAGCGTAAAATTTTTCTCGATAGTCCACTGTTAACGGCATAAAACCTTTGTAGGAACTAGGATTCTTCGATGAAACAGCAGTAACCAATACTATTGTACCACCTGTCTGCACCCAAATAGCTCCATCTGCTTGACGAGCTACTTTTCCAGTTTGCAAAGTTATTTCACAATTACCAATTTTTTCTTTTAGTTCTGTATATTCCATATTTTTGTATTTTCCTTAGTTAAAAAATTTAATTTATAATTTTCTCTAATATACGAGATATGTTAAAAAATACAATTTTGTTTTTATTGTTTGAATGCTATGAATATAAATTCGATAAGCTAATCTTTGATGACTGCCATGTATTATTGGATTAATCGGAAATAATATTTCAGGAAAGGTTGATTATTTACGCAATCCGAGACTTTTGATTAATTTTAAATATCCTTCATAATCTTTTCTACGAAGGTAATTAAGTAACCTTCTTCTGCGACCGACTAAGATCATAAAACCGCGTTTTGAGTTTGTATCTTTCGGATGAAGGGAAAAATGTTGGGACAGAACCTTTATCCGTTCAGTTAATACGGCAACTTGTACTTCAGATGAGCCTACATCTTTTGGATGTCTTTCATATTTTTTCATAACTTCATTTTTAATTTCTTTATCCAGCAAATTTTCCTCCTTAATTTTCCCTAAGGCGCAAATTGTAAAATTTTTTCTATAGTCTGTCAAGTGTTAATTTTATCATTCTAAGAGAATTAATTCTTAAAAACCGCATAATAAAATCCTGAATTGAAAAAATATCTTCTTGTGATTCGTATATAAGATAATGGAATTCAATATTCATTATCAGCAATATTATTCGAATTCTATTCTATTTTCTCAAGGTATTTTGTTTCGTTGAAAATCTCTTGTTGATCCTTTTTATTATCATGATCACTTAAAAAAAGCTCAGCGAAAATTATAATTGCTATTCCAACAGTTATTGCAGAATCTGCAATATTAAATGTATACCATCTATAGTTTCCAATTCCAAAGTCAAGGAAATCTATCACTTTGCCGATTCTAATTCTATCGATAAGATTACCTATAGCTCCGCCAAGCATAAGTGAAATTGCTGTAATATGAGCTACAGATGTTTTTTTCTTTAAAAACCAAACAACTAAGATTAATGCTGCAAGAATTGCGGCTAATATGTAAAATATATTGCCACCTATTCTCGTTCCAAACACACCGCCAGGATTAAAAACCAAGGTTACTTTAAAAAAGTTGCCAATTACAGAAAGTGATTTGTTAGGTATCAATCCTTGCGAAACAATAGATTTTGTTATTCTGTCTAGAAAAACCACCTCTACTATGATAATTAGAGCCTTAATTATTCTATTTTTGAATATTTTTTTCAATGTAATCAAGTTGTGTTTTTATAAAGTTTGAGATAATAGTGGAGAAAATAAAATTTACCAATGAAAATTTGAGGGTGGATGGAATCGAACCATCGGCCCACGGCTTAAAAGGCCGTTGCTCTGCCACCTGAGCTACACCCCCAAATAAACCACAAAAATATTTATTGCCAATATTGTTGTCAAGAGTAAAATATCTCTTGAAACGTTATTAACAAATATATTCTTTAGAGTAATGAGCTTTAAAATTGTTAGAATCATATCTGGGTTAATTCTACTATCATTAGCAGCATTATTACTTATCTTGCTGCTATCATATAATTCCATGGATTTCTATCCGGGTGAAAGCCCCATATCACCTCAGAGAAAGATGGGGAATTTACTTGGACCTTTAGGCGCTTGGAGTTCAATGGTAATTATCAATAATTTTGGATACATAGGTTTTGCTTTTGTTATACTTATTATTATTTGGGGGCTTGGAAGAGTTTTATCATGGCGTTTTGATAAGTTGATTAAAATGACTGGTTATTTTTTCGGGTGGGTTTTTGCATTTAATATCTTAATCTCAGGATTCTTTTCGTTTAAAATTCGGGAAATAATTGGAGCTTTCGGTGTAGGATTGAATAATATTTTTGCAGTATTTGGTTCCTTTGGAGCAATGCTCGTTACTCTTATTATTTTTACTCTTTGGGTTCTTTTAGCTACAGGATTGGGCTTGAGGATTCCTGCACAATATATTAGCGAGCATACAAGTCGATTGCTTAGTAAATTATTAGTAAGTAAGCTGAAGTTGAGTAAATTATATCAGGAAAGGCAAGATGAAATTGATGATTATACAGAACGACAGGATAGAATTTATAGAAGGACTCGAATTATTGAGAATGTGCCGGATTATTTTTCAGATGAGGTTTTCCTTGTAGGAAAGAAGTCCGAAGAACTTGAAAGTGTGGATATTGACCGTAGATCCCCCGGTGTGCCTGATATTGTTTTCATGTCTGAATTAGAACAATCGAGATCAAAGGCAAAATCGGAAGCTTACATAGATTATGAAATAGCTTCCGATGAAAAGATTACCTCTTCTGGTAAGTCTGACAAACGAAGAATTGAAATATTAGATGAATATGACATCCATGTTCCCGGTCTTCTCGATGTATTAGGTCGTGGAAAAACCGGTAAAAAGGAAAAATCCCACGATCAAGAAGGATTTATAGATGTTCCTCTACCTAAAGAACCAAGCAAATCAGACGAATATACCTCGAAGGTGATTCATGTGAATATCCCTGTGAAGCCAAAGTTTTCATCCCAAAGGCATGAAGATAACTATACTCCACCTGAACACCCTAAATCGGATATAGAGGGAAAACAAACAAAGACATCTGATTTTACCAGACAATCTGAAATAAGTTCAACAAGCAAAGAAGCAGAACCAGACGTTGGAAAAGCCCCAGTTGTGAGTCATGATAATGAATTGAATAAAACAATAGGAGATGGAGCTATAGCTGAAAGTAAGGATTTAGATAATAATATTAGAATAGCAAGGACTATAAAAGTTCCAGAACCAATCGAGGGAACAAAAATTAAGCTTCAGGAAAGTTTTTTTTCTTTACCACCTCTTTCAATTCTCAGAGTTCAGGAATATCCCAAAACTCATATGACCGAGATAGAATTGAATACAATGGGCAAAAAACTTGGGGATGCCCTTGGAACTTATAAAATTTTCGGTAAAATAATAACTGTAAAACCTGGTCCTGTTATTACTTGTTTCGAATTTGAACCTGAGTCGGGAACCCGAGTATCGAAAGTATTAGCTCTTGCGGATGATTTGAAACTTTCGCTTAAAACAAAGGATGTGAGAATTGTTGGACCATTACCAGGGAAAGGAACAGTAGGAATTGAAATACCTAATCAACAACCGGAAATAGTGTATATTAGAAGTGTTTTAGAATCTGCGAAATACGTCAATTCGAAAGCATCTTTGCCGATTGTTTTAGGCAAAGATGTTGCAGGAAATACATGTGTCGAAGACCTAACAGAAATGCCTCATTTATTAATTGCAGGTGCCACAGGTTCCGGAAAATCTGTTTGTATTAATACAATTATTACAAGTCTATTGTATAAACGTAATCCTTCTGAATTAAGGCTATTGCTCATAGACCCTAAACGCCTTGAACTTTCAATATACAATGGAATACCATATTTATTAGCTCCGGTTGTAGTTGATAATAAGGAGGCTGCTGCGGCTTTGAAATGGGTTGTTGAAGAGATGGAAACTAGATATAAAATTCTTGCGGAACTTCATGTACGAAGCCTTAGCGAATATTATTTGCTGCTAAAAGATAAACCGTATATGGGTTGTAAAATCCCATTTATTGTTGTCATTATTGATGAACTGGCTGATTTGATGATGACTGTATCGTCAGAAATCGAGGAACCTATTGCTCGTTTAGCACAAATGGCTAGAGCTGTTGGTATTCATATTATTATTGCTACTCAACGACCCTCAGTAGATGTTGTTACAGGACTTATAAAGGCTAATTTCCCTTCAAGAATTGCATTCAAGGTGCGAAGTAGAGTAGATTCAAGAACAATTCTTGATATACAGGGAGCTGAACGACTTCTGGGACATGGGGATATGTTATTCCTGTCTACTGGTAAAGCTGAATCCCAGAGAATTCATGGTTCTTACGTTTCTACCAGTGAATCGAAAAAAATTGTCGAGTATCTTTGTAAGTTTACAAATCCTCAGGTTGCACAGGTTAGTTTTAAAGAAGAGCTTGCAAAAAGGCAAGCTATTAGAGAACTTGACGAACTTTTCTGGGAAGCAGCAAAAGTTATCGTTATTTCGCAGAAAGGATCAGCATCACATTTACAGAGAAAATTAAGAGTAGGATACACAAGAGCTGCATCGATAATTGACCAGCTCGAAATGATGAATGTTGTGGGTCCTTTTGAAGGCAGCAAAGCTCGAAAAGTGCATGTTGAAAGCCTTGAAGAATTAGAAAGGATTAGAAGAGAATTTCAGCATTAAATGGAGATTTATAACTTATAATTTATAATAAGGAGTGAATAGTAACTGATTATTAGGTTATCTTTGTTAACGGGAATTGCGGATTTCTAGTACTTTGACAATAAAAAATACACCACACTTTTTTTCTTGACTCTTTTTGCGTTAAGCTTTTATTAGGTAAAAGTAGATAATTATTCCGGTTGGAAAGGAGGATGACCTAATAAATGCTAGCATATCGATGAAGGCGGAGGTCATCTAAATTGAAATTAAATATATTGTTAGTTTTGGCTTTTTTGGGGGTAGTTTTGAGCCAGAACTTAGTTGAAGAATATTGTGCTGAAAATGGTCTTTTCCCCTCTGATCCCACTGTCCTTTGGGATCAAATTGCAGATTATATTAATATGGTTAAACCTCGACCACTTAGGGGTAATATAATTGGAATTTTAGTACCTGAAGAGAGCTATCTTTTTTCCGGAACTGTTATTGGAGCAGCATATAATTTGGCATCTCAGGAAAGGAAAAAGTTGATTGTTGTTATTGTGGAAGCTCCACCGGGACAAAAGGGAGTTTCAGTTATGAATTTCAAATACTTCAAAACTCCTTTAGGCACTCAGATTATTGACTCTATACTCGTGAAAAAGATTAGTGAAAGAATACCCAAAATAAAATTAGTTGACGAATGTCCACCAAAAAGTTTTTGGTTTCAATTACCCTTTACACAATACTCGTTTAGATCGACGCCTCTTATAGTTTTCCTTGTTGGTAAGGAGGATGATAACGTTCTTGATGGAATTGCTAACAGTTGTTCCCATTTATTTTCAGAATATGATCCGCTTATTGTAAATGTATCAAATCTGGCAAAAGGCGAAGATGCAAGGGAAGTTACTCGCACTTTCAGGTCGACAATGGTACTAATGACAGCTATGAAGGAGAAAGTCATTTTAGAAAATTTTGAAACTGGGAAATACAATCTTTCTAACCCTTGGGGGTCAGCATTTTCAATTAAACTGGTAAGAGCACTTGGTGCTGATACAGGAATTGTCATTAAGGGGTATGTAAATTCAGGATTTCCAACCACAGAGATTTGTGGGATAGCTTCACTAGGGTGGATTGATGCAAGAAAAACATATAAATCTCATAATACTTTTGCTTTAGAAACAATTAATGATAAAGATGAAGATTTATTATTGGAATACATTTATAATATTCTAATTGGTCAGAATCCCCCGGTTCTTCCTCGAAGAATTACCAATCTTCGTTGTGGAATATTTATCACTATTAAAATCGATGACAAAATTCTAGCGAGAAATGGGGATCTTTTCTCAACAAGACAATTCCCCGAAACGGCAAAAAGCTTATGTAGGTCTTTGAAATATTCTCTTGAACACACGTCGAGTAGAAGAAGAACGTTCGAGAATGCTACATTGGTTGTTGGGTTAGCTAAAACAGTCGAGGGAGTTGACAAACCAGGTCCTGATTTGGGTATTTATATTCGACAGGGAACTAAAGATGGTATTGCGATGCCGTGGGAAGATTCTGATATGTCACCATCGATGCGATTAGATAGAGTGTGTTTGCAAGCTGGTATTCTGTCGAAAAGCTGGTGCGATTCAGAAACCGAGGTCTATTATTTTATTGTTAAGGCTTTTGAAAAGGAAATTTCTTTAGATAAAATTATAAGACAATAATAGGATGTTGATTCCATTTTTTTAAAAATGATGTAAATGGGTCCTTATAAGTATAAAATTTCTTCGATCCCAATGTTTGCAGTGTTAAGCATGCTGCTTATCTTGGTTGAACCAATTGAGGGGATAACATGCATTGCTCAAGGCGATGTGTATTCGAATCAAACCCTTTCACAGGTTCTAATTGATCGTGGCATTCCGTTTAAGGCTGTTAATCAAGCAATCTCTCGTATTTCATCGGTTCTTGATATGGGAAAGATTTATCCTGGGGATCATTTCTCGATTGAATATGATAGCCTGGAGAATCTTCTAGAATTTAAGGTTACTCGATCTCGATGGGAAAAATATACTGTAAAGAAAATAGGAGATACATTTCAAGTAGCTAAGGATACAATACCTCTGAGAAAAGTTATTTTCTCTGCACAGGGAGTTGTTGAGAATACATTATCCGAGTCTATGTTTAGCAAATCCATTGAAATGAGAGCTATTTATGATTTCACAGATGTCCTTGCTTATGATATCGATTTTAACACTGAGACTCACAATGGGGATCGATTTAAAATAGTATACGAGAAACTTATTTTCAGGGATGAAATTGTAGGAATTGGAAAAATTCTCTTAGCAGAGTATAGTAAATCTTACAAAGAAAGAGATAAGGAAACTAAAAAACTAGTTGATAGAGTGAAAACTTATACTGCTATATATTATTCTGACCCTAATGGAACCGAGGGATATTATAATCTTAAGGGAAAGTCGATGAAAAAATCTCATTTAAAATGCCCTCTTGTTTTCAGTCGAATAAGTTCTCATTTCTCTTATCGCCGTTTTCACCCGATACTGAAGATATACAGACCACATAAGGGTATAGATTATGCTGCACCTATTGGTACTCCTGTATCCGCATCAGGTTCTGGCACTATTGTATATTGCGGATGGAAAGGAGGGTTCGGTAAATTTATCCATATAAAACACCCCGGTAAGGAAAATATTGAAACTATGTATGGACATTTATCGCGGTTTACCCGAGGTATCAGGAAAGGTGTGAAAGTAAAACGAGGACAGGTGATTGGATATGTCGGTTCTACAGGGCTTTCCACTGGTCCGCATCTTGATTACAGAGTTACAGTAAACGGAAAGTTTGTTAATCCAGAAAAGTATGCCTTTCCAACAGGACCACCCGTAAAGAAAAAATATTTGGAAATATTTAAAAAGTATGCAGATTCAATTATTAAAGGAGTGCAGATTTTCGTCAATGCAAATTCAAATAATTCTTTAAAAAAGGATTTTTCACTTGAACAAGGATAGGTTCAAAGTTAAGTTTAATAGAATATCCAAAAAAATTGATAAATTAAGGGGGAGCTTTATGAGGAAGCTGGTTTTTTTAACAATGCTCTTGGCATTTTCCTTAGCTTTAGGGCAGATAGGACCTTTATGTGCAGAACTTATGAATCCACCAGTATTAGGACATTATTATTATCCATATGTCTCGATAACTGTAAAAGTCGACTCGGCATGCAGCGGAAATCCCACGGGCACTAAATATCAATTTAGACGCATACATCAAAGTTTTGGTGGTTCAGATTCAACAACAGTATTCATTGAAGCGGATACATGCAAATTTTTGAATGCCAACGACGGTGAAAGATATTGGTATCGAGTTAGAGCAACCTTTGGAGCAGATACTTCAGATTGGTCAGCTCCCATCGATATCACTCATGACACAAAACCACCGAATGTAGTGCCATACTTCATTGCTCTTTACTGCGGTGATCCACCTCAGAGGGTCGAGCTTATCTGGGAAAGAGCTGAGGATAATGCGTCTGCAATCCATATGTACAAAATATATCGGTTTACAGATCCACGCAAAGTTAGTGTTATCGATAATATTACACTTGCTATCGATTCGGTTTTCGAAGACGGATCAATATTGTATTTCTATACAGATGAATCGATAGAACTTAGAAAGAGATACTATTATGTCGTTGTGCCTTTCGATAGCGCAGGATTACCTCCTGGGCCACTTGGTTATCACCCCAGAACTGGTAATCCTTGGCACGAAGTAGTAACATCGGGTCCGGGGGAGTGTGGTATGCCAATGTGTGCTATTCTCGAACCAATTCCGAATGTTATTACAACTGACTTTTATACAGTAAAAAGTAGCAAACATTGTTATCCGAGACCGGAAATGCAATATCAATACAGATTAATAGATGTAGCTGAGGGGGACACATTTCTTTCAGCCTGGCGGGATCAACCTCATCACGATTGGCCAATGGAAGATTGCCATAGATACATATTCGGAATACGAGCAAGGTCGACATACCCCGATACTATTTTAGAGTGGTATAATAAAAGAGAAATTGTTATATCGGATATATATGGTCCTTTAAGAGGTGCAGATAGCATTGTTGCGAATCCCAACGATGATGGGGATATTGTAATCCGATTTTGGACTTCTTTTGAGGATGAAATAGATTGCGGAACGGGATTAGGCGAAATCCGACTTTATAGGCTTTTGGCAGATGAATTCGATACTCTTGAAGATGAGGCGATATTGGATACTACTCGTTCTTATATTAAAGTATTTAATATTGAAGAATATAAAGATACAGGATACTATTATTGGTGGGACATGGGTGAATTTATTGAAGATGGGAAAGAATACTATTATTATCTCCTGTTTTTTGACCATATCGGTCATTACATATTCGGAGGGGGAACTCGCACGAAATCGGATAAAAGCGTTGCTCCACCGATACTCATCGATCTACCTCGGTGGAGTGAAGGTGACTCTGTTGTTTTATCAATAATAGATACAAGTCATTGTGATATTACTCGTTTGATGATTGAACAGTCTCGAAGAAGTGGATTTACTGATGAAGTAGTAAGTTATGTGTTCTCGTCGATTCATGACGCTGCACTCTCAAATCCAGATGATTACGATTGTACAGATTGGGATACATTAACATGCGTTGTTCATGGAATATCTGAGGGCCCATACTTCTTTAGAGTTTGGGTTTGGGATAATATTAATAACGAGGCTGTTTCTAATTATGTTGTCACACATTTTGATCAAACACCACCTCGGGCGGTAATGGCTAACGATCTTAAATCTATTGCCGAATGCACGAACGAACTTTTGATAAGCGTTACATTTCCCGGTTCTTTTGACGATGGTATTGGTGTTGAATCTTATAATATTTATAGATCGAGTATTGAAGGTAATATTGGTGACCTAGTTGCATCGATATCTCACAGCGGTGCACCCTCCTACGAATTTATCGATGACGATCCAGATCCTGCGGATAATTTCAGAGCTAATTACTATTCAATTGTTGTAGCCGATAGTTTTGGTAATTTATCAGAAGATCTATCCGAACCACGACAAAAAGGATTTGCACCTCACACACCGCCATATCCAGTGGAAATTGATACTGTATATATGGATATTGCGTATGATAGTAAAATTTGGATTGTTGTTGAATGGACAGATATTACACCTTCAGGTTATGGACCACCTGGCTGGTCTGATTTCAATAAGTATAGAGTAGAACATACAGCAGCAGCAGAATGGTTGTGCACCGGTGACTCTCTTCTTGTTTGGAGAGAAAAACCTATTAGACGAGACACGATTAGACTTCCAGATACGATCATTGTTGGTGCACCATTTAGATTTTTCCATATTGCTACAATAGACCAATATGGTAACGAAAGCGCATATTCACAATGGATTGAGTTTGAAGATACATTATTTAGAGGTAAAAGTGACACAATCCATTTTTATAGAGGTTGGAATCTAATTAGTCTTCCTTTAATACCTTCAAGTATGAGGTTAGACGAAATATTCCCATACATTCCTTTGGGCAACTGTTTCAAATATAATACGGCAACTAGAATGTATGAAAATGCCTATGATCTCGAAGTTGGAGTTGGATATTGGATTCTCAGCATTGTTGATCACTATCAGACTATTGATGGATATAGCATACCATCGCTTTCGTTAAGATTGACCGGTAGTGGTTGGCATATAATTGGAGGGCTATCGAAAAGAGATCCAGCCTGTAATGCTGTTTTTACTGTTAATCCTCTGGAAGCGTTTTATCCTCGAACTAATGTCTTAGGTTATCATCCAGATTCAGGATTCGTGAGCACTGAAGAGTTACAACCTGGAAAAGGCTATTTTATGCTTTTATCCGCAGATGCCACAGTAAATATACGGTATAGTGGATCCATGAAGAGCTTTGTTAATTTTCCTATTGATGCAAGTTTAGTTTTTGGTTGCCAAAAGTTGAAATTTGCCATCGACGGTTACGACGTAATTATGCCTCCGTTACCGACCACAACTTATCCGTCTTATATTGTTGGTGATGAGGATGAAATGCTTTTAAAAGGATTGTCATATTCAGGGAATTGGACTGTTGAGGTTCCAGAAGAGACTAACCTAACTGTTCAAAGTTTACTTGACGGTAGATGGGAAATTTCAGGAATGGGTATTCATTATGAGCTTAATGAAGGCGATGTATATCCACTTCAAGCAGGTAAATATGAAGTTTCTTATGATCCAAAGCCTTTAGTATTCAATATTAATTCATATCCTAATCCTTTCAATGCTCAAGTTAATATTGCGATTACGGTACCCTCTAAGGATATGATTACAGTTTCCATTAGAGATATCAGAGGCAAAACAGTTAGAGAACTTTACAATGACATTGTTCAACCGGGCATATTGAATCTTATGTGGGATGGAAAAGATAATTCAGATCGTGCTTTACCCAGCGGTGTGTATATAGTCGATGCCTCTGGGCAAAAATTCAGTTCAGTAAGTAATGTCATTTTAATTAGATAATATTAATAATTGCAAATAATAATGAAAAGGAGATAAAAATATGAGGTGGAATATAATAATAGGATGCATATTTGCCCTTGTCGGCTTAGCTTTGGGGATTCCAGCTCCGACATTGAATCTTCTTCCTGATTATACAAAGGGTACTACTTGCGAACTGAGCTGGTCGTTACCACCCAGTGCTGCCACCGATTCTACAATTGCTCTTCATATCCAGGTTGTTGAGGCAGATGGAATTCCTGTTTTCCCAGATTTAGTCGATCCAATTTATTCTATTTTCCCTATTCCCACATCGAGTACTCCCGGGAATAGATATACAATAGGATTGAATCTTGATGCCAGTCCTGCGGATGATGCACTACGAAGTGGGGTTAGATATTGTTATAGAATACAATATAGGCAAAGGATATCAGAGAGAATATGGGTTTTTTCCGATTGGTCTCGTTACACATGTTCTCGACAAGATAATACACCACCAACTGTTGCTATAGATACATTAAATAGATGGACTAATGTTGTTCGAAAGGACATATTCTTTGAGACAGAAGATGCAGTTGTTAGTGACGTAAGAAAAATTCACATATACTTCAGAACTGATTCCACATCCACCTGGACTCTATATGGTGATGAATCACTTCCTGGTGGATCACCAATTTCTTCTTCAGTGAGTTTTAATTCCGCATCCGTCGGTGGTGATGGATACTATGAATTCTATTTAGCGGGTGAGGATAGGTTGGGTAATACAATAGATCCCAACAGCGTTCCTGGTGGTTTAGCCGATATGCAAACATGGACAAGATTCGACACGGAAAAACCCTGGTCTAATATAGAAACATCGGGGCTTTTGACGTATTACACTGTGCCTTACTGTTCTCTATTTTTCGATGGTGGTGATTTATATAGTGGTGTGGATATTATTAAAATATTGTATACAAAAGATTTTGGGCTTATTACAGAATATATTGTAAGAGAATATTTTGGTGCTCTTAACATTATCGATAGTCTTTTATTTAGTCCCGTATCCGATGGACATTATGAAATATTCCTTCAGGCTATCGACTCAGCGGAAAATGTTGAGGATGTTTTAGCTCCTAAGGCTACAATTAACATCGATACTCGAAACCCGGAATTTAACAGAGTACTATCGACTGATACTACACTAACACCGCATTCCACAGATGTCCCTGCCGAAAACGGTTATACTAACAGTGTAAATATATGGGTCGAGCCATTTAATGCAACAGACCCACCACGATTTGGTGATATTTATGCATCAGGTGTTGAGAGTGTGTATGTATCTGAAGGTCCAACTTTTCTTGATAATTTACAGGTGTTTAAATACCTTCCAGTTGAACATTATCTTTATATAATGAATCCTGGTGATGGGTTAAGAGAGTTCTATGTTAAGCTAAAGGATTTTGCTGGTAACTATTCTACATCTAAAATAGGTAATATTATTCTCGATACTAACCCACCATCCTTACTCTCGGTAACTATTCTTGATTTATCGACAAGATTGCCTTTCGATTCGACCGATGTTGAGAACGTATTAATTAATACTGTACCTAATCCCAGTAGTACATCATTCTATAAAATGTATCTTACACAGAATTATGCCGATTTGTCTAACATTCCAGATACTGAGTGGCGTGATTTTGATGATACAGTTAGTTTTGGGTTCAGTGGGTTTTCCGAGGGTGACTGGATGCATATTTGGGTTGTTGTTAAGGATTCCGCAGGTAATATCTCAAATGCTGCACACGATTCAATATGTTACAATCCTTTCAATGGTATTGTAGAACTTATAAGCATCAAAGATATTAACGGACCAGATCTAACTGGAACTTATACTGATTCTACAAGAGTTAATGTAACCATTAGTTATAATGATGATATACATTACATAATACTCAATGACGGTCATATCGAAGTTAGATACGATGTAGAACCGTTATCTCCCGGAGAAGACACAACAATCGTTCACGATTTCTCTGAGGGAGATGGGGAAAGATGCATTATCGCGAGAGGTTATAGCGAATATGGTCCTTTTACTGACCCAGATACTCGCTGTATAATTCTTGACACTAGAAATCCCATTCTTGATGATTTCAAAGTTCTAGATATTTCAACTGGATTTGATGGCAGTGACACTTCTGAGATTGCGGATACACACTATACAAATAAAGCTAATGTGAAAGCTATTTTTTCTGCATATGATAGAGCTATCCCAGGGTTCCCTGACGGTACAGGAATATATATGAGAAAAATCCAGGTTGATGCGCTTGAGATAACTGATCCCTGGATTTTTGCAGAACCATTGAATTTCGATCTTCCTGGTAGTGATGGTCGTTATAGAGTTAATGGGTTCGTTCAAGATTCGGCAGGAAATTGGTCGCTTGAAAAATATTTTGAAATAACGTTAGATACAAAGAGACCAGAAATAAGTTTGGTAACTCTTCGCGATTTAAACTCTGGATCCTCCGATCAAACTGATAGTCTAACAATTATTGTAGAGACCGATGCTTCAGATGATCCATATATACCAGCTTACGTAGCCTTCTTTGAGAATCCCGGACATTGGCCCGGTGACCTATCTACACGATGGAGAGAGTTCAATTCCACCGGTATAGATACATATACTTTCCTCGAGGAACCAGGAGATACAAAAACGCTTTATATTGCAGTAAAAGACAATGCCGGGAATATAAGCCTTATGGCACATGCATCGATCAGATACAGTAAGGAAATTTCAGCATCGATGACTCTTTACGATCTGGATAGACCCCAGATTACACAATATACTAATTCGACAATTGTAGGTATTAAATTTGATGTAACTGGTCAAACCGGTGAATCATATTATTTGTCTATGGATACTATGCCAATCCCACCAGAGGATCCAAGATGGATAGAATATCTTCATGGCACCGATGTTACACATACTTTATCTGCTGGAGATGGAATAAAAGTTGTCTATGGTTGGATAAGATCCGTTGCTCATACAGTTTCTCCTATGTTTAAAGATTCGATAATATTAGATCAAACACTCCCAGAAATTCCAGAAGGTTTTACCGTTTGGGATACAACTTCATTCGAAATGTGGCCAAACATTTGGAAAGCTCATATGGGTTGGGCAAATGAGAGAGAAATTTATGCATCGATACCACTCGCAACCGACGAATTATCTGGTGTGGATTCCTTACATTTCCTTGGTCCATTCGCATCGACATTATGGGACCCCGGACGATCTTATCTACCCATCGATTCTGGAATTGTAGTTCGATATCCGAACGATAGTATCGAGTTAATCATAGATACAACAGAAGCTGCTTTCCGTATTATTGGTGGTGCAATGGATGGTGCTGGTAACTGGCGTAATTCAGTTGTTAACGGTGGTTACGACATTACTCCTCCAAATTTCTCTTTCAATCCACTTGAATTCTATGATACCACGAGATTCCCTGATACAATTCCAATGTATATAGTTGAACCACATCTTTGGAAAGTATGTTTCCATGTTGCGGAAATTGACACAAAACTATGTTCTGTTTACAATAGAAGCTGGGATGTTGGAGAAGACGATTATAACGTTTTCTTCCCAATGGCTGATTTACTAGATCCGGGAATCCTGTATAAAATCGGTGTAGTCGTAGTCGATTCTGCAGGTAATGCGAGTATAGTGGATTCCCTTAAGATATGGAATAAGTTTGATTTCAAAGTTGTAGCTCCTAATGACACTCTCGATAGTGAATTTACAAATAGTAAAACGGTAATTACAGTTATAAACACGGTCGATGAACCTGACTCGATGCGGTTCGCAGAATCCAAAGAGGCTTTACATTCGCGCTCATGGATTATATTCAGCAGAACCTCTGAGTTTGAATTTGCATCGCTGGTTAATGAAACTAAAAATGTTTTCTGTCAAGTTAAATATAGAAGCTATAAAAGTCCTGTAAATCACGATGATATAATTTTGGACACAATTCCTCCGACTATGGAAAAAATAGAAGCTCGAGATGAAGATTCCGGTGATCCTAACTGGTCAGATAGGAGCAATGTGCAGATTACAATTTTCGATCCTAAGGATACAAATCCGGGAGTAGTATATGCCCTTATGGTAGATGAGTCTCCTGATTTCGACTATAATAATCAAATACTGCAATTTAGTCCTGACATTCCTGTAGTGTTATATCATGCTGCAGACGAACCATACTATCCAGTAGGTGCAGTGTTATCAGATGAGCACATGGATGCATTGAGAGAAGGCGCTAGACTGCTTTATGCACAAGTTCTCGACAGAGCGGAGAATCCCTCTGAAACAAGAACATATAAGATTATAATCGATCCTTCAGATAAAGAAGTAATAAATTTCCCTAATCCGTTCGATCCGAGCACCAATGAGATTACCCATATAATGCTTAAGGCAAAAGAAATGGGTGCAATTGTTAAAATTGAAATTTATGATATGTTTGGTAATTTGGTCTGGACTGGTAAAAAGAACCTTAAAAGCGATTCCAGAGCAGGTGAAATTATTTGGGATGGTAAGAATGATAAAGGGGAAGTTGTAGCAAACGGCGGATACATTGCTGTTGTTGATTTCGGCGATAAAGTAGTTATGCGCAAGATCGCTGTTTGGAAAGGGATTGAGCGAGAATAGAAAAAATTATTATCGATAACAAATAGGGGGCAGATGCAATGAGATTAAAATTCACGATACCAATATTAATCCTGGTGTTTTTGCTAAGCTTTTGTTTAGCTGAAGATGGGAAGTATGGGAAACCGGGTGATTATCTTAGATTTGGTACTTGTGCTCAAGGTCTTGCTATGGGTGGAGCATTTTCTACTCTTGCTCATAATGGTGATGCGCTTCTTTATAACCCAGCTGGTTTAGCTCAACTTGAACGCTGGGAACTTTCACTAACCTATGCACAATTGTTTATGGATTCAAGATACAACCATTTCTCATTCGCATATCCAGTTCAAAACATTGGGAATTTCGGTTTATCGCTTGCTAATATAGGGGTTTCTAATTTTGATGGCAGAGATATATATAACAGACCTACAAGTGATTTTTCCTTAAACAATTCTGCTATTTCCGTTGGATATGGTCGATGGGTATGGGAAAGAAAAGTTAGAGTAGGTATTGCTGCTAAGTATCTTATGTCATCTATGGAAGACTATTCATCGAACGGTTTTGGTGGTTTGGATATAGGAATAGTTACAAGAGATTTTATAAGACGGTTAAGATTTGGTGCATCTATTCACAATATTGGCGCTTCAACTATTTCTGGGGACGAATATCCCATATCTTTCAGGTTGGGTGCAATGTTTAAAGCTACGCGCCGTATTTTCATATTGGCTGACCTTGAGATAGTTGATGATATTATTACACCACATATCGGTGCAGAAGCTCAGATTTCAAAGTTCCTAAAACTTAGAGCTGGATATAATATGTCCGAACTTTCTTTTGGAATGGGTTTGGCCTTGGATAGGCTTATTAGTTCTCTTGCAGGTGTTGGACGTCCAAGTCTTGACTATGCAGCTGCAGCTATGAATCCACTTGGTGAGGATTTTGTTCGGTTGACTTTGACTTTCAATGGTCCTGAAAGATATGATATTAGAGATTTGATGGCTCAAACCAATCCCTGTGACCACCTTGTTGAATTTGAAGGTCTATTAGACAAAGACGGTCTTATTGGTGCTAAAGCTAACCTTATTTACGGGGACTGTTATTTTACGTTTGAAAGTGAGGAAGCTCCTCTCGATGCGGAACCAGCTTTCAAAGATATACATTATTATTTCAAAGAAGCATATATAGGTAAATTCGGCACAGAATGGCCACAAGCTATTATGGCTACGGAAGATGCTAATCTAGTTTTTTCACAAAGAACGCATTACATGTTTGCTGAAGTTTCTATGTTTAAGGAACTAAACGAGGATACAAAGAACCTAATTAAAGAATTAATTTTCTTAGGTGGAGATAGTACACAATATGACATAAGACTTCAGTATGATCTTGGATATACATTTGAAGCTCTTGGTTACATAGATAGCGCAAAGAATATATACAGCGATATTGCCGAGCAGGATGAACTTGAGGATCCTGTTAGGGCACTTTCTTTATATAGATTAGCAAAGCTTATTCAAAAGGCAAATTCCGATAGTTCAATTTATCTTCTCGAGAAACTTGTTAAGAACTTTGGTTACGGCTTCTATGATGAGCTTTGGGGAAGATTGTCCTATCCTATGATTCCTAAGAAATATGTCGATAACTCAGTTGCAGATAACGCTTTATTGCTTATGGGTGATATTTATGCAGAAAAAGGTGGAAATGACAATCTTAAATCTGCTCTTATATCGTATTTGGATATTTTGCTTTTCTATTCCAATGCAGAAAGCGGAGTTGTGAAAAAAGCGGTTCAAAGAGCAGCAAATGTATATGAAAATCTTGGTGAAATGAAGCAGGCTGATGCAATGAAAAAGCTTCTAGGTACGTTGTAGTATGTATTGTTATATGAATATTCGGTTCAAAGATTGAAATGATTTAAAGAAATGTATTAATAATGTAAATTAAATAGATAGAATCTTAATATATACAAACTCGTGGTTCGGTTTTGATAATGAAAAGTTATATCAAAATATAATTAAATTGAACGGAATTATCTAACAATAATAAAGGAGGTTCTGATGTTAAGGAGACTTTCGTTTCTAACCGTTCTATTGGCAGCAGTTCTGTTTATTCCAGGATCGGTGAATGCACAAGAAGAGAACATGGACTCCATATGGGTTCATATTACACTCGCAGATAACCTTAAAGATGAAGCTGGAAATCTTCAGATTGTTTTAGGTTGGGAAGTTTACAAGAAAATGTATGATGCAAGAAATATGAGTTATGGTGAATGGGATAAAGTTGCTGACCCAGCTGAACTTGGATTGACATTCAGAGCTGAGGTTGCGGTTGATTCTAATTTTTCTAATATTGTTAAAGGAAGCGAAACTGGTGAGTTATCCTATACATTTGATGGGTTGGACTTTGGAAAACAATATTGGTGGCGGGTTGTTTTAGCTAGTGGCGATTTCCAATCCAGATGGGATTTCGCTGAGGGTATCCTTCACGAGCACGCAGCAATAAAAACAGAAGGAAAGGGAATTTTTACGTGGTACTGGAATTTTGTAAAAGCTGGTAGTATGATATTTATGATACCTCAGCACTTGCTATTCTTTTTTGGTATTCTTATATGGATTCTAATTTGGAGACGTTTATGGTTAGCTAATGTATTTCCACCAAATAAATCAGGGTTTCTATATCGGATGTTTCCAGTTGATAGAGTGGGAAAGACAGAAATGCAAAGTGTAAAAGGCAATGTCTTCATTCGAGAGGTTGCAAAATATTGGTCAAAGGCTATGGAAACCATGTCGCTCAGTCCAGAAGATTTTTCGAGTAAGGAAGAATATATTAAAGCCGATGCACATCTCGAAGAAGAAATGGCAAAGAAGCTGTGGTTGGATATAGGTCTTCCAAATGTTGAAAAGGCAATAGAAATTTGTCGGAACGGTGTTCCCGGGATAAAGCTTCCCAAAAAACCTTTAGATTATGCTACAATAAGAGTTATGCTTGCAGCTCTTGAAAATCATAGATCTAATAGGAATAGCTTCTATTCCTCCCAGGAGATGGACCGAGCTGCTGAAAACACAGTTCTAAAAGAACTTGACGAACTTAAGGGTTGGGAAGTTACCGGATTATGGGCTATTGGTTCTATTGAACCTATGATGGGGCTCTTTGGTACAGTGGTTGGTATTAGAGCTGCATTCGGGAAAATTGAGGAAACTATTAGAATAAATCCCAGTGCTCAACTTACAATGATAATACCACAATTGGCAGGTGGTATTTATGTAGCTCTTATTACAACTATTGTAGGTTTGATGTTTGGAATTCCGATGATGTTATTACACTATTTTTATCGTGGGAAAGTGGATTGGATCTTCGGTAAATGGGAAGAATTTATGACCGAGATTCTTAACCAGGCATAAGGAGGTGAACTTTAATGAAGGCCAGAACTGAAGAACTACCTAAAGCTCAATGGACTTCTTTGATCGACATTATTTTCCAGCTTCTGATATTCTTTATGGTTACAATGGCACTTGGAACTTTAATTCAACAGGCTACTGCGGCTGTTAGAGGTGAAGAAAGAAAGGATCTTCCAAAATTACCTCCAGTTGAAAAGTTGGCTTCTGTTCAGGATGGATTATCCGAAGGATATCTCCTTCACATAAACAAAATTAATGAGAAACCTTTTAATGGTAAACTAGGGGCTTATATACTAGATTCGGATATTTCTACAGTTAAGGATGCTAAAGCTGATTCAACTCATTCTCGGGGTCCTTTTACACTTGAAGTCGCAAAAAGAAAGATTCAAAAGAAAATTGAAGATGACATATTTCTGGGGAATCCTCCACCAAGGCTTGAACTTAGAGCACATGAAGATACACCATTCGGATATATTCTTGATATAATGGAATTTTGTGATAGAGATTCTATTGAGGTTGTTGGTTTTAGATTTTCAAAAGTTAAGAAAGCTCGTGGGCTATTATAGGGAGGTGCAATAATGAGAAGAAGAGTAGAATTTCTCCCAGAAGCAGAACTTACTTCAATGGTGGATATTATTTTCCAATTAATGATTTTTTTCTTGGTTACATTGTCCGTTATGCCTGCGATCAAGTCCGCTCCTCAGGTGGAAGGATTGATGAACCTTCCTACTCCTAAAAGTGGAGATTCTGAAGCGTCGGTTTTGATACAGGTGTATAAAAATCCAATGGGAGGTTTAGACTATTTTGTATTGCAGGGAAACGACGAATCTGCTGAATTCTATAAATGGTTCTCTGATAAACGGGCATTAGTCAAGAATGTAGCAGCATATAGAGCATTTAGAAATGCTGTCCTCAGATATAGAGTGCTATATAACGAAAAGGGACTTAAAGGATTCCTTGATGAGATTAGGGACAATGATCCTGCGGTTGTTATTCGTTCTCCCGGTAATCTTCCTTATAGCGAAGTAGTTAAAATTACTGGGTATATGCACTCGATTGGAATTGCTAAAATCGCATGGGTAAGAGGAACCCTTTCTGATCTTCAAGTTGAAATCAAAAGTACTCGTAGAAGGGGGAGATCAGAATGAACAGGAAATTTATTACAATAGGATTAATAATCATTCTTTTGTCCATCGTTATGTTGGGCTGTGCAGGTAAAGGTGGTGAGTCGTATATTAACTTGCCAGAAGGACCTAAAATTATTTTTAGGGGTGGATTAGGTAAAATTACTTTGAGATATACTCCACCACCAGATCCGATATTTAGGATTGCTAATGCTACTGATTATGTGGAATTTGATATTGTTAAGGAAAACTATGGTATTCCAGATAAACCCTTGATTGTCGAATACATAGTAGAGTCGGCTGTAATATCGCCATCTATACTTCAAAGAACCGGTTCACCACGTTTCAATGATTACATTATTAGGGTTCTACAAAGCTGGATTTATACTCGATACGGTTATGGTCCTATAAGAATTAAGGTAGATGTTGCAAAAAAGCGAATTGAGGTTGATCTATCACAAATTAGGCTTATCGAAGCTGAACCGGGGAAACCAGATCCCAAACTTGGAAGCGTTAGGGATATAGTTAGACAAACAGGATTTACAGTTGTAGGGGCTGATATGTATTAATTCTTTAAAGGAGGGGTTAATATTTAACCCCTCCTGGATAATTTGAAAATAATACAAGATTGGAATAGATCGTTTTAATTAATAGACATTAGAATAGTAGAATTTAAAATAAGGGGGAATAATCATGCGCAGGTTGTTATTTTTAATGATACCTTTAATGGTTATAAGTGTAGTTTTTGCACAAGAAATGGACTTGGGTACAGCCACTCAGATTCTCGATAAGGGTGTCAAGGCTTATAATGTAGAAAAGTTTGATGAGTCAAAAGCGGAATTTGAGAATGCAGTTACAGCATTTGAAGAACTTTTGTCTGGCGTTCTTTCTCCATCCGATGAAGCTTATTCAAAATATTTTCTCGGTACATCACAGTATTATGTTGGTCGAATTGGGAAGGACTCTGACATGCTTGAGAAGTCGGCAGAAACATTTAGAGAAGCTGCGATGGCTTTCAAAAACTTGAATATCTTGGGTGAAGAATATATTCGTTCTCTTTATATAAGAGCATTATGTTCTTTCAGAATGGCACAATTAACTACTTCAGAAAGAACAAGAGCAAGGTTTCTTGAAAATGCAATAGGTGACTTTATTTCTTTTCTTGAGGATGATAACGTCAAAGCAAATGCAGATGATGTTCAGGAGCTTATCGATAACGGATATTTTTTACTGGGTTTTAGCAGATTTTCGTTAGGATTTATCAGTACTTTTAAAGAAGCCACCTATAGTAATGCTATAAAGCTGTTTGGGGATGCAAAAGAAGCATTTGATGTGGTTAAGAAATCGTCTAATGAGAGATTGGCTCTCGCTTCGACATACATGGATGCTGTATGTATCTATACAAATGCAAGGGTTTATCTTCGAGTTTCTGATGATAATTGGAAAAAGTTTAAACTATCGAGCCAAAGCAAAATCGCCGCTACTGAGGGGAAACTTCAAAATTCATTAGATTTAAACAATAAGTTAATCACAGCTGCGGGAACTCAAAAGGATATTCGGGACCTTACAGTGCTTAGTAAACTGGTTGATATGCTTACTTTAGGGTCGATAGGTCAAAAGGATCAATTAGATAAATCCATCGAGCAAATGGCCGATCTAAGGAATAATGCTAATATAGGGAAAGATGTGTTAAGACGAATCGGTGATGCTTCATTGCTAAATTTCCTGATCTATAATGGACCTGCTAGATCTGCTACGAATAATCTTGGGAGAATCATATCTACGGATAATGATGCAATATATTGGTTTGGGTGGGTTCATTTTGTTAACAGTGAATATCCAGCAGCCAATACGAAACTCAGCAATTTTCTCGCAAAAACTGGAAGCGATAGAAGCACTCGAATGTTGGAACTCCGTGCTGATGCGAAGTTCCGACAGGCTGAATGTAAGTTTTGGATGGGTGTTAAAACGGATAATGTAAATTTACTTGCCAGCGCAGATGAGATATTTAAAGCTCTCGAGAATCCTAAAGGTCAATACTATAATTATCTTACATCAGATGTACGTAATCTTGTTTCTATAAGAAGATTCCTAATAAATATTGAAACAAGCCTTGGCAAAGAGAGAGATGTAAGCGTTTTCGATGCTGCTATGGCTTTGGCAGGCATTAGTTTGCCTAAGGATGCAGAAAAATACATTGAAGCTGGTAAATATTTTCTACAAAAAGGTATTGAAACTGCGGGTGATAAGAGAAGGATTTCGTTAAACTTTGCAATCCATGCATTTAATAGAGTTCTTAATGCATCTGTTTCGAGTGAAGTAAAAAATAGATCAAGATTCTTGAAAGGTGTTTCATTAGTAAAGCTTGCAACCGTTCAGGAAAAAGATCAAGCGCCCGGTACTATTGAACAAGCCAAATCTGTGCTTACTGGTTGTACTTCTCCATACAAAAACGAGGCTAATTATGTTATAGGCATTGGTTATTTTAACATAAACCAATATGACAAAGCATCGCCAACCCTGTCTTCGCTCAAAGCAAAGGGTCACATCAGAGCTGCTTATACTTATGCACTTATTCAAATTGAGAGAAACAACTGCAGCAGCGCTGCTAAATCGTTGGGTTCGATTTTGAAAACTGTAAGAGATAGAACAAATTACTGGTATCAAAAGGCTAATCTTGAACTATCAAAGCTTAGTTGTCGTGGTGACGCTTCAGCAGCTGGAGCTTTAGCATCCTATAGAGATGCACCTATGACATATGAAAATCTTGTGGATGAGGAAGCAGAGAGAGGTCGAAAGAAAAGAGAATGTCTTTATATATGGCAAAAGGATTCAAAATTTAAAAAGAATCCCGATATTGATGAACTCGTTCCCGATAGACCACCGGAAACTCATGTGACAATAGAAATTGCAATCGAGCCACCTGGTGGCGAAGAAGAAATAGTTCTCGATGATAAACCTGAACTTGCAAAACCTGTATCTGGTAAAAAATCTCTATACAAAATCACGACTAATAGAGGTACTCACGATCTGATTGTGAAAAAGAAAGGTTTCTATCTCTGGGATAGTCAAATAAAGATAAGCAGATCTGAAAGAATCACAATCTACCTTAAGAAAGCTGTGCGATATACTTCCACCGGAAATATATCTGGCACGAGAAAATCTCTGGCGGTTACCTCGAATGGATTGGAAACTTACGTGGCAAATGCTGCTAATAATAGACTTCAAAGACTTGATAATCAGGGTAAAAGAAAAGAAGAATATAAACTTAGAGAATTGAAAATATCTGCAATAGGCGGTTTGGCTTTAGATGGCAGCAAGGTCGTTATTACAGATCCCAAAAGGCATCAGGTTATTACGTTTAAACCTAAAGGAACAGGCGCAGCAATGCTGATCGAATCTGAGGAAACTCCAGAGGAGATTATTACCGAAGAGGGTGTTGAGATAAAATCGGTTAAGAAAATTGGCGACATAAATGTCATTGCATATAGCGGAGAAAAATATGGTAGTGCTCCATTGTGGATGCCTGCTGGTGTTACAGTTTTTGAGGGTCAGTATTATATTGCAGATGCAGGTAATCATAGAATTCTGCTTTTTGAAGGACCATCTTTCAAAAAGGAATTTGGCGGAATGCAATTAATTCATCCGATTTCTGTGGCGGTTAATGGGGATTACTTGCTCGTAGCTGATATAGGAAAGGGCAAGATTGTTAGGTTTACTATCGCAGGCGAATATGTTGATGAAATTGAATTAGAAAATCAAACGCAGCCATCTTCAGTTTACGTCACACCTGATGGTTTCATATTTGTTAGCGATTATGTTCTTAACAATCTTATCAAATATACTGATAAATTTGTGCCTATTTCCGTTGCATCTGAAGACCTTCTTTCACCCAGAGCAATCGCTCAGAGAGGTGAAGGACCTGAATCCACTGTTTATATTGCTAATAATTCTGGTCTGAAGATTCTTAAAGGAAGTTGGGATAATAATTATAAACCGTGATATTGATCAACCTTTTTGATGCATATTGAAGGGAACCAGTATGTAAGGTTCCCTTTTTAATTTAAACTTATGTTAAGTGTTTCAATTTAGCATGGATGAGAAAATACGAATTGTCCATTCCGCAGATTGGCATCTTGGGGTTATGTCTGGACCAAGAGTTGCAAATGAATTGCCTTTGAAATTTAAGTCTGTTCTCGATGCTACAAACGAACTGGCAAATTTCGTCGAAGAGAATGATGTCGACTTAGTCATTCTTTCCGGGGATATCCTAAACAGAGGAAATCCTGCACCATTGGTTTTAAATTCGCTTTCAAAGATTCTTAAAAAGATTATCGATACTGGTGCAAAGGTAGTCTTTTTAATTGGGAATCATGAGGTCCCAGGATGGGGAGAACATCCCCTGAAAATATATGAAATTCTTGGTATTGAGGATATAATCGTTGCTGATGATGCAACTGTCTACAATTTGGAACTGAAGAATACCGAGATGCAAATTGCTACAATACCATACAATACCTTACATAATAGACAGTTCGAAGATATTGTTGCTGAACTTAGCGAAGAAATAAATCCACTTAATCCCTCTATACTTGTTACTCATATTTTTGTTAGAAATGCTAGACTTTCTGGGAGTGATTTGAACCTTTTGCCCGATGAGCCGCATACTTATTCGGATGTTTTCTTGAAACTTCCATTTGATTATGTTGCACTGGGACACATTCATAAGTACCAGAAAATTTTGGCAAGACCGATAGTGATATATCCGGGGAGTATTCAGAGAATGAATTTCAGCGAGGCGATGGATGAGAAAGGTTTTATATATGCAGAATTTAGTTGGAAAAAATCTAGATGGAATATTGAATGGCGATTTCAACCTGTTGATACTCTGAGATTTAGAACTATCGATATCGATATTAGAAATCAAGAAAATCCTACTTTGATTATTATGAAAAAAATTGAGAGCTACAAACTTCTCAACGAAATGGTAAGAATAAAAATAACAAGAACACAACGGGATCTAAAACCTAATATTAAAGTCATAAGAAAAAGAATTACAGACATGGGAGCGTTGTATTGCAAGATTGATTATAACACAATTACGGAGACTTTAGAAAGACACGCTGATTCGAAAGTTGGAATTGAAAAGGGAGATTCAATTTCCAGATTGCACGACTATATAACTAAAAAGAGACCTGATTTAATTCCTAAACGGGAAGAATTAATAAATGTAGCTAAGGATATTATCAAATCTATTTCACGTAAATAATTAGAACATATGAAGTAATACAACTTATGCAAAATTTTAGCCTGCAAGCTTCGATAGTTTTCCTCTTGCGAAACTTTAAATCATGACTAAAATTCTTTAATTATAATTTTCTTTCAGGAGGAATAATGTATAGAGGGTCGATTGTAGCTTTGGTTACGCCTTTCGATGATCAAAATAATATCGATATTGTCACATACCGAAAACTTATCAATTGGCATTTAGAGCAGGGAACTGATGGAATTTTAGTCTGTGGATGTACAGGTGAAAGCTTTACATGCAGCGAAGATGAAAGAGACATTCTTCTTTCCGTGGCAGTGGAAGTTGTAGCTGGAAGGATCCCTGTGTTAATGGGAACTGGAGCTTCTGAGACGAAGAAAGCCATCGATAGAACCGATAGAGCGAAAAGACTGGGAGCAAATGCAGCATTGGTTATTACATCCTTCGGCAACAAACCTTCACAAAGAGGACATATAGCTTACTTCGAAACAATTGCTGAAGTCGGACTTCCAATTGTTCTGTATAATGTGCCTTCTCGAACAGGTACGAATTTGCATCCTAAAACTGTTGTGGAACTATCAAAAAATGAAAGAATAATCGCAATAAAAGAAGCATCTGGCAATCTGGATCAGATTTCTGCGATTCTATTAGAAGCTCCGGATTTTACTGTTCTTTCTGGAGATGATTCTTTGACTCTTCCAATGCTTCTCTTAGGAGCTAAAGGTGTAATCTCCACTACAGCTAATATTGTACCAATGGATTTTGCAGAAATGATAAGGAGTTTTGAGAACGGAAATTTGATTATGTCCCAAAAGATTCACTATAAATTATATCCTATTGTCAAAGCTCTTTTTGTCGAAGGCAATCCTATACCTTTAAAAGCAGCAATGAAAATTATGGGTCTTTTGAACGGTAATCTCAGACCGCCGTTAACTGAAGCCTCAAAAGAAACAGTTGTTTTATTAAGGAAAGTTCTTAAAGATTCTGGAATTATAAATTAGGGAGGAAATATTGCGAATAGTAATTTCCGGCATTCTTGGGAAAATGGGACATTCACTTGTTGAGTCAGCAGAAGATAATGCTATGTGTATAGTTGCTGGCTTTGATAAAACTAGGACATCGATTATAGATATTCCTGTTTATTCTGATATTGAAGATTTGCCGACAGATATCGATTGTGCTATCGATTTCTCCTCTCCTGAAGGCTTAATAAAGATTGCGGACTGGTGTGTTTCTCGAATGATACCGCTAATTTCAGGAACAACAGGGCTTTCTTCAGATTTAAAGCTTAGGTTGAAAAAATATTCATCTACTATTCCGATTTTTTACGCTGAAAACATGTCACTTGGAGTTGGAATTCTCAGCGAATTCTGTAAGATCACTGCAAAAACTTTTGCGGATGCAGATTCTGAGATTATAGAAATTCATCATAGACACAAAGTAGATTCGCCAAGCGGAACAGCATTATATTTTGCAAATAAAATACTCGAAGCGAGAAATCTTAGAAACGATTCAATAATATTTGGTCGAAAAGGTCATACTGGAGAGCGTCCAATGGGCCAAGTAGGAATTCATTCGCTTAGAGCAGGAGAGATTACAGGTGAACATCAAATTCTTTTTGCTGATGATGACGAAGAGATTATTTTTATTCATAGAGCGAAAAATAGAAAACTTTTTGCAAAGGGTGCTTTTAATGCAGTCCTTTGGATTAAGGGGAAACCACCTGGATTTTATTCGATGGACGACCTTGTAAAAAGTATTATAGGAGGTGTGTGATGAGAAGGACAATTATATTTATGTTTCTTTTGCTTTTATTTTCAGGGCTAATAGCACAAGAACCTGCAAGAGAATTGATCGCAATTAGCAATTTGGATTCTCGAGTGGAACTTTATTGGAAACCCCCAATAGAACCAATTGAATTAGTTCTATGGAGAGCCGACGATGGAACATCGGGTAAAACCGATAATTCTAGCGTTTTTGATATCATTTCAGTAAGATATGTTGCAGATGCTCGATGTTCCTTAATAGCTATGAGATATTACGGCGCTTATATGTTTCCCGGTGTCCGAGTACAAATTCAAGTTTTTAAAGATAATACAATTGGTGGTCCTGATATTTTTACTCCTTTGCTTGCATATCCTGAAACCACAGAACTTCATTTCTGTTGGGACACCGTCTATTTGGCTGATCATGGTCTTATTTTCAATGCTGGAGACACATTTCATATTGGAATGGGAATGATTGATACACCATGGACGACACCTACACCTGGAATAGTTATTGCAGATACAATTCCATCGGGACGAAGCTATCATTATCATGCACCGGTTTCATTAGAACCTTTCGATGGTGACTATTGGATTCATGCTATCGTTGCATACAGGGATGGTACGCTGAGAGAATTACCAATTGCGAAAGTTGTTAAAAGCGTGAATGAACCAGTGCACGAGAGTAGGTTTTTTATGCCGCCTCCAGGTCTTACAGGTTATGAATTGTTCCGTTCGAGTAGTCCAGATCCGGATTTACTAGTATTTTTGGCTTCTACAAGCGATACTGATACATTTTACAATGATACCAGTGCAGTAAACGATAAGGGGTATTACTATGCTGTCCGAGCAAAATACGGTCCTACTACTTATTCACAGTTTTCGAAAATGGCTTATGCGGTTCCCAGAAACGACGACATAACTGCGACTTACGATACAGTGAAAGTAGATGACGGTTTGATCGATGCCACAGCAAGCTGGACTTCTGGCAGAGGTTGGGCTACATATTTGCCGTTTGAAAGAATTGGAAAACTTCGTTCGCTGCTAATAATGGTTACGAATGCTGGCAACTTTAGACCTCAAATATTAACGTCTGCTGCGGATACGACTCCAGATTCGGTGTTAGTTGATTGGATAGCTGCTCTCTCTGCTATACCAGGTTGGAGAGATGTTAATGTGTCAAGTTGGAAGACCTTTATTGTTGATGAACCGATTTTTGCTGCATGTATAGTTGATGACAGATATTTCGCAATTGGGATAGATACAAGTTTCGGTGCTAAATCTTTCGATTACAATGGTGCAGATTGGTTGGAAGTCAGAGATTCAATCTATATGATTCGATATATCGTTGAATATAGGGATAACGAAGCATACTATCATATAAGGCGAGGTTGGAATCTTATTAGTTTGCCTGTTTTTGTTGATAAGGATTCGGTTGTTGATGTTTTCCCGATGGCTGTTGGCAGAATTGCTTATGCAGGTAATTTTGATGTAGAATCACGAAAATTCTTATACGAAGAAGTGCAAACTGTCGAACCCGGCATTGGATATTGGATACTTTCCACGGTGGATACGATGTTTGTTGTACATGGGGATATTCCAGCACGTTCTTTTGATATTGCTGTGAATCCTGGCTGGAATATGATAGGTGTTCCTGCGGGACATGATGGATTTCCTATCCGATCTATTGAGATATACCCAGACGATCTTATAACTGGCTCTATGATTATCTTTTCATACAATGCCAAGGCTAAAATGTTTGTTGAACCTGAAAAGTTGTTTTCTGGGATAGGATATTTTGTCTGGGCTAGCAAAAGTGGTGTTTTAAGGATAAACAGATAACGTAACTTTCTAACTTAGGCAACTCGGTTTTACTGCTGGCGTAGCTCAGTTGGTAGAGCAGCGCACTCGTAATGCGCAGGTAGTGGGTTCGAATCCCACCGCCAGCTTTGGATCAAATTTTAAAGGTTTATTATGAGATCGAAAAAAAGATACTTTGTTCTTTTTGCTTCAATTTTCATTTCAGCATACATTTGGATCGGATGTACTGATAATTCTTCTAATCCGACTAATAATAGCATTCCTGCGGATGTTTATGCTGACGTTTTCATCGAGCGATTCGGTGATTTGTTCGGTCTTATGGCTAATGCAGGCGGGAATGGAATTATCGAAGCACGACTCGTTACTCCTAATAATGATACATTATTACTGATAAGCTATTGGAAAGGATCGGGGCATTTGCGATATATTACTGCAGATATAGAAATGAGCAACACACTGCCTGATCCAGGGATTTATACGTTTATTCTAAATTACTCCCACGATAGTTCTATAATATTAACTGATTTTCTAAGTAGTGATACTCTGGCAAGTTGGTTCGGTCTTTACCATAGTATGTCGCATACAAGGCATGATAGGATTTCATTTGCATGGGGTAATGTTTACGGTGCAAATGCTTATAGGGTTAAGCTAAGCGATAGTTTAGGGATATATTCGTCTCCAATATTTATTAGTAATTTTATTGCACAAACAGATACTAATTTGTATAACTATTATTTTAGATATAGTCCTGATGACAGCAATTGGCGATATCTTCCCGAAAGTGGCGAGTATTTCTGGTATTCGGTCATAGCCTATAGTTTTGAGTTAGGTAGAATCGAGGATGAGAATGAAATTCAGATGATAAGTCGATTATTTAGAGGAATGAAGTGGTGATTCTCATAATTCGTTTAGACTTTTGATTTTCATTGAATGTATATAAAACATACGTTGATTACATTTCAATTTTTTTATCCAATATAATCCTGTAAATTTTTCGTTTCCTCTTGACGTTAAAACCTTTGTCTATAAATTTGATAGACAATTCTTCAATAAGGAGCGCATGGATGTCGAGAATAGGAGTTTTCATTTGCCATTGTGGTCACAATATCTCCGGTGCGGTTGACATAGATGCTTTGAAGAAAAAAGTAGCTCAGATACCCGACGTAACATTTGTAATAGATAATCCCTACTTATGCTCAACGCCAGGGCAGGAACTTGTTGGCGATATGATTAAAGAGCATCAACTTGATGCGGTTGTTACTTCACATTGTTCCCCTACTCTTCATGAACGAACATTTAGAAATGTCGCTGCTAATAGTGGTCTTAATCCATATAAACTTGAGGTTGCCAACATCAGAGAGCAGGCTTCTTGGCCCCACTGGCATCAACCCGATTTGGCAACAAAAAAAGCTTTCATTATTATTTGTGAAAGCGTTGCAAAAGTTAAGCGTAATATGGCATTGGAAGAAACTTCAGTTCCGATAACAAATCGTGCAATGGTTATTGGTGGTGGTGTTGCAGGAATACAGACTGCGTTGGATATTGCTGATGGTGGTCATAAAGTATATCTCGTTGAGCAGGATTCTACTATTGGCGGGAAGATGATTCAGTTATCCGAGACATTTCCAACTTTAGATTGTCCACAATGTATTATGACTCCAAAAATGACAGATGTTGCAAATCATCCTAATATTGAGTTGTTAAGTTATTCAGAGCTTGATGAATTAGAAGGTTATATTGGCAATTTTAAGGCGAAAGTTCGCAGAAAAGCTCGATATATTAATGAGGAAAAATGCACTGGTTGTAACGATTGCACCCAAGAATGCCCGATTTATAATCAACCTATGATAAGATATGCTCCTAAATATAGTGAATTTATGGACAAAGAATTCATCGAGAAGATCGAACCTTGCGTTACGCCTTATGTCGGGCAATCCTCAGCGCTCGTTCAAGTTTTGTTGGATGTTAACATGAAGTTCAATTATCTACCACAAGATGCAATAAAGTATGTCAGCGAGAAACTTCGAGTTCCATTATCAAAAGTCTATGAAGTAGCCACTTTTCATAATGTCTTCAGCTTGGAACCTAGAGGAGAACATATAGTTGGAGTATGTGTGGGAACTGCCTGTTGTACTAAGGGAGCCTTAAAAGTTCTTGAAGAAATTGAAAAACTTTTAGGAATTAAAAGTGGGGAGACAACACAGGATTATAAATATAGTCTTATGGAAGTTAACTGTCTTGGTTGTTGTGCATTAGCTCCTGTTGTGACTATCGATGATGAATATTTTCATGCTGATCCTTCAGATGTTAATCCACTTTTTGATCGTTATGAAGGGGGGAGTGATCAATGATTAAGAACTCCCAGCAATTGAATGCATTTGCAAAAGAAATTCAAACCAAAAAGGAAAAGTATAAAGGTAAAACAATCGCTATATGTAACGGCTCGAGTTGTAGGGCATTGGGTGCAGACAAAATTACACAACTTATTAGAGATGAGATTAAGAAACACAATCTTGATGTTGATGTAGTCAATGTTTTAACGACTGGTTGTCATGGTTTTTGCGAGCGAGGACCTTTGATGATAATACAGCCAGAAGAGATATTTTATCAGAAAATTAAACCAGAAGATGTTCCAGAAATTATCACAGAGACAATTATTGATGATAGAATTATCGACAAACTAATATACAATGACCCAAAAACTAAAAAGAAGATAGTTTATAAACCTGATATATCATTTTACAAGAAACAGATGCGTTTACTATTTGAGTCAAATGAACATATTAACCCTAAGAAAATAGATGACTATATCGGCATTGGTGGGTATTCAGCTTTGGCAAAAGCACTAACTATGGAACCAGAGGCTATTATCGAGGAGATATTAAAAGCTGGATTAAGGGGCAGAGGAGGTGGAGGATTCCTCACAGGCTGGAAATGGAAATTTTGCCGTAATGAGAAGAACGATACCAAATATGTGATTTGCAACGCTGCTGGAGCATTTATTGCTCGAAGCATCTCCGAAGGTAATCCGCATTCAGTAATCGAGGGAATGATTATTGGAGCTTATGCAATTGGAGCATATAAAGGATATATTTATGTTCGTCATGGATACCCACTCGCAATTGAAAATTTCAATTTGGCAATCGAGTCCGCAAAGGAATTTGGAATACTCGGTCAAAACATCCTTGAATCTGGCTTTGATTTTGAGATAGTGATAAGCCGCGGTTGCGGTGAATTCATTGCTGGTGAATCTTCAGCACTTATTGCGTCTATTGAAGGTAAAGCTGCCATTCCAAGACCTAAACATATCCATGCTACCGAAAAAGGATTATGGAATAGACCAACACTTTTAAATAATATAGAAACATGGGCTAATATCCCGTTTATAATTAATCGTGGTGCGGATTGCTACGCGTCAGTTGGCTCAGAGAAGAGCAAAGGTACAAAAATATTCTCACTTGTCGGTAAGGTTAATAGTACTGGTTTGATAGAAGTTCCAATGGGAATAACTCTTAGGGAAGTTATTTTCGATATTGGTGGAGGAATGATTAACGGGAAGAAATTTAAAGCTGTTCAAATTGGTGGACCTTCAGGGGGTTTGGTACCAGAGAGTTTGCTTGATCTTCATTTGGATTTCGATAGTTTGAAAGAAGCGGGAACAATCATGGGCTCGAGCGAGATGATCGTTTTCGACGAAGATAATTGCATGGTGGATACTGCAAAATTTTTTATTAAATACCTTATGGATGAATCATGCGGAAAGTGCACTCCATGTCGAGAAGGTTTAGTGCAAATGCATGATATTCTTTGTCAGATCACAGATGGTAAAGGTCGAGAGGAACATCTTGATATGCTTCAAGAGCTTGCGTGGGGTATCGCAAATACTTCACTATGTCAACTTGGAAAGTCTGCACCTAATCCAGTTCTTTCGACTTTGAAATATTTCAAAGATGAATATGAAACGCATATTAGAGATAAGAAATGTCCAGCTGGTGTTTGTAAAGCCTTAATAGAATACATTATAGATAGTGAGAAATGCATAGGTTGCACCCTTTGTGCAAAACGTTGCCCGGTGAATGCGATTTCTGGTGAAAAGAAAAACCCCCATGAAATCGACCCAATGATTTGTATTAAATGTGGTATTTGTTACGAAGTATGTCCAGTTAATGCAGTAGAAAGAAAATAATTATATTGGAGGAACCCTTAATGGGTAAGCTCATTATAGATGGTTTAAAGGTTGACGCCGATCCGAACAAAACTGTTTTGGATGTTGCTCGAGACTTAGGAATAGAAATTCCTACACTTTGTCATCATAAATCACTCCATCCTTTTGGATCGTGTAGGATTTGTGTAGTTGAGAAAATTTGGAAAGGTGAATCAACTTTGCAAACAGCTTGCACTTATCCGGCTTGGGAAGGTGAGATTCGAACCAACTCTGAAATGGTTTTGCGAGCAAGAAAATTCATTTTAAAGCTAATGTTAGCCTCCGCACCAGAATCTGAGGAAATATGTAAATTAGCAGAGAAGTATCAGGTTTTCGAAACGCCATACAAACATAATCCTAAAAAATGGAACAATAAATGCATAATGTGTGGACTGTGTGTTAGAGTTTGTGATGAGATCATGAATATTTCTGCTATTGGTTTTGCAAAACGAGGTTCTGAAAGGTATATCGCTACTCCTTTGGATGAGTATTCAGAGACATGCTCGACATGTGGTGCTTGTGAGTTTGTATGTCCAACAAATGCAATAAATGTATCCGATTGGACAGATAGAGAAATCAAACCTCATCCGTCAATTTTTGAACGTGGATTGATTTCAAGACCTGCAGTCTCAGTGCATTTTCCCCAAGCTGTGCCCAATATTCCTTTCATAGATAAAGATGTTTGCATGCATTTCCTAAACGATTCTTGTGGAATTTGTGAGGATGTTTGTGTTCCCGAAGCTATAGATTTCAAACAAAAGGATAAAATTGAGGAATTCGATGTAGGAGCTTTAGTTATTGCTACGGGATTCGATCTTTATCCATTGATGGAAATCCCTGAATATGGTGGTGGTAAGATTCCCGATGTCATTGATGCTCTTCAATTTGAACGTCTACTTGCAGCTTCAGGACCGACAGCTGGTGTTGTAAAACGACCATCCGATGGGAAAATTCCTGAAAGTGTTGCATTTATTCATTGCGTCCGATCTCGAGATCCTGAACATGGAGTTGCATATTGTTCTAAAATATGCTGTACATATCTTGTCAAAGAGGCAATGCTGTATAAGCAAGCCATGCCGAATGGTTCTGCTTACAGCTTTTATATTGATATCAGAACTGGTGGCAAAGGATATGAAGAATTTTACCAAAGAACAAAGGAAGATTGGGTAACTTTCATCCGTGGTAAACCTGCAAGAATTGTTCAAAATGGAGATAAAGTTCAGGTTTGGAGCGCTGATACTCTCAGTGGGGAATCGATTAAGCTCGATGTAGACCTTGTCGTTCTTGCACCGGCTATAATACCCTCTGCAGGATCAGTTAAAATACTCAAAGATCTAAGATTAGCAACAGATGAATACGGATGGATAAAAGAGCAGCATTTAAAATTGCGACCTCTCGAGTCGATGATTGCTGGGATATTCATGGCTGGAATGGTGCAATATCCAAAGGATATTACCGATTCGGTGGCTCAAGCATCAGGTGCTGCAGCTAAGGTTCTTGAATTATTCAGTCAACCGGAATTGAAACGCACACCAACAATTGCGAGTGTTGATACTGAGATCTGTGTTGGTTGTGGATATTGCGAAGAAACATGTCCATATGAAGCAATAAAAGTTGATGAGCGAAAGAAGGTTGCCGAGGTTAATGCAGCTCTTTGTGAAGGATGTGGAGCTTGTGCAGCATCATGCCCATCCGGAGCAGCTCAGCATAAGAACTTCTTCAAGGACCAGATATTCGCTATGGTTGTTGAAGCTACAAAGGATTATTAAGTCCATATTTAAGAAGCTTCCCTCGTAAATTAACCACATCATTTTGATGAACATTTTTCTAATTGATACCAGTTTAATATAGTAATAGTGACTTCTATTTCCTCGAATTCAGTATTATTCGAAATCTTATTTCGGTAAGAATCGTCTATTATACAAAAGAAGCTATATCTTCTTGCTTTAATCGACTGATGCTGTGTTAAAATTTCGCAATTCTAATGTTATTAAATTTTCTTTGTCAGGATTTGCAGTAGTTTTAGGAGTCTATTAGTGAGTATACTAAATGTTTCCCTTCTATTCATTGAAAGGATACCTATTAATTTGGCTGATATTTTCACTTGTTCTGACTAATCTTTGGACCCAGCGCAGAAACGCTGTTAGTTGATTCCGATTGAACATATGATGGCAATATCCTCGTGGTTGGGAACAGTGCGGCTATAATAGAAAATAATACACTTTGAATGTCATAATGAAGAATTTTACATAAGGATAGTTCTTTTCAAAATTTCGCCAAGTTCTTGAATTCGGTACGGTTTAATTGCAATGTTTTTAAAACCGTATTCTTTATAGTTTACAATTGCCTTATTACTGGAATAGCCGCTGGATACAATAGCCTTAGCATCTGGGTCTATTTTCAAGAGTTTGGGTATTGTCTCGACACCACCCATACCACCAGGAACTGTTAAATCCATTATGACAACATCAAAAGGTCTTCCTGCATCCATTGCTTTTTGGTACATCTCAAGCAATTCCGACCCATCACTGGAGAACTCACATATATATCCAAGATGCTTTAGCATCAAACCAAGAACATCTCTAACAGTGGGGTCATCATCCATAACGAGGATTCGACCTGAGCCTAAAGACAATTTTTTCTCCTCTCTTTGTTCTGGTTCTGCTTCTATTCCTAATGCTGGGATGAAAATACTAAAAGCAGCTCCTTTACCAAGCTCAGATTGCACATTAATGTGCCCATTATGTTTTTTAACGATGTTATATGTTATAGCTAAACCAAGACCACTTCCAGTCTTTTTTGTTGTATAAAAAGGATCGAAAATTTTCGAAATGTCGTTTGGAGCTATTCCGGTACCGTTATCCTTTACTATAATCTTGACATAATCTCCAGATTGCAATGGCAAATTATCCTCGATAGACACATACACATTCTCAGCGGAAATATCGATAACACCGCCATAAGGCATTGCTTGTTGTCCGTTAATAATAAGATTTTGAAGCACTTGTCCAAATTGTCCCGGATCCACTTCAACAGTTCTAAGATTACTTGGTAGGGAGTAGTTGCACCTAATGTTTGAACCTCTTAGAATTAATTCTGCAGAATTAAGAATAATTGATTTTAAGGGAACCTTTTTCTTGGTTGTAGTTTTTCCTTTAGCAAATGCCGTTAATTGCTCGGTTAATTCCTTTGCTCTAAGAGAACCAGCTTCAGCTTCGTTCAATATTGTATATATTCTACTAGAACTATTCACTAACATTTTTGCCATGGAAATATTTCCCATAACTGCCATGAGTATATTGTTAAAATCATGAGCAATGCCACTTGAAAGGAGACTCAGAGACTCGAAATGTGAGGCTTTAATGAACTCCTGTTCAATTATCTTCTCCTTTGTAATGTCCCGAAAAACAATTACAACACCTGTTATTTTATCATCAGGTTTTTTGATAGGTGCTGTGCTATAGTTTATTAATCGTTCTACACCATCCCTTGAAATTAGCAGACTGTCTAGTAACCTATGAATTGCATTACTGTTCCGTATAACATGAGAAACTAAGTTTTCTATGGGGTTTCTAGTCTTTGGATCACATATTCTGAAAATTTCATTTAGAAAACGACCTTTAACTTCATTCTCATTCCATCCTGTAAGCTTCTCGGCAACTCTATTCATTAGAATAATCCTGGATTCCATGTCAGTTGTTATAACACCTTCGGCAAGACTCCAAAGTGTTACATTCAACTGTTCTTTTTCAATGTTTAAGGCAATTTTGGTTTTTTTAAGCTCTGTTATATCGACTCCAGAAAGAAGTATTCCTAAAACAGTATCTCTATCCTTTATTAAAACCTGCCCAGGTGAAAAAAACAACGTATGGGAATTACCATCCTTATCTAAAATATCAACTTCTGTCCCGAGCGTTTTTTCTCCGTTAAAACCTCTCATAATCTGTTGTCTAAGCAAATCTTTATGCTCAGTAATAATAAAATTAAAAATTTCCATTCCGATTATTTCCTCTTTAGAATAACCAGTAATTTCTGTTGAAAATCGGTTTGCATCAATAACGATTTCATCTGGGCCAATGATAAAGTTTGCAGTTCTGCTTTCCTCAAAAAGGAATTTGTATTTTTCCTCGGATTTTCTGAGATCAAGTTCAAATTCTCTTCTCTTTATATAGCCACCAATAATTTCTACAGCAGCAAAAAGCATATCTATATCTTCAATGTTCCATATTTTAGTTGATTCGGTATTGCCAAATATAACAAATCCAACCCATTCTTCCTCAATCCACATAGGTATTATTAGTATCGATTGTATTCCTAGAGAATTAATAAATTCTCTTTCTGCTTCAGGAAAAGAGTTTACCAGTCCGTTAATACATTCCCCATGAGACATTTTTTCTTTCCATCTATTAAGTTTGGATTTATAAGGAATTTTTATTTCTTCTATTTTTATGATTCCTTTGTATTCCAAACAGGTTTGCTCTAATAGTTGTATGTATAAACCGTAAATTGGGTCCTCATAGTTTTCAAAAATGAGGATTTTATTAGCCCCAGAAATATCAAGTAGCAATTTCAATCCTTCAGTTAGAGATGGATGAATTGTTTTTTTCATCATTAAAACTCGAATAAAGTCAGAGATATTTCCCTTTGTTTTGAGAGTTTTAGTGACCTTACTCGGTATAACTTCCACCTCAGATATATCCTGTGAAATACTGCAGATCATGAAGCCTTCTTCAGCTTTTATAAGATAATGCAAGATTTGAATTTCTTTAATTTTACCCAGTGGAGTTTCAATTTTTCTTTCAACAAATTCACCAACTTTAATTGAAGAACCTGTTTCAAGAACTTTTTTTTGAAAGAATTTTATGTTTTCGTATTCTTCTAAAGTCTTCTGTTCCTCAGGAGTCAACATATATTGAATATCCCATATTTTCTTTCCTATTGCATTTTCTTTATTTATCTCAAAAATCTCCTCAGCACCTTTGTTCCACTCAACAATTTCTCCCTTGGAATTGCATATAACAATGCCCTCGGGAAATTGATGGACTAGTTTTTTAAATTTGTCCTCCGATTTATAAAGAGCTTTTTCTATCTGTTTACGTTCTGTTAAGTCCCGTGCTATTGTTAAAGCTACAGTATGATCATCCTGCTGGAATAAAGTGGCTTTTATTTCTACTGGGATTTCAATGCCTTTGCTATTAATCATCACTGTTTCAACAGGTTCTTTATCTTCTTCTATAGGTTCATTCAATTCCTTCTCATAGTCGCTTTCAACATCGACTTTGAGAATATCGGACGGAGATATATTTAGCATTTCACTTCGAGTGTATCCAAGCTTAACACATGCAATATCATTAACCTCAAGGATTCTTTCGGGATTGCCATCAGGGTCAATTTCAATCATAAATGTTGCGTCATTGGAGTAGTTAAAAAGATTGTTATATTTATCATTATCCCTTTTTATAATTTCAGTTTCTCTTTTGTTTTTTATAACAATTACTGTTGATGCTGCACCAAAAAGAAGGATAAACAAGCTTGACATTAGCCTGTAAGACAGTTGATTAAAAAAGACTTGATTAATCAAGTCTTCGTTAAACGAAGCTCTTGAAAGGAACATAATATATGTTAATGTTGCATCAGCAATCCAAAAGAAGGTTAATAAAAGAAATGTAAGTATTATTACTTTATATTCAGTTTTCATAAAGCAAGCCTATACTATTCAGTCGAAGTAATAGCTAAACATTATAATTTAGAACGCTGAACACTTAACAATCTGGTTTAAGTCATCAGCAAAAATAGTTCCTTAACTTATTTTAGCAAGTTTTTTTATTATTATCCCATTGTGACTAATAGAGATTAAAAAATTTTATAATGCTATATAATAGGAGTTATCGAGTAAATCAATGTAGCTTAGGGTGATATTTGAACCAGATTATTCTACAGTTTCGAATTTTAGCTCTGAATCACTGCAAATTAATTTGCGTTTCTCCCACATTAAACTTCTAAGAACAGGCTGAAAAGTCTCAAGCGTAGTAATGATATTCTTTTTTATAGAATTTGATGTCATGGTGGCACCAGAAATTGCATCCACCTCAATTGTAGAATCGATCTTTAGACTGCAAAAATTCTTTAAAAAGCCTTTTTTTTGCAAAAGTTTCACAAAAACAGGTGTTTCTTCTGATTTTATAATACTCAATTGCAGAATTTCACCATCAGAACTAATCAAAATCTCAAGATATGTTGCACCTTGATAACCCATTTCTGCTGAATAGTCACCCGTTTGAAGATAATATCTAGCAGAATCGCCGACCCCAGAAACTGCCAAACGACCGTTGTTGAACTTATAAAGTACTACATTCGTGTCAGATGTGAATTCGATAGCACTTTTTTTGAAACTTTCGTCATCCGGTAACTCTCTACAGGCAACAGAATCAACGCTGACGAATAACAAGACTATTGTTAGAGATTTTATTATTATTCCCTTCATAACTTTTTCTATCCTTTGAACAAGGGATTTCAACCCCTTGCCTTGCAATCTATTGTTGAGTGCCTATCCTTCTATACGTTCAGTGGTTTATCATAATAAGCTGGATTGAATATCACAACGATTTAATCTTCCGATTGCCAGATTTTCCAATAGATGTAATTTTGATTCGAAAAGAGCATGAATGGCTGAATTAAATTTCAAATAATATTTAGATTAGTGAAAAAATCGATAAACAATTACAGAAAATTTTTTTACCTGAAAGAAATTACTTTAAAAATCCAATAACTCTTTAAAAAAATGCATTGACATGAATAATGTCGTGGATTGCTTGGAGTATTCATCCTAAATAGGAATTTTTTCAAAAGCTGGTAATCTAACTGCAAAGCAAAGGATACAATACGTGTTCTCAAGTAAGGACAATCGGATTATAAATGCATTAGAACGAAACTTCTTAAAGTACTTCATATTATTGGTAGTATTCATTTCTATCTTTATAACTCTTCAGTTCCCGGTCTTCTTTCGATTGGATGATGCAACTTTCCTTTATTGGTCTCGTTTGCACAGCAACCCATTGGATTCATTTCAAAATTCCAAAGCCTCTTTATTTGGAGCATTCAGACCTATGCAAAACTTAATCTGGTGGGTGATGTATAGAATATTTGGACTTAATTCCTTTTTATATCAGTTATTTACAACATTACTCTTTGGGCTTTCCTTTGTTTTTCTATTTAAATTTGTTGAAAAAGCATTCACAAGAAAAATAGCTATTTTAACGATAATTCTTTACTTCATGCTGTTTTTAAAATTGACTTACGTAATTTTCTGGTTCTCATGTCTAACATACATTTTGGAAATTTTCTTTATTAATCTTTCGCTTTACTTACTGATCACAGCAATTAATAAAAAAAGCAAGTATTTCATCTGGGGTGTTATATCCTATATCATTGCATCTTTATCAAAAGAACCTGCTGTAATAATTATTCCCGTAGCCTCGCTATATTATATCATTGCACGGTGGAAAGTAATCAATAATAGGATAAAAAGCATGATTATTACAGGTACACTTTTAGTCGTCGGTGTAATATGTACTTTTTTTAATCCATCAATTAAAGAAAGAGCTGTATCTACAGATTTTCTAAGCATCTCAAACGTTTTAAAAATTGCCACAGAAAAACTCAATTTTTATTCAGGACATTCATTTTCTGGTTTAGGTATCCTGATCTTATTCTTTGCATTCTATATTCTCCTTAAACAATTCATCATCCCAAAACGCCTTAAAAACGGACTGAGAATCTTATTATCTGCTACAATAAGTATCGTCCTTTCATTGGTATTAATACAGTTTCCTGTAATTGCTCTGATTGCATTATTCCTTTCATTTATTCCGTTTGTAATTCTTAGGCAACGAGAAGCGATGGGAGCGATATGGTTTACAATTTGTATAATCGGTCTTATTGGCATAGGATATAATGTTCAAGCATACTTATTGGAGGCATCGCTTGGCCTTACAATTTTCCTTGCATATGCAGTAAGCCTTTTCCTTTCAGATATTAGCCAATTATATTCGAGAGCATCAATTGCTATTAAGAAGATCGTTGTTGTTTTATGTATAATTTTCTTATGTTTTGCTTTGGCAGCATTTTCAAAGATCGCATACAACAAGTATAAAATCATGCAAATTACTACCAATACAAGACAGAACTTTAAGGATGTATTTACATTTATTACAAACAATATTACAGAAGAAGAAATCAGAATTGTTTCTATCAAATATGAAGATATGGGAACTAAAGAAAAGTACATTATAAAATTACCCGATAACCAAAAAGCAAGCATTAAAAAGACAATGAGCGCGGAAGATATTCGTAGATTTTTATATGTAATGAACAGACAGGATATCAAGATTTATGACTTTCAGGATTTCTCGCGGGACAAATCCAAGGGAAATTACTACATCTGGGTTTTGAGTAATATTGAAAATGACTTCTTGATAAAACAAAACCTAAACCTAACACCAATTTTCTCAGCAAAGAGAGATAATGAAGAAAGCATCCTATACCGAATATAAGAGTCTTAATCGAGGACGAAATATTACCGCTTTTCGGTGAATATATTTTGCATTGAAGTATTATTAGATAATTTCTTTCAAGGAGCATAATGAAAACCCTTATCATTTATAAATCTATCCACCACGGCAATACAGAGAAAATAGCCAAAATTATTGCAGAAACACTTAATGCAACACTTAAAAAACCATCCGAAGTTGGACATTCCGATATTCAAGATTACGACCTAATAGGCTTCGGATCAGGAATATATTTCAGCAAGCATCACAAAAGAATACTGGAATTAGTTGAAGTTCTTCCTGACAATATGAAGAAAAAGGCTTTCTTATTCTCTACCCATGGTGTTTCTAGAAAAGCAGGAAGAAAATGTCACAAAGCCCTAATGCAACTTCTACGGGACAAAGGATTCAAAGTTGTCGGAGAATTCAATTGTCGAGGTTACGACTCTTATTGTCTATTGAAACTTATCGGTGGAATTTCAAAGAATCATCCTGACAGACAGGATTTAGAAGATGCGAAAAGATTTGCAGAGGAATTAGCAAAGGATTATATATGATAATATATTAATTATCTTCATTCTATATATAGAATTTCTTGAGCCTTTGACATAAATGATAATCAAAATGAAGAATTACAAAGCAGAATCTTTTCCCATGCTAACTACAATAACTCCCACATTATACGCCCTTATGGGAATCGAACTACCCTCAATTTCAACTAAACAAACCTTAAACAAAATTATCAGTATCGGCAAGGAAAGACTCTCAAGCTCACACTTAGAAAAAGCTTTAATCTATGCACCAGACGCTATCGGAGCGACTTTTCTGGACGACCATGAAGAATTAGCCAAAAAAATTGAAAAAATAGCGCCCTATAAAGTGGAAGTTTGCTCTGTTTTTCCACCAAAAACTCCAATTTGCTTTGCATCAATGTTTACCGGTGCACAACCTGATGTGCACGGGATTACAGCTTATAAACGTCCAGTTCTTGAATGCGAAACTGTTTTCGATGTGCTAATTCACGCAGGGAAAAAAGTCGCAATTGTGGCGGTTAAAAATTCATCGATCGATTTGATATTCAAGGGTCGAGAAATGGTCTATTATTCCGAATATTATGATCCTCAGGTGATCGTTCGTGCAATTGAATTAATTAAGTCCGATATCTATGATTTCATTGTCGTTTATAATCAGGAATACGATGACATGCTTCATGAAACTACACCTTCAAGCCCACAATGTATTAATGCATCGAAGCATTACATTGAAAGTTTCGAGCTATTAAAACAGGCGATAGACAACTATTGGCAGAAATATAATCGGATGATTGCATTCATGCCTGATCATGGGGCGCATATCGATCCTGAAACTGGCAAAGGAACACATGGGTTAAATATTCCGCAGGATATGCGTGTATATCATTTTTTTGATTTCAGTAGGGGTTTCAATAAATGAATCGAGTAAAAATATTTACAATCGAGTAAAAATCCATATATTTTGATTTGTCTAATACCGTGAAAACAAACAGCTTTCAGATGTGAGCAACATATACAATATCAAAGCAAAAAAGTTGACTATTTGTTTAATATGGAATTAAGTGAAATATATAAATTATGAAATTGGAAGGTAGTAGAATGAACAATCCAATCGGCGACCAATATCAACAGGAAACTAAATATATCCGAGATAGAATTCCTACCAATAAACTAGATTGGTCAACCAAACCGGATATTTACAAACATTACCCAACAGCCCAAAAGATCGATCTTCCGTCAAAAGAACCGAGAAAAACTTTTACACTCGATGAAGTAATCAGATCACGAAAGAGCATTCGACGATTTTCCAATGAGCCAATTAGTCTAACTGATCTTTCATACTTGCTGTGGGCATGTTCCGGAACCGAACGGTTCGAGCGTAACTTCCAGTTTAGAACCGTTCCATCCGCTGGTGGATTGTATCCTATTGAAACATATATTGTTGTTAATAATGTCGCCAAATTGAATTCCGGACTGTATCATTATAGTATTAAGAATCACTTGTTAGAGGAACTTTCTGTCGGAGATTTCGGCGAAAGAATTGCTGAAGCTGCACTTGGTCAGAAAATGTGTATGACTGCAGCTGTAACATTCATTTGGACTGCTATTTTCCAGAGATCTAAGGGGAAATATCTTCAGCGTGCATACAGGTATATCTATCTCGATGCAGGACATATAGGTGCACATATTTCTCTTTCGGTGGTTTCGATAGGTCTCGGATCGTGTCAAATTGCGGCATTCTACGACGATGAAGTAAATGAGATCGTTGGTGTTGATGGAATTCAGGAGAGTACTGTGTATATGTCGGTTGTCGGGAAACCTGCGAAAATAGACTAAATTGCAAACGATGAATAAATTTTGAATTTAAGATTATTCATTTTTCCTATTGCTAAATGATTCGGAAAGATCTTTGTATTGTTTATTTATCTATGATTGATATATAACTCTATTGTTTGTTATAAATAAAAAGGAAGGATAAAATGGAAGATGAGGAAAAAGCCTATAGAAGAGCAAGGGCAAGAATTAGGGAGATTAAGATTTTTTTCTCAAGTTTGGTTACTTATTTGACCGTCAATGTAGTTCTCTTTCTCATAAACTACTTAACTTCCCCAGATCGATACTGGTTTTATTGGGTAGCTTTAATATGGGGTGTTTTTATTGTAGTAAAAGCATTCAAAGTCTTTGTTTTTGGAGGTTTGTTCGGTCGTAAATGGGAGCAACGTCAGATCGATAAATATATGGAAAAGAATCAAAGCAACTTCAATCAGAATGGTACCATTGACTAAGCATCGTTTTATTAATTATAAATAATAATATCAACTATGAAAGGGCATCATGACAGAAGAGGAAGTATATAAACGAGCCAGAAACAGGATGGAGGAAATCAAGGGATTTTACATTCATCTGTTCGTTTATATTGTTGTAAACATAGGTCTTTTTGTTATTAACTATCTTAGCTGTCCGGAATACTGGTGGTTTGTTTGGCCATTGCTTGGATGGGGAATTGGTTTAGTGGCTCATGCCCTCTCGATTTTTGTGTTTCATGGTTTTCTGGGGCATGAATGGGAAGAAAGTCAAATAAAGAAATATATTGAGCGAGAAAAACGAAGGCAAAAATGAACGATTATAAAAAGCTTATAAGAGAGAACCTATAACTATTGCTATTCAATATTGGAAATATCTAAAATCCAAAGCGAGCATTAACTCTGTTAAGGATTGTATAACAAAATTCTATCCCGTCTATTTTATCTGGGCAGGTTTTGTGGCTTTCTTGCTGCCATTTATATTCGGATTTAAATAGGATGTTATTGCTTTCAAGGAAGCATTACTTTTTGCAGCAATAATAGTAATCTTAGAATATTTATAGAGATTTAAATGAAATTTAGCTATCGAACTGAATGCACCCGCTCTGCGAATTCACTAAGCTTATCCAATTTTCCTTCTTCTTCAAAATAGTTACCAACTACAACGACATCGGCATATTTAGCGTAATTTGCACTCAACTCAGGTGATCGAATACCTCCGCCAACAATTAACGTCAAATCGACATTCTCTCGGACAGATTTGATTATTTCTAATGGCACAGCTTTCTTAGCACCGCTCCCAGCATCTAAATACAACGCTCTCATACCCATAAATTGTGCAGCAAGTCCGTGTGCGATAGCAAGTTCTGGTTTGTCACGCGGAAGTGGTGGTGTAGTTGAAAAGAATCCAACAGAAGTTGTAATACCCGATTCGAATAATAAATATCCCGTTGCTATGGTCGGAATACGCAACGATTTGACATCGGATGCTGCAAGAACCTGTTCTTCAATAAGCCAACGTGGATTTCGTGATGAGAGAAAAGTTAAGAAAAGCATAGCATCGGCTAATGAACATAGTTGGTTTTTCCCACCGGGGAAAAGTATAATAGGTATTTCGCTGTTAGCTTTAAATATCCGAACAACATCTTCTACAGGTGATCTGAGTAATATGCTCGAGCCTACAAGTATTGCATCGACGCCCAGACTCTGCGCAGTCTCGGATAGTAAATATAAAATTGACTCTTTAATTTTATCTGGATCTACTAGCAACCAGAACTGGGGTGCAAAGCGCTTATACCCAAATACCGAAACAAGTCTTGAAATTAGATTATTATCTTTATTCTCAATCATAGGCTAATAAATTAGTCTTCATTTGTTCATAGACAATTACTATTTGGATTTAATTATCCTGATACGCATTTTATTAATTCATCTAACTCTTAGAATCTGGTAAACTTGATATTCTATTCCTCAAATGAAAGATATGTACTTGCTTATTGGAATAGTAGGATGATATAAAATTTAAATATAGATATTTTAGCAAATGATTTTCCTTACAATCACGCTTTACGAGCCACCACTTTCAATAGCGAAAATATAACAATAAGATATGCAAGAACTCTAATAATTATTAGAGGTGTCACAAGCGGTTTCCCAAGCCTTAAGATATTTAAAATATGAGATAGGCCAAAAAAACTAAAGGCTATGCCAATGTATATAGGTACGTGATCTCCATGCTTCCGAGTACCCCAAATACCCAGAATCAAAATTACTATACAGAGAACTGTATTAACTAACCATATCGGATTCCATACAAAATTCATCTTAATTTTCACCTCTAGTTGTGTTTTTTTGTTCTTGTGAATTAAGAGCTGACTACAATCAGTAAATAGATATATTGAATATAACATTTTTATGGAATACTGTTGAAATTTATAATTTAAGTAATAAACTACAATTGATTTTTTATTACATTTCACGAAAATAGTAAATTCAAGGATCGACTCATTCAATTTGGTTTTTGTTTGGTAATGAAGGTTTTTATTTTATATTTTTTTGTTTGTTGAGACATATAAATTATTAGGTTAAGAACATCAGTTTAATATGGTAAAATATAATATTTGAAAACAATTTATAGATAAGGGGTGAAAAGTGAAAATCAAAACCTTTGCACAGTGTGTATTTTTCTTTCTTATATCTTTGTTTCTTATTTCATGTTCAACTGTAAAAGTAGATAAGGAGCGTTCAGCTCGTATTGTTGAATATGCCCAGACATTAGTTAGAGGGAAATTTTCTCATTTTCACGACCAAAAGGACAGCCTCGAATTTTCAGAGGCTGAAGACTCACTGAGATTAGCTGTGAAACTTGATCCAAAGAATGCTGAGGCTCAGTATTGGCTGGGGGAAACGATATTCAAGGCACATGTTGGTCATCTTATAGATAGTTCAATGAATTTGGAAGCTCTCGAGGAGGGTATCGAGCATATAAAACGGGCACTTGAAATACAACCGCGATATACGGGAAGTTATAATGTGCTACCACCAAGAGACAAACTCTCTTCAGAGTGGGGAACTGCGGCTCTTCATTTTATGGTTTACGGCGATATCGACAAAGCGAAATGGGCTTTTCAGAATGCAAAAGATTGCGGTGGATACACTGATGATGTTCTTGAAATCTCAAGAAATTTTCTAATATGTTGTCCTAAAGATGCAGTCCTTTACACAAGTGGCGATATGGATACGTATGGTTTGCTCTTTTTGCAGCTTATAGAGGGTTTCAGAACCGATGTTAAAGTTCTCAATCTAAACCTGCTAAATATACCTATCTTTATAAAATATTCCAAGAAGATTGGTGCTCCTATTACAATGACTCAAACGGAAATTGATAGTTTATGTCCATATTATATTAGTGATACAGTTTTATTGAGGATTCAAGATCAAGTTGTGAAAAATATTATTGAGAATGCGACGATTGAGGGTGAGCCTGATTTGAAACCTCCAGTTTGTTTTGCTTTTACTACTGCTTGTCATAATAAAAAGAATTATGGAGAAAACTGGTGGTTACGAGGAATAGTTTATGAAATTAAAAATGAAACATTCCCTTACGGCGCTGTGAATTTCCCCGTAACAAAAGACCTTTTATTTAATAAAATGTTTTATACTTCATTGAACGATAGCATTCTTGCAGAAGGGAATAACTTTTTAAACCTGTGTGTTTTCGCTAACTACGTTTCAACGTTTTTAGTTCTGGCTTTCGCCCAGAAAGAAGAAGGTGACACCGCTGGTATATGGGAAACTTTAGATAAGGCTCGCGAATTACTACCGTATAGCTGGAGAATTGATGCATTCACAGCATATTTTGCGTATGAATTCAAAGATACGATTCTCGCAGATAAAATGTTCCAAAGTCTTCTTGAGCATCAACCAAACAATTGCAAGGCAATATTATTCTTCGCTCATTTTGCTATGGAGAATAAATATACTCAAAAATCTCTTCAAATATTGCATAGAGGATATGCAATTAATCCGGGAAATATAGATATACTTAAGTATTTAATTGCATATTATTACCATATAAACGATATGACGATGGTAGATAGATACTGTAAAGAATGGGTGGACAGGCATCCTGAAGAGGAACATGTAAAAGAACTCCAGGGTTTTTTAGAAAGGCTTAAGTCAGATAAGAAAACTAATCTTCTGACCATTTCAACTCAAAGCTATTCAAAGTAAACTCAATAAAAGCTTTAGTGCAAATAGAAGGATATATTCACCAAATAAAAAAGGGCGGAACTAAATTCCGCCCTAACATTCAATCGGAGAATAAATCTGGTCTATATTAGAAATAATTCCTTGTGTTTCACCGACTTATCTTCGCTTATCGAACCATAGTCATCTTCTTAATCATTACCTGTTCTGGTGTTATGAGTTTATAGAAATATAAACCGGATGGCACTTCGTCACCCATATCGGTTTTTCCATTCCATATAACAATGTGAGGTCCTTGATTCATACTTTGATTAAGCAAATGATTAACTATCCTTCCAGAAATGTCATAAACAAGTAATTGAACGTCTGTAACTTCGGGCAACGAGAAATTTATTGCAGTAATCGGATTAAACGGATTCGGGTAATTTTGCTCGAGTGCTATTTTTTCTGGTAATGGTATTTCAGTAATGTTGTTGAGATCGAAAATATTTACTCTTAATAGCAAGTTACCTAAACCAGGATATGAAATCAAGGGATAACCAGTATAAACCAGCACAACAGAGTCGAGTCTTGTCCATCTGGGGAAACCACCAGCTTCTTCAAATCCGACATACACCTTTCCATTATAAGAATTGGTATCTGCGCAAACTCCCCAGCGAATTAGAGTATCTATATCTAATTTGCTTGCAGCTATACCAAACGTATCCCACGGTATCCATTCTGAGTCGGGAAGTATTACTTCCACCCATTCACCTTGTGGATCGATAGATGATGGAATTGTAACAGTCCATGAGAATTCCGGATCGTCGGGTGGAAACTTTCCATTCCAACCTTCATAAAAACCGAGTAAAAATTGTCCTTCTCCATAAACTTTTAATTTGATATCCCGAACGTAAGAACCGTTACAAGGTGGTGTAATACAGGGTGTGGCAAATATCTGACCGATCCCAAAAGAAGTTGTTGTGTTTAAACCGGGAGCGTATCCTTCGGTGTATAAAAAAGTAGTATCAAGAGTTAATGTATCAATTCTAATCCATCGTACGGTATCGGAACTGCCATCATCAAAACCTAACTCGATATACCAATCATCTCGAATTGTAAAATAATAATACGATGTGTCGTTAGATCTGTCCTCATCAAAAGCAAACGTTGTCCAGGCTTTTACGTAATAATCACCATTCGAGGTTGGTCGCCATAAAAAGCTACCAAGTTTATATTGATGATAGCTGATATTCCCTGGAACAGTGATATTTGCACCGGATATCGGGATCGTTCCACCCAAACGGTATATCCTGGCAACTCCCTGAGCTGGAGCAGGAGTGCCACCAAGCCCTTTCATTCGGACTGTGAAACGAATTTGCTGACCCTTATTTATTTTGCTGGTAAACATTGTATCTACTTGAATATCATGGAGTTTTCCTCTAAACCCTGTAACAGTTACATCGTCAAAGAATAGTCCCTCACCCATGCCACCATCGTTGTTGTCATCATAGACTGCCATAAATAACAACCTAATCGTATCATTCATAATATAATCACCAACTGAATCGTATAGCTCCAAGTGATTATCAACGCTACCTGCAATATCGAATAGAGAATCGGGATCATCCAACACAGTCCAATCCCCGGTGCCGAGTCTGTTGCCATCTCTTTTGTAGTCGTACATTAGTCGGCTCCATCTTCCGGTGCTCTTACGCCATACTTGTATCATAAAATAATCTTCAAGCCTATTATCTGGGAAACCATCGAAATCTGGCATATCGCATTTAACTGCAACGTTAACTCGACTGATGAAACTATCAGGTATTGCTATTTCTGGTGTCATAATTGAGAAGAAACAATTTGAGTCCTGAGGAGCATGGATTGAATGTGTTGGTGAGTAAGATGATAGTGTTGTTAATCGGAATGTATTAGTAATTGTATGGTCTTTTCCGTCTCTTCTCTCCATTGTTAGAATATCGTTTGCATAATCCTCGAAAACTGTATCTACATCATCATGAATTATGATGTTATCGACAAAAAGACCATTAAAGGGATCTGTAGTCGGATCTTCTGCCGAAGCCGCTGGATCGGAGCCAAAAACGATAGCAATAGTAACTATATCACCGGCATAAGCGGAAAGATCTATCTCTCTTTTTTCCCACCCGGTTGTCGAATTAGCCCAACCAGGAATGCTATCCAAAGGCTCTTCGTTGAATTTGAATCCATAACATGAGCGATATGGATAATCACCTGTAGGTTCTATAACACTAAAAGTTAGTCCTCCATCTGTAGAAATCCTTACGTTATAAGAATCCCAAGCATCGGTTCCTAAAGTGCCACCTGATGCAGGAATCTCGATCTTTACATTAGCCATAAATTCGAAAATAATTGGACCTGTCGGTATTGAAGGTAAAACAACATTAGGTGTAATTAAAAGCTGAAGCCAACCGTTAGCATAACCATTTAAGGAGTCTAGTCCACACCACCAATAAGCTCCATCATATTCGGACACAGAAGTACCGGAATAGATTACAGTTCCGGTTTTTCTTTGCCAGTAAACTTGACCCGGATCAATCTCAAATGGTTCCCATCTCAAGAAGCCAGTTCCTTCAAAATCCTCCGAAAATACGGTATCAACCTGACCCCATGCTGCACTGCAGATTAAGATCAGCAGAAAAGTAAGCATCCATTTCATACAAAACCTCCTAATTTAATGGATTTAATTTCAGATAATTCCCGCATTTAATAAATATACTATATTAGATAAGTCACGCAAACAGAAATTACAAATTTTTTTTATTTCTAATCATTTCTAATTTTGTCTACTGTCTTTTTATCCAATTTCTTAATTATTTCTGTGAGAAGTATAGTAAGATTTTTGAAATCATCCAGATGAAGAATGCCATTATGACTGTGAATGTATCGAGTCGCGATAGATAGTGTTAATGTCGGAACACCAGACCTAGCACGAGCTATAGCTCCACCGTCGGTTCCACCACGTGTCAGCGAACCGATTTGATACGGAATATCATTTTCTTCAGCTGTTTCTATTGCATAGTCTCTAAGCTTATGATTAGGTAACAAGCTACCATCCATAATAGAAATAGAGGGTCCAGCGCCCACATCCTCGTCCAACTCTGATTCCCAGCCTGGAGTATCGGCAGCTATTGTTACATCTATCGCAAATCCGATATCGGGATTAACTTCAAAAGCACTGGTTGTGGCTCCGCGAAGACCCACTTCTTCCTGTACGGTTCCAACACTGAAAACAGTATTGGGATGATCGATGTCTTTGAGTTCCTTTAGCACCTCGATTGCTGCTGCAACGCCAATTCTATCGTCCCAGGCTTTGGCAGATAACATTTTGCCATCCCCAAGGACATGAAAGTCAGTTAAGGGTATGATAGGATCTCCAGGTCTAATTCCCATTTCTTCCGCGGCATTGTATTCACCATAGGAACCTACGTCTACAAATAAATCTTCCAACTCGATGACTTTTTTACGCTCATCTGGTTTTAACTTGTGAGGTGCCTTAGCTCCCACAATTCCAACAATTTCCTTACCTTCTCGAGTTCTTATGAGCACTCTTTTCCCCGGAAGAACATGACCCCACCATCCACCAATAGGATTGACCCTTAGGAAACCTTTTTTAGTAACGCCTTTAACCATGAAACCGATTTCATCCATATGTCCAGCTATCATAATTCTTGGCGAATCGGATGTTCCCCTTTTTTGAGCAATAATACTTCCCAAACCGCATGTCCAGATTTTGTCTGAGAAATCCTTAACTTCTTCCGTAAAAACTTTTCGCACATCAACCTCAAATGATGATGGTCCAAATGCATTTGTTAAATTTCTCAGAAGACAGACAATTCTATCTTCGCTTTCGTTGCAATCGTCGCAGTTATTATCCTTTGGTTCAAGCATTTTTCCTCCCTTAATAAAATTCAGTGATAATATTATAAGTTAATCGTATTAACGTTTATGTCAAGGTTATCGAGAGTATATATCGCATATTTTCATAAATTCTAGATTTGAAAACTTTCGATAGTCTCGAAAAACCATCTATATATTAATATCTTTAAATTATACTATCCTACTATACTTTTCAAAAAGATCAATTATCTCTTCATAGCTAACTGGTTCTGTGTATTAAATTGTATGCCATAGAATTTCAAGTTTTGATGTGCAAAAGTAGGGAGTTACACATAACTAACATTGAAATTATTACAATTTTTTTTTACCCTTGACAAATATTAGAATAATTCTAAATTAAGATTCTAAAAGATTGTTACAACAAATTTTACAATATTAATAATGAGGTGTTTACGGTGGTGCTTTTTTTAGAGGGGTTCGTAATAGAGGTATGGAAACTGATAATTGAAATGGCACCATATCTTCTATTTGGATTCGTAATGGCTGGATTGTTGCATATTTTAATTCCACAAAGGAAAATTTATAAATATCTTTCCAAACCTAATTTTGGGTCAGTCGTTAGAGCTGCACTATTAGGAGTTCCTTTACCGGTGTGTTCATGCGGTGTTATACCTCTTGCAGCACATCTTAAAAAACAAAACGCCTCAGATGGTTCTACTTTATCTTTTCTCGTTTCAACACCAACCTCAGGTGTGGACTCATTTTTTGCAACTTACTCACTTTTAGGACCTATTTTTGCAATAGTTAGACCCATTGCAGCGTTCACTTCGGGAATTTTTGTCGGTGTTTTTTCAAATATTATTAGCACAAAATCAAGATCGAAACTTGAAGATGAAAAATTTTCGTGCAATATTTGTGATATAAGTCAACCGCATACACACACTCTTTGGGAGAAAATTAGGAGAGTTTTTACTTATGCTTTTTTCGATCTCGTTGAGGATACCGGTAAATGGCTTTTTATTGGTCTTATTTTGGGCGGTCTAATAACATTTCTCATTCCTGAAGCATTTGTTGGAAGTTATCTTGGCATTCCATACATAGCTTACATAGTAATGCTGCTAATAGGCACACCGATGTATGTATGTGCCACTGGCTCGATTCCTATTGCAGCATCGTTAGTGCTTAAGGGCATGGCACCAGGTGCGGCTTTAGTCTTTCTTATTGTTGGTCCAGCTACAAACACTGCCACACTGTCTTTTGTTGGTGGAAAGTTGGGTGTAAAATCGTTGATAGTTTATCTAATTTCGATTATAACAACGGCACTTATATTCGGAATTCTATTCGACTATGTACTGCATATATCAGTTTCAGAGATATTGGTCAGTATGCGTGAAGGATTTCATCTTCCTATGTGGATAAAGACACTTGCAGGAATTATTTTGATCGCGTTATTAATTAGAGCATTTATATCGATATTTAAACTAAGGAGAATTAAAGGTATGGGTAAAATATTCCAAGTTCCAGATATAAGTTGCAAACATTGTGCAACTAAAATTGAAAACTCGCTTAAAAATATTGATGGTGTGCTATCTGTTAATATAAATATTCCTAAGAAATTAGTAGAGGTTGAAGGTGATGTATCAACTAAGCAAATTATTATGGCTATCAAAAACGCAGGTTATAACATAAAGGAGGATAATAAATGAATCCAAGAACACTTCACAAGATTACGTATGGCATGTATATTATCTGTTCAAAAAAGGATGATAGCTATAACGGACAGATTGCTAATGCTGTAATCCAAGTTACAGCAGAGCCACGTACTATTGCTATAGCTGTTAATAGAGATAACCTTACACATGAATATATTTTGCAAAGTGGAGTTTTTACTGTGTCTGTTATGGATATTGATTGCGATATGAAACTAATAGGTAAGTTCGGATTCAAGAGTGGGAGAAATATTGATAAATTTGAAGGAATTGACTATAAAATTGGGCAAACTGGTGTACCCATTGTTTTGAATCATGCTTTGGCATTTATTGAAGCAAAAGTTATTGACAAAATAGACATCCATACACATACAATTTTCTTCGGCGAGGTTGTTGACGCGGAAATTCTTAATGAAGATGATGTTATGACTTATTCATACTATCATTTGGTTAAAGGAGGCAAATCCCCGAAGAATGCTCCCACTTATATTGCTGAGCAAACATTGAAAGAGCAACCAAGAAAGGAAGTGAATTTGAAAAAGTATGAATGTAATGTGTGTGGATATATTTACGATCCAGCAGTGGGCGACGAGGAATCGGGTATTCCTGCGGGAACTCTATTTGAGGACCTTCCTGATGATTGGGTTTGCCCGGTATGTGGTGCTGGGAAAGAGGAATTTTCGCTATTTCATTGATAGAATTTTAATGAAATTATGATACATCTGGTTCGACTATAAATTTTGAACAATTATATAATTCAAACGTTTTTTAATGTCTAATATTGATAAATGAATATAACATTTATTAAAACTTAGAAAAATGGAGAAATATTATGCCATTAAGAGAAATTAAAGATCGAGTGTTTTCTGTTGGTGCAATCGACTGGGACAGGACATTGTTCGATGAACTTATCCCATTACCAGATGGCACAAGCTACAATTCTTATTTAATTTTAGGTAGTGAGAAAAATGTGCTAATCGATACCGTTGACCCAACGCTGTCGAGTGAGCTGCTCAATAATCTTGAAAGACTTCAAGTAGAAAAGTTAAACTATCTTGTGGTTAACCACGCGGAACAGGATCATTCCGGTTCGGTTGATTTGATCCTTGAAAGCTTTCCTGAGTGTAAGGTTATTTCAAATAAAAAATGCATGGAACTACTGATCGATCATTTAGATGTTGAAGAAAGTAAATTCCATATTGTAGAAGATAATGACACAATTTCATTAGGCGATAGAACTTTACAGTTTATTATGGTTCCATGGGTTCATTGGCCTGAAACGATGGCAACATTCCTTATCGAGGATAGAATATTATTCCCATGTGACTTTTTTGGTTCGCATAAAGCCACAAGCGATCTCTATTCTGCCGATGATCGTAATGTTTACAATGATGCTAAGCGTTATTATGCTGAGATAATGATGCCTTTTCGAAAGACTGTATCTAAGAACATAGCGAAAGTTGAGGAACTGAAGCCGGAAATAATTGCACCAAGCCATGGACCGATTTATAGCAATCCCAAGTTCATTATCAATGCCTATAAAGATTGGACATCCGACGATGTAAAAAATGAAGTAGTTCTGCCATATGTGTCTATGCACGATAGCACAAGATATATGGTTGATTTTCTTATCGATTCACTAATAGAACGAGGTATAACTGTAAAGCCTTTTAATCTAACTGTAGCAGATATCGGTGAGCTCGCTATGGCTTTAGTCGATGCAGCGACAATTGTATTGGCAACTCCAACAATACTAACGGGACCTCATCCCTCAGCGGCTTATGCAGCCATATTAACCAACGCACTTCGTCCAAAAACAAAATTCGCTACAATTATAGGTTCATACGGTTGGGGTGGAAAAACTGTTGATATACTTGTAGATTTAATGAAGAACCTTAAGGTTGAGATTCTTGAGCCGGTTTTAGTTAAGGGATTGCCTAAGGAAAAGGACTATCAGGCATTGGATAAACTAGTGGAAAAAATATATCTAAAGCACAAGGAAATGGGAATTATAATATAATAGCATGATTCCTTGCTTCCATCTATAAAGGGCGACCCGTTTTATCCTCTCATGCTAAATCCTTCCTCCCAAGAAAAAGAACTTGTTAAACATATTTGAGGATTTGTTTTTTAGGCTTGACAACCATTTCTATAATTCATATAATTATTAAGAGTAGATCTTTCCGAGTTAAGTTGGTGATTGTATGAGTTTGGACAAGTCTTATAATAAAGTTCCCAGAAAATTCAGGAAATCATTTTCACATTTTTACAGGAGGTTTTTTATGCGTTGTAACAAGTTGTTTTTGGCGTCTGTTTTCGTTGGGCTTATGTTAGTTACGGTTGCATTCTCTCTGCCTAACAATGCGGATACCAAAACAAGAGAGTATGTAGATGCCTTCGGCAAGTCCCACATGGAGTTCGAAGGCGAGCGATCTATTGCGGATCGGACGGATGTTTTGACATCGCTGGATATCCCAGGAGGAAAGTATATCTATGCTGTGGGTGAGGACTATTTTGTAGTCTTCGATGTTGAAGATCCGATTCATCCTCGATGTGCATGCCAATATCAACCACCAACAAAGAATCGAAAAATCACTTACAACGATGTCGAAATCCGAGGTAACCTTGCCTATATCGTTGGAATGTACGAAAACGAATCCAGCAATGTAGGTATTTTGAAGGTGTTGAATATTTCGGATCGAGAGAATCCTTACCAAGTAAGCGAATATATTGATAAGAACGGAGACCATGATTTCACTGCTATAGAGATCGAAGGAAAAACTGCATATGTAACCGACCGCCACGGTTTCATCTATTCGATAGATATTACCGACCCCGCAAATTTACTTGAACCAGTTCTGCGAAAATTTCACAAGGACTTAGTAGGTGCTATCGATTTTATTGTCAGCGGAAGAGTTATGTATGTTTCCTGCGAAAACAGGCATTTTGCGCGTCTTAATTTGGAATCGTCAAGCAGCATATCCGACCCCAAAATTCTACTTCGATCCGAATGGATTCAGGATATTTATCTCGACGGCGATTTGTTTGTAGCTGCGAAAATTTCTAATAACAAGTTCGGAATAGGAAGATGGGACAGGTCGAGCAACAATTATAATTCATTAATTCAAGAAGCTGCCGGTATAGACTATAAACCACGCGGAATCGCATGCACAGGAAATTTCGGTTATATTGTCGGATACAACGATTCTGAGAACGGATTATTTAGCACGATAAGCGCATTCGACGGAATGTTTGCAGACACAGTAACCTATCTATGCAGTCACAATTGGGCAAACGAAGCGTTAACGAGAGTTCGCAAGGTCAGCGAATCGTTCATTTATGCTGTAGGAAGATACGACGACGGTGAGAAAAGCTATGGAATGATTCGAGCAATTCGACTTGCAGTATTAAGAGAGAATCTTTTTACAACAATGATTCATTCTAGTCTTCTTTATGCACACAGAGCTGTCAATAGAACCGAACCTAGCCAGATCGAGATAAGAGCAGACATTGCCTATGTGGTCGATTCCTGTGGCATGTTAATTTTTGATGTTTCCGATCCAGCAAATACAAGGTATTTTGTTACAGCCCCACCAATTCCACCTGATTACGCAGATTATTTCGATCCAGATCATATATATTTTGGAATCGATGTGGTTACAGGCGGTCTAATTGATTATATATACTTGACCTCGAACGATCCAGGGGCTACAGGTCAGACTTTCTGGGAAATAGAACATGTTAGAGCAACTCATATACTTTCGGTTTCGGGAACATCAACACCAGTAGGTCACGATGTCTTAACAGGTGAGGTTGAAGTACTAGGAGATTATGCCTTCACGTTTACAATTGAAGAAGATCCAGGAGGAGGACCAGGTGCATGGGGATACTTGGATGCGTTTGATATTAGCACACCTGGAGCTCCAGTTTGGAGAAGTTCCAACATAATGCAATATGAACCTTGGAACGATTATTCCTTCTATGGTACTGATTTTGGTGAAGTTGAAGTAAACGGAGACACAGCCTGGGTATCATGGCGAAGTTTTCCTTATACAGATAGAGTACCTCTTGGAGCGGGAATTCAGCAGACTACGAATCATATCGGCTTCTTTGATATATCCGATCCTGGTCCACCCCCAGCTGGTGTTGTGGCATTTGTACCACAACAAATAGTGACCAGGGCAGATAGTGTTCGAACAGGACTTTTTGATAGAAATATGGGGTATTACAGATATAACTTTGCTTTTCCCTATGGCGGAGCTATCGATTTCGCAGGGACAAAACTATATGCAACGATAGGATCTCCAAAAGATCGTTTTCGTCCAATCTTGGGTGCATTAAATTATGTACTTTTCGAATACGATATAGAAACAAGACATTGCGGTAAGATTTATGAATATAAACCTCCACCTGGACCCGATAGTCTTCAATCGCATTGGGATCATTACTATGAACTTACTGATTTGGAAATGCCTCTTGAAGTATACTATGATGATCCCTATGTTTTCTGTTCTTGGCAAGATTTACCAAAGGAAGGTTCTCCTATATTTGTAATCGATATCGATGAAGATACTATAAGTCAACTACCTCTAACCAACTGTATTTTCAACGACTATAAAATGAAAGGCGACTATCTTATCGCAGTTGGTGAAACTCTTTCTGTAGTAGTTACACCTGCCAGAATTTGGAACATCCGTATTTCAGAACGTTTGCATCCTGTTGTGCCAGAGGAAAACGACTTCGGATTTACCAAAACTCGTATGGCTTCTCACAAAAAAGAGTTTGACGTAAACTCGACCGATAACAATCCCAATGACATTTATTGGAAATCGGATAACTCGGTAGCTAATTCAAATATTAATTGGAAACCCGGTGAAAAGATTATAAAAATAAATAATTCTATCTGGAAACATTCAAATTCACATTTTGAGTTATACAGAGAATTGTTCTTACAGAAAAACTGGAAAAACCGTGAGAATATAGATGATTCCCTATCGATGGGAGGTATAAAATGAAACACTTAACAATAATCTTGCTCATATTTCCAGCACTGCTTTTCGCTAAGCCGGTAACACAATTTATGTATCCATTGCCTTTAGATAGCGTCTTTAAGTACTCCATCGTTTTACCCGAAACAAACTTAGTATGTGGTGAAGTGGTAGATTCTGCGTGGTATGTTAGTATGCCGTTTTTAGCACAGACTATACACCCAGATTCTGAGATTTGTAGATTTGCAATTATAGATTCATTGGGAGGTGATATCCACTATATACCATTCGAGATTGTGCTTCATCGTCCTTATAGTATGTTATTTTGTGACACAGGAGGGGTTCTAGATTGTCCTTGTCCTGTTGTTGTGGTTTTGGATAATTGTGATTTGATCCGACATCCCTTCAGTACTTTCGGTGGTAATCTAACTTACTCATTTGACTCTTGTGTTTATGACGATCCTCTCTTAGAAGATACAATGACTGAGGGATCGAGACGTTGGTGGGCTGAAAAACATACAAGCAGCAATATACATATGGAGAAGGTTTCACCTTTTAGATGGGAGGTATGGTTTGGATGCAATAGTATCAGGATAGCAGGATTACAGTATCCAAAATATGTAGGTCCAGCATCGATAAGCATTTGCAAGTTCTGTAACGATTCAGATGAATGTTCAGATTGGATTCTGCCAAATGAACTGTATAACATAATTTACGGCCCACTAGGATGTGGTTCTTATGGAAGAACACAATATAAAACCGAGTGGCCTGAAATATCAGTATTCTCTTATCCACGACAATTCTACGCTGATATTACATGCTTCGGTGATTTCAGACATGGTATACGTTGGCCAGATGCTAGGTGTAATCCGGAGCGTTTCTACCTTGCAATGGACTCCACATCTGCGTGGTTTACAGTATCATGGGATGGCGGTTGCGATTCGTTCTATTACGGGGATCCGGGTATTTCGTGGGAGATACCGCCGGGTAAACATATCGGTTGGCGACGGCTTGCGCTCGATTCGGCGACAGTACATCTGCCGGAGCCGTATGTGGGATTTGTATACATTTGCCTGCAAGATGTTACCAATGCGCCTGTTATTGCATTTGGCGAACCGACACATTTGCATCCAGACACGATGAGCTGCTATGACACGTGGATTTACTACGATCCAAATGTGGACAGCACATATCATATCGAGAACTGGATACCAGCACCGCCTGTTCCTGTGTGCAAGCGATATTTCTTCGAGATTACCGAAATTGCAGAACCGAGGAGTAAATCTAAGGGAAATTTGGCGCTCGAGGTGGTTACTTTATCGGGTGGCTCGTATGAGATATTCTATTCGTTGCCTGGGGATGGATTATTAGAGGTAATTGACATTATGGGGCGTGTTGTGATGAAGCGAGAAATTTCCGGCAATGGTAGTGTAAAAATCTATGCGGAAATGTTGACAAGCGGCGTGTATTTTGCGGTGATAAAAGACGGGCAATCGATCATATCAAAGACGGGCGAAAATGTTAAGGTTGTTAGGAGGGTGTTTTTGGTGAAATAGGAATGAGTAAGAGGGAAAAGACCTATCTGTCTATTTGTAAAATATCTCTGTGATTGTTCAATTTGAAATTGAGCATAATCGACGCGAGAATATGGATTTGCTGGCAGAATTCAGTGTAGTATATAACTTAGGTTCATTCCTAGAAAAAGAAGATAAAGCCTTCGATTTCCAGTGCGACGGAGATATGATCGTTAAAGTGGGTATCCTCGAACTATTCTACGGTAAATATGCATATAACAAGACAATATGGACTCTGCTCATAGAGAAAAATTTCTAACATGAAAAGAAATCGTATTTTTCAAAACCTATTACGCGAATTTATTTTTATTGAATTTTGACATTATGAATTGAATGAATATTTTTGGTAATTTTTTAGATACAATTTACGTCAAAAGGAATTAATTTTTTTTTTAGCTAAAATTGTTAAAAGTTCTTGGAATTTATTTAACAATGTATATAATATTATAAAATACTTTTATGTTAATGATGTTAAAAAGGACGTTTAAACATTTTAAAGGGAGGTGTAAGATTGAGATGTAGTATTTGGTTTGTTTGTTTTGTTTTTATCGTACTTTTCATTGGAATCGCAAGCCCTCAGATTAGGGATATCAGTCCTCCAGTTATTGGATTGGAATATCCATTGCGGATAACTTGCTTATACCCCGATTCTGGACGGATAATAGTCGATTGTTGGGATCCAGATACTTTTGCGAGCGGTGTTGATAGCTCCAGCATAACTGTCAAAGTAACAATCGATGGCGACTCCGCGGAAGATGTAACCAGTGAATGTGCAATTGTCTCATTTTTTGGTTTGTATAAAATTACATGGGAATACGAAGACCT
>JAUWMV010000057.1 GCA_030613005.1 bacterium | reverse complement strand
TGTTTCAATCCACGCACCCGTGAAAGGTGCGACTGGCAACTCCTAAACATTCTAATATTAATGTTCAAATCTGTATTTCCGTGAACTTGATCATTTTGAAAATATATTTCGATTATTCTAAAATTTTCAAATTCTTAAATCTTTTGATACCAATCATCTATACGATTTGCGAATACTCCAGGGAAATCCTGTGAACTTATGATTCGCATAAATTACAGAATCAAAGGACCGTCTAAATCAAAATAAGGTTTCAATCCATGGTGTTCTATTCGATTATGCCAGTTTTTTCCAAGAAAATAAAATCGAAGATTATCTTCGTCTGGATTTATCTCATTAATTAACTTCTGCTTTAGAATTGCCCAATGTGCGGGATCAAGAATACATTCGAAAACAGAATTCTGTACTCGTTGACCGTAATCTTGACAGGTTTTAGCAACTCTATTCAAACGTCGACGCCCCTCTCGTGTTTCAGTTGACACGTCATAGCAAACCACAACAAGCATCATTTACCTCCAGACAAATGGTGGATATCCATCAAGGTCACCTCGAAGCATCCTCGCCAATAACATAGCTTGAATATGAGGAAGAAGACCCAATTGAACCTGTTCATCAATAAATGTATGAGTTATTTTTGTTTTTTTCCTCTCCTGATAGGTAATAAGAACCTTTTTCCGAGTTGCATCGCTCATAGTAACTGCTCCCGACTCAGTTTGTTTAAAACCTTTATTTTTAATCTGTTGTAAATTTACTAGTGATAAAGTCAATCTATCTGCTAGAATAGGTCGGAATTCCTCCATCATATCGAGCGCAAGACTATATCTTCCAGATCGAGCTTTATGAAAAAATCCCATTGCCGGATCAAGTCCCACACCCTCAAGTGCTGAAACAATGTCATGCATAAGAAGAACATATATGAAGGATAACAATGCATTCATATTGTCCCTTGGTGGACGACGGTTCCTACCCTGAAAGAAGAAGTGTTTTTTGTCGGAAGTTATCAAATGCTCGAAAACAGAGAAGTAAATATTAGCTGAGTCGCCCTCAATTCCACGAATCTTATCTAATTCAAATTGATTTTTCAGCAATTGTAGATTAGTTTTAAGTTTGTTTGAAGCTTCCCTAATTTTTTCAATTCCTGGTTTGTCAGCATGATCTCTTGTTGCACGTAAAAGAACTGTTCGACAATTAGTAATCTTGCCAGCTATAAAAGACTTCGCTATCTCACAACAAAATTCATTGTCATCTGCTCGCCTGAATTGTTCCCGCCTTAGAAGAATATTTCCCGAAACTGGTCCTTCAACTCTAGCAAGGAAACGTCCATTCTCTGATAGAAAGCTTATCCCTACGTTTCTCTCACCACAAAATCCCATTAAATAAGAGCTACAGGAAGTTACACCGAAGCAAACAATCGACTCAATAATGTGTATTGGAACCCTTAGCTTTACTTCACCTTCAACTTTTACAACAACAGTTTCTCTTTCCTTTAAAAGGTAAGCTCCTGGTGTAGTCACAAATAACGTATTTAATAACTTTTTCATTTGTCACTCTTTTGGGTTATAAAGGTTGTTTAAATATCGCTTAACAGATTTTTGACCATGAGTGGTTTTGGGCATGCAGGCATCGAATAGCGAACAATTATTGCATTTTTTACTGTATTCTGCATTTGGTGTAATACCTGATTCAATCAATTCATGTAGTCTTTTTGCCATACTTTCAGTTAAACTTCGAAGTTGGTCATCAAAAATTATTTCCTTACGATGTCTTGTTTTCCCGTAAAATAACGCTCCCATTGGAATTGTTATATTAAGCATTTCCTCGAGACATATAGCCTGAGCACAAAGCTGGACTTCGTCACACTTTTCTCTTTTTGGTCGACCTCGTTTATACTCGACGGGAAAGGGATGCCAGAATTTACTTGCATCCATCTTCCGAAATTCCACAACATCCGCTTTCCCACTAAGTCCTAACCTAAGGCTTTGCAACATTAAACCTGTGACAGTCTTAACATTTCCGCGACTTTCGCTTTCTCCAGAATGCACTTTATCATGGAGTTGTTTTCCTTCAATAGTAAGTCTACTTTCTATCCAGATACCTTCAATGTGTATGAGTGCGCATTGTCTTTCGCAAAACAGCAGGTGCTGCAATCCCGAAAGCTGTAATAATTGCTCTTCGGTATACATTTTACTCTGGAAGTATTTCTACACCTGTTGGTAAATTTGAATAATCTATAGTTACTTCATAGTCATCATAAGATCTCGCAGGTGTTGTGCTATCGCTTTTTCTTGTTACATTTACGAGTTCGAAGAGTTTATGCGCAGGTGCATTGCCTAATGCTGATTCATGTTTGAATATTACGAGTTTACGTGCATTCATTTTGCCTCGAGCTGCAGAATGATCGTGATCGAACATGTTTCTAAATGCATCCCAAAGTAATTCAAGGTCATCCTCGGAGAAGCCGGTTTTCTTGGCGAGATTTGCCGATATATAACCTTCGACACGATAAAGACCATAAGGAACGATATATTTACGACCCATAGTTCTATTATCTCCTTTTTGAGCTATTGATTCTTTTTTAGTTGCAACAGCCATTCGAGTTATCGTAACTTCTTGTTGTAAAATCGGATCTTTGCTTTTTGAGAAATTTATCTGAACCGGACCACGAACAGTACCAACTGGAACATCTGTCGACATTACAGCTCCAAAAGTTCTTATATCGAAAAAATTTTCACACATCCATTTTTGAGCTTCCTTAAGGTCTTTTCCTTTCTTACTCCCTTTTTTTGGAGGTTTAGTTCCTAATGCATCGTATGATTCTTTTTGAATATTGTTTAGGACTGCCATTTCTTGAATGAATATTCTATAAGGTGGACTGTTATTATACTTTGTTTGAACATAGTTTCTTACCTTTCTTTTTAAACAAACATCGGTGACAATACCATGACTTGTTTCGGGATCGATCCTTGGCATATTGCCGGCGTCGGGATCTCCGTTGGGATTGCCATTTTCTACATCGTAAAGATATACGAATTCGAATCGATTTTTAATTACGTCTGACATGATAATCTCCTTTATTTTTAATTATTCTTGGGTTGATGATTCCTTGGTTTTGTCTATTGATACTACACCTTTTTTCTTGAAAAAATCATTCCGTTGATGATAGAATCCTATTGCAAAAAGTCCCTGATCCTGAAGGGAAAGATGGGCAGGAAACTCTTGAATATCTTGTATTACTTCCTCAATAAGCATGTCGTCTATATATCCGTATTTTTTTGCTTTATCAATATGATGTTGTGCAAGTCTAAGTAATTGCGGGAAAACTTGCCTTGGAGTTGCTGAGGCTGAACTATAGAACCCCTTCTTGATAGTTGCACCTATGTCTTGTCCGAATGCTTCTTTCTGGGCATCTTTCTGGGTATCTTTCTGGGCATCTTTCTGGGCTTTTTCAAGGATTGCAAAAAGACGACCCAAAAGATATGCTACATTTTTATTTTCTTTGTCCAATGACATTAAAACCTCCAATTTAAAGTTTCTTGTTAATACACCTTTAATAATCGATGCTCGAGGATAATTGATTGAATGATCGGCTCGTATCCTGTTAATAACTGAGGAAAGCATCGTCTGCGGGTATTTCGTACCAGATATTACAGAATAGGCGAAAGCGCCAGCTAACTTTGGATTTATATTATTGTATTTCCACTGTACCGCAGTTGCAAGAAGAAGCCGTGAAATACCGGGGTATTTTGGTTCAATATATTTTTCACTTTGTTGTTCAATTTCAATATCGCTGAAGTGCTTCTCGATTTTTCGGCTCAATTCTCCAACGGTAGTTTGATACCAAAAACGAATGGAAATCCTCGAGGCATTGGGTGAAAGCCCGAGTATGAAAAATTTCACTTCTTCATCGATTTCAGGTTTGCTTAGCTTTTTGCCTTTTCGCACAGTTTCGAGAAAAACATGCAATTTACGTTGTGCATCTGCATCTTCACCAGGTTCTACTGTTCTTTTAAATATAGTTTCCATAGATGTGTCACGTTCTGCCCAGAAAACAGTTGTTGCGTCTCCAATCTTTACTTTTTGCCTGCTGTCTTTGCTAAGGAGATAATTAAGTGCAGTTACATATTCGAAAGCAGCTCTATTGCTTACTGGTGCGTTGTAACTTTGTTGTTTTTCGTCTTTACCGTATGAACAGAAAGAATCAAGATTGAATGCTACAATAGAGGCACCAGAGGATTTAGCACCACGACCTCGAACTCCCTTAATAGAGCTGTGAAGTTTAGCAATATGAGATTTCTCTCCTGTGATAATGCAAATACCCTCAATATTTTTTTCCAGTTGGTTGCGGTGATATTCAAGCCAAGCACTCTTAATTGTAGGTCGTTCGTGAATGTATTGTAGTTCCTTGTCTAACTTAAATACAACATTCTTGCCCGACATCTCATCCCAGAGTTTTTGTTCTCGAGCTTTTGATGGATCCCAGTTATCAAGAAACTTCAGAACAGCTTGCATACCTTCATCATCTAAGCCATCCCCAATTTCATGACACAGTTTTTTGAAAGCGTCGAATTGATTAGCAGTTCGAGCGGGCTTACCTTTTAAATCCGCTCCGAGAACGTAACCAGTGTTATCCCATAAAAAACTTGGAGCGATATTTGGTGCCCTTTTAACTGGCAGAGGAACGATCAACTCTTTGTCATCAATTGTTTTTTTCACTTTACCAGATTTAGTTTTTGTTTCATGTGGTTCTCTTAAATCGTGTACATCCAATAGTTTTCCATTGGTATCAATAATTAACGCAAAATGTATTGGATTTCGACTGAAGCCAAATGCTGAGATTTCTTTTTTCGAGGTACCATTCTTTCTTTTTTGGTCGCTAAATAACCGATCGTAATATCCTTTTAAAGCTTGCAAAATCATCTAATCACCTCCTCACTTTCCGGAGCAGGAACCTCAATAATTCCGTTGCACATTTTTGCCTTAAATAGCTTTGGTTTCATGTCGTTTTTAAAATCGATGTCATAGAGCATCCAATCAAAATCTCGGTCTTCTTGAATTTCCTGAATTGGCATTCCGTTTTCCAGAAGTTCGAAATTAGCGGTGAATTCTCGACAACCAAGGTATGGCTGTTTGAAGCACTGACCTTTCCTTGCACGTCTTTTGAACATATCTGTGTGCTTACCTGAATCTACATCCTCCTTTCCAATCACTTTAAAATGAGCCTCGATGACATATTCCACATCTTTGAGGACGGTAGCGGCTCTTTGCTGCCTGCACTCCTCAATAAACAATGACAATTCTGTTCTCTTCCCTTTCATAGCTTGCTTAACCTTGGAAACTGAAATTTTAGATCCCAGCTCATTCCTTCGGATGTTAGTAAATTTAATAGGTTTGAGCACGTGGATCCGGTCGATTACCCACCTAATCGATGGTTTCCAATAAATAGCTTCCAGAATTGCTCGGGCTGCGGATGGGGTAATTACGTCGTAGCTAACTCGTTCGACTTTCATCTCAGGACGAGTGAAACAAGCATAAT
>JAUWMV010000010.1 GCA_030613005.1 bacterium | reverse complement strand
GATAGAGGCAATTCTGTTGCCCAGACCTTTGACGGAGGGTATGTTGTAACTGGGTGGGCAGATAGTTTTGGCGGCGGTGGCGATGATTTATTTCTTGCCAAATTTAATTCCTCCGGAGATTTAACGTGGGTGAAAACTGTGGGGGGGGGATATCATTGTTTTGGCTATTCTGTTGCCCAGACCTTTGACGGAGGGTATATCGTAACAGGAGAGAGTCCTGTTGGCGCCGGTAGCTCTGATTTATTTCTTGGCAAATTTAATTCCTCCGGGGATTTAACATGGGCGAAAACTGTGGGGGGAATAGATCAGGATTATGGACATTCTGTTGCCCTAATCCCTAATAGAGAATATATTGTAATTGGAATGACAAATAGTTTTGGCGTTGGTGACTATGATTTGTTTCTTGTGAAGTTCGATAGCGATGGAAATACATGCATAGGTTCAGAAGTCTTCCCAACAATAACAGATGTAACGCCGAGTGTTGATAGTGTGTCGCCAACTGTTACAATACCATCTGTATCCGTATTGGGAGTAACACCCACAATAAGCGATGTTGATCCAACCGTAACTGTAATATGTACCGATCTCATCACAGAACCACTGTCAAAACCGATCTCTTTCGAACTTACTATTTCTCCAAACCCGTTTAATTCATCATGCGCGATAATGGTATGTCAACATGGGGCTTCAGCCCTATGTGCGAATGTGAATGTGGAGATATATGATTTACAGGGGAGATTGGTTTGGAATAAATCCTCCGACTCCGACAATGTCGGAGCCACCTCCCTTATTAAGGGAGGCAAACCAGAAGAAGTCCCACTTAATAAAGGGGATGTCGCGAAGCGACAGGGGGTTTCTGCATCGACTCAGGATGTTATTATCTGGCAACCCGAAGAAACAATCTCTAGCGGCGTCTATCTCGTGCGAGCAACGACATCGGATGGGCAACAAATAACGAAGCGAATCGTATATTTGAAATAAAAGAGATGCAGTCCGCTGCCAGTTTTTTTGCAAGCGTTTATCTGCTTCTATGGCTACGGAGTAACTATGATTCATGACGGTTATGGTTACCAAGGAACTTGCCGCGGCTGTTATAGCGGCTATACCTTTCGCAGTTGGTGTTCCCGGAGGAAAAAGAAATTCAAGATTTAACGTATTTGGCTTGTATTTACTAACATACTTATGTCTTCGATACTTATTACTGCAGTTGAAAAGGAATTCAAACCTGCTACATTTTTTCATAACAAGTTTTTCCGGATTTATTATGCCGGAGATTGTGGATAATTCGACTGTTGTCAGTCATGAAGAAGTACCAGATTTACCTGAGAAGGAAGAGATAAATTAAATCTAACCAGTTTTCCAAATGCTTCATGAAAATAATAAAACCTATTTGCTTTTTTGTTAACAGTTTATATTTTCAATTCTATTAACTGAAAGGATAGTAGATTGGAAAGCTCATTAAGCGGTTTATCTGAGGGAGAAAGCGCTTTATGTTTTATAAAGGAGGCATCATATGCCAGATAATTTCGAACCCAAAATAGTTGGTTTTTTCTGTAATTGGTGTACATCCGTTGCTGCTGATATGGCAGGCACTTCACGAATGGAATATCCAGCCAATGTTAGACCTATTAGAGTAATGTGCTCTGGCTCCGTCGATCCAAGCTATGTAATACGGGCATTGCTTTCTGGTGCTGATGGCGTTATAATTGGTGGCTGTCATCCTGGCGATTGTCATTATATTTCAGGCAATTTTAAAGCTCGACGAAGGATAGCAATACTCAGGAAAATATTTGAAATCTTAGGATTGGAGCAGGAGAGAATATATTTAGAGTGGATCAGCGCAAGCGAAGGTCGTAAGTTTGTTAAGAAGATTACTGAGTTTACTGAAAAACTAAGGAAAATGGGGGTGGCAGAACTAAGTCAGAACTGGGAATCGTAACCTGTTTTAGTTAACTGCTTCAAGTTATAAAATTTATAGATATGACATAGAAGAATTCTGTATAACGCAAATCGATTATCATCAAAGCCTATCAGGGGAGGCGTAAATGGTCACAAACGATGTTTTGACAGAACTTAGTAAAAAAGCACTAAAAGACGGAATTATCGGAGGAGTGATTACACTTAAGAGAACTGCTCCCGATGCAGCGGTTCATGCATTGATTACCGATCCGGAGATGTTGGAAGATGTGGATTCAATGATTCCTTATTTCCCTGATAATTGTGCTAATTTCATAAAAAGAATTACCAAAGTAGCTCCTCCCAATAAACCTATATTAGCAATACTTAAACCGTGCGAGATGCGTGCTGTCGTCGAACTAGTTAAATTAGTTCAAATACAAAACAAAAATATTATATATGCAACGTTTGATTGCTATGGAACAATCGCCAGAAAGGACTTGAAAGATAAAGAAATACCTAAATCGCAGGAATTTATTAAATCAGCTTCGGATGGAAAATTTGAACTTCGAGAGATATGCAAGAGTTGTGATTATATACGCTCTGAAACTGCGGATTTCAGTTACCTGACCTTCGAGAAGGACACTCCTATTATTGCACAAACTGAGACTGGGAAAAATTTCCTCGAAAAATTGGGAGTTCAATTCGTTGAGTCCGCACCAGATGAGGGCTTGAAGTCTGTTATGGATATGAAGCTTAAAGCGAAGACAGCATTATATGAGAACTTAAAGTCCGAGTGCAGCGGAACAGATAATATTTTTAAAACATTTGCTCATTGCATTAATTGCCATAATTGTATGACCAATTGCCCGATTTGTATTTGCAAAGAGTGCTTTTTCGAGTCGGACGCAATGGATTTCGAGGGTGATGTATTCCTTGATCTGGCTTCTCGCAAAGGTGGACTTAGAGCGCCTACCGATGTTATGCTTTTCCACATAGGACGAATGGCTCATATGGCTACTAGTTGTGTTGCGTGTGGTGCTTGCGAGGAAGCCTGCCCAGAGGACATTATCGTTGGACAAATTTTCAAATGGATATCCGAGAATGTTCAATCGATTTTCGAATACAAGTCCGGGAGAGATTGGGAAGAGGAACTTCCGCTTAAAACTTTTAGGGAAGAGGAATTGGAACCTAAATAACCGGAATCTGAGAATACATGATGTGCAAAATATTTTTTTATATTATTTATTAAATTACTAATCAATTTATAGGAGGTAATTATGCGAATTGTAATAATTTTGCTTACAGTTCTCACTCTATCTTTTTCCTTTCAATTCCCAGAGTTATTTAAAAAAACGGAGGAAATACCGTATACTCCCGGGAAAACTCTACATGAATTTACGGGTGAATATGAGACTCGACAGAACGAACCGGAATATCTGTATAATTATGCATGGACTGCAGCGAAAGAGGGGAAATATCTGGTCGCTGACGAGATGATTGAAAAAGCGATGGAACTTAGACCTTTAAATGCTTTTCTTCGATACGCGGCAGGGAAAATTGCTCTTATGGAAGGTGAAAAGGAAGCTGCAAAATCGTATTTCGAACGAGCTCTTGAAAATCAATATGAATATCTCGATGCTTGGGGGGAATTAATAAAACTTGATAGAGCTTATAACTTCAATTTAGCTGAATTATACACTGAGAAAGCACATTTGCACAACAGAGCGGATGTTGCAGATGAAGCTATTAGACTTTACAATGTTTATCTAACAGATTTTCCCGATGGAGAATATGTTATTAATTCGCAGTCTGGAATTCGAAAGATGGAACTACTTAAAAGTTCGATTGCGGGTCAGAAACGAAGGAAGAGCGAACGTGAAGAAAGTGAGCGTAAGCTTCAGGCTATGCGAATGGATAGAACTCAGGAGAAATTGCTATTCCGAACTTCAAAACCGTATATTGTGGGTTTAGCTATGACTGGTGTCAGTTCCACAGCGGAAGTAAAAATTAAAATTAAATCTAATGCAAAAAAACGTCCTCGTAAAAACTATGTTTCTCTTACCGATGAGATCACTCTTGATGAACTTTCGGATAACTTTAACGAATTTGTTTTGAGTGGTGGATTTTTCAAGAGTGCATGGTTGTTTAGAGGAAATATTCATTTTGGTTCGGCAAGTTTTAGAAAAGTGTTTACCCTTGATACTATATTCACTCCGCCTGAAAAGGTAGACTCAATAAAATTTGAGGTAGTGGGTTTCAGCACCATGCGAATATCTGGTGAAGCGATATATAACGTATATTATGCTGACCCATTTATGGTGGTTGCTGGTGCTATTGCAGATTTAGGATATATATCACTGGATGATTCAGATCAGATTTTCGCAAATAAATGGATTGCTGGGATAGGATTCGAAGCAGGAGCTATGGTGAAGTATGAGAGTTTTATTTTCGAAATTGGCTTTAAGAACGGATTAATGGGTTCCAGTAAAGGCACAACATATTTATTTGGAGGTATGTATAAATTCTAAATTTAGAAATAGAAAAATATCATTTTCGCTGTAATTTTCTGAATTGCGAAACATAAAATTTAAGGATATAGCCTTTTAGTAAAAGATTTCTTGTTTCTTATTTAATTAGATATCTCATCGCTTGTTATGTCTCTCTATATTGAATATCTTTAGCCTATGGATTTTAGGACAATTAAGACATTTTTCTTTTTATCTATTCTCGTTTATTTGCTTTTCCTTTTCAACGGTTGTTCGAACAAAATCATTATACCTATTCCCGAAGAGAAAATCCAATTATGGTCTAATCCCAGAGTAAACAACTTAAATTGGGGTTTCATAGAAGGTTGTTTACGTGACACACTTAAGTTAGAATGGACTGGAAATATCGCTGCAGTCGACCCAACCTCTCCAACTGTTTTTGATGGTGTTGTTACAATTGGAACAAAGGACAAAAGGATATTGGGATTTGATAGACTGAGCGGGAAGAAACTTTTCGATTTTTGGAGTGATATTCCTCAAATTTATCCACCTGTGTTCGAGCCGCCTCTTATGGCTTATTTTGGCATGGGTTCAGGTAACTTCTTAAGGTTCATTGACATTAGAACCGGTAAGAAGATATATTCTGAGCGAGCTGGCGATTGCAATACATTCCCAATATTATTCGGTGATACCGCAACAGTCTTTACGCTCAAAGGCGGAATATATACATTAATTCCGTATAATCATGAGTTCCTCTGGATTGTTAAGCTTAAAAAACCGATATACGCTCAGCCTGCAATGCGCAACGATACTTTTTGGGTAGCTGCTGGACAGGAAATTTTTTGCATTTATAGAAAAAATATCCTATGGAGAAAACCTTTATCATTTTCGCCAAAGGGATACATTGTGCTATTTGATGGATGTTTAGTTCTATACTCTAATGAGGGGGATATAAAAGTCATTTCTTCAGAGGATGGAGCAGAAATTTGGAGTTGCAAGTTGAATTCACAGCCGCTTGCTCCTATTTATACTAAAAAATTATTAATAATTGGTGAGAGATCTGGCAAAATTAATGCTTTCCAACTCACAACAGGGGAACTATTCTGGGAAAGCGATTTGTCTGATGTTATTGTTGCGGATATAATAGGGATTGGGGAAAAAATTGTTGCAATAACATTTAAAGGGGATGTTTTTTTGATTTCTGCGGAGAATGGTAAGAAGAAACTGATCATGCAATTGGATGAGAGGGTTCGTTCTGCTTGTGCTTCTGATGGCGAACGAATTTTTATCTCAACATTGACAGGCAAGCTAATATGCTTGCGTTAATTTAATATCAGAGGTATTATAGGAAGTCATCCAAACCTTTATAATGAAATTATTGAAAAGACATCCTTTACGAATTGCTCTTGTTCACGACTATTTGAATCAATACGGCGGTGCGGAAATAGTTTTGCGATGGCTTCACTATATTTTTCCTCAAGCGCCTATCTATACACTGATCTATGAGCCAGATCTCTTGCCAGCGGAATTTAGCGACTGGGATATAAGATATGTGGGTTGGAGCAGATATTTCCCGTTCAGACGACATCTTTATAAACATTATCTCCTTCTATATCCATCTATGATAGAGCAAATCGATCTTAGAGATTATGACCTTGTTATTAGTTCTGCTTATCTCTGGGCTAAGGGAATACTTACGCGAAGCGATACGCTTCATATATGTCTTTGTTATACTCCAATGAGACAAGCCTGGGAACTATATTTCGAAAATAAGACAAGCTATTCCAAATTTGTTAGTAAGTTTATCTATCCTTTTGCGTTCAGTTATTTAAAGATTTGGGATCGTGTTGCTGCTGATAGAGTTGATGAATTCATTTCCATCTCCGAGACTGTTAAGCGTAGAATTGAAAAATATTATCGCAGAAGTTCAAAAGTAGTGTATCCTCCTGTTGAAACTGAGAACATATCACCAGTTGATGATATTGGGGATTACTATTTAGTTCTATCACGCTTGGTGCCATATAAGCGTGTTGATATTGCTGTTAAAGCTTTTAATGAATTGGGTAAAAAGTTAATAATTGCAGGCACCGGACAACAACTTAGAGCTCTTAGAAGGATGGCTAATAGTAATATTGTATTCGAGGGATTCGTTACACCGGAACGAAAAATCGAACTGCTTAAACACTGTAAGGCTCTCGTTTTCCCGGGAGAAGAGGATTTCGGTATCGTTCCTGTGGAGGCTCAGGCAGCTGGTCGTCCAGTAATAGCTTACGGAACGGGCGGTGCGACGGAAACTATCGTCGATGGTGTTACAGGTTTATTTTTCTATGAAAGAACACCTGAATCGTTGGTTGAAGCTATAAACAAAGCAGAGAAAATTAAATTTGACCAGAAAGAGATCGTTGCTAGTACAAAAAGATTCAGTGTGGAAAATTTCATAAGTAGGATTCGAAAGGTAGTGAGCGAATATATTGTGGAATATTTTGGTGAGGAGCATGTGAAAGATATTTTTAAAGAATAATTTGATAATCCAATGACATTGATTTTGAGAGCAGTTCTATTTAATTTCTTATCGGGTGTGTTTCGAAATTTTTACAATCGCAAATGTTCTATTTGCATTTGACATATAGAATTGTACATCTACATTGTAATACTATCATTTTTTCAAAACGCATTATGTGTTGCTTAAATGCTTTGTAATGAGTTATAATTAAAAAATAAAAACAATAAATTATATTGGAGGAAATATGTGGGAGAATTATATGGAACGAGTGGAGAAACTGCTCAAGGATATTGATGGTTATGCTGATATAAGACTTGAACATCGAGCATTATTAACGATAAATATGGAAAACGGTATTATTGAAAACTTCAATCGAATCCTCGATATGGGTGGTTGTGTCCGAGTTCTGCTTAAAGATCATGGTTGGGGTATAGCTACACTTAACGACCTGAACAATATCGATAAAGCTTTCACCGATGCCGTAGATGCCTCGAAAGTTCTGATACCAGATGAACCAATTAAAATTTTCGAAATGAATCCACTTCGAGCTACTGTTGAAATCGAAATTGTAGATCCATTTGAGAATCATTCCGACGAGGAAAAAATTGACCTTGTAACTCAATATAACGAAATTATGCGTGAAAGCGGTGGTAATCCACTTGTATTAGCAACAACAATTTATGGTGAGATTCGAAGCAAAAAGTTATTTATGAATACCTTTGGAGTTAATGTTGATCATAATTATCAAAACGTAATATTTTATGCATCGGGTCAAGCGAAACGGAAAGACGATGTTCAACAGGCTCGCGAAAGTATAAGTTCGCGGAAAAGTTTTATAACCTTAAAAAAAATTGAGGACAGAGTTAGAAATAGCGCAAAAAGAGCTGTAGAGCTTCTCGATGCAAAATCTGTTGAAGGTGGCAATTACACTGTCGTATTAGACCCAAGGCTCGCAGGAGTCTTTATACATGAGGCTTTTGGTCATCTGTCCGAAGCGGATTTTATTATTGAGAATCCTCAGGCAAAAGAATTGATGTATATGGGTAGGAAATTTGGAGAGCATTTCCTTAATGTATTCGATGACGGTTCTGAAGTTCCTGAACTTCAAGGTTCTATTATTTATGATGATGAGGGAATACTGTGCAAAAAAAACTATCTCATTAAAGAGGGAAAATTGATTGGGAGACTTCATTCTCTTGAGACAGCTGAGAAAATGGGTGAAAAACCAACTGGTAATTCCAGAGCACAAAATTATCATTTCGCACCACAGGTGAGAATGACTAATACTGGCATTGAGAATGGACCTCATTTCTCGAAGAATATATTTGATGGTATAGAAAAAGGCATTTACGCAATTGATTCTTATGGTGGTAATACTCAACTCGAGAATTTTTCGTTTTCTGCTGGTTGTGCTTATATGATTCGCAACGGCAAAATTGCAGAATTGGTTAAGGATGTCGTCTTGCAGGGGAATTTATTCGAGACAATGGCTAATATTGAACAAATTGGGAACGATTTTATGTGGGCGGAATGGGCTGGTAATTGTGGAAAGGGTGGACAAGCTGTATCTGTGGATGTAGGAGCTCCTCATATCAGAATTAGAAACGTGACAATAGGCGGCAAATAGAGCAATGGATGCTCTTTAAATTGATAGAGAATTTCAATATACTTAAGCAATGAGAGTAGGAAGTAATAAATAATTAAAAAATGGAAACAACAACAGATAAAATGTTTATGTACTTGGCAAATGGTAATGCGGATTTTATGAATTGTAGAATTGCGTTTCTTTACGGTATCACATATTATCTAATAAATTATTGATGCTCCGAAAAATCGGGACTTTTACAAAGAGTTTATTAACCTAAGATAAAATTCCAGGAGGAATTATGGAATTGATTGAAAGGCTTAAAGGTAGAGTTGACAAAGGTGAGGTGTTTTATTATAAAGGCACTTCTCGAGATATTACTTTCAAAGGTTGGAAAATCCGAAGCAGTGAAAGCAACCAGCAGCGAGGTTATGGTGTTAGAGTTTTTGTAGATGGTAAGCTGGGAACTGCTGCAACTACTGATCCAGAGGTTTTGGATAAAATAATTGACGATGCTATAACTGCTGCAAAATTTGGAGAAAAACTCGACATCCAATTTCCAGGTCCAGCTGAATTTATTAGCCCGGATATTTTCGATTCGAAAACTACGAATTTTGGACTAAGCAAAATGGCGGAAGTTGGTAAAGAAATTATGTCTCGCCTTGAAGAATATAGATCAGAAGCGGATTGTGAAATATCTCTTAGCACTGCAGAAAGCCACGTTAAAATTGCCAATACCGAGGGTTTTCAGGGAGAGTATAGAAAAACGGGATTTAGTGTTTCAGGATTTCTCGTTCGAGTTAAGGAAGGAGACATATTCTTTGCAGGTGAATCATGGCATACTACATATCTCCCTAAAAGCGAAGAAGTTATATCGAAGATTATTAACAAAATAAATAAGACTATGAAATTTCGAGATATAATCGTTCCGTCTCCTTCAGGCAAAATACCCGTGGTTTTCACTCCTGAGGGTAGTTACGTTCTTTTCCTTCCTTTTTCACTTGGTGTTAATGGGAATAATATCTACACGAAAACTAGTCCAATTTTCGACAAGCTAAATCGCAAACTATTCGACGAGAAACTAACGATTTTAAACGATGGTACACTTGATGGACGTCCTGGTTCGAGTCCGTTTGATGCTGAGGGCATCCCACAGTCACGGTTTCCAGTTGTTGAGAATGGGGATTTGAGAAACTTTCTTTTTGATCTTAAAACTGCTGCAAAATCTGGATATAAAAGCAATGGATGTGCTCGTCGAGGCATTTTCACACCACCAACTCCCACTTTCGCAAACATTATAATAAAAGAAGGTGACAGTTCATTAGAGGATATTTTATCTGATATTAAAGAGGGAATAATGGTTGAAGCTGTGTTGGGATTAGGGCAAGGAAACGTTCTTTCCGGTGCATTCTCAAACCCTATTACTACTGGATATAAGATTGAAAACGGGAAGATTGTCGGCAGGATTAAAAACTCTGCAATAGCTGGGAACATATACGAATGTCTTACAAAAATAAATTCGATCAGCAAGGATGCGGAATGGATTAGAGGTATATACTATGCACCTTATATACGTCTCGATGATATTTCTGTGGTTAGCAAATAGCAAAAATTAATTCGATTGAGAATATATCTGAGATATTATTTAATGTATTACTCAATTGTTTTTAATTTCCCATGATAACTGCTTTTAATAATGTTTATCACTAAATAGAATTAAACAGGGAACCTAATCATGAAAATAGGTTCCCTCTGTTCTTGATTTGAGAGTGGGAATTTATTCTTCATTTAAGTTTCGAGAAATCTCATCGAAAAAAATTCGTTTTTCTTCCTCGTTTCGGTGACTTTTAGTTCCCATAAGTTTATCGTGATGATCCTTAATCAATCGTTCCATCTTGTTGGAGACTATATCAATTCCTAACTTTAATTCGTGTGATTCTGTTTTTGCGATAAGAGTTTTTCCGCTAAGTATAACACTAAGTTCTACATTATAGACATGATGTCCGTTGTAAGTGAGCGTGATCTGGGCATCGATAATCCTTCCAATAAATTTTGTCAACGAAGTAATTTGTTTTTCTACATAATCTTTGGTTTCATCGTCGAGGACAAAATGACGAGCGGTAATTCTCAGATCCATCAGAACCTCCTAACTTATCATTTTCTATTATATAACAATTAAATATTATTCATATATTTATTACAGCAATTTATATGCCACATTAATTACCCACAGATGGAATCATTATAGGTGCTGATTTAAGTTCCTCTGGTATTATAATTATTGTATTATTTGGGGAATTAACTAATTGTTTAAGCATTTCAACTCTATACCATCTTATATAATTAGTTGTTAGGCTTTTTGAAATAATATAATTAGCTTCTCTAATCCCTTCTGCCTCGATTATCTTTCTCTCTTTTTCACTTTTTTCCTTCAATAATACAAACTCCATTTTCTGTGCGTCTTGATCTGCACTTATTTTAGCGTCTATTGCATTTTCGATTTTCTCTGGGAGTTTTACATTGCGTAAAAGTATCTTGTCGATCTCGATGCCCTTTCCCTCGGAAAGTATAATAGAATGCTCTTGGATTTTCGAGACAATTTCATCTCTTTTGGCAGAATATATTTCTTCAGCTGTATTGCCCACAACGATATCTCTTATTGCTGTTCTAAGTGATGGTCGAACGATTTTTACGACATAATCCGGACCTATATTCTGGTAAACTGTTGCAGCTTCTTCTGGAATTAATCTATACCAAGCTGTAATATCTAGTTTTACTTTTAATCCTTCCGATGTTAAAGCCTCGATTGCGTCGTCTCCGCGAATTTCTCCTTCGGCTGTGGCAATGGACATAGTATAGGCTTGAAGTCGAACATCCATTTTTACCACCTTAACAAGAGGGAATACAATATGAAATCCATTATGTAGAACTCTAGGATAGACTTTTCCGAGAAATACTTTAACTCCGACATTTCCCGGGGGAACTATCACGAAGGGATTAAGTATGATTAGAAGGATTACCACAATCACAATTATAATTATTGTTGTAGAACTGAACTTAGACATAAACTCCCCCTTTTTTAAACATTTAAATTACCCTTTAAAATCTTAGTCATTTTGGCATACTTTGCCACTCTATCAGCTGCGGGATTCATTGTTTTATATGGAATGATAAAGTTCTTAGGTTTGAAAAATCCGTTTCCTGCTACAATAAGGTTTGCACCGGCATCTAAAACTAAATCGATTGTGCTCTCATCAATCCCACCATCAACTTGTATTAGTTTTTGCAAATTCATCTGTGAGCATAAATTTGACAGCATTTCTATTTTCGGCAATACTTCGGGTATAAATTTTTGCCCAGAAAATCCAGGATGTACGCTCATAACAAGTATAAGATCGAAATGTTCGAGTATACTTTCAGGAAATTTTATTTCAGTCTCAGGATTAACTGCGAGCCCCACAGATGTATTCATTTCTCTTTTAAAGCGCTGCCATTCAGTTATAGAATCGAGGATCTCCAAGTGAGTTGTAATAATGTCAACTCCGAGATTAGCAAAAGTTTTACCATATTTAATCGGTTCGCATATCATCAGATGAGCATCGGTTGGAAGATTGGTCTTCGACAATACAGCCTTTGCGATTGGAGCACCGAAACTTATCTCATCAACAAAATGACCGTCCATAATATCGAGATGAATCATATCTGCACCCGCAGTTTCTAATGCGATAATTTCATCCCCAAGGTTGAGAAAATCAGCAGATAATATCGATGGTGCAAGAGCAACTCCACCACTTTTTTCGAGAAAGCTTTTTATATCAAACCTCGACATCGATATCCTTTTCAATTAATTTGCTTAAAAGTTCCACCAGTTCTCGTCGTAAAGTTATGGATAATTTATTATATGAAATGCATTTTGTCTCTAGTGAAACTCGGATCATCCATATATTTCCAGCTTGAAATTTATTATAATTTTTTCTCAACCATTCCCTCAAAATTCTTCTGATGCGGTTTCTTCTGGGAGCATTGCCACATTTCTTTGATATTACGAATAGGAATCTTGCATCTCCTTCATTTAATGTGCGTCTTATCTCTAAATATGAGCCTTTAATCCTTTGTTCAGTCGAGAAAAGAAGTCCAATTTCTTTCCTTCGTTTTACTGTAGGCAACCTCATTAAATTACATTATGAATCGTTTATTATTAAAGTACCTTAAATTCTGGTTAAAATGGTCAGAATGGCATATCGTCATCCACACCAAACGACTCCTCTTTAGTGCTTGCTGGGCTTTTATCTTCAAATTTAGGTTTTGATTCTGTTTTCTCAAATTCAGATTGCTCGAAATCTCCAGCCTGCACTTCTCTGGGAGTTAAAGGTGTAACCTTGAATGCGCGAATATCAGTTTGATAGTGAGTAATTCCATCTTTATCATCCCAGGTGCTGTATCTAATATCTCCATCGACAAAAACAAGAGCGCCTTTTTTTAGTCTTTCCGCTTTTCTATCGGCAAATTTAGTGAAGTGAACTATAGAATGCCATTGAGTCTCATCTCTCCATTCACCTGATTTATCTTTCCATCTTTGCTTAGTAGCCATTCTAAATTTTATAATGGCTGTTTCTCCACCTTGGGTATATCTAACGTCAGCATCTGCGCCAAGATGTCCGATCAGAATAACTTTGTTATACATTATTACCTCCAGAATTTTTTGCTAATATCGCAATTTTTTCAACTAATGACGGGAAATCGATACCTATTGCTTTAGCTGCTATAGGCACCAGCGATATGTCTGTCATTCCCGGCAGAGTATTAACTTCAAGGCAAAATAATTCTTCATCATGCGATAACCTAAAATCCACTCTTGCATAGTGTCTGCATCCCAGTGTCTGATACGCTTTTAATGCCAAATTTTGTGCTCGTGAAAATACATTAGTTGAAATCGGTGCAGGTACCAAATATTCACTTTTCCCTTTTGTGTATTTGTGCTCATAATTATAAAATCCACTCTCAGTAACGATCTCAACAACAGGTAATGGCTCATCGTTAAACATAGCAACAGTTATTTCACGTCCGGCAATATATTCTTCAATTAAAATTTTATCACTATAGGGTTTTGAAATTTCAAGTCCTTTTACAAGATCTTCCTTTGTGTGTGCGATAGTAACTCCGATTGTAGAGCCTTGATTTGGTGGTTTTACAACAAGGGGTAAATTCAATCCGAATTCGAAAATCGCATCGATTGATTCATCTGTCCTTGTAGATGATTCTACCGTAATCCATTTAGGTGTTGGGATATCGATTGCCTGAAAGATCAGTTTGGAAAATATCTTGTTCATACACATAGCTGAAGCTTGAGAACCAGATCCTGTAAAACAAATATTTTGAAGTTCAAAAATCGTCTGTATCCTTCCATTTTCACCAAATCCGCCATGATATCCAATAAATATGACATCATATTGTTTTAGCTGATTTAAAATTGAGATTATTTCCGGTTCAGGAATTTCAAAAGATTTTACTATATGCCCCTTTTTTGCTAAGCCTTTAGCAATCGAATTTCCGGTATCGTTTGATACCTTTGCCTCTTCGGAATTTCCCCCATAAATTACTGCGATTTTCATGTGTTTTAAATCAATAGTTTATATTGTCTGAGTTGGAAAACTTAGACAAAAGTGGTTATCGAGCACCATTAAAGTTTTACTGCTTTTGATGTCGCCTTGTAAAAAGATTTTTGATAAGATTGAATCCCTTTATTAAACCAAATACTCCAGCAGTGATTTGTGGTATTATTGAACTTTCTATTTTGGATGTGAATCGAGAAACATTTTGGATTGAATCTTGGGCTATTGCCAAAATATCACGAGTATGTTCGAGATTTTCATCTAAGATTTTAAGGGTTTTTTGAGTATCATTTAAAAGAGCAGTCAGGTTAGTATTTATATCCTTTATATCAGCTGTGGCTCTATCTATCCATTTTCTAAGTTTCAACCATGTACAAAAAGCTACTATAGAAAATATCAAAGAACCCAGTGCTATTACCCAAACACCTATTGCTATCCAGGTTTCTGGACTCAATCTATTTCTCCCTGTTTTCTGCTTTTATATGTTTCTGTGCCCTTTTGAATAGCTTCTTTTAATGACTCTTTAGTTTCTGCAAGCTTAGCTAATTCCACTTGGATTATATTGCGAATCTTGTCAATTTCATGTTTTCCTTCATCCAATGCTTGGCTGGCTTGGCGACCAAGGTATTTTCTTGTTTCACGTCCCGATGCTGGTGCGAATAATAGTGCTAATCCTGCTCCTATAACTCCACCGATTAAAAAACCGGCAATGAATGTATCTACACCACTTTTATCTGCCATCTCTTCCTCCTTACTTTATTTATTGTGTGGAGGTGATCCTTTTTATTTTCTACCAGTATTAATAATCTGAATAATTATTAAATAGTCAAGTGTTAAAATTTTCACGTATTTTCGAAGGATCACACAATTTTAACTTCTTGGATAAGCTCTATAACAGCTAGTTTATAATTTTTTTTAAATCAAAATCCTTAAGGTCATAAACATTATTTTATTTCTAACTCGAGTGTGAGGTCGAACTGTGGTGCTGAATGAATTATTGCTCCTATCGATATGAATTCGACTCCTATCTCTGCATAATTTCGTACTGTATCGATATCTATTCCGCCACTGGACTCAAAAGGTATTTCCGAGTTTTTTCCTTTCCGAAGTTTTACGGCTTGTTGTGTCATTTCAGGTGTGAAGTTATCTAACATTATTCTATCGACTGGGCTCGTAAGAGCTTGCTCTAATTCTCGAAGATTGCTAACCTCGATCTCGACTGGAACATTGGGTTTGCCTTTTGAATAAAGCAATGTCAATGCTTGTGTTATTCCACCTGCAGCAGTAATGTGATTGTCCTTAATGAGTATCATATCATAAAGCCCCATTCTGTGGTTTTCGCCGCTTCCACATTTAACGGCGTATTTCTCAGCAAGTCTGAGTCCTGGTGTAGTTTTTCTCGTATCAAGAATTACAGTTCCAGTTCCCTCGACTGCTTTAACAAAATTCGCAGTTTGAGTTGCAATACCTGATAAATGCCCAAGAAAATTTAATGCAGTTCGCTCTGCATTTAGAATGGAATGAGCAGAACCGGATACTCTTACAATGACATCTCCTGTGGTTAATTTTTCACCATCATAAATATGAATATCGAAGCTGACGGAATTATCGACAATTGCGAAGGTTGCTTTTGCAAATTCGATTCCAGCGAGAATACCACAACTGCGGCTTATTATCTGTCCGGTTGTTTGAAGATACGGTGGCACAATCGAGGTCGATGTTATGTCCCCAACACCGATATCCCTCTCGAGTTCATCACTTACTAATCGATATACGTAAAATCTATTGAGTTTCATGTAATTCTAAAAGACGACTCAACATTTTTCGATGAGCCGCCTGTTCTAATTATTTCATTTTTATCGGTTCTCTATGATAGATAATTATTTCTTTATAGAAACCTATGATTATGTCAACCTAATATTACTTAATGTAATATATCTTTTTTACAGTTTCATAATCGTTATTTCTGACACGAACAAGGTATATGCCTGCTGGAATATCAGATGGTTGCCATGTAAGTCCAAGTATTCCTACATTAACTTCGCCTTTGTAAACTGTGTAGCTATGCTTCCCAACAATATCCATAACAACAACAGAAATCGAACCATCTTCGGGAACAAGAATTGAAAAGGAAACAGATGAATTAAAAGGATTCGGAGTAATATCGATGTTAATACTTTGAGGAAGGTGTGTTATTTGCTCTTCTATCCAAGGACCAAATGTCCAGTTTGTTGTTCTTATATCATCGATATACCAACCTTCACCAGTTATATGAGCGTCGCTCCCAAATCTAAATCTGAATTTCACATATCCAAGAAAATCCAACGGAAAAACAGCAATATTCCAATCCTGAGTACCGGAATAACAAGGTGTATTAGCCGGAAATGGTGATGCGAGATTGCTTCGTGTCCTATATGGATAATGACCAATCGGATCTAACTGTCTCCATTCTTCTGTGCCTACAAGATTAACCTCGACAATTCCGCCATCCCAAGCATATCCTGGATGAGTATCATCTTTTTCGGCGTCGATCCAATGATAGAAGAAAAGAGTATCTTCATTGGAAACGAAAATTACAGGCGTCATAAGTCCAGCATCCAAACCATCAGCATAGTCTGAATGTCCTGATCCGCCACATTTAAAGCTGCGACTACCACTGAGTTTCCTTGCTGTAGAAACGTGCCATTGGTTTGTATATGTTGAGGTTACGCTGTAATCACGCCAACCAGGAGCACCGGTTTCTACATCCTCAAAAAAGCTTAATGCGACAATAAATCTGAACATAGAAATACTGTCGGGAGCGAAACCTACATTTGCAGCAACGGAGTTATCTGTGGCTATAATTCTATAATCTATTGTGTCATTAATACTAGGAAAAGTTGTTGGGAAATTGGTTTTCCATATATCTTCATAGTAATCGTAAGAAAATGGAATAGCAGGTTGTGAAGTTCCATTTATTGAGTATTCCAACGTTACGCCTCGAACAGAACCATTATCGGTTGCTTGAGCTACAAGCTCTGGTGGCCATATTGAAAGGGATGCATTAACTATTGGTGTGTGATTTACTATAGGTGGAATCGAATCTTTTCCAACTCGGAAAGAAAAAAAGCCAGCTCCTGGAGGTTCTTTAACATCGAACCCACTGGGTGCTTTGATATAAAATTGGTAATGTACAAGGGAGTTTATTGGCTGAGCTGGGATATTTGCAACCCAAGTAGAACCAGTGTATGTTAAAGTAGTGCAGCTCCAAGAAGAAAAATCGACTCTGTAACAAAAAGCTGTAGAATCGATTTCTAATACTGTGAATATTTTTGCACTAACAAAGTATTCCCCAGTTGTATCCTCCTGATCACCTATGCATCTATGGGTGATGCACATTAATTTTTCCGGTCCTATGCCATGATTGTTATATGCAATAAATATTGCTTCTGAATTCGGTGTTCCGTTGGATAGATTCCCATCGTCGTCATCAGCCACTAACATCTCATCTAAATATTCTTCGAAATTAACGGGATGTCCGAACCGCGTTCGGTGTACAAGAGAGTCGGTGTATCCGATACCCAATGCAGTTCGAATCTCCCACCAAACTGCAGAAATTATTCTACTGTCATAATGTACTTCGCCTACTAGATCTGTTGGATACATCAATCGATTATTCAAATTCCTCATATAGTAACTTGGAGCGGAGGGATTAACTCTATTTCCAATTAAAGGATCGTTTAGGAATGAACACGGAAAATAATCAGACAGGGCTTCGTTTATTGCTCCAGATTCTCCTGAATAGGGGAAGGACACACCACTGTAAACTCTTGCAGTTACTAAGTGTTGATATTCGTGATAGACCACATCTGCATGCATCGATAGATCATTTAGTCTATTCGGAACTCCGAAATTTATATTCGTTCCATCTGAGAATGCATTATCTCGAATTCTGGAATCACTCACATTCCCCTTAACTCTATAATCCATCCGCGAATAACCCAGATAGTTCTTAACGAAATCGTGAACTACATTTACATGATAGTATATATTTATTTCGTTTTCAATTGCAGGTGGTGTACACCATAGATGATCGTATGTGGGTCCAGTGACTGTTGTATCCATATTAGAACTCGGGCTCGAGCTATTGCGAGTTACCTCACAGTAGTTGCCATATAGCTTTGGGTGAAAATTAAAAGGTGGTGTGCTCCCAGCTACAGAATAATTTCCAAAAGAATCAGTGTAAGCACCTGTGCCGTTAACTTGCAGAAAAGCGTATTTCATGTTTCCCACTCGCATTGTATCATCTGCGAATTCCGGATGATATTGTATTTCTACCTTCCCGGAAAGTGTTGGTAGTTCGTTAAGTGCACGTAAAACCTTACCCGTCTGAGCATCGATCCAGATTATGTATAACGCTAAGGGTTTGTTTATCATTATTTTGAGCCACCAGACATATTTTCCTTCATATTCCTTTCCATTTGGAATAGCTGCAATTCGAATATGCGATTCTCTTAGTTCATAATCGCTTACACCCAAGAATTCTATTGCATGATCTAATGCTTTGGATTTGCTAATTGTTTCTGACACAAGTGGTTTGTCCATAGGTTTTATGCCACTGTGATAGAAGAATACTTCACCTTTATCGTTTATCCTGAATTCAGCATTGCCTCCTATAACAAGTGTTCCGTTGTAATGCTGGTCAAGCGTAACATACCAGAATTTTCTTATCTTTTCTGAGCGTTGGTAACAGAGGTTTTCAGGTGGTACTCCTATCAAGGAAGTATATGTTCTAGCAAAATCAAAAGCAGCGCTTACAGCATCCTGTGCATTCTCGATTCTATTTAATTTCGTAGTAATAGGTTCTGGTATCATGTGTACTACGTTTCCACCAATAGGATCAACTTTAACTTTTATCGTTAATATATCATTAATGTTAAGGCGCTCTAACCCTGAAATGTTTACTGCTTTGGGGTAATCCACATTAATTTCAGGAAGACCAGTTTCATATGCAACAAATCCGAATGACAAACTTACTAAGAGTAACACAGTCGCAAACAACAACTTATACATGATAAAACCTCCGATTTATTTATTTTTAATGTTAAATTTCACTTCATACAAAATACAAAGTTTGAACTTTATATTACAAAACATTATACACCATTTTTATAGATAAGAAATAAAAAAATTTTTAAATAGGGAAATTTTGTAATAATTCTAAATATTTATAGATAAACGTAAAGTCTAAGACTTCCAATTATACATTTTCCCTTGACTTAAATGCTATGTGAAAATACTTTCTAGTTCCGTGCGGGAGTAGCTCAGGTGGTAGAGCGCCACCTTGCCAAGGTGGTTGTCGCGGGTTCAAACCCCGTCTCCCGCTTTTGTTACTCTTGGGATTTCGACTTTATTTTATATGATATAACTAACTGATGTTATTGTGGGAAGCTTGAAGTTTTATGTCTCAAAGATTTCTTGTTAATTTCGAGTATTCAATTTATTATTATCCCCAGAAAATCGCTAATATACTGGCGGCGTAGCCAAGCGGTAAGGCAGAGGCCTGCAAAGCCTCGATTCATCGGTTCAAGTCCGATCGCCGCCTTTTCTATTACTTGCTGCGAAAATGTTTTACAATATATTATTTGACTCATAAAATTATAAATATACTATAAATATATAGTTATCATTCTTGACGGATAATTTACTTTTACAATTTTACTTTAACAATTAAATTCCAAATTCTGAATTAATTAAGCAAGAAAATGTATAGTAAACTTATACACAGTGGCAGCAAGAATTTTTTAAGGTATCGAAATATCCCACCCTTAGCTACGTTAGCGTTAATAATACTATCAATAGTTCTTCTTGTAGCTATGTTCTGGCTTACTGAAGTTGTCCACGGAATGATGATTAGAAATACAAGACGCATAATGAACACTCATGCTAGATTATGGGCACTAAGTTTGGCACGGGAAATTGAGGGTCCAGAGCTTACAATACTTTTCGAGGAAGTTATTGAGAAGGCAGATTTTCCCGTTCTATTCACTACTGCCGATTGTGAACCGCATTCGTGGCGAAATCTTCCTGTGGCTTCAGGAGATACGACGCAGAAAGGTCGAAAGAAAGTTAAACGATGGCTAGAAAAAAATCGGGGAAAGTATCCGCCTATTGCAGTCCGAATTCCTGAAACTAATAAGGCTTATGCTTACATCTTTTTCGGTGAGTCTCCGGTTATGAAATGGCTCAGAATAGCTCCTATTATTGAGATGATTATTATTTGCATTATGTTTGCAATTGGCGGTATTATTTATTCAAAAGTCAAACGATATGAGCGACAGAATCTATGGCTTTCATTGGCGAAGGAAGCAGCTCATCAAATGGGAACTCCAACATCATCATTGCTAGGTTGGATACAGCTTATTAACGACGAAATAAGTAGTTCCAAGGACTTAAATGAAATCCGAAAATACATTTTTGAGATGGAGAGAGATGTAAATAATCTTTCAAAAATTGTAGTTCGTTTCGGTCAAATAGGTAGCAAACCGGAATTGTCTCCCGTTGACCCGATCGATATCGCTAAAGATGTAGCTGGATATCTTAAAGATAGAATTCCACAACTTAATAAGAAGATAAAATTTGAAGAACAGTATGAATCGGTTCCTATGGTCATGGCAAATAAACTCTTGTTGTCCTGGGCTCTAGAAAATCTGATCAAAAACTCGGTTGAATCTATTGGTGCTGGAAAGGGTTCAATTCTCGTTGCTCTGCGCAACAATGTTGATGGAGATGAAGTTCATTTTATTGTATCCGATACAGGCAAGGGTGTTCCACTACATCTTCATAAAAGGATTTTTTCTACTGGTTTCACCACAAAGAAAAGAGGTTGGGGTATTGGTCTTTCACTTACACGCCGAATTGTGCAAGACTATCATCACGGTAAATTATATCTTTTGGAAAGTAAATCGTATCTAAGAACTACGTTTATAATAGCTTTACCATTGATAAATGCTTCGCAGATATAAGAAGGTCTTATAATCATTTAAATTGTAACTTCCTCATTTACAGTGCCCTTACGTTGAAGAATATTTGTGATTGCCGATAGTAAAACATCTTCAGCATAATCTAAATTCCCGTAAATAGAACATCCTGCAGCATTTTTATGTCCACCACCTCCAAAAATTCTAGCTATCGAGCTTGTATCGATGTCGTCACGGCTTCTTAGTGATGCTTTGACATTATTACTATCAATTTCCTTGAGTAAAACTGCTACTTTCACGTTCTTCAAGGACATTGCAAAATCTATTATACCCTCAGATTCAGTTATAGATGTGGAATATTGTAGTACATCCTTATTCTTGATTGTCATAAATATTACTTCCCCATTCAGATAACTTCTAAGACTTGTAAGTGCTATACCAATGTTTTTTAAGAAGGATTCAGAATTACAGTAATAAAGTTTTTCGGTTAGGATTTTTGGACTTGCACCAAGTTCAACAAGATCAGCCGCAACTCGAAATATCTCGGGCGTAGTATTGGGAAATGAAAATTTTCCGGTGTCTGTTAGTATTGCAACATATAGAGCGGATGCAATTTTCTCATTTATTTGTATGGACATTTCATTCAGAAGATAATAAATCATTTGGGCTACTGCAGGTTTATCAACTTCTACCCAATTAATCTCACCAAACATCATATTTCCTTTATGATGGTCGATTATAATTAATGGGATTGAAGGCTGAGTTCCGAAAATACCCCAATCAACTCTGTCCGGAGTTGAACAATCAAGAACAATAGCTATGTCTGCTTTTTTGGTTAACTTAGAGAACTTCTCTCCATATTGAGCAAGGAAAGAATATTTTCCTTTGAAACTGCCAAGGGAAGGAATGAATACTTCTTTACCTATGTTAGAAAGAGCCATAGAAAGAGCAACCGAACTTCCAAGGCAATCACCATCCGGTGAAATGTGACCAGTAATGACAAACGATTGATTCCTATTTATTGCATTAATAATGTCTTTTGGAATATTCATTACTTACTCACAGGTTTTATGATTCATAGAATTCATTTTTCCTCTGATGTTTGTTCGCTGATTGGTTTTAGATGATCGATAAGCATCTCAATTTTTTGCGCTTGCTCCATTGTGTGATCAGGTGCGAAACTCAGTATTGGAGTTACTTTGAGACTTACTCTTTGCCCCACGAGCCTTTGAATATATCCTGCAGCATGAAAAAATGCACTATCAACTTCTTTCCAAACTTCTTCGTTACCCAAAACACTCCAATAAACTACTGCATTTCTTAAATCGGCAGAAACTTTGGCACCTGTTATTGTTACAAGTCCAGATAATCTTGGGTCGGATACATCTTTTTGCAAAATGTCACTGATTTTTTGCGCAATAAGACCACCAATTTGTTCTGTTCTCGTAGACATGTAAATACTCCTCAGTAAAATCTATAAGGCATCGTTTTCAGTGCCTATAAATCATTCCAAATTATATGAGATTAGAAATTTGGCAAGAGAAAAAGTTTTGTTAGAGCAACTCTGTTCTTATGTTAATAATGACGACTCTTCGCTCATTTTCAACGACTTCAAGAACTTTATCCAAAAGTCCGTTTACATAAGATTTGTTTTGATTAACAGTAGCAATAGATATAGCGGTTCTTTGCCACTTGTCTAAGTAATCTACTTCAGCCACCGAAACATTAAATCTCGATCGAATCTTGTCCCGTATCGATTTTACAACAAATCTTTTCTCTTTTAGAGATCTACAACCTGGGATATGGAGATCGAATGTTCTAACTCCAATAATCATTTCGAATTAATCAAATTATAAATTTTAAGGTATAGTTGGAATTTAAGTTACTAATATGATTTGTTAATTTCAGAATATTTATTGGTTGCTTTTTTGACTGTAATATTACTATAAATATTTAAAATATCTCTAACATTTGAATCATTCTCACAAAATTCACAATATTAATTTTTGATACAAAGATAAAATTTTAATCTAAAGTACGTTTTATTTTAATTTTTATAAAAGCTTCAAATGTGTCTCCAACATTCATACCTTTGAAACCCTCGATTAAAACACCGCATTCTAAACCAGTAATAACTTCCTTTACAGTGTTTTTAAATCTTTTTAGTTCAACGATTTTTGCTTCCCCGATTTTTTCGTCATCTCGAATAATTCTAAGGTCTGCATTTTTCCTCAGCACACCCTCCCGTATAATGCAACCAACGACATTGTCTCTAAACAGTTTTAAAATTTCCGCTGAGCCAAGATATTCTTCAAGAACTTCAGGTTCAAGCAAACCCTCAAGAGCCTTTTTAATATCTTCTTCAAGATCGTAAATAACATTATAAAGACGGATTTCAACGTTTTCTTGTACTGCTGCTTCTCTTGCTCTGGCATCAGGTTTAACACCAAATCCCAAAATAATTGCTCTCGATGCCACAGCAAGCAATATATCGTTTTCCGTTATATTTCCTGCACTTTTATGAATTATTACGAGCTTTACCTCATCGGACGAAAATTGTGATAGCATATCAGATATTGCTTCAGCGGATCCTTCTACATCACTCTTCAAAATTATTCTAAGAGTTTTTTTCTCTTTTTCTATTGTTGTCTTTTGATAGAAATCGGCAAGAGTGGTTCTATATCGGAATCTACCCTGTTGCTCTCTGATAATTTTTTTCTGTGATGCTAATTCAGAAGCTCTTTTCTCTGATTCAGCCACGAAAAATAAGTCTCCAACTTCCGGAACACCGTTGATTCCCATAATCTGAATAGGTCTCGAAGGTTTAGCTTCTTGGATAATTTTTCCTCGTTCGTCAAAAATGTTTCTAATTCTACCAGAATATATACCTGATACTACAGGATCTCCTTTTCGAAGTGTTCCGTTTTGGATAAGGACATTAGCAGTGGGACCTTTGCCTTTGTCAAGTTTGGCTTCAAGAACAATCCCTCTGGCAAGTTTATCCGGATTTGCTTTCAGTTCCATCAATTCAGCCTGTAATATTATATATTCAATGAGAGTTTCAACTCCCATTCCAGTTTTTGCCGATATCTCGAGACATAATGTATCTCCACCCCATTTATCGCATAACAATCCTGAATCGGATAGTTGTTTCAAAACATTATCAGAGGAAGCGTCTGGTAAATCCATCTTATTTATTGCAATAATAATTGGAACACCTGCAGCTCTTGCGTGACTTATCGCTTCTATAGTTTGAGGCATTACTGAGTCTTTCCAATCGATTATAAGAACGACAATATCAGTAACCTGTGCGCCTCTGGCACGCATTGCTGTGAATGCTCTGTGTCCAGGTGTATCTATGAAGGTTATATACCCATACTCGGTCTCAACCATATAAGCACCAATATGTTGTGTTATTCCACCCACTTCTCCAGCAACGATATTCGCATTTCTTAAGTAATCTAAGAGTGTAGTTTTTCCATGATCAACGTGTCCCATAACTGTTACGACTGGTGGGCGGTGAACAAGCTTGGATTCATCGAGTTCTTCTTCATCCTCATATATTTTCTCTTCGATGTCAATTTTTTTTGCTTGTTTTTCGTATGATTCTGAAATCAAGGAAATAGTTTCATAGTCCAACCGCAGGTTTAAAGTTACAATTACTGCTAATTCTTTAAAACATTTTTCAACCAATTCTGCTGGGTTAATATTTAGTCTTTCCGCAAGTTCTCTAGTTGTCATAAGCTCATGAATCTCAATAATATTTGGATCAATAGTTTCTATTTCCTCTTCAGTTCTTGTGGTTCTGCGATATTTTTTTCGTTTCTTTGTTGCGTTTAGTTGAGATAAAGTTTGGCGCACTGTCTCAGAAACTTTTTCTTTTGTTATTGTTTTTAAAAGCTCTTCACGCCTTTTCCTACGTTCTTCGTCGAGTATTCTGACCTCTGCGGCGTAATCTCGTCCTTTGTGTTTTTTCTTTTTTCTGCGTCTTTTTCTTGTCTTTCGGTATTCTTTTTCTTCCTTTATCTGTAATTCGGCTGTTGCCACTGCTTTCTGGACTAGATCCTTTTTTTCCGCTCGTATTTTAGCAGCTTCCTTTTCAAGGGAAAGTTTTTTTCTCAACTTCTTATCCATTTCATCTGTGAAAACGCTCATGTGACTTTTAACCTCAAAGCCTAAATCGGATAGAAGCTGAACTAAAGCTTTACTTGAGAGATCAAATTCCTTTGCTGCTTGATATATTCTTTTCTTAGCCATAACCTTTTGTTCTTGCAAATATTAGTTTACTGCAAATCCATGAAATGAAATCTATTAATAACAATTTTTTTTATGTTTACAAATGGTATTTTATAAATTGATTGAAAAAATTACTTGTTAGGGTAATTAATTGCTGCAATTAAATAGATTTGAAAAGACATTTCGAGGTAAAATTTATTAATCCATTTTTTTAAGTCACAGAACGTGATTAGTATTGTAATTCACGATCATAGATCGTTTTTCGATTATACCTTTCTTTCGTTCCGATTAGTTTCGGAATCTACTTTTGTTTCTCCAGTTGTGAATCAAGAATTTCGTTGAGACGCTTATCTTTAGTAACGAAAGCCTTTTCTTCTTCAATTTCGCGAAGTTTTTTACGGGCTTTGAGAAGTATATCTCCTGCTTGATCACCAATTTCTTCAATCGAGCGTAAAAGTTCTTCCTTCATTCGCGAAAGTTTCTGAATTGAGTCGATTTCAAATCTTTTTAGTACTTCCAATTGTTCAGGTTCAAGAATATCCGTTTCACTAAGTGGGATCAGAGAATCTTTGTAGTTTTCATCGCCATATATGGTGAGTCTCCATCCTACGAGTCTTGCCGCGAGTCGAGCATTTACGCCACCCTTGCCTATAGCAAGCGAAAGTTGATCCTCGGGTACAATCAGAACTATTTTATGCTCATCGGGATAAAGATATGTTTCCTTAACATCTGCAGGAGCAACTGCTTTTTTAACAAATTCTTCCGGGTTCGTATAGTACGGAACAATATCAATTTTTTCATTGGAAAGTTCTTTGACAACCGATTGAACTCTAGTGCCTTTAAGCCCTACACATGCACCGACTGGGTCGATTCTATCGTCCGTAGAATATACTGCTATCTTTGTTCGTTCTCCAACCTCACGAGAAACAGCAATTATCTGGACTCTACCCTCGTAAATTTCTGGAACCTCGAACTCAAAAAGTTTCTTAACAAACTCAGCTGCTTTACGGGACAAAATAACTTGAGCACCCTGAGTATCTTTCCGAACATCCTTTACATATACTCTAATTGTTTTGCCGATTGGAAGATGTTCGTCGGGTATTTGCTCCGATCTCAGAATAACTCCTTCGGTTCGTCCTAAATTAATAAGGATGTTACCCTTATCTACTCTCGAGACCATTCCTGAGATTATTTCTCCTACTTTATGACGATAATCTGCATAAACGAGTTCTCGTTCGCTTTCCTTAATGTGCTGAATAAGACTTTGCTTAGCCACTGTAATTGCAGATCTCCCAAACTCTGAGGGTGAAAGTTCAATAAGGATTTCGTCACCCACTCGAGCGTCTGGTTTTGTTTTCTTAGCTTCCTTTTTGGATATTTCGAGTGCAGGATCATTAACTCTCAGTGCAACAGTTTTTGTTGCTAAAATTTGTATTGTTCCTATCTTCGGATCTATTTTAATCTCAATGTTTTCAGATGTTCCATATTTTTTACGTACTGCAGACAATATTGCTTGTTTAAGAGTTTCTATAATAAGTTCAGAATCCAAACTTTTATCCTTAACTAAATCCTCGAGTGCCTCTACAATTTGATAGTTGGAAATATCACTCATCTTTTCCTCCAATATATTTCAAATAATTAATATTAGCTTAACGGTTTTTTTAAACTTTTCAATTGAAAAATAAGCGGATTAAATTGTTGAAGCAACCTATATCAAAATTTAACAGTTAAAAATGTATTAACAAGATTTTCTTTTGCTCTAATGTGATCTTATGTGAAATTCTAAAATATTGTCAATAAATAATTTTTGCTGAGCATATTTCATCGAGTGATATTAGGATTGATTCACTTTCTGTTTCTAATGAGATTGTATCTTGGTCGGCTTCGACTAATGTACCCTCATGCGTTTTGCCATCTGGAAGTACTATTCTGACATTCTCGGATATCACTCGTTCGAAATCCCGGATAGTTCTGAGTGGTCTGTCAAGACCTGGTGATGAAACTTCTAAGAGATAATTATGCGGAATTATATCGGCTTCGTCAAGAGCTTTTGAAATCTTTTTTGTCAGTGTTGAGATTTCTCCGATGTTAATTCCACCTGGTTTGCAAACAAATACTCTTAGAATTGAAGTTTTATCTCGACCGACGACACTAATCTCCACCAATTCACCACCATTTTGCTCGACAATTCGACTTATTATGTTATCGATTTGTGGCAAAAGTTCTCTCATCTCTACGATCCCCCTTATTAAATGCAATAAATAGTGTAATTGAAGGATGTCAAATGAATACAATTTATTAAATTTTTAATTTAGATTTCCACCACAATTTTTATTTCAGGGAGTAAAACTCAAATTAAATTGTTTTTATTTGCAAATTTAAATGAATATATGTATAATATTAGAGATTTGAGTGAAAAATGTAAAGCAGGATGGTGGATAGCATTAATAAAACCAGGAGCATAATTCGCCTTATTCTTTTTTACATCCTTCTTGGTATAATTGTGTTGTATTCTTCTTTTGTATTTATGTTAGAAAAATCTACTATATTCAGTTATTTAACAGGTGATAAATATACCTCATTCAAACAATTTTCCTTATCCTTATGTATTGTGCTATATCTCAGTGGTCTCATTATTATACAGATAGTGATGCGTTTTAAATATCCGAAATGGTTTATGGGAATAGATGAAAAGTAAATTAATTACTTGGATCGAGATACTAATTAAACCACAGCAAAAACTTACACATCAACGAATTCGACCAGGACGATCAGACGAAGGACAACATGAAAAGTCCTTCTCCTCGGGGAGAAGGATTTAGGATGAGGGGAGGTGATTTCAAACTACTTTGACATTGGTTTATTTGTTGATGAAAGAAATTGGCTCTTTAAATAATGTTGTTAAAATAATTAGTGATTATAAAAATTCGTGCATTTAGTAAGTCTTAAATAGGGGAACTTAAATGAATACATGTATTAATGCTATATTCAGATGTGTTGTTGCGAGATGGATTTATTTTATGATCCTAATTGCAATATTTACTTCAATGCTATTTATAGTAATTATATGTATGACAGCAATACCAAGGTTTGTAAACATGATTATACCATCTTGGAATTTACTCAATGAATTAGCATTCGAGGATGTTTGCAAAGGTATCAGAGCTCAGGTTCGAAATAGAGATATTATATTTAATGGTGGATATGGTGGTGATTACTCTCTTTGGATTGGGAAGCCTGGTGAGGAGAAATTTGTAAGATCATATAATCCCTCTGTTTATGTTAAATCGATTACTCATGTAAACGACATAACAGATTCAAATAAATGTATATTTTCATAAAGCATGGGTTTCGAACTGATTTATTCAAAGGAGGTTATACCCTTATCAGTTTCAGTAAACATCCTTATGTTTATAGAAATAGTAAGTTTTACAAAGGTAAGTTAAGACAATACTATATTTATACATTTGTTGACACTTTTATTGTTGAAAATAATAAAATAGTAGAAGCATATTATTGGGATTTTCGCAACAGATTTTCTAGATGGGATAGACCTATGACAGTAAAGAGAGTTAGAGTAGTTGAAGGCGTAAAGCAAGAATTCATACTATAATGACGATGAAAAATGCTTCATCATGAGAACATAGACTTTCTTGGAAACCTTCGCAACTATGAAACAGGTTCCCGCGACTCCGGTTTCGATTTCGACAGCACAAAGCAGCTCGACGAATTCGACCAGGACAACAACGAGTGGAAACGATATCATTGGTGCAAGAGAAGGATTTTTTCGAAATAAAGTATGTCTTAGTAGGATTAAATTACAGAGTAAAATGTCCCTACTTGAAACAAAGATAATTATATTATTAAAAATTTAAGTAGGGACATAATTCAAGGAGAAATGCTATGAATAAAAGAAAACAGATTTCTAACAAAAGAAAATACATTACTATTTATATTTTATGTTTGATGTGGATTTTAATGGTATTGTGCTCCCCATACAAACATTTACCAAGAGAAGATTTTGTAAAAAACGCAATTTTAAGATTTTTTCTAATTTCACCAGTATTGCTATTTATGATGATTAAATTTGCTTCAAAAACAAAGGATATGTTTAAAACAGTGGCTGTGCCTATCTTTTAGATATACCAATTGATATTTATTTACTTTTCAGTTTTTTCGGTATTATACTTAAAAAACGATTTAAGAATTTTATTTTGGGGTTTAGGTTTTAATATTATATGGATCATAGGCATGGCTATTAAATATTATAGAAAATTTCGAAAAGAGATAACACCTGATGAGAAACAACAGCTCTAAAATTTATCCTACAAAGCAGCTCGGTGAATTCGACCAGGACAACCAGACGAAGGACAACATGGAAAGTCTTTCTCCTCGGGGAGAAGGATTTAGGATGAGGGGGGAGCATACAACAATACTTCCAAGATCAATTTTCAAAGGATAATATTCAGGAGTGAAATTTAGGAAGAATTAATGAAGTCAGTCTTCTTCAGCCATAATATCGCGACCGGCAGCACGTTTCATTATCTCGCGAACTCGCGATACTCCTAACCCCTGAGAGCCACTAATACTCGGGATTGTGATTATTGCAGGCATCTCTTTATCTAAGAACTCGTTCATAACTTCCTGTGCAGGTTTCAATAGGCTCTCTGTTACGAATATAATACCGAACTCTTTGCTTATCGCTAAATTACGAAGAATTTTTGCCACATCTTCATTATCGTCCACAGGATGCACCTCGATACCGATTGCCTTTAACGGGAAAACTGTGGAGAAATCTCCTATTGCTGCAAGTTTATTCCAAGGCAAAGTTTATTACCTCCTTAAGTTTATTGACAGGTAATCGAGCTTTCTTGGCTCGGATAATTGTTCTTAGTATTGCTATTTCCTCGAGTTTTATGCTTTCATATGCTAAAAGGAGCTCGAGACCGTAAAGGCAATACCGTGTATATTTATAGTGTACAAGAAGTTTCCCTCGGAAATAATTGTCGAGTGGGATAAGCATGCCCTCAAATGCTTGCTTAATAACGTCTTGTAAACCTTTTCCGTATTCTGTATGCATAAAATGCGTTGATAATCGCTCACTATCGCTTTCCATAGCGTCAGTAAATATGCTAAGTGGAATATCTCCAGCAGCATTAAATGTATCATAAAATATGCTTGACGACAATTTAGCTTTCCGGATTCGAACGAAAGCCTTAACATTCCACCAGTCCACATAAAAACTCCAAAATCGTTTAAAATACTCACTTCTCGGAATAATAGTACTCACATAATCAGAAAATGAGTTATCCACAGCAATATCCACAGAAAGAGTTGTTTTATGGCTTTTGAAATTTGATTGTGCTCTCTCTATTGTTTTAATGTAATGAACCGGAAGCGAGCATTTTTTTTCGGGATCGAAATGGTAGTAAATCTCTCTGCTGAGCTCTTCAGAGTTGAGAAATCCCCAATTTACTAACTCCGGTGGTTCAGTGTCTAAAAGTATTGATTTAACAATGGCAGAAATTTTCGAGAAATCGGCTCTAACTTTCCAGATATCGGCTATTTTATCCCCTTTAGATAATTTATCAATTGTTTCGAACAGTTTCTCTGTTGCAAGACTGAGCGCTATCTCAGGATCTTTCTCGCTACTCGAATATCCAAATTCTGCCAAAACATTGTCTATACTATCTGGATCGGAATCTATTAACTTCTGATATTCACTTCGACCAAGAAGGTAATTCTCGAGACCTCTTATTACACCTGACGCATATGCATAGTCGGTTTTGCCAGTAAAGAGCAATGGTGATTTCATTATTTCCTCAATTCAGTGATATCTGGAATCCTAAACTAACATTTTGAGTGTGTTAAGCAATAGAAAATGAAAGCTTACCGATAATTTAAAGTTTCATAGATATGAAAAAAAATATTTATCAAACAAAAAAAAATAGTGAGAATTTTCTTGTTAATTGTCTTAATTGAAGTATTATATATTCAGTTTTTAGGGTTATCGTCTTTTCTAATCTTTGGGGGGAGATGAGAAAAGTTCGTTTTATTCTTTTTGATTACTATTAACTGTTCAGTTACACAGGGATATTTTTAAGACTTATTAGGTCATGGTTTGCGATTCTCTCTAAGGTTAGCGGAGTATAAATAGTTTCTATATTTATCGGGAGTTGGCAGAAGTAAGTGTTACTTTTATGACTATGGATAACTCTAAGGTTGGTATAGATTTATTAGAGCTTTGATTTTATAGGGGTAAATTGTTGATAAAGTAATTTGGGTTCGGGTTAGTTTATAAACATTTTTAGATTAGTGATGATAATTGGTTTATTCATCCTGTGATATTAATGTGTAATATTGTAAATAAAGAAAATTATGTTTAACATGGAATAATCCTTTGAAAAAGGAGGGGGACATGAAAAGGATTTTATGGGTTATGTTAGTCTTGATTATGGTTAGCTTTATGGGGTGCGCAAAGAGGCCACCAAAGGTTTTGGTTGTTTTCAGTTATAATGAAGAATTTGCATGGTGTACGGAGGAGTTGGACGGTTTGAAGGAAGCTCTTGGTGAAAAGGAGATAAATTTAGAAATCTATTATATGGACACTAAAAGTAAAACGGATGAGGATTGGAAACTTGAATCTGCTGAAAATACCGAGAAAAAGATTAAAAAGTTCAAGCCCAAGGTGTTAGTTTTGTTTGACGATAATGCATGTGAATTAGTTGGTAAGAATCATGTTGGTGATAAGATGTCTATCGTGTTTGCAGGTGTTAATAACGATCCTGCAGCTTACAATTTCCCTGATGGAAATGTTACAGGTGTTATCGAGAGAGATCAATTCGATAAAGCTTTTGAACTCTTGAAATCTTTAGCTCCCGATGTGAAGAAGATAGCATTTATTTCTGATGAAAGTCCTACATCACAACTTGTTATGGCTCGGTTGAAAGAGACGGAATTGCCAATAGAACTTGTAGAAGTCTATATTTCCGATGATTTCAATGGTTGGAAGGAAAAGATTGCTGAATATCAGACTACTGTTGATGCTATCGGTTTTTATTCATGCCTCACTCTTACCGATGAAACAAGCGAAATCAATTTACCTGCCGAAATGGTTGTAAAGTGGATAATTGATAATAATAAACTTCCCGAATTGAGTCTCTATCCTGTAGAAGATGAATTCCTTTGCGAATACAGTCTAAACGGTGCGGATCAAGGTAAAGCCGCAGGTGAGATGGTTATTAGTATCTTAGATGGAACCAAACCTGCCGACATTCCTATTGTTACTATTGACACTGGTTATAAGGTAATAAATGAAAAAAGAGCTGCAGAATTAGGCTTAACGATCCCAGTAGAAGGTGAAGAAGTTGCAATGGCTGAGAAGGAAGCTGAGGAAGGAAAACCTGCTGAGGAGGACGCAGCAACCGAGGAAAAACCCGCTGAACCCAAAAAGACAAAAAGAGTAGTTAAATAAGTAAATAAGTTCATATTATTGGATTGTGGATTAGGTCGGGGGTTTTGCATCCTCCGACCCATTTTTTATAATCGGTAATTTTGACAAATGAATACCCAGTTTCTGTAACATCCTGAATAGCAATAAATTGTAAATGTAATTCGATATTTGCAGCTCAAACATTGGAATCTGCGATATTGAGGAGCAAATTATAAAATTCATTATTTATGCTCGATTTTGAAAAATCAAAATTAAAACGTTATTTTCCAACCTTCATCGGTGAGAATTAATTTGAAAAACCATAAATTCCAATTAACTTCACTGTCTTTACACACCATGACAAGAGCATCCACTATCGCCTTCCCTTGTATCATGGTGATTTGAACATCGTATATTTGCGTTAGATAAAGCTCTTGGTCCATTCTCCAACATTCGGAAGTGTCAGCCAATAATTCTTTCACAAGACTCGTATCATTCATTGTAGTCGCTTCAATAAATTCCATAACAATCCATTCAGGAGCAGGTGCTTTTATTCCCCACTGGTATGCAAGTCGGTCAAAGTAACGAGGACAACCGAGAATCTGCGCTTTCTCAAATAATTCCTCTGCTTCTGTTGCTTTATTTTGAACAGTATAAATATTGCTCAGCAAGAACATCGCTCTTGCAACAATATAACGATATCCAGTAGTACCCTCGGAATATGGTGTTCTTGGGTTCGTGGAGAAACATTCGGTCATGGAAAGCAATATTTCCTTTGCCTTTGTGGTGTCGGAGAGATTAAGAAATCTCTTTGCGGCTTTAAGTTGTTCTCTGGGCAGAACATACGGAGCTTGATCTAAAGCACGATTAATGTATTCATGCGCTGTAGTACTATCGGTATGCCAAAGTAAGAATCCAAGACTATATAAGGCATCGATATTCTTTGGTTCAAGTTCCAATACTTTTTCAAATTCTTTTCGGGCAATATCAAACTTTCCTTTAAGCTTGTATTTAAGACCCAATTCATGATGAAATCGTGCAGAGAATGGGTACAGATTAATTGCGCGTTTTAAATAAGTTATCCTTTCTTCAGGTTGACTCTGAATTTCGCTGCTGTTGAAATAAAGTGTGGATTGAGAGATAATTCCGGTTATTATAAATCCAATAATTGAGATTATTATAAGTGAATATCTAATTATACTTCCAGATTTAATCCTGAAATCTCTCGATGATTTCTTAAGACCCACCATAAGAAAAAAGACAAACGGTATCGATGTTCCCCATAATTCCCAATTGAAATCCAGAGTCATATGAATGACATAGGCAAGAGTTCCAACACCGATGCACCATAGTAAAATATCCTTTTCTTGTCTCGATTTTCGGAATATCAACCATATCGAACTAATAAGAGCAACAAAGAAGAAGATCGCCATTGGCAAGCCACCCTCGACAGCAAATTGAAGATACTGGTTGTGCAAATGTTTCGAAAGGTAATGGCTATTTTCGAGATAGGATGGATATACCGATAAGAATGCACCTGCACCAACACCAAGAATTGGTCTGTCTGTTATAATTCGAGACCCCATTCGCAGCATTAATTTTCTCTCCTGAATAGGATCTTCGGCTTGTTCTTGAGAAACCTCCTCAAGTTTTTTAAATCTTGCCACTAACCATGATGGAGGTATTATCGTGGACGACAAAGCAAATCCAACTACAACAATAAGTACAATTTTTGACCAGTTCCTTAGAACCTGTTTTATAAGGAATGGTAAGCTAATTACTATGACGGCAAATAGAGAGATCATTGCGCCTCGTGATCGAGTCAAAAGCAACGCCGAAAATGCCAATATTGTGAAGATAATAAAGAATATTTTCCAGGCTTTATTACTTTCTGAACATGTTAATCCAAACCCAATAGGAATAAAAAGAGCTAAGTAACTTCCAGCAGGATTCTTCCAAAAGAATGTGGAAATAAAGTGCAGCTGCATAATGTGCGAACCGGTAATATATCCTGCTTTGGCAATTATCAGGAAGGTATAACCTATTAAAACAATGATTAATGCACCGATGAACATAAACCTATAAAAATCCTTAAGCGGCTCTTGAATAGTTCTATAAGTCAATAAAGCTAAAATAACAATTGCTCCAGTAGAGGACATCCATCGGATTGTATTATCCGGGGAGACAGTAGTTAGAATGGAGAGAATCCCCCAAAGCCAAAACGAGAGCCAGCATACCGTGAACGTTTTAGGAGGTATGTTTATTTTCTTGATCCCAAGGAAAATAAGAATTCCCAATCCCCAGATTACCAATGCAAGTATTTCTTTTGTCGATCGATACATGCAACCTCTTTCTACTGCTGCAATGAATGCCAGAAAGGGTAGTAATATTGAGATAATGTAATTTGAAATTTTTTGTTGATCAAAGGTTTTCATATTTGGTTAATTCTGGAATATTAATTTGCCTTTTGTAATCAAATAATGTTAGAATGTTTTAGTGTCTTGCTGTTAGATACCCATTATATTTTTATCTTTTGGGTATTTAACTGTGAATTTAGTATTGATTTCCTTTTTCTCCGAGGGAGCGAGTTGAATATTCCAAATAACTTCACCTTGAAAATGTTTGTTTTTAGAATCTGGTTCAGGATTAAATTTTACATCCTCAACTTTAATTATGTCCAGCGTGGAAACAGGAATATGATCGCGAATCTCGATATTTACATTAGAGCGTGAATTGCTTGTTAAAGTTATCTTATATTCAAAAAGGTCTTTTTTGTTCTGTCCTATTATGCCCGATTTCTTTGAGTATTCTTTTACTCTTTCGAATTTTACCTTGATCGTTTGAATTGAACCAAGAGATAGTTCGAATTTTTCATTGTAAGCAATGGACGACTTCAGGTATTTTGTGCCAAGAAATTCTGAGCCTTGAAATACTGATATGTTCCCAGGAAGCAATAAATAGTCAGAGTTGTTGGTTGTTTTTGCAACTATGAAAACTCGAGTGTCTCTTCGAGGTACTGTGATAAATTTTTTCTCTGCGCTAAATTCAAGTTCGCTTATGGTAATTGTATGGCTTTGTCCATCTGCCGGGATTGTCTGCTTTCCTTGAACTTCGAAAACGACTTGTTCCCCTGAAACAACGGCACGCGCAGTTTCGAATTCAGCGATTTCATCGAGACTTTCGAATTTTTTCGCTTCTGATGCTTCAAAAGTAAGTTCTCGGGCTAGTCCTTTTCCTCCTGTAACCCCGTATGCTTGTATTGGTCGGGGTGCATAAAGCCTTAAATACCACGTGCTAAGAAAAGGAGGATCAAGACCGAGTTGCGGTTGAGCAGTAGAAAGAACTAAATCTATGTTATCCCAATCTTCCCCAGTGCTCTGTCTGACAACACCGTAATATGAAAGCTCAACTTTTTCGCTTTCTTCATTGTATCGAGCGTCGTACTTTGGAAACCATACTGTATTATATGTAATATACTTTATTTCAACTTCTGCTGTGCCTGCTGTTTTGGATTTATATGGTATCTCAACCCTATAACCTCGTCCAGCTTTCCCACCCGTTAAATTCATAAGTCTCTCGTTAAGTTCTCTGCGTTTTTTATTGAGTTCTCGTCTTTCGACGCTGATACTCGTTTGTTCTTCGGCTTTGCTTGTCAATTCGGTTTTCAGGAATTCAGAAGTCGATGTGAGATTTTCTGGAATGATAATCAGATGCTTATCGTTAGGCACTGAACCACCCAGATTCGCCACAGATAGAAGGAATTTGTCTCGAATTTTCAATCCCTCTTCCTGAATTCTAAGTTCTGCAAGACGATCGTCGATTTCCTGAATTGAATCTTTAATTGCCTTTATCGATTCTGGTGTATGCTTAACAAAATGAATTTCAATGCTGCTTAGTTTTAGTTTAACATTTGCCTTTGCACTCGCCCGAATTGAATTTTTATCGATATTTTGTGGAAGATAAGCTACAAAGATTTTACCATCACCCTCAGGTATTTGAACTCTTCCGGATCTTTCAACCATTGCTCTATCTTGGAAAACAGTAACTTTCTGAACAGTGGTTTTGGATTTTTGTGCTTCGTTTGTCCAGCATTCGACAATACCTCCCTGAGGAAATGCCAGAGATGCAAGTAAAATTATTACGCATACATAAAAGGTAATCCTTTGCATAGCTCACCTCTCAGTTTATAAATATATTTTCAATTTTTTTTCTAACAGTATTGACAGCTTGATTTATTTTCGATATGTCTTTACCACCCGCTTGAGCGAAATCTGGTCTTCCTCCGCCACCACCACCTGTAATTTTAGCTGCGAGTTTAACGAGATCACCTGCATTAAGCCCTTTATTGTCAATAATATCCCCAGAGATACGGCACATAAACGCAACCTTCTCATTTCCAAATGCTGCACTAAGGAAAATAACACCAGATTCGATTTTATTTTCAAGGAATTTCATTGCGGCTTGAATTTCCTCTTTGTTTTTCGCATCAATTATCGATACTATTATCTTTGAGTCGTTAAAAAGTGTGGCATTATTAAGTAATAGCTCTGCTTCATTCTTTATCCGCTTATTGGAAATTTGGTCGGTTATTTTTCTTAATTCGGTTATTTGATTCTCCATTTTCTCTATCTTTTCTAGTACATCATCTCCTGTCGAATGAAGTTTTTGCTCTAATTGTTGGAATCTGTTTTTAATCGAATTGAAGTATTTATATGCTTCTTCGCCAGTTAAAGCCTCGATTCTGCGCATTCCGGAACCAATGCTTTCCTCATGCAATAGCACAAAAAGACCTATCTGACCCGTATAATCCAGATGAGTTCCAGCGCATAGCTCTATTGAATAGTCACCCACAGTTACTACACGAACCTTTTCTCCATATTTTTCACCGAAGAGCGCAATTGCACCCTGAGATATAGCTTCATCAAACGATGAAATTGTAATATCTACGGGTAAATTCTGCATAACGATATCATTCACAAATTTCTCGATTTTGTTGAGTTGTTCTGTGTCTGGAGAATCGAAGTGTGTATAATCAAACCTCAGTCTATTAGTAGCTACTAAGGACCCAGCCTGATGTATGTGATCACCGAGAATTTCTCGCAAGGCTTTATGCAGCAAATGAGTGGCAGTATGATTTCTACGAATTCCTTCTCGACGTTTGTGATCTATGCTGACTTTTACTTCAGGATTTAATTTTATCGCGGTGAAAAGATTTCCCATATTACCTTTCACCTTACATATATGTGCAATGTGGATGCCTTCGAATTGAGTGTCGATAACATCCAATTCGAAAGTATCGCCTATTATCTTTCCTGTATCACCAACCTGTCCGCCAGACTCAGCATAAAATGGTGTTTGCGAGAGAACGACTTCAATTTTATCATCACTCAAAGCTCTCAGACATCTTATTTCAGCCATTTCCGATTCGGATTCATAACAGAGTGATTTATTTTCTGATCCGCTTGTTATACGTAACCATTCTTCCTTTTTCTGGTGTGTTATGTCGAATTCTGTTGCAGTTCTTGCTCTCTTTCGTTGTTGGCTCATCAGTTTATCGAATCCAAGCAAATCAACCGTTAATCCTTTCTCTTCAGCCATCAAGGAAGTCAAATCTAATGGGAATCCATACGTGTCATAAAGTTTAAAAGCATCCTCACTAGATATTGTTGTTTGTTGGGTACTTTTAACGCGTTTTGCTATTTTCTCAAACAGCTCGAGGCCAAAATCCAAAGTCTTGCTGAATCTTTCCTCTTCAGATTTAACAACTCGTGCAATTAGATCGACTCTGTCTTTGAGTTCAGTATAGACATCGCCCATTTTATCTACTAACGGAGTAACAAGCTTGTAAAGCATGGGATCATGCACTCCGAGAATTCTTGAAAATCTACTAGCTCTTCTGAGAATCCTTCTCAGTACATAGCCGCGACCAGTATTACCGGGGAGTGCACCGTCGGCTATTGCAAAAGATATTGCTCTAATATGATCTGCCAAGACTCTGAAAGCCATCGTTATATCCTCATTTTCATCGTATTCGAAACCGCTTATCTCAGAGATCATATCCATTAATGGTCTAAATATATCTGTTTTGTAATTATCGTCTGTTCCTTGAAGAATTGCAACAAGGCGCTCGAATCCCAAGCCTGTATCAACGTTTTTTGCTGGTAGAGGATGCAATTTTCCGGATTTTTCTCGAAAGTATTGCATGAAAACAATATTCCATACTTCTACGAAACGCTTGGAAGAGTTAGGTAATCCATTTGGGTCGATCTCTTCACCCCAATCGAAATGAATTTCGGTTGTCGGTCCACATGGACCAGTATCCGCCATATCCCAAAAGTTATCTTTATCTCCACATGATACGATTCTTTCCGACGGCAAGCCAATTTCTTTCTCCCAAATTTTAGCCGACTCATCATCGTTCTTATGGACTGCCGCCCAAAGATTTTCTTTTGGAAGTTTGTAGATTTCAGTAATAAGTTCCCATGCCCATTTTATCGCTTCTACCTTGAAATAATCTCCGAAGGACCAATTCCCTAACATCTCGAAAAAAGTATGATGGCACGCATCGCGACCAACTTCCTCGAGATCGTTGTGCTTTCCGGAGACTCTAATGCACTTCTGAGCCGATGTGGCTCTCGGTGGATTGTAAGGACTGGCATTCTTGCCTATGAGTATATCTTTAAACTGGTTCATACCAGCGTTGGAAAAAAGAAGAGTAGGATCATTAATAGGTACTATCTGTGCAGAAGGAACAACCGTATGACCACGTTCCCTGAAGAATTCTAAGAATAATTTTCGGACTTGTTCTGAGCGCATTTTTATCTCCTTAGTTTCCAAACTGTACAAATCGATTTATAAATTACATAATAATTTCGTTATTTGCAAGTTGACGATAGTGAAAATGTTTTGTATTCGATGTTTTATTTCATGGTTTTCTTAAAATTCTAATTTTTATTAAGAAAATATATGAAGGAGAAACATGAAGAAAAGCTAATATACATGCTATGTATTTGTTTAATTGTGTAAACTTCACTTTGTTGAATAGGAAGAATTTTAAATTTTAAATTCTTTTTTTTCTTGATTTTAAATTCTATTTTTTATTAATTAAATTTGTGATTCTGTGAGAAACAACAATTAAGAAAGGAGTAATTATGAAATTCAAGGGAATAGTAGTATTGCTTCTTATAATACCAGTATTTTCTGCATTTGCACTCAATGCGAGAGATTATTTTCCTTTAGAAATCGGTAATACTTGGACATATGAGGATTCCTCTGAGTCTGGAAAGGATACCGGTATTATAACAATAGTAGACACAATTAGAATGTCAGGCTATAAAACTTACGTTTGGGTGGATCTCTGGGAGGGATCAGAAGATACAACATATTATCAGACTCGACCTGATGGTATTTGGTTTATTGAAATAGATTTCCCTGATACAATGACAATGAAGATGTTCCCCAATACCTTTAATATTGGAGATTCATGGGTTGTTTATAGTCATGATACAACATGGGTAGATTCAATGTATACGAATATTGAACATTGGTCTGTGAACTTTCGTGCAATTTTTTTTGAAGATGTCAGTGTTCCTGCTGGTTCATTTACAGATTGTGTTAAGTTGCAAATCATACAAGAAGAATTTTATATAGTTCTTTCAGGTATCGATACTATATATGCAGATAATACTGAATGGGGAGAACAGTATTGGTGGCTTGCTAAGGATGTTGGTAGAATAAAAAATTGGTATCTCGATCCTTTTGATTCAACCGAAATAATTGAAGTGCTGCTTAGTTATGGAACTGGCGATATAGACGAAGCTCTAACAAATATACCTCGAAATATTTCTATCGATGTGACTCCAAATCCATTTAATTCGGCATGTAATATCATAGCTCCTAAGCACGCTACAGTTGAGATAATCGATCTTCAGGGAAGATTGATTTGGTCGTGTCTGAATACTAATCGCAAATCGATAGTTTGGCATCCCAATAAATCGGTAGAAAGCGGAGTCTATTTTATTCGAGCGGCAGTTGATAATCAGACTGCATCAAAAAGAATCTTATATATTAAATAATAAACGATTCTTGCAAGTAATTCTGATACATGGGGGATAAAGAAATCCCCCTTTGTTAATTTTGAAGTTTAAAGGGGTGTTTTCTATATATTTTCACAAATTATGTCTTATTTAAAATCCTTGCAGCTAAATGAGCGGCATTCTTAGCCCCTGACCTGCCGATTCCCATACATGCCACAGGTATTCCCGAGGGCATTTGTGCAATTGCGAGAAGAGCATCGATTCCCTTAAGAGGACCGTGGTCTGCTGGTACGCCTATTACAGGAATTGTTGTTTGTGAGGCTATAACACCAGGAAGAGCAGCGGAAAGTCCTGCAATAGCAATTATTATTCCGTATCCATCTCCTGCAGATTTACAAAATTGTGCTAATTCCTCGGGATCTCTATGCGCGGAAATAATAAATCTATCGAAAGAAATATTATATTTTGATAATACTTCTGCACAATTATCACCGAGGTTATCGTCACTTTTACTACCCTGAATTATTGCGACTTTTTTTATCATAGATTTCCTTTGGAAAACTGGAAATTCTCATTAGATAAATTATCACTATCGAAAATCATTTTTAAGTTCAGGTGAGGATTTATCTATTTCAAATGTGTATTTAGCTTTTTATTTTTTATATCCGATATTCCTCAAGAAATTGTGTCGCCAATCGATGCCTTTTTCATCTTCAATTCCAACCGGTGAATAACCATCGACGACTCCCAGAATTGCACCACCATTGTCAGTTCGAACTATAATTACATCCACTGGATTTGAAGTTGCACAGAAAATATTAACAACCTCAGGAACCTGCTTAAGCCGCGGAAGATAATTAATTGGAAAGGAATCCCTTATTATTATCAGAAAAGAATGTCCGCATCCTAAGTGCATGATATTTTCCGCTGCAATTTTTGTCAATTCAGTATCTGTTCCACTTGTGCGTACTAATTTTGCTCCTGACGCCTCAGAAAATGCAAAGCCGAAGACCACATTAGCGTTACAGTTGACCATAAGCTCGTGAATGTCTTCCACAGACTTGATAAAATGTGATTGACCCAAAATTATATTACATTCATCTGGGAATTCTATTGGAATAGATTCCAATTTTAATACCATTAAAAGCTCCTTTTATGGCATAACAAATTTAAAATCGGGTGCTCTAATTGTTAGAACAGGACATGGGGCTTTTCTGCTCACCTTTTCCGCGACACTTCCCATTAAAGTATGCATAAGACCAGTTCTTCCATGGGTCGACATGACGATGAGATCTATAGATGCTTTACGTGCATATCTTACTATTTCCACAAAAGGATTCCCGCTGATAAGTTTTTTTTCAATCTCAACACCCTCAATATTTGTGTTCCCAATGAATGTTTTTAAAGCTGAGCTAAACTCCTCCTGAAGTTTATCATAATACTCCTGAGAGGTACCACCAGCTTCAAAGTAGATAGGACTCAAAAGCTGCTCATCGAAAACGTGAAGGATATGAATTATAGCGTTATATTTCCTTGCTAGGTCTACAGCGAAAGGCAGGGCGATTCTTGCATTCTCTGATAAATCACAAGGGGTTAGAATGTTCTTGAACTCAATCATAATTCCTCCTTTTTAGTTGTATTTTCTAAACTGTCAACGACTAATGTATCCGGATTAAAATCTATTATTACAAATAATTCTTCTAACTTGTCCGTTGAAACCAAAGGTGAAATTATAATTTCCTTAAACATCGATTGTGGAGGATCAGTAATTTGAACCACTCGACCAATAGGCAAACCTTTTGGATATACACCACCCAATCCAGAGGTAACAATTCTGTCGCCAACTGCAATATCTTCTTCTTTGGAAACTTGTTCTAGGAAAAGTTCTCTGCCATTTCTTGAGCTAACAATTCCCTTAACTCTACTTCGTTGATCCACTGCAGATATTCTCAATGCGGGGTTGGGAAATATTTTCGCAATGGATGTATTTGGACCAACATTCACAATTCTGCCGATTAATCCTTCCGATATAACAACAGGATCATCTTTTTCGATATTATAGTCCGTACCTCTCGAAATTGTGAGTTCAGATGGGAAACGATTGCGTGCATTTCCGATAACCTCTCCTACAACCATTGAGAACTCGTTGCTTTCCCTGAATTTTAGAAGAGCTCTAAGACGCTTGTTTTCTTCTCGAATTTCCTTAAGCATTTCCAGTTCTATCTTTGATCTTCCCATTTCACGATAAACCTTGATATATCTGGAGAAGTTGTCCTGTAAAAGGTTATATTGTCTATCCACCCAAACGAAAGGCGTGTACAAGCTGTATCTAACAGTGGAAGAGACCCAGCTTTTTGTGGTTTCGGGAGCAATATAAATTATACCTGCTAAAAAAAGCGAGATAACCCAAGCCCACACTCCTGTCGAACCTTCTGTTTTCTTAACCATATTAAATGGAATTTAAAGTTAAAGATTCACAATTTCGAAGCAAATTTTTAATAATTAGTAATACTCCTAATTTATTCTTTTCCGTCAAGAAAATCCAGGATCTCTTGTGGGAACTGTGCAGTCTCAAGACATTTACGATTTTTTTCCCCTTGCAGAAGAAGTGACAGACTTGCCATAATCTGTAGATGCAACTGTACTGAGGTAATAGGAACAAGAATTCCGAATAAGTAATGAACAGGTGCTCCATCTATTGAACCGAAATTAACTCCCTTTATAGAACGACCGAAAGCTATGGTTAATCCTTTACAATGCTGTGATTTTCCATGAGGAACTGCTATTCCATATCCAATTCCAGTGCTTGCTAAATCCTCACGTTCGATTAAGGCTTCAAGTGCAGCTTCCTCACTTTCAACATTATGTGATTTTGCAAGTAAGTTAGCTATTTCTTTTATAACACCTTTTTTCCCCTTGCTTTTAAGATTAAGTTCGACGAGGTCGAAACCACAAAATTGAGCAAGTTTTAAATGTCTCGCAGCTAATCGAGCGGCAAGTTCGCTTCCCACAATTACCTCCAATCATTTTTTACATAGGTTTTGCCTCATCGGGAAGCATCACTGGAATGTTATCTTTAACCTCATATACTAATTTGCATGTTCTGCAAATTATCTTTTCTTCTGGTTTTGTTATGTATTCAATGGGACCTTTACACTTAGGACATATTAATATCTTCAAAAGTTCGTCAGAAATCATTGCGACCTCCACTAAATTACCCAAAATAATTTTAGATATTTTTCTCAACCTTGCAAGTTAAAAGATTCAAATAACTCGAATAAGAGCATTTAATTAAAAATATCTTGCTACATATGAATAGTAACCTAAATTAACACAGGATAAAAAAAAAGGGAGAGAAAATGGTTATACCTAATGATATTAAGGATTCTTCGTTAGCTGAGCAAGGCGTCAAGAGAATTGAATGGGCTGAAAGGGATATGTTAGTTTTAAGGAAGATCCGTGAGCGTTTCGATGCTGAGAAACCACTTGCTGGAATTAAAGTTGCAGCATGTTTACACGTTACTTCTGAAACAGCTAATCTGCTCAGAACCATCAAAGCCGGTGGTGCTGATGTAAGATTGTGTGCATCCAATCCATTATCAACTCAAGATGATGTTGCTGCTGCATTGGTTCATAATTATGGAATTTCTACTTTTGCAATTAGGAGCGAAGATACTGATACATATTACAATCACATAGAATCGTGTCTCGAGTTTGACCCATCTATAACTCATGACGATGGTGCTGATTTAGTTACAATCCTCCACCAAAAATACGCCAATACAAAAGCCAAAAACATTTGGGCTTCTATGGAGGAAACTACAACAGGAGTAATTCGTCTCAAAGCTTTGGAAAAAGAAGGCAGGTTACTTTTCCCTGTGTTTTCTATAAATGACGCAAAAACAAAACATCTGTTCGATAATAGATATGGCACAGGTCAATCCAGCATCGATGGAATTATTCGAGCTACAAACAGGCTTCTTGCTGGATCAATATTTGTTGTTGCTGGTTACGGTTGGTGCGGTCGTGGTGTTGCTAAGAGAGCAAAAGGAATGGGTGCACAGGTTATTGTTACTGAGGTAAATCCAGTTAAGGCTCTCGAGGCTCGAATGGATGGTTTTGAAGTTATGACGATGTTTGAGGCAGCTAAAATTGGTGACTTTTTCATTACGGCTACTGGTGATATTAATGTTATTCGAGCTGAACATTTTGAACTTATGAAAGATGGTGTAATTGTTTGCAATACAGGACATTTTAACGTTGAGTTAGATATTTCTGGACTCGAAAAAACAGCCATCGAGATAAAAAGAGATTCCCGACCTTTGGTTGATCAGTATATAATGCCCACCGGGAAAAGCGTTTTCGTTCTTGCTCAGGGTCGTCTGGTTAATTTAGCCATGGCGGAAGGACATCCTGCTGCAGTTATGGATATGTCGTTCGCGTTGCAAGCTTTGACTGCCGAATTCGTGGTGAAGAAAAAGGGAGATTTTCTACACAAGGTTCACAACGTTCCAGAGTCGATCGACAAATGGGTAGCGAAAATTAAGCTTGAAACTATGGGTGTTACTATAGATATTCTAACCGATGAACAACGAGAGTACCTTGCAAGTTGGACACTTGGCACATAACAAGAATTTCTTTCAAGCTTTTCTTTTTCTTTCGATTGTTTTATTGGTGGGTTGTACTCCTAATCCGAGATACAGAATTAGGCATGAGATTGTGCCTCCAAAAGACAAATCGAAACCTTTGGAATTCTCAAATGAAAGTAGCGACAGAATAATTGCTGTGGTTAACGATTTCTTGGGCACACCATATAAAATCGGTGGAATAGATAAGAATGGAATGGATTGTTCTGGATTCGTTTCAGCGGTCTTTTCTAATTCTATTTCCATGCAGCTACCTCGATCCACTTCGGAGATGTGGAAGTTGGGTTGGCCATTAGAGAAAAAGAATCTAAAAATTGGTGATCTGGTTTTTTTCAGAACAGGAACTTCAAAGAATCCAGATCATATTGGAATTTATGTTGGAAATGGAAAGTTTACTCATGCATCCCGAAGTAAAGGTGTTGTTGTTACAGATATGAGCGATAAATATTGGAGAAGCAAGTATTTTGGTGCTAAAAGGATTCTTCGACATAACAGATAATTAAGCTTTGAAAAGTGATGAGGTGTTAGGATGCTTGCTTAATCGACCAATGTTCCGATATTATCTCCGGAAATAATACGCATTAAGTTTCCAGGTGTGGTTATTTTGAAAACCATAATAGGAATATTATTTTCTTTCGACATAGCTATTGCAGTTGCGTCCATAATTCTAAGGTTTTTGGTTAGAACTTCTTGAAATGTTATATGCTCAAATTTCACAGCTTTAGGATTTTTAACAGGATCATCTGTATAAATGCCATCCACTTTCGTGCCCTTTAGGATTATATCGGCATTAATTTCCACGGCTCTTAGTGAGGCTGCGGTATCCGTAGTAAAATAAGGATTTCCTGTACCACCTGCGAGAATAATAACTCTTCCCTTTTCCAAGTGCCGGATAGCTCTTCGGCGGATGTATTGCTCGCAGACTTGTTGTACAATTATTGCAGATAGAACCCTTGTATAAACACCGGTGTTCTCTAAAACAACCTGTAATGCTAGAGCATTTATAACTGTTGATAGCATTCCCATATAATCACCAGCCACACGGTCATAGCCCAATTCCGTACCAGAAAGTCCTCGGAAAATATTTCCACCACCGACAACAATAGCAATTTCAACACCATTTCTATATACTTGTTCGATTTCTTGAGCTAGTCGACTTATCGTTTCAGGATCGATGCCATAACCTTTTGGTCCACCCAGCATTTCACCGGAGAGTTTTAACAATATTCGTTTATATTTTGGAGTCATTATTAACCTTTATATCTTTAAAGTTTCTTGGGTAATAGACCGTAATTAATAGGTTTTAATTTGCGATAGTTATTAGAGAATAATTAATAGAGTTTTCATAACAACACTAAAAGTTAAATTATCCAATGTGCGATTAATCGCTAGCTATGCCCCAACTTCGAATCTATCAAATCGCTTAATTTCAATTTTTGTATCCAAATCTTTACTAACCTTGTCAATTAGTGCACTGCAAGACAAATCAGATTCTCGGATATAATCTTGTTCGAGAAGACAATTCTGTTTCAGGAATTTCCTGAGTTTTCCCTCAATAATTTTCTCAATTGCCTTTTCCGGTTTTCCCTGTTGTATTGCTTGATCGTGATATATTTCCCTTTCCTTATCTATAATTTCATGTGGGATATTCTCATGCGAAATTGCCATAGGTTTTGAGAATGCAATCTGCATAGCAAGTTCCTTCGCTAAACTTTTTATTTCGGAGCTATTCGCTGCTTCCGATGAAGTTGATTCAAGCTGAATTAATACCGCAACCTTATTGCCGGGATGAATATATGCATGAACTAATCCGTTATCTGAAGCATGATAGTATTTCAGTTTTCGTGGTGCAATATTTTCACCTATTTTGGAGATCAAGTGTTTTATCTCATCCTCGATGTTAGATTCGTTGATTTTTAAAGCTTTAAGATCCTCGATGTTATCGATCTCTTTTTCAACTGTGAGGTTAGAAAGCATTTTCGCCATTTCAATAAATTTCTCATTCTTTGCAACAAAATCAGTTTCTGCTGCTAAAAGAAGAAGAGCACCTTTCTTACTGCTAAAGCTTATTGTTGCCTCGATTCGACCTTCTTTTGTTTCACGATCAATTTTTTTTGCAGCTTTTGCAATACCGGCTTTGCGGAGAAATTCCACTGCCACTTCAATATTTCCTTTTGTCTCAATTAATGCTTTTTTACAATCCATCATTCCCGCACACGTCATATCTCTTAATTGTTTCACAAGTTTCGCTGGAATATCAGCCATTTTTTCCTCCAAATATTCGAATTTATAATTTATCTAAAAGAGTATATTATTTAGGTTTGCTTTCCTCAGTTTTCTTTTTCTCTGTTTTATCTTCTGGTTTCTTATCTATTTTATCCTTTGTTTTCTTTGCTATAGGTGCTGTTTCTGCTTTTTCTTCAGATTTGGGTTTTGTTTTAGGTATAATAATTTCTTTACTTGTTACATTCTCTTTAGCAATAATAATTTCTTCTTTTTTTGGGAGTTGTTCAACTTTGGATGGTGGTTTCTCCTCTTTTTCTGGGAGTTGTTCAGCTTTGGATGGTGGTTTCTCTTCTTTTTCAGAAATTTTTTCCTTTTTTACAGAAGGTTTCTTTTTCTTTATAGTTTCTTCTTTTTTTGTAGGAATTTTCTCTTTCGTTGTTACGTGTTTTTCTTCTTTAATCGGTTTAGTTTTCCCTTTTGTGGAGCGTATCTCTGCGGTTTTTTCCTCGATAATATCACCTGAAATTTCAACAACTTTCCCAACTTTTTCATGCTTTTCCGCTTGAGCAAAGGTAGAAGTAACAAATGCACCGGTTTTACCTTCTAATACCGCATCGATTAAAACCGAAGTGATCAGCTGAACGGATTTGATTGCGTCATCATTTCCAGGAATTGGATGATCTATTGGTGTCGGATCGCAATTCGTATCGACAATTGCGATTACTGGAATCCCAAGTTTTTTCGCTTCGGCTAATGCAGTTTTCTCGTGGGATATATCAACAATGAAAATTATATCAGGTACACGATCCATATCCCGAACACCTTCCAGAACTCTATTAAGCTTTTCTCGTTTTTTTCGAACAATATTCGCTTCCTTCTTGGTTAATTGATTTATCGTGCCATCTTCAATCATTCTTTCAACCTGGCGGAGTTTCTGCACGCTTTGCCTTATTGTTCGGAAATTTGTCAGCATACCACCCAACCATCGCTCTGAAACCCAGTAGACTTGACCTCGTTGGGCTTCGTTTGCGATAATATCTTTAATTTGCTTTTTAGTACCTACAAATAAAATATTAGAGCCTTGAGAAGCGTATCTTCGAAGAATTTCATAGGATTCTTTTAGTAATAATAAAGTTTTACGAAGATCGATCATGTGAATACTACTTCGAACCCCGAATATATATTGCTTCATATTAGGATTCCATCGACTTTTTTGGTGTCCAAAGTGCACACCCGACTCTAATAATTTCTCAATTGGTACATTAAACATACATTCCTCCTGCAGCCTATAGGCCATTTGGGGTTTGCCTCCACTGTGCTCTAATCTTTCGCAACCCCATTTATTCAGTTTTCATAATCAAGTTTATCGATCGAATTGACGACTGTAATAGATAACAAAGTTAAGCTACGTGAATGTTTTTCTAGCTGATAGTACTTAGTTACCTGCTACGATGATTATAAAAGTCTAAATAAACAGAGACCCCAGCGAAATAAGCATAGTGTGAGAATTTTTTTATAATTACCTTTTAGAAAATTGGAATCTCTTTCGAGCTTTAGGTCGACCGTATTTCTTCCTTTCCACTACTCTGGAATCTCTGGTCAGATACCCACTTGTACGTAATGACTTTCTGAAATCAGCATTTGATTTAAGAAGTGCTCTCGCAATACCCAACCTAATAGCTCCAGCCTGTCCGGTTATTCCACCTCCGTGTACCTTTGCTTTTATGTCGAACTTTCCCTCCACGTCGGTAACTCTTAATGGACCAATAATGTGAATAACAAGGTCCTCTCTGCAGAAAAACTGCATGGGTTTCTTCCCGTTGATTACCGTTCGTCCGCTGCCGTTTGGGAATAACCATACCTTGGCTATAGATCTCTTCCTTCTTCCTGTTGCGTAAAATTCTACTTTTGTCATTTTTCCTCTATTTTATTTTCAATGTATTTGTCCAAATAATCTTTGATTAAGCGAATATTATTTTCAAATGCACTATTTGTTTAATAAATCAAATCGTTCGGAAAGACTCAAATTAATTCAAGATTGAGCTGCACTCACTATGTCTTGATATCGATAGGTTCTGGTTTCTGTGCAGCATGAGGATGATTTTCATCCTCATAAACTTTCAGCTTTTTCAAAAGCTTTCTGCCAAGCCTATTATGAGGTAGCATTCCCCAAACTGCATGCATTATGATTCTGCGAGGATTCGTTTTTAATAAGTCTCGATATTTGATAGACCTAAGCCCACTGGGATATCCGGTGTACCATCTATATTCTTTTTGATCAAGTTTCTTTCCGGATAATCTGACATCCTTTGCATTAATAACAATAACGAAATCTCCAGTATCAAGATGAGGAGTAAAAACTGGTTTGTTTTTACCTCGAATTATTTTGGCTATTTCAGATGCAAATCTTCCGAGAATTTTGCCTTTTGCATCTACAACATACCATTTGCGTTCAATTTCATTAACCCCTGGAAGTGGTGTTTTCTGTATTTTAGCCGTAATGGCCATATTTAACCCCTTTTTGTTCTCTTAAGACTCTGTGAGTTTTGAAAAAGCGATTGATAGTCTGTTTTGTCAAGAGGAAAATGGAGATTTAATTAGCTCTGTCAAGCATAAATTACAATTGTCAAATGAACTTACGTGTTTATTTTAATTTTCATCATTAGCAAATCGTGCATCTGCTTTGTTATTTTATTCGGAAAAATATTCTTGTGTGTTTAATTTATCGAGATTTATTTCTTTTTTGGAGGTTATATTGAAGACTGTAGGATTATTAATTTCTGGTATAGGATTTCACAGAGGTACATCCGTTTGGGATATTTCGTATGTTCTGAAAGAACTTGAAAGGTGTAACGCTAAGCCGATTCCTATTGCCCCAAGAGAAGGAATAGAAAAGAATATACCGGGTCCCAGACGTAAATCAGAACCTAAAAGGAATTATTTAAACGAAGCAAAAATGATGGTCCGTGGGGAAGTTTATTATTTAGATCAAATTGATTCAAACGACTTAGATACTTTAATAATTCCGGGTGGGAGAGGTGTAGTTACAGTTTTTTCCTCACTTTTGCGAGATGGAACCGAAGCCCAATTTCTTCCGGAACTTCGAGAACTTGTAATATCCCTTTTCTCTAGGAATAAGTATATCGCTTCTATTGGATATGGTGGTGCATTATTAGCCGTTTTACTGCGAAACATTACAGAACCAATCTTAACTATAGGTGAAGATGTCGAAATTATCGAGGTTTTAAAGAAAATGGGAGCCGACGTGCTGAAAGTCAAGCCGGATGAAGTTATCTTAGATGAAAAGTCGAAGATTATATCTACCCCCGGCACTTCACCAAATTCAAGCCTTTATAAAGCATGCAAAGGTATTGAAATTCTGATAGATGAACTTTTTAAATACAATGAGACACCAGATAAATCTGATGCATAAAATTAACAATAGTAAAACTCAGGTTAAAAGAAAGGATTAGTGATGAGAATAATTGAAATCGAACAGATAACACAAGCTGTTGCAAAACTTTCTATGGATGCAAATTTCTATATACCTGATGATGTCCGATCGCAAATAAAAAAAATGCGGGAATTGGAAGAATCAGAAGTTGGCAAAACTATAATCGATCAGATATTAGAAAATCAGGACATAGCATCTGACGAACAAATGCCTATTTGCCAAGACACTGGATTTGCAGTTGTTTTCGTAGAAATTGGGCAAGATGTCAAAGTTAATGGAGATATCAAAGATGCAATCAGCAAAGGTATAGCAAAAGGTTACACGGAGGGTTATTTAAGAAAAAGCATTCTAATCGACCCACTTAAGAGATCACCTAATAGTGGTGATAATACACCACCTGTGATTTGGTTCGATATTGTACCGGGAGATCAACTCAAAATAATCGTTGCTCCTAAGGGTGGTGGTAGCGAAAATATGAGCAGAATTAAAATGCTAAAACCCGCTGATGGTGTTGAAGGATTTAAGAATTTTGTTATAGAAACAGTAGAGCAAAGTGGCGGAAATCCATGTCCGCCAGTTGTTGTTGGTGTCGGAGTTGGCGGAACTTTTGAAAAATGTGCATGGCTTGCAAAAAAATCTCTTTTAAGAAATATTGGCCAGCGTAATGAAGATCCATTTTACGCACAAATTGAACAAGAACTATTAGTTGAAATTAACAATTTAGGAATTGGACCGATGGGTTTGGGTGGAAGAACTACAGCACTGGAAGTTTTTATCGAGCAATACCCTCTTCATATAGCTACGTTCCCTGCTGCTGTAAATTTGAATTGCCATGCAGCTCGTCATAAGGAAATTATTCTATAATTTTTACTTATTTTTTCGATTAAGAAAATATATATTTAAAAATATAATTGCTTTATAAGCTAATATACACAATATTTATAATACTATAAAAAAGGAGGTTTATTGTGAGGAAATTGGTATGGTTGATTTTACCCGTATTAATTATTTCAATGGTAACCGCTAAGGATAATCCACCAGATAACTATGGGCTGGATATCATTGGAATTAACCTAATCCGAAAGGGCATAACTCATCCATTTGAGCTCTCGGATTCAGGATTCTTTAGACTCGATATCACCTGTACTCAGGATACAGGTAATGTAGATATCGTATTCGTACTCGATACAACGGGCAGCATGTACAGATACATTGTCGGTGCAGTGGCAAATATTAGGGAGTTCGCTGACACTATGGAGGCTACAGGTTACGATTATGCTTTGAATGTTGTTACTTATGGCGACGGGCAAAATTTTCCACATGGGTATGATTGTACGACTAATATCGATACATTTCATTCTTGGATGGCTCCAATAGGTTCAGGAGAGGGTGACGACGGACCTGAGATGGCATTAGATGCGATAAATGCAGCTATGGACTCAATTCACTGGAGATCTGGAGCATTGAGAGTTATTATTCTTCTTACCGATGCTCCATTCTGTGTGGATTCTTCAATCTGTGCCGAGTATTGCACATCAGGTGTAAATCCTGATACGATAATGCATAAGCTTATGGATGGTGCATTTATGCTATTTACAGTAACAGGTTCATCCCTTTATACTACTCATTGTATGAGGCTTCCACACGGTTATTGTGAAGAATGGTATAGGTCTGTTGCGGAGAGCACTGGTGGACAATGGTTCCGGCTTGGTACAAGTTTTTCATCAATTTATAACTCCATGCTCGATAAACTGGGTATATTCCAGCTTATCGAAGGTTACGTTGCAAACAACACACCATACAAGCAAAGAATTGCTTCATATTTATCGACCGGATTTTGCATTAGGATATTACGAGGTCAAAATCCTGTTCTAAGCGATAGTATCTTACCGGGAGATACTGCACATTTTGTATGGAGGATAAACTACACCCAGGGTTGCATTGGTGCAGAAGGGTGCTTCACAATTGATGCCTCATCTGCAATGCATAGTGTTCGAGGTGCTGGATGCATGTATATTCCAAATTGTGCCTGTTCCCCTGTTGAAGCTCACAATATATGGCCTGAGACTGGAGTCTGGAGCGGCTGCGATCCTCAGGAAATTCGAATTGCATTAATAGATGATGATGCAGGTATTAATGTATCAACGATTGAATTTGCTGTTGACGGTGAAATTTATGACCCAAACACCGATCCGCGATTAGAATTCGAGGACAGCATTTTAACTTTCACTCCCGATTCTGGGCAGTTCTTCTCAGGAGAAAGAATCGATTATGGTTTGCTCGATGTTTACGATTTAGGTGGTTGTACATTATCTGCTCCTATAACTAATTGGTTTAGGCTCGACCTTGATCCACCGATACTTGAAAATGTTTATCCACTCGATAACATAATACTTGGTTCAGTGCCCGAAATTATTTCAGTTAATATAAGCGATCTACTATCAGGATTGGATAATTCAAGCATTAAAATGACTGTTAATGACGATGAGTATGGAATCGATGATCCAGCAGTAACTTTTGAGGATGGAGAATTTAGTTTACATCCGATCGGTATCTACAACTGGGGTAAGGGTGACACGATCAATGTGTGTGTTTACGCTGCGGACAATGTTACGAATGATTACTGTGGTCCTAATGAATCTAATATATGCTGGAATTTCTTCGTCGACAATCTTTACTTATACTTTAGAGATACGACCTTGGAACCTGGAACTACTGTAAAGTACTCATTATATTGCGATGATCCGTTTAGATTCTCTATTACAGATTTCTCAATTGGAATAAAATTTAATCCTGAAATCGTCTCGGTTCTCGATGTTAAAACAGATGGCACAGCTGCAGATGGTTTTACAGTAAACTTTGATGCTTCAAGAAGTGGTTATTTGCTTATCGACGGCAATAATATAACCCCAATGTTACGGAACATTAAATTCATCGACATTGAACTTCTAATAAATAATAGTGCTCCCGGTGCTTCCTTCACTCCAATGCTTATCGACACAGCGATACTGCTCGATGGGACAGTAGGATATTACTCCGACGATGCTACAATTTTTGTAAGATGGAATACAGTTTCATGGATGCAGCATCTTATTTTCCATGGTTTCGATCCTACTGGAGGATATCTCGATAGGAATGTAATGACAATAGGTTGCAACTATTCAGCTACAGATGGTTATGATCCATTAATGGATATATTTTCATCACCAACGACACCTGAGTTGACCGAAGTTTATATTTGGATCGATGATCCTCTCTATCCTCATATTACAAGATTAGAAAGGGATTTAAGAAATATAAGCTCTATACCAAGCACATGGATTGTAATGACAGTCGAAAATCCTGGTTCGCTATATTGGGATCCCAGACTTTGGCCCGACGGTATTTTTACTCTTAATAACTATATCGATATGAGAGAAGATTCGATTTATTTCTATTCCGCTAATGAAAATCTTGTTATTGAATACTCGCAACCTGAACCGGGTGCAACATATCTTGATCTATGTAATGGTTGGAACCTTCTTTCTTCGCCAGTTGTAATAAATATGCCTAATTGGACAGAAAGCTTTGATGAAATCTTCGCTGGACCGTTCGCTTATAATCCTGTTCTAAGAAATTTCTATATCGTTTCACGAACGCAGGCAGGTCAGGGTTTCTGGATTTATTCTACTGCAGATAAATCTATTACAATTGGTGGTGTTCCAGTAAATGAAACAATTATTCCTATTGTTAAAGGTTGGAACCTTGTAGGTGCAATCAATGGACCCGCTGAATTCACTACTGAACCACCGGACCTTATTGTTCCATCGAGTATTTTCCGATGGGATTGTGAGTCGAAGCTTTATATTGTCGTAGAACCGGATGCTATTGAACCAAGTATCGGCTATTGGATATTATCGATTGGTAATGGGTTTTTGCAAATTAAACCCAAATAGAATTCGCTTTTAAACTGTTTACTCAACTTAATAATTAAACGGGCGATCATGCTGATCGCCTTTTTTTTGAGTCGTTGTTCTTGACAATGTAAAGTAATAAGTTAATTTTTGCTAATTATGGATAAGATATTGGTAGCAAATCGCGGTGAAATAGCTCTTCGTGTTATTAGAGCATGTATAGAGCTTGGAATTTCTACAGTCGCAGTACATTCCTTGGCCGATGAGGATAGCCTTCACAGTTGGTTAGCTGATCAAAGCGTATGCATTGGAGCAAACAAACCTGCTGAGTCGTATCTTGATATGCGTCGGATAATATCCGCTGCAGTTATTACCGGTGCTGAAGCAATTCATCCCGGATATGGATTTCTTGCCGAGAATGCTGATTTTGCTGAAATGTGTGAGGAACATAACATAATTTTTGTTGGTCCTACATCTGAGCAAATTCGATCTATGGGTGATAAGGCTATGGCGAAGAAAATTATGAAAGAAGCAGGTGTTCATACAGTTCCGGGTAGCGAAGGAATTGTTGAGGATCTTGATAAAGCTATTGAATTAAGCAAAAAAATAGGCTATCCAATTATTATTAAAGCTTCTGCAGGTGGCGGTGGAAAGGGAATGCGGATCGCTCGTGGTCAAACGGAATTAATTAAGAATTTCGAAATGGCTAGAGTTGAAGCTCGATCGGCTTTTGATAATTCAGATGTGTATATTGAAAAGTACGTAGAAAATTCAAGACATATTGAAGTTCAACTTCTTGGCGACGGAACAGGTAAGGTTATTCATCTTGGCGAACGTGATTGTTCTATTCAGCGAAGACATCAAAAACTTATCGAGGAAACTCCTTCACCTTTCGTCGATGAAGATTTCCGACTAAAAATTGGTTCTGCTGCTGTAACAGGTGCTTCAAATATAAAATACAGAAGTGCAGGTACTATTGAGTTTCTCGTGGATAAACAGAAAAATTTCTACTTTATGGAGATGAATACTAGAATTCAAGTGGAACATCCGATTACTGAGATGATTACCGATATCGATATTCTTAAGGAGCAAATAAGAATAGCTTCAGGGAAACCACTTCGATTTTCTCAGGAAGATATATCATATCGCGGTCATTCGATAGAATGCCGTATTAATGCAGAGGATCCATCCAACGATTTTGCTCCATGTCCCGGTAAAATTACAAGCTTTCATGTTCCGGGTGGAATGGGTGTTAGAGTTGATACTCATGCATATGCAGATTATGTTATTCCACCATTCTACGATTCTATGATCGCTAAACTTATTGTGTGGGGTGAAACACGAGAAGAAGCTATTCAAAGAATGAGGAGGGCTCTCAGGGAATTCATAATCGAGGGAGTTAAAACTACAATTCCTTTTCATGCTAAGGTTATGAATGATAAAAGATTTATTTCAGGTGATTTCGATACAAGTTTTATAGAGAATTTCGAATTATAAACAAACACATGTTCATAGCAGTTAACATATAAAAGTCAAATATGAAATTTATTGTTATCTAAATTTTCAGTATGTAGGTTTCTAATTATTATTTTCAAGGTTTACTATTGACAATTAAAAAAAAATAATTAGATTTCTTATTAGTAAATTAGGAGGTGGATGATGAAAGGTCTAAAATGTGTAGCTTTGATATGTGGATTTTTATTAGCAACTTCTCTGGCATTAAGTAGTCCAGTTCAGTTAGAGGAAGTTGCTGAAATACCTATGGGTAGAGTGCAAGCAATGACATCCGATGGAGAAGTGGTGTATGCCGGTGTGAGTGGTGTTGTTAGAATTTATAACGTTTTCAATCGAGATTTTCCACAGCTTATTTCTGATGTTAAAGGTCATTCGAGCACCATTGTTAAGATGGAGGTTGTTGGAGACAAACTTTTTGTGCTTTGGGAAAAGGAAGGTTTGGAAATATTTGATGTAACCAGACCGTATGAACCTTTGCTTCTCGGCGAATTCCCTGAATTTAAGGATCCAGTATTTACCAATTTTTCTACATTCGAAATTGATGAAAACAGGTTATTTCTGGCTGGAAAAGGATATTTGGCTTTGATAGATATCTCCGATTTAAATGCACCCAGTTTATTAACACGTGCTAATATCGATGGAAAACCTCTTTGCATGGATTGGTTTAAAAACAGATTGTATGTAGCCAATGGTAATAAGGGAATTTATGTTGTGGGATTATCGAGGGAAAATAGATTTTTCCTTTTAGGGCATCAACCGGGAACATATACATCGCTTCAGCTTCATAATAACATTATTATTTACGGTCGCTGGGATGCTGAAAAACCTAACGAAAAGAAAATTTTTGGCAGACGACTTTTCAATATACCTTTTCTTACACCGATGACCGTTCAAATTTTTGATGGAATCGTTTATGCCGGTGGATATAAGAACTTTGCTATCTATGAGCTCATTGAAGGTGATCCTGTTTTAGTATGGAATTTGGATGGCATGCCTACATTGGATTTTGGAAAGGTTGATGAAGATATTTATTTAGCAAATGATCATATGGGAATTCATGTGTTTGATGTTACAAATTTCCGAGCACCTATGGAAATTGGTCATGTAGAAACCTATGATACTCCGAAAAGAATATGCATTTATGACAACGTTTTATACATTGCTGCAGGACGATCGGGTGTTCTTGTATACGACATATCAGATCCAGAGCGACCTTTGAAAATTGGAAATGTTTATGGCGTGGATCTGACAATTGTTTGGGATGTTCAGATTTACAATGGTCTTCTTTATATCCTGGGCGCCAGAAGCAGCATCAAAGAGGATGTGTTTATGGTTGTTGCAAGCCCCAAAAATCTCAGTGCTTTCGATGAAATTCCCGTAATATCCACAGCAAGAGGACCAGATAAAATTGGGAGAATTGAATTCGGGAACGATTTTTGCGCTGTGTCATTAGGAAAAGATGGGATAGCATTGATGCCTCTTAATGCAGGTCACATATATACCTCGTTTATATTAAAGGACTACAGTGCACAGTTTTACGATATTCATTTCGATGGTGATCTTCTTTACGCTTCGGACTTTCTAGGTGGATACCATGTTTTTGACCTATCCAAAGAATTTCCTGCTGAAATAGGATACATTCATACAAGTCAAACTGGTGGCAATGGATTCGAGATTGTGGGAAAATATATTATCGCTGCGGATGGACAAAGTGGTGTTTCAGTGATCGACATCAGCAATCCAGAAAAGTTAAGGCTTGTGTCCACATATCCATCTGTATGGGGAATGGATGTTCGAATATTTGGGGATTATGCATATGTTGCAGATGGTCCCGGTCAATTGAAAGTTTTCGATATAAGCAGTTTGCCAACTCTAAAAATGGTAGCTGATATGCCGAAAAACGGCTATTGGACTCAGCTTACTGGATTTGGAAATTACATTTTCTCCGTTGATATGTTTCAGGGAATACATGTCTACAAAGCGATTGTGGAGGTAATGTTAGCGAAGACCACCAATTTGAAAAATATGGTTCCAACAAAATTAGAGATTTTAGACAATTATCCAAATCCCTTTAATGCATCCACAGAGATCGATTTCGTTCTTCCCAACGAGACTCATGTCGATCTGACAATATTCGACGCCACAGGCAGAAAAGTTAAAGTTCTTATTCAAGATGTATTGCCTTCTGGTAAGCACACTCTTATTTGGAATGCAAAATATCAACCAAGTGGTACTTATTTTGCTGTCCTATCAACACCGAACGAAACTGTGAGAAAATCTTTGATTTTGGTAAAGTAAATATTGGGATTCAAATCATACAAAAACAAAGCCTCCTTATTGGAGGCTTTTTATTATAGAAAGGTTTCATAAATTTTGACACTTTGCATTATTTAATGTTATGGAAATATAATAACATTGGTTGATTATCAGGCAATCCAAAACTTCTAAAAAAAATAATTCAATAATCCAGAAAAAAAGTCGGAATTTTGAATCTTTCATGGACAAATACATATTGTTTATTTATTGTTCTATAATCCAAACATGTTGCGAATATATACTATCCTAAATATTATTAGGATAAGGAAATGAGAATTTTAGGGAGGGGATATGTTTCAAGGTTTATTAAAAGTGAGATCATTATCAATAATGTTAGTTTTTGCGTTGCTTTTAGGTTGTGTTTCATCGGGAGAGAGCAAGGGGAAGACAAATAAAAGTAAGGCTAATAGCATGGGCGAGAGTAAGGGGGGAAACATGCAAATAATTAGGTCTGCACAATTTGCTGGATCGTGGTATCCAAGCAACCCATTGGAATTGAAAAATATGCTGAATAATTTCTTCGGTGCTGCTTCGGTAAAACCTATTGAAGGACGCATTCAGATACTAATTTCTCCCCATGCGGGTTATATATTTTCCGGTCCGGTTGCGGCTTATGGTTTTAAGGCATTGAAGATGAATAAAGAAATGTATAAAGGCAATACAGTCATTTTAATTGGCTTTGCTCATAGAAGTCCACCGTGGTATGGTCTGTCGGTTTGGGAAAAAGGAGAATGGAGAACACCGCTTGGAAGTGTAGAAGTAGATTCGGTGCTCGCAAGGAAAGTTATGTCTTATAATCCCGATATTCTTCGTTTTAAAAGGGAGATTTTTGATCGAGAACATTCACTTGAACTTGAAATACCATTTTTACAATTTGCTTTGGACAACGATTTCAAATTGTTGCCAATATCGTTTGCTCAGCAAGGCATGGCAGTAGTTGAGACTCTGATTAATGCATTAGTAACTTCAAATATTAATTGGGACAGAACAATAATCGTCCTCTCTACAGATATGAGTCATTATCACTCGTATGAAGAAGCAATGAAAATCGATAAAAAGACCCTCGATTATGTTCTCAAGAACGATATCGATGGATTGAAAAAGTGGATGATGAGTGGTAATGATGCATTTTGCGGTTGGGGACCGGTTATCACTGGCATGGCTGTTTCCGAATCGCTTGGGTGGGATAAACCGATTTTACTTCGATACGCAAATTCTGGAGATACATCGCCCGAAAGCAAATCGCGGGGGGTTGTTGGATATTGTTCAGTTGTTTTCGTCCGAAATGGAAATTATAAAATGAGTAGTAATTCAGAAAGTGATGAATATTCGTTAACTCACGATCAGAAAAAATATTTGTTAAAATTAGCTCGAAAAACGATTGAAGAATATATTATCAATGGTAGAAAATATGAACCCCCAAAACCTTCCGAATCCAAGCTTATCGAGGATACTCCTGTTTTTGTTACTTTACATAGAAAGGGGATGTTGAGAGGTTGTATCGGTCAGATGATTGCTCAGGAACCGCTATATCTTGCTGTAAGAGATATGGCAATTTCCGCAGCAACAAGAGATCCCAGATTTTCTCCGGTTCCATCAAAACAGATTGACGAAGTAGATATCGAGATATCTGTTCTATCTCCGATGAGAAAAGTTAATTCCTTCGAGGATGTAGTTCCCGATAAGCATGGGGTTTATATTAAGAGAGGATATAGAACAGGTGTTTTCTTGCCACAGGTTTGGGAACATTTCAACAATAGAGATGAATTTCTGTCCGAGCTTTGTTCCCAGAAAGCCATGTTAGAAAGAGATTGCTATAAAAAATCTGAAACCGAAATCTATGTATTTACTGTCTTGGAGTTTGATGAAAAGCAATACGGTTTGAAATAGTATGGATAAAACTACACGTATCAAAAGGGAATTTCCACGTCATATTGCACGTAAATGTGCCTTTCAAGCAATTTATGTTCATATGGTTAAGGGTGAGTCGGACACAGAGGAACTTATACAGATTGTTTTGAAATATGAGGAACTATCATCAAAGGTACCAGTTGATTTTCTCAGGAAGCTCATTATATCTGCGATCGATCGTAGAAGTCTTGCCGATAAATTTATCCAAAACGTTACAGAGAACTGGGAACTTGAGAGAATTTCAGTTGTTGATAGAAACATCCTTCAATTAGGTATAGCCGAGTTTATGGATTTTGAGGAAACTTCTCTAGCAGTGATAATCGATGAGGCTTTGGAGCTTGCGAAAGAATTTGGCAGTGCAGATAGTCCGAGATTTATTAATGGTATTCTTGATACGGTTTTTAGGAAGCTTGTTGAAGAAGGATTAACTATAAGAAGTTTGGAATGAAATTATCAATATTGTCCGATATTCATTCGAATTTAGAAGCGCTTGAAACTGCTCTAAATTGTATTTCAGTTCAGGAAGTAGATAAAATTCTTTTCCTTGGTGATATTGTTGGATACGGTGCAAATCCTTCAGAATGTATCGAAATTGCCGAAAAAGAATTTGACATCTCGCTATTGGGGAACCATGACTCAGCCGCTATCGATATGACTAACATCAACTATTTTAACAACTTAGCAAAAGCTGCAATATTATGGACAAAGAGTGTTCTCAGGCAAACGGATAAAATGTTTTTAGTAAGATTACCATTACAATATGACGGTGGGAATTTTTTTGCTGTTCATTCAACGCCTAAATCTCCTGAATTGTGGGATTATATTCTTAAATACGACGATGCTATTGGAAATTTTAAGTATTTCACTACTGATGTTTGTTTTATTGGGCATTCTCACGTTCCAGCGATTTTTTGCGAGTCTGGTGAACAGATCGATGTTATAATTCCATATGAGGGAAATTCCTTCAGTTACAGGCTTGCAAAGAATAAAAGGTATATTGTAAATGTGGGAAGTGTCGGCCAGCCAAGGGATGGAGACCCAAGAGGAAGTTTTACAGTTTTCGATTCAGAAACACGCTACTTAATTTTTTGCCGGTTTGATTATGATATAGAGAAAGCGCAGAGAAAAATATTATCTTCAGGTCTTCCTCCATTTCTGGCGCATAGATTGCGATTAGGTGTTTAAATTTCTAAAATAAAGCCTTTTTTTTTTATTGCAAATCAACAAGATATTTGTAATTTATTATTTATAAGAAGGGGGTTTTTTGATGAGAAGAGTAATTACTTTGTTAATATTGTTATTATTAGTTACGATAGGATTTGCAAGAACTGGTGGTCCCGATGCTGGTGGATATAGGTGGATCGATTCTAAGGAGGCTTTAGGACCAAGGTTTAATTGGATTGACATAAGAGCTACAGGCACTGATTTGGGTTGGACTTCTCGTAATCATATAATAACTATCGACCTTGGAGATACATTCCGATATTACGATGTGGATTACACAGAAATAACAATATGTTCAAATGGATGGGTTGCTCTTGGCAGATGGTCTACTACTTCGTCATCTTGTTCAGGATTTCCCAGTACAGCCGATCCCGATGGAGCTTTAGGACTCCTTTGGACATATCTTGACCCTCTTTATTTTCCAATGGATGGTGGTGTTTTTTACGAAAAGAAAGGTGAGAAATTTATTATTTCGTTTGTAAAAATTCCAGAATGTTGTAGTCCATCGTTTCCCAAGCAAACATTCCAAGTTATACTTAATCTTAAGCGTAGCGAGATTATTTATCAATATCTTGATGTCGAACACTTTTCCTCTAGGTCTGCGCGCATAGGATTTGAGAATGGCAATGGCACAATTGGATTGAATATTGGCAACTGGGGTACTACAGGTGGATTTCTCGAGGACTCTCTGGCAATACGAATTAGAAATGTGCAAGTGATTATACCCCCTTATTCTTCTAGTTTTGAAGGATTTAAACTTTTCAGCGTTCCTTCGGAGAGTACCTCCGGCTGGGAATGGGGACTCGCAGGTAGTGGCTCACCAGGGCGACCAGCTCATTCCGGTGCTAAGGTCTGGGGAACTCGATTAGATTTTGCTTATGCCAACGATACCGATTGGGTGCTTATTTCACCGAATATTTGCTTGGATTATGCTAATTCACCCTTTTTTGATTTTTGGCAAAACTATAAAATGCAACCCGATCACGATTGCGGAATTGTTGAAATTTCTGTTGATCAGGGACTTACATGGGAGAAAATTGAACCTGAAGATGGATATCCAACCACAATGGTCTCAGGACCTATTTCCGGACAAAGAGCTTTCTCTGGAAATTTAATTTTTTGGGAAAAAGTGTCTTTTGATCTCAAACCGTATGTGGGCGAAGAAGTTATAATTCGATTTCGCTTTTTGTCCGATGACGATGGTGTAATGGATTGGGGCTGGTATATCGACGACTTTGGTGTTCATGATGCTTATGGGCACCTTGAAGGTACGGTTGACCTTATGTTTTTCACACCGGATGATAACGCATTGGTAGAACTCGTCGATTTAGGTCGGTCTGTTTTAACTGATTCTTCTGGGTATTTCAGATTCGATTCTGTTCTTATTGGTGAGCATTATCTTAGGATTTCTAAGAACCATTTCGTTACGAATGATAGTATTCCATTTGGACTTATACGATTTGAAACTGAATCGCTTCACATAAATTTGGCACCAGAATTATACTTCGAGGATTTCGAAACTGATAATGGTCATTATATATCAGATCCACCTGGTGGATGGCGGTGGGGTATGCCAGATATTGATTTAGACCCTAATTATGCATATTCCGATACAATGTGTTGGGGAACCAATCTTTCCGGTAATTATGCAAATAATTGTAATTGGAAGTTGTCCTTCAAAATGTCTTTATCCGGTACTCGATGGCCTTTATTATCTTTCTATCATTGGTATAAATTTAAAGGTGAATGGCTTGATAAATATTTGGATGGTGGAAATATAAAGGTTTCTGTCGACTCGGGGGTAACTTGGCAAATTGTTTATCCCTTTAATGGTTACGATGGATTAATTGCTTCAAGCAATCCATATTTGGGTGGTCAACAAGGATTTGGTGGGGAGGACAATGGTAATTTTTGGCATCAGGATAAGGTACCTCTATATCCTTTTGCAGGTAGCGAACTCATTATAATACAATTTGAAATAGGTTCGGACGATCGAGGTTCTTCTAGAGGATGGTATATTGATGATGTTCGATTATCCGAGGATTCAACGACTATTATGCAAACTCCAAACCAACGACCCTCAGATTTTTATATTAATATTTCACCGAATCCATTCAACAAGGCTTGCGAAATTTCTTTCACGACTTTTGAAGTAAATGCAGTTTTAAATATTTATAATATTTCTGGAAGAATAGTTGATAACTTAGGTAAATTTGAACATAAAGGATTGCATAAAGTAAGTTGGAAACCGAAAGGAATACCTTCTGGAATATACTTAATCCAGATTAAAGATGCATTGAATTCATATTCAAAAACAGTGCTTTATATAAAATAAAGTGTCATAAATTCGAGAAGAATTTGGATTTGGATTGGGATTAAATTTGAGTTTTATCTTTCAACTTTAAAACTAACTTTTATATTTTGGATAAGAAGTTAAAAGCAAATGAAATTTAAAATGTTCGATGGTTTTTTGGTGAAAAGAAGTTTGCTAATCGATAACTTTAATAAAAATGGAGGGATCATGAGGAATATTTTATTATTTTCGATTATTTTATCTTTAATTGCTTTGGGATTTTGCGGTAGAGGAGGTCCAGATTCCTTTGGCTATAGATGGGACGATTCAAATGAAAGAAATGGCCCAAGGTTTAAATGGATCGATATAACCGAAACAGGGGATTCTCTGATTTTTCTCAGAGACAACACTTTTGTAGAAAAAGCTCTCTCTGGTCTTTTTACATATTATGAAGCAAATTACGAATCGATCTATATTTGTGACAACGGTGTACTTTCTTTCACTGCATTCAGCGTCGGTGGTGGATGCGCTACTACACCACGTAGTTTCCCCAGTACATCTTCCCCTAATAATCAAATTGGACCATTGTGGTCTAATATTGTACCTTATGGCATATTAGATGGCGGAATTTATTATCAGGATTTTGGGGATAAAGCTGTGATTTCCTATATTAGAGTGCCAATTAGGACACCATCGAATTTTCAAACATTTCAAGCAATCTTCTACTATGCAAAAAATGAGATAGTATTCCAGTATCTTGATATGGATACGTTTACTGTACCTGTACCACAAACTGCTTATATAGGCTGGGAAAATCAGGACGGTAGAAGCGGAATTCAAATTGGAACTTGGTCAAATTCAGGTGGCGACCTTCAGGATTCCCTTGCTATAAGAATTAGGGCTTCTGCGGTAATTTCTCCGTATTATTATAATGATTTTGAAACACCAGATGAGGATTTCTTAGCTATTCCGCAGGGTGGTTGGGAACAAGGATTTGCGATGCCATTAACACCTGGAAGACCTGCTCATTCTGGTTTAGCGTGCTGGGGCACTGCACTGAGAGGATATTACCACCCCGGTGAGGATTGGATTCTTTATTTCCCTTACGTCGATATTACTGAGGCTTCCTGGCCTATCCTCGATTTTTGGCATAACTATGTTATGCAACCCACACATGACGGTGGTGTAATCGAAGTATCTGAGGATTACGGTGCTCATTGGGATGTTATAGCTCCTGAGAGTGGTTATCCGGATACAATGTTATACGGACCATTAGCACCGGGGAGAGCATTTTCCGATTCGAGCGGATGGTGGGAATATGTTTCCATTGATCTTTCGGGGTTTAAGGGTACGCAGGTTAAAGTTCGATTAAGATTTAGCGCAGATGATTTAGTTGAGCGATGGGGATGGTATATAGATGATTTAGGTTATCATGAGGCTTACGGTGTTTTAGAGGGATATGTAAATTTATTGTATTCCGATGATAATTCAGATGCTACTATTCATATACCTGAATTGCATATTCGCGCTACAACGGATCGATTCGGCTATTTCAGAGCTGATTCAGTCACTGTTGGAACTCACTATATGAGGATTATGCGTCAAAACTATTTAACACGTGATTCTATTCCTTTTACAATAGGAAGATTTGACACAATAACATTGTACGAGGCTTTAGCACCCGAAGTATATTTTTGCGATTTCGCAATATGGAGTGGAGGTATGACTTCCAACCCGCCTTCTGGTTGGATGTGGGGTATTCCGTGTGATACAGTTGGTCCCATGAAAGCATACTCCGACTCTATGGTTTGGGGTACTAATTTAGACGGGGATTATTCTGATTTTTGTAGGTGGAGTCTTCTTCTTCCGATAGAACTTGATTGTATAAGATGGCCTGTTTTAGAGTTTTATTCATGGTATAGTTTCAATGGCGAACTTCCTATTCCAGAATTGCTTTGGGATGGTGGTAATGTTAAACTTTCACTCGATAACGGTGTAACCTGGGAATTGGTTGTACCTATTGGTGAATACGATGGGACAATTGCTGCGCATAACCCGATTCTAAAAGGTGAACTGGCATTTGGTGGGAAAACGAATGGGAACTTTTGGCATAAGGAAATTATTCCAATATATGGTGGAAGTGGAAAAGAAAGCATTATGATAAAATTTGAGATTGGTTCGGATGCTAACGGAACATCGTCAGGATGGTATATTGATAATGTAAGGGTCTATGAAGACTCAACGTATGATGGAGAGATTAAGGAAGCTCCTATTCACACCCGACCAGTAGCTCCTGAAATCAAAATTGCACCTAACCCATTCAATAGCGTTTGTGAAATCTCGTTCTACGTTCAAAATCCCAATACTAGGGCAATTATATTTGATCTTAAAGGCAGAATAATTAAAGATTTTGGAATATTTAATGTTGTAGGATTAACTAAAATTAACTGGGAGCCACATAATTTACCATCCGGTTTGTATTTGATACAAGTTTATGATGGATCTAATTCACAATGTGGGAAAATACTATATCTTCGATAATTATGTTATGTTAATCCTGATGATGTAAGAACATTTTTTACACCTATTACACCTATCTATATCGGATTTCGAGCTTAATATTGGTAGTATTGATTTTCTTGTAATTTCGAATATATTATCAAGAAATGCGGCATAATTTAAATTTGCTTGATTTACTCAAGTTGATATATAAAATTGGAGGTTATTCATGAAAAAGGTAATTTTTTTGTTTCAGATATTTATTTTTATTGCTTTAGTTTTTGCCGGACGTGGTGGACCAGACGCTTTTGGATATACTTGGAAGGATAATGATGAAATAAGTGGCCCCATATTTAACTGGGTGGATATAAAAAGTACCGGAATTGAAACAAGACTTGGTGACGATGCATATAGAATTGTCCATTTGTCAAAACCTTTTTATTATTATGACACACCATATGATTCTGTAACGATCTGCTCTAACGGTTGGATTGCGTTGGGACCTTGGAGAAGTTCTTCCCCAACGGGACCTATATTTCCGAGTTCATTTTTTCCTAACAATGTTATAGGAATCCTTTGGTCTGATCTTGATCCCACAAGAACCGATACTGGAGGTATATATTATCAAGAATTCCCAGATAAATTTGTTGTATCGTATATAAGAATTCCTCATTTTAGTGATACACCGCATCCTAAAAGCTCATTTCAGTATATTTTGAATTTTTCACGAAGTGAAATTATACTTCAATATCTGGATATTAATCCTTGGGCTAATCCATTTTCTAGTGGTAATATAGGATGGGAAAATTCAAGTGGAACGGTAGGCATTCATATCGGTACATGGTCAGGAGGTAGTATGATTATAAGAGATAATTATGCTATCAAAATACGAGCGGGAACAATAATTTCAACACCATTCTTAGATAATTTTACAATCGATGAGGGTATATATGAGCCTGATCCTGTAAGTGGTTGGGATTGGGGTGTTCCACATGCTGTATCTCCAGCATTTCCAGCTCACTCTATTCCGCATTGTTGGGGAACAAATATGATGGGGAATTATGACGATTTTGCAGATTGGTTGTTGGTTACACCTCCGATTAGCGTTGATGGTGCTTCGTGGCCCATTCTTGATTTTTGGCACATATATGAAACGCAACCATTATACGACGGTGGAATTATCGAGGTTTCTAGGAATGATGGATTATCATGGGATAAGATCTCACCTGAGGACGGTTATCCGCATCTGATGATTGGAGGTCCTCTTTCCGGACAAAGAGCCTTTTCAGATTCCTCAGGAGGCTGGAAATATGAGTCTTTTGACCTAACTGCTTATATTGGCTCGGAGATTATCTTAAGATTTAGATTTCTTTCAGATGTTACAGTTAATAATTGGGGTTGGTATATAGATGATTTAGGATTTCATGAAGCCTTCGGTGTATTGGAAGGAAGAGTGGACTTGCTTTATTTTGTGCCTGATGACGATGCAACGATTGAAATTGCTGATCTCGGTTTAACCACTGAAACAGATTCCTTAGGGTACTTTAGATTTGATACTGTTATGGTTGGAAATCACATTGTGAAAGTTTATAGGGACCATTTCGTTCCTCATCCGGATACATATTACATACAGGATAGACATGACACAGTTTGGATGGATTTCATTCTTAAACCGGAGTTATATAATGAGGATTTTGATGAGACCGATGGTGATATGGTAGCAGAACCTGAGGATGGTTGGCAATGGGGAGAACCAAAAGTAGGACCTATAGCTGCTCATTCAACACCTTATTGCTGGGGTACGCAACTTGACGGGGATTATTTGAGCAATGTAAATTGGGAGCTTTCAATAATTATTCCGTTATATGAAGTTAGATGGCCAGTTATGCAATTTTATACGTGGTATTCCTTCGATTTTGATTTTATGGGTTTATTAGGTGATGGAGGCAATGTTAAAGTATCAGCAGATTCCGGTAGGACATGGTTGGTTGTTACACCTCTCGAGGGATATGATGGTGTTTTCCACACAGCTGTGCCGTTTATCGGTGGTGAACCCGGATTTGGTGGACCGGATAACGGTGATTTTTGGCACCTCGTTACTTTCCCGCTTTATGAATTCAAGGACAAGGATGCTATATATGTGAAGTTCGAGATGGCTTCTGATGCTTTCAGTGAGGCTTCGGGATGGTTTATCGACGATATAAAACTGTATGAGGATAGCCGCGTAAGCGAAATTTCAACCGATGTAAAACCCAAAGCCTCGATTATTGCACTACCGAATCCTTTTAATAGCTCATGCTGTTTATCATTCAATACAATTGGCATTGAAAGTAATGCTTATATTACTGATATCTCAGGTAGAATTGTCAAGAAATTTGGCATTTTCTCCTCATCGGGTAGTCATGAATTCGTTTGGACGCCGGGAAACATTCCGAGTGGAATTTATTTCTTTGTTGTCGAAGATGGTGAGAAAATTACAACTTGTACGATTAGTTACATTAAATAGAGCCTTTATGAATATAATCGTAAGAGGGGAGCATACAATGCTTCCCCTTTTTTATTTGTAAATTTTATATTCTTTTCCCCTTGACAATCCCAATTTCCGCATTATAATACATATTATGTAATATTAGTAGGTGATCATTATGTCCAATAAGTTATTAATTTGTAGTATGTATTATCCTTTCCATTCAGGTATACCACCATAGTAATTTATTCTGCGAAGATGTGCTGTATAGATTTGTTCTGCCAAGAATTGCTAAATCAATCAGGAAATGAGGTAGGAGGCGAGCTAAAATGAAAAAGGTATTCTTTTTATCCGTGGTTGTTACGATTGTTGTTGTAGTATTTGTTGGATGTGAAAGACATTATCCTGATGGCTACGTTACTCTGCAAAACCAAAGAGAGCATTCGGGAATTGCTATCGAGATAATCGAGTTGGATACATTCATAATAACTGGAGAAACCGGGCATTACGATTTGGGTTTTCTTA
>JAUWMV010000026.1 GCA_030613005.1 bacterium | reverse complement strand
GTGAAGAGCTATAAATCGAGTTTTGGTGGTTTTTCGGATTCGCGGATTTCTCGTTTGGCTTTATTCAGTGTCATCGAAGTATCAGGCAAATCGGGCTTTCGCTTATCAAAGTGTTCCGCTATTGTGAAAATCTGAAGCACGGGATATTTGCGCTCACTCCCCGGCATCTGCCATGTTCCAAGCGACGCAGCATAAGAAAGCATCCCTTTTGTCGGGGTTTTCAATGCAATTAGAATTCCCATCGGTGCATTTTCTCTTTGCATTACATCATGAAGAGAGCGAACATCTTTCGGCTGATATCCACCGCCTTTCACCTCGATTATTATTCGATGATAATCACCTTCATAATCCATGAAATCAAGAAATCCATCGATACCTGAATCGCCGCCACCTTTGCTTTTGAATGGCTGACCACCCACAAGAGAAACAGCCCAGAACTCAAACTGAGATTTTGAATGTTCAGCAAGTTCACATGCGGCAGCTACAGATTTTGGTTCGCCGATTACATTATAGTCTTCATAAGGAATGAGATGGAAATTATCTCTCAATCGTTTTTTCATGAGAGACACAGCGAGATGAGTAATGTCAATTCCAATCCATTTTCTGCCCAGTTTTTCAGCGGCAACAACAGCAGTTCCACAACCGCAGAAAGGATCGAGAACAATATCGTCCTCGTTGGACGAAGCTTGAATTATTCGTTCTAGAAGTGCCAGTGGTTTCTGGGTTGGATAGCCAAGTTTTTCCTTTTGCAAGGTTCTTACATCTTTTATGTCAATCCAGACATCATCAGCCGCAACGCCTGGCATATCATCTAAATAGAATTTGATCTGAATATATCCAGTTTTGCTTTCAACGATTCGTCCCTGTTTGCGAAACTCTTTAATTGCCTCATCAGTTCGTGTTCCCCTAGGCTGTAATCGATATATTCTACCATCAGTCTCTTCATAAATAAATTTCTTCTGAATATAATCCTCTGAATATGGCAGATAAATTGTATTGAAAATATTCTTCTTATATTTTGTATATAATAGTATAACATCGTGGTTTCTACCATATTGATATGCATGTGCCTTTCCACCACTCATTGTGGCTCTTTTCCATGTAATCTCATTTCTAAAATTCTCTACTCCAAAAATTTGATCCATCAAAATCTTCAAATAATGGCTTGCTGTCGGGTCGCAATGAAGATAAATACTTCCCGTATTTTTAAGCACTCTGTACATTTCAACAAGTCGAACCGCCATCATTGTGAGATATGCCATTAAATTATTCTCATCCATGAAATCCTTGAAAGCTTTCATCATGTCTTTCAATTCCTTCGGATAATCATGGTGAAGCCTTATCGCGCGAAATTCCTCTCCAACATCGTATGTCCAACTCCATGTATCTTCGAATGCTTGAATCTGAGCGGAGGCATCTTCGCCAGTTTTGTTCTTGAAGATGACATTATAAGCCCGCTTTGAATTAAACGGCGGATCGAGATAAATCAAATCCACCGATTCATCGGGAATATACTTCCGAAGAATCTTCAGGTTGTCACCGTAATAGAAGGTGTTCATTTATTCTTTTTCTTCTCCCTGTTTTCCGCCTTTTAGTGGTTTTGGCTCGTCAGCCTTTTTTAGCTGCTTATGAACTTTTTTTAGTTTGGTTTTCACCTTTTTTATATCTTCTTCAATTGAGAGATTTTCTGGAGGTGTTCCACCTGTTTCTATCATAGTCTTTCTTACACGTTTACCCACAAATTCTGCAGCTCCCTCAAGCTCTCTTTGCCCAGTGATATTATTCGTCTTTATGTTTTCTCTAGTTTGCGTTATTCTAAAAAGATTAGCTGCGAGTTCAGTGCTACCCATAAAATCGAGTAATGACCTTCGCATTTGATCTTGGTCTAATCCTTTATATTGTTTTAATCTACTTATACCCATATTATACATTCCTCTATATCCAGCATTGTGGAAAAGAGTATATCTATTCTTATCAATACCTGCTTCTTTTACAATACCGTGGAGCACTTTTTCTTCACCTCGAAGTTCTTCGCGTGTTGCTACTCTTTCAAATTGGTTTGCTTTCTCCATGTAGTCGTGTATAATATCTGCCATTGCTGCAAAATAAACTTGCGCCTTAGCAACTTCCGGTTTTCTAACATCGCAATTCATCACAGTTATATAACACGCAAATCTTGTGAGCTTATAATCTTTGACCCGTTTTCCGCCAATATCTCGGTCTGCACGAATGATATTCTCATTAATATCTATGTCCAAAGAATTGCACACCGTATATGATTTATTTATTGCCTTATTAAAACTATCAAAATTCTTATAACCCAATATCTCCATTAAATCACGGGCATACCAATAATGACCACCATTACCTATTGAATAATCTTCAAAAGTTGGCATGTCATTCTCAAAGTGGGAAAACTCAATCGTAGTCATCTTCTCCTCCTTTTCCTCATCTCATTATTTTTCTTTTTCTCCGCTTACACTTGTAAATAAAGTATAAAATAGATTTGCGCAATGCGAAATAAATATGTCTGAACCGCGGATTACGCAGATTAGTGGATTAACCCCCTCTATCCCCCGACCCCTTTCTCCCCAAGGAGAAAGAGGAGTATGGAGCGAAACATTTTATATACCCTCTCCTTAGGGAGAGAGTGATTCCGACGTAGTAGAAATCGGGTGAGGGGGTGAGAAAAATCGCTCTATTAGCCAACAACGCTGGGTTCTATAATGAATTCACCCATCTTGAATCTCTCAATAAATAGCGGGGAAATATCAAGTTCTGGTTTCACACCAGCAATAATTTGAGCGGTAACTCGTGCTGTCATGGGTGCCAACATGAACCCATGCCCAGAGAATCCCACAGCCATGAAAAACCCGTGTTGTTCGGGATGCTCGCCCAAAATAGGTGCGGCATCCGGTGTTTTTACATACGAGCCAGCCCATTGTCTTACAATCCTTACGTTCCTCATGAAAGGCAATATTTCGAGAAGGATATGCGTTATGTGTTCCAAAAACTGCCAGCTGCTTTTTATGTTATGTGAGGATTCTTCAATCTCACTAATCCCGAGAACAAACGACCCATGAGGAACCTGCTGCACGTATATGCCGGTCTGGAATGAAATTACCATAGTATCAAAAACTGGTGCAAGTGGCTCGGTAATTAATATTTGGTGTCGATCCGGCTTTGTGGGTATTTCGAGGTTAAGCATTTGTGCCACCTCAGCAGACCATGGTCCCGCAGCGTTGAGTATTACTTGTGTCGATATATCACCTCTATCGGTCTTGACGCTGGCAATTTTTTCGCCAGATTTATCGATTCCTATAACCTCGGTGTTCCTGTAAAATTTAACCCCAAGCCTTTCCGCGCCACGTTGATATGCAAAATTTGTAAGAAATGGATTAGCATGACCATCCGTAGGACAATAAGTTGCTGAAACAAAAGCATCTGTATTGATTGGTGGACAGATCTCGACAGCTTCTTCTTTGCTGACAAATCGTGAAGGAATGCCAAGCCTGTTTTGAAGAGCGATATTTTTTCTAAATTGATTAACTTGAATCTCGTCATGTGCCAGAACTAAATAGCCACCTTGGCGAAACTCGATGTCCATCATAAGCTCATCCGATAGAGTTTCAAAAATCTCAACTGACTTTTTCGCAAGTATTGCATTAAACTCGAGACCCCACTGCTGACGGACACCTGCTCCACATCTACCTGTTGAGCCTGAAGATATGTAGCTTTTTTCGAATACGACAATATTTTTAATTCCCAATTTAGCCAATTCATAGGCAGTGGCTGAACCGATAATACCTGCACCTATTATAACTATATCTGCAGTTCTGACCATTGGATTTGTCCATTCTCGACTAGTAAATAAAAATCCGTATATAAAGATTCAAGATTTAATATCATCTAATGAAATTATTACTAATCCTTGAAAACCCGTTTGAAGATTAGGTCAACGTAACGAATATAAACATCGAGATCAAATAATGCTCTAAGTTCCTCTAAGGATATGTACCTTCTTATCTCACCATCTTTGACTACTTGTTCGAAGAAATCCTGTTTTTTCTCCCAACTCGAAATAACTCTACCCTGGACAAGCATATGCGCCTTTTGTCTTGGAAGACCTGCTCTAATTAATCGCAGCATAAGCCTTTGGCTGAAAATGTAACCCTTGGTTAGCATGATGTTTTCCATTGCTCTATCAGTGTCGATATTAAGTCCCGAAAGAATGAAATTCAGCTTGAATAACATGTAATCCAGCAGAATTGTTGCATCTGGAATTATAACTCGTTCTACCGATGAGTGCGAAATATCGCGTTCATGCCACAGAGCAATATTTTCCATAGCTGGAACTACATACGACCTAAGCAATCGAGCAAGACCGGTAAGCTGCTCGCATTTGACCGGATTACGCTTATGTGGCATCGCTGATGATCCTAATTGGGTTTTTGCAAACGGCTCCATAAATTCTCCAATTTCCGTTCTCTGAAGATTTCTTATTTCAGTTGCTATTTTTTCTATGCTGGATCCTAAAAGACTAAGCATTGAGATGAAATATGCGTGTCTATCTCTGTGGACAATTTGTGATGGCACCGGTTCGCGTTTAAGTTCCAGAATTTCCAGCGTTAGCTCTTCAGTCTCAGGATCTATATTTGCATAGTTCCCAACAGCACCCGATATAGAACCCACTAACACTTGCTCTAAGGCGTTCTCAATTCTGTCTTTGTGACGAGTCAACTCATCATACCATACAGCGAATTTGAGACCTACCGTTGTAGGTTCGGCATGAATACCGTGTGTTCTTCCGATGATAGGAGTATATCTATATTTCTTCGCCAAGTCTTTAATCGTCGATCTAACAGTTTCAAGACCCACCATAACAATATTCATAGCTTCTCGGATTTGTAATGCCAGAGCGGTATCCATTATATCTGAGGATGTAAGACCGTAATGAAGCCATCTTGAAGGCTCATCACCTATTTTGTCTTGAATAACTTTTAAAAACGCAATCAGTTCGTGATGAGTTTCCTCCTCAGCTTTGCGTATCTCTTTCAATTTGAACGATGCTTTTTTCTTAATTGTCTCCGCAATTTCGGGTTCAATGTTACCTAATTCTGCTTGAGCTTTGCACACTGCAATCTCAACATCTAACCATTTTTTATAACGGTTTTCCTCAGACCAGACCTTCTTAATGTGATATCGAGAATAACGATTAATCATTGCCCCTCCTTTTGCAGCTTTTGAAACAAAATATTCCCATTTGACTCAGGCTCAACTTAAATATGCACGGATAAGGAATTATCTGTTTTTTTTTCGATTTATTACAAATTAGCATCGATTAGACAAATTTATTTACCGAGACTCAGAACTATGAAATTTAAAAGGGTTAAGCTAAATTTGGGAACTGTTTTCTAAAAAATTTTAGCCAAAGAGTGTATATTTACATTTTTGAATATCAACTATAAGCCGAATGAAAAAAATACCGAGGAACTTTACATTAGTTTTAGTTTTGCATATCGAGCAACAAGTTTCTTAACTCCAACCTTAGGAAAGTCGACTGTTACAACTGTATCTCCTCCTTTCCCTCGAACATCGACGATTTTCCCCTTGCCAAAAAATGGATGAAATACCATTTTGTTTAGTTTATATGCAATTTTAGGTCCTGTATCATCATAAGTCCGTGTAATTTTAATTCCCCTCGATTTTGCGAAATCGTATCTGAATGTAATAGAACTTTCAGAAGCAAGGTCTATAAATTGAATTGCACCTTTAGATAGTTCATCGATAAATAATGACTTACCAAGCTCCTCAACTGTACCAAATCTTGCCCTCTGCCTAGCATACGACACGAATGCATTATGTTTTGCTCTGGTTAGTGCAACATAAAACAGTCTTCGCTCCTCCTCCAACTGATCATCTTCTTTTAATGCTCTTATCAATGGGAAAATGCCCAACTCCAAACCCACAATGAAAACTGTCTCAAATTCTAATCCCTTAGCAGCATGAACAGTCATAAGGTTAACCACATCATCCCCGCGATGCCATCGATCTATATCGGTCATTAATGTTATCGAGTTTAAAAAATTTAGGACAGTAGGCTCGTCGTCCTTGCTTTCAAATTCCTGTGCTGCGGTAATTAGCTGTCCCAAGTTTTCCATTCGAGTGCGAGACTGGATCGAATCATCCTCGAGAATCATTCTCAAATATCCTGTCTCCTCCAATAGCTTCTGTATTAGCTCAGATGGTTTTACGTCGTTTATGTTTAATTTAAATTTTTCTATCATTTCCACAAACTTGCTCAACGCTTGAATTCTTTTTAACCGCAATGGAAGCTGTTTGTCATTAGTAATAACATTATACATCGATTTATCAGCAGATTTAGCGAGGTCCTCTATTTTCTCCATCGTATTTAGCCCAATTCCACGGCGAGGATTGTTTATTATGCGCTTAAGTGCAAGGTCATCATCTGGATTAATCAGCAATCGAACGTAGGCTATCATATCCTTAATCTCTGCTCTTTCATAGAATCCCATTCCTCCCACAACAATATACGGAATGTCCCTCGAGCTAAATTCCTGCTCAAAAAGCCGCGAGAGAGCATTAATTCTATATAGCACCGCAATATCCCCCGCCTTTTCGCCGTTGCTAATCCGTTCACTAATTTGTTCAACAACATAATTTGCTTCAGATAAATCGTTAGCGAATTTCACGAGCATAACTTTTTCGCCTTTAGGTGCATTGGTAAACAGTTTTTTCTTGTGTCGCATTCGATTATAGCTAATCAGTTCCCCAGCAGTCTCCAAAATGTTCCCGGTTGAACGGTAGTTTTCCTCGAGCTTAATAATTTTAACATTTTGAAAATATTCCGGGAAATCGAGTATATTTCGCAACTGCGCACCACGCCACGAATAGATCGACTGATCGTCGTCGCCAACAACAGTTATATTTTGGTGCGTAATTGTCAATTCTCTTAGAAACGCAAATTGGGCTTCATTTGTGTCCTGGAACTCATCTACTAATATATAGTTGAAACGATTCGCATATTTCTCCCGACTCTTCTTGGACTTTCGAAATATTTGCACAACCAGCGAGATCATATCGTCGAAGTCCACTGCTTTCGCTCTTCTGAGGAGTTCCACATAGCGATCATATATTTTTGAGAGCGTTTTTTCTCCTGGATTCGACACGAGGTTTACGAAATCTTCAGGGAAAATCAGCCTTCGTTTTAGAGAACTTATCCCGTTGTGAACTTTTTTTGGGTCTATAGTTTTGGGATTCAAATCGAAATCGCAAATGATAGCTTTCACAAGCTGAATAGAATCGCTTTGATCGTATACTATGTAGTCCGGTGGTATATCAATTACATCACCAACACTGCGAAGAATTTTTCCACACAAAGAGTGAAATGTACCCACCCAGGACTTCTTCATATCTATCTTCAGAAGTTGCTGCACTCGGTCAACCATCTCTCTTGCAGCTTTATTGGTGAAAGTAACTGCTAGAATAGAAAACGGATCCACACCCAATTCATAGACCATGTAAGCAATTTTGTATGTTAACATGCGTGTTTTACCAGAACCTGCTCCAGCCAAAACTAAAACTGGTCCCTCGGTGGCGACAACACCAGCATATTGTTGCGGATTTAACTCTCTTGAGAAATCTATCATAGGAATAAAAATAAAAACAAGCCTTATAATTCAAAGTAATGTTTTATTTTACATATAATCTGTGATTTATACGATTAAATAATAATCTCTAATTTTTATCGCTCTATTTATTCGATATCTCTTTTATCATAACAAACTTTTTTCTTTTCTGCGTATTCTGTCCATATAATAGACTCTTTCTTTGTAAATCTTTTTACTCCCCAGCCTCTTTTTCTTTGTAATCCCTCTATCCCCCAGCCCTTTCTCCCAAAGGAAAAAGGGGAGTGATGTCGAAACTTCATTTGAATTCCCATTAAGTAGAGTGCGACTCCTACCTTAGTCAGAGTCGAGTGATAGGATAAATAATGAAATATTGCTAACAAAATATGGGACAGATTACCCTTATTTGGGGAAAAAGAGTAAAATAAATTGCGGATATGTAACTAAATGTTACATTTGTCTCGGAAAATACAAAAAATATCTGCTAAAAAGGCGGTATTTATGGAGAAATTTAGAAAAAAATATTCAAAAGAAAACAAAGAGGAAGCTCTTAAATGGCTGGATAGAAACTTGTTAAATGGGAAACCCGATTATAAAACAGGTACAAAAAAACTTGGCATAAGTATAGATACTTTAAAGAGATGGTGGCTTGAATATAAGCTTAAACAAAGCGATGCCCTTAAAGCGAAACTCGAGGAGGCAATAAGCTCTATTTTAGCGAGAATAAAAATGCTGAGCAATGAGAGCAGCAAAATCTCTGAGTTGGCTCCGGTTGTGAAGATGCTCTCGGAAATACTTCAGCAAATTGAACAGGACAATGTTTATGAGGTATTTTAATTTAATAATCCGTAAGGATTGTTGGAATTTTCGTTAATCTGGTTACCAGATATTGGTTATTTACGATCACGTATCTGAGGATTTCTTTTGCTCGTTACTTTGAGGTTTTTCGTTTGGTTGTTCCTGCGATTTTTCCTCATCCGATTCCTCAAGTTTTCTCATTCGACGAGCGAATTCCTTTAGGTCGAAGCGTTTTTTTTTGCCTATTCGTCTCTTGAACGGATTAGGCCATACCAATGCCATAATTGACCCCTTATTGAAAAAAATTTAACCCCTTAAATTCTGTAAAAGGGTGATTTAGATTCTCCTGTTACGAATAATTTAATGAATATGTGTACATTTACAAGAAGATTAGAGTTAAAATGCATCTCTCACTTTCGGATAAACAACGAGAATTTGTTTCGAATAAATCGAGATTTAGCGGATTTGTGGGTGGAGTACGCTCTGGAAAGAGCTTCGCCGGAACTGTAAAATGTATAAGACACGCACTGCGCAAACGTTCTGTGGGTGCAGTGGTTGCGCCAACATATCCTATGATTCGAGATGTAATTTTGCCACTGTGGAGACTATTACTCCCAAAAAAAGCAGTTAAAAAGTTCTCGCAAACCCAAAATAAACTTTGGTTGAGAAACGGTAGCGTAATTCTCTTTAGATCAGCGGAAATTCCAGAACGACTTTACGGACTGACTCTCGATTATTTCCATTTGGACGAAGCTGCGATCGTGGATCGAAAGACATGGGATACGCTTTACTCGAGGATTATATCCACAAAAGGATTGGGATTCATAACCACAACGCCGAATGGTCATAATTGGGTGTGGGAACTTGTTAGTAACAATATACTTACCTCGGTGTTTGCAAAGACTTTAGACAACCCATTGATAGATCCTGAGGAGGTCGAGAATGCCAAGAAGATGCTCGACCCCAAATTTTTCAGACAGCAGTATGAAGCTTCATTTGAAGCGTATTTGGGGCAAGTGTATGACGATTTTTGCGATACAAACATAAGACCTATTACCCCGGATGCAACATTACCTATATATGTATGTGCAGATTTTGGATGGAGAAATCCTACTGCACTATTGTGGGCTCAACAAAGACCTGATGGCACAGTCGAATTTTTTGATGAGATCGTCGAGTCTTATATGACGCCGGAAATGATCTGTGCAATACTTAAGAGCGAGAAAGTAATTCTACCTTCAGGCAAGAGATTCCAGGCTAAAGTGGCATTCGACGAAATCGATGGACTTGTTACTGGGTTTGAGGCGACGCAATCGCGGCAGGAGTCAGGCGGATTTGCTATGGTGGATCAGCTTCGTCGAAACGGTATAGACCGCATCCGGATTGTCGGTGGTTCAATTGTTCGAGGAATTTTCTTAGTTCGAGCAAAAATTTTGTCGGCTTCAAATAAACAAAAGCTGTTCTTAGATCCTTCATTAAAGCGATTGATTGCTGATTTCAGAGGATATCACTATCCTGAAGGAGTTATTGGCAAAAGTTCAGAACTTCCGGAGAAGGATGGTGTGCACGATCACACAATGGATGCTATGCGATATTTAATTACGATGCTGGATCGGGATGGTGGAAAGTGGATTGTGTAAATAGAGACGGAAATATGATATAAAATTTAGCTAACTTATTGAGTATAAGGTATATAGAAAATAAACGGGAACTAAAACGTGAACGAACAGATTCTGCGATTATTCTATTATGCATTCATAATTTGTAAAACACATTAGACAAATTCTCAAAATTGTAAAATTTTTTGCCATTTCTTTTACAAATTTCTTTAGATTTACAAAATGCTAAGTTACTCAATAACAATTTCGAGAATTTCCTGAGCGTAGTAATGCTGCCCGTATTTAGATTTTCCTGGAGAAACTATAACTCCCGATTCCTCCAGACGCTTAATTGCATAATAAATCATTGGGCGAGACGCAGAAATTAGATTTGCCATCTGAGTTCTTGTAAAAATTGGCTTTTTGAAAAGCATTTCAGCAACTTGAAATGTTACACCAGAATATTTATGTATGTATCCATCGTATATATCGAATAGTTTTCTTGCTTTGACTAATGCTTCTTGTGATAATTGTCTAATACCATCCAGGAAAAACAGAATCCAACTTCGCCAATCGGAATTTTGACTGACATTTAAAAGTTGATCGTAATATTGTTGTCTATGTGAAGCAAAATAAGCGCTGAGATATAAAACCGGTTCGTCGAGTAGTTTCTGTTTCAATAATAAAAGCATGATTAGTAATCGACCTATTCGTCCATTGCCATCGAGGAATGGATGAATGGCTTCGAATTGATAATGCATTATGGCTGCGAGAACTAATGACGGAATTTTTGTGTTGTTTTGAATGAATTTTTCCCAGTTACCCAAGAGTTCTAAGAGCATTCTTGGTGGTGGAGGGATGAATGATGCATATTTAATTGTTTGACCGGGGGAAGCAATATATACCTGAGTTCTGCGGAATTCACCTGGCATTCTATTTTCTCCTCGAACATCCTTAAGAAGTATTGAATGAAGCTCTTTCACCATGCGAATACAAATTGGAAGTTTCTCCAATGATTTAAATCCATGATAAAGCGCATCGACATGATTGCTTACTTCTCGGACATCCTCGGTGCGTTCTTCACCGGTGGCTTGGAATAAACCGAGGTCTTCTATTGTCGCTTGAGTTCCCTCGATTTGTGAGGAGAGAATAGCCTCCGTTGATATAAAACTTGTGAGAAGTATTTGACGGTTTGGGAGACTGGTAACGAAACCATTAAGTTCAGCCAATGACTTTTGGGCATCTGCAAGCTTATTCACCAATTCATTGTCCCATTTGATTTTTGGTGGTAAAAATTTTGGTATGAATGCATAAGTCCTTACTTTTTCATAAGTTATGCCCACAAATCGACCGTTTGGGTTTTTGAAGTCGTCCTTTATCATAACGAAATAATAAAACGATTAACCAAAAATTCCAATAAACATTTAAGGAGGAACGATGATTCCTATTGAAAAGAAAATATCTGTGCTTTTGTCTGAATCCAGAAAAAGTTCGACGACGCAATACAAGCGTGATATTATCAAGCGATTAGATTACTATTACGACAGGCAACTGACATATTTGCAGGATATGATTTCGACGCAGTTCGCTCATACGGATCCGTTATCTCTCCAACCACATTTTTTTAATATTGTGAAAGCAATTGTCAATGAAACTGCAATGATATATCGCAGCGGAGCGAGAAGATCCCTTATAAGAGATAGCAACAAGCCTGTTGGCGCAAAACTTACCAAATTATGGACATTCATCCAACAAAAGACGAGATACGAAACGATTATGAAAACCGCAAACCGACATGTTAAACTCTGCAGAAATGTGCTTATAAAACCGTCATTCAGATACAACAGTATCAAACTCGACATACTCACACCGAATCTTGTAGATGTGCTGGTGGACGATAACGATCCCACTGAACCGGATGTAATCGCATACGCAAGGCCACTCTCACAATACGAGGATAACTGGACGTTGGATAACCGTTACATAATCCACTATTGGGACAAGAACCGATATTTAAGGCTTTCGGCTCGAGGTGATATTATAGTAAATCCAGGAAATCAAAATGGAATAAATCCGTACGATGTATTGCCGTTTGTGCGTTTTACGGATGAGCTTCCGCACGAAAGCTTTTTCGTTCAAGGTGGTGACGATCTAATAATCGCTCAGGATAATATAAACATAAAACTAACTCAGCTTAACTACCTTGTGAAGATGCAAACTTTCTCGGTGCCAATATTAATCGGTTATAGAGGACCGGAACAAATAACTATCTCACCGGGGAAACCGTTGATAATTCCGTTAGGAATGATAGGTGACCAAGGAAGCCCGGATTTTAGATTTGAATCACCTGATCCGCAAATTAAGGAGCTTATAACTCTTCTCGAGCACGAAATAATGAGGATATTTCGAGCTTATGGCGTTTCTAATGCGGATTTCTCACTTCGTGGAGGCGTGAAGTCTGGATTCGCATTGGTAATGGAAAATCTCAAGCTTCTTGAATCTCGGGAGAATGAAGTGCCGTTTTTCGAAGATGCAGAGGAAGAACTCTTCGAGGTTATTAAGAAAGTTTGGAACTATCATGCACCATTTTTGCCTGCTAATCACCAATTCAGCGGAGTTACATTTCCAGAGGATATTCACCTTAAAGTTACTGTCAACGACATCTCACTTCCACAACCTCAGGGTGAGGAATTGGCGGAGTGGCGCTTCATGTTCCAGAACAAACTTGCTACACCGATCGATTTCCTTATACGTCGCTACAAAGTGACCGAACAAGAAGCGGAAACGATGCTTAAGCAATCGTATGAATGGTGGAGCGAAAACTTATTGCAAGAAAATAACTTAGAGAATAATAAAATACAGTAAAAGGAGAATTCGATGGAGAAAGATAAGGAAATCCAAGATGTTTCTGAGGAGAAACAATCGGAAGAATCCCTGAAAGAAGATATTACCGATACATTAGATGATATTCGCGAAAGGCTTGGCAAAACTGAGAAGATGCTATTGGCAGAACGCAACAGGCGAATCTTTCAAAGTTGTGCGCTAAACTCCGGTATCAGAATGGAACGACTCGATGCAGCGGAAAAACTTTCCAGCGTGGCTGAACTTCAAGAGGAAATTAACGCAGATAGAGCTAATGAAATCGTTCAGACGCTTAAGAAGAACTTTCCGGAACTTTTCGTGAAAAACTCCGCAGTCGAAATCGATAACGGAGTTCCAGGAAAGATTAGAGCCAATCGAGGAAATGATCCATTGGAAATACTTAGCGCATTGAGGAGATAGAGCAGCAATAACATGTGCCAGAATTATCGAGCAAGAGATAAACAGCCTTCAGAAGATTTAAATTGAAGGTTTTGAATTCTTAAGGGATAAACTCACTCAAGACTTATTTCATTGGAAAATTAAATCCAATAAGGGAATAAAGTCCTTAGGGTAAACTGATAAGAAAGTTTACACCCTCTGTAAATTCTTTATAATTCCTTTGCAAAGCTCTCTGTAAAACGATTTTCAATCAATTTTCAAACATAATTAACCTAAAGGAGGTTTTCATGATTACCACTTATTCATTTCAAAACCTACGTCGGGATCTCTCGGACGTTCTGTTGACAATTATAGAGAAAACCCCGACATTCATTTCCAGAATTCCTATTGTGGGCAGAGCATATCACCACAAGCACGAATGGGTCGAGGATGTAATAGAACCGACAGAGGATGCACTTAACGGCAGTATAATCAATTCCGATACAAGCATCGATGTGGATGACGGCTCAAAGTTCACCAGCGGAATGATCTTGGGATTCGCAGGATACGATGAGCAGATGAAAGTTACTTCGGTTGCCACTAATACTCTAACAGTAACTAGAGGATATGGTGGAACCACAGCAGTCGCTATGGATGATAACACTGTGGTTAAAATACTGTATACTCCTGCAGCTGAAGGTAGTGAAGCTGGAGACAATATTTGGACAGAACCGGGAACTGAATATAACTACACTCAGATATTCACCCGAACAACACGTGTCTCAAACACTGCCAAAAACTCACGACATCTTGTTTTTGAGGATTTAATCGATCGTTCTGTTCGTGATGCAATTGTGCAGTTGAGTATGGAGATGAACTTCGCAGCGATCTACGGACGTCGCTACGCAAATACTAGCGATCCCGCTGTGCCAAGAACAATGGGTGGCGTGTTGTATTATGTCGACGATTCAAATGGCAATGTAAAAGATGCCAGCAGTAATCCGCTCACATCGACAATGATGAACGATCTTTTGGAGGATATTGCCAAGAAAGGTGGACAGCCGAATCTGCTTTTAGCTGGTACCAAACAAGCCCGAAAAATTTCATCGTTTAATCTTACTTCGGGTTCAACGCCGATTGTAAGAACACGATATACAGATACTTCAACTGGAGCTGCAGTTTATGAATTCATTGGCGATCTTCCGCTGGGAATGATCGAAACCATCGTTCTCGATGTCAATATGCCAGATGATAAAGTTCTATTTCTGGATACAAAACGACTTGCATTAGTGCCAATGGACAACCGTTCGCTTTCCGATTTCGATGCTACGCCATCCGGTGCAGATTTCACTGCCAGAAGAGTGTTAGGCGAATATACTTTGGAGATACATAACGCATTGCAGGCACACGGACTAATCAAGAATATAGGTGATGAATAAACAAACGTGTCGATCTATAATGGGAGGGAGCTTGCACTCCCTCTCTAAATTTTTAGATGAATTAATAATAAAAATCAAGGAGCAAGAAATGTCCTGGCAGGAAAGCGTTTTATATACACCAGCAGACCTTATTGCGCTGGAGGGAGAAATTGTTGGTCGAATTCCGGATGCATACAGACATGGGACAATTAAGTCTATGCTGGAAAGTAGAATTCAACAGCGATACAGTCATTTAGACGATGTAATTTCAAGCATCGAAAACTCCTCAATTTTCAAAAGAGCGGGGATACTCTTGAATTTATGTGTGGTTTTCCGTGAGAATTCAGTTCGAGATAACGATATTTTTCAGCATAAAGCCAGGCTCTATGAAATGAAATTTGAGGAAGAACTTGAAAGAGCATTGAAAATACTGTCGAAGCAACTCGACAGCGGATATGAGATTGTGAGGTAAATAATGCTGAAGAAAATATTAGAAAGCATCCAGAGCAAATTACTCGAAGTAATAGAATTGAGGGATATTCTTATTGGTGACGACGAGCTTGCGGCAACGCAACTTCCAGGAGCAACAATAAATGTCCTGTCAGTAAGGAACGATCTTAGTGCGGTGAAGAGTGAAATACTCGAGGCAGAAATTGTGATCAAACTGCATTTTCCACCGACAATTTCCGCAATCGATATGCAGGTTATTACAAAAAAGGTGCTGGAATCGCTCGATAAGCTCGATATTCCGGATTTCGCACGAGTCTCAAAGATCGTTGCCAAAATAACCAGCTACAACATTTACAAATTTTACCTTCTATTTAGATGGGGAGAAAGGATGGAATAATGAACCAGCAATTAGATGAAAACCAACTGCTGTTCCCCAGTGTGGAAGCGAAATTTTTCCTCATTGTTGGTGGCTCGGTAATATCCACAATAGAGTTGCCCGACAATGGCGTAACATATTATCCACCAGAACCCATTTTCGAGGTCGACGATGTTACACAACGAATTCGAATCCGATTCGATTTTCTCGATGGGGATGGTATGTTGGCACTTCGAAGAGTAATAAATTTTTGGGCTGAGGATCCCACCGGTCGGAAAATAGTATTATTGATACCGGGAGAAATAAGAGGATACGAGGTAACACCGTATGGGACCTGGCGTGAGTGGTTCTTCGATAATCAACCGCAGGGATATGGACCGGTAGAAGCTGTATTCATTACGCAGGAAAGACCTTTCATGGACGTAATTGATGTGAACGAGAAATCTGAACCGGATTATTGGATTGTAACGTAAAAAAAACTTTGGAAGCTAATGATGTTTGGTTATTCCAGGAGACCCGATTACATCTCTAGAGAGTTGAATAAGCGATGCTGTTAATTCAGGTGATATAGCATCGTTAGAGCGTCTGAGCTCCTAAAGCAATTGGTTAGCATGTTGGAAAGCATCGCGACCTAATCGTTGTTCACGCTCGATTCGCCATGGAAGATAATCCACCCAATACGACATAAGAATATTATAGTGGGTATATGTCAGTAATGAATCTGAAAACTCGACTTGACCACGGTCATCCATAAATTCCACTGACCTTGTAATGGCATTAACCGATTCGCTCCAGTGAAATAATCCCTCACTATTAGAGAATCCTATATATTTCAACTCGAAATCCTGAAGACTCTTGAAAAATTGAATAGTAACCGCGATACCAAGACTTTTCGCAACAGGCTCAGCGATTGTATCGGGAAGAAGACGAGACACTAATCCCCATGGAACTCTAATGTATCGGTTTGGTGTTTCAGATAGGGATTCCGGGAGCATTATTATGGGTATATCTTTTTCCGTTAGCAGCTCCAAGAATTCTGTAAAACTTGATACCCTCTTGAAAATCTTCATCATATCTCGAACGAAAACAACAATAGAGTCGTCAGACATGGATTCCAAAGATTCTTGAGAATTTGAGACTCCTTTGAAGATCTTCTTCGTGTCCCTTACGATAACGATAAGAGAGTCGTCGGATGTAAATTCCAAAGATTCATATGATGTAGAGATGATATCATAGGGAGTTTGATATTGATAATGTTCTGCAATGAAAGCCTTAAATTGCTTATTGCCAACAAATTCCGGGACAATAGGCACAATTCTGTTCATATAAAGAAGTTGATTCTTGGAGGCTGTAATAACAACCCATTGCTCCCAGTTGCATATAAGGACCGATGCCTTAGGACAGCTTCTAAGGAGAGCGTGAACATGCCTGGAGAGAATCCATCTTTTGTCAACATAATCTTTTGGAATCAATTTCTCGGGGAACGGGATAAAATATAGTTTTTGTGAAAGCTCTTTTTCGATGAACTCGAGTCTATCTTCAATTTCCCCGCTCCATGGATCAGTCTGTTGTGCACATGCCGAAATGATGAGCCAGAGTAATAGAACACAAATTTTTTTGTAATATCGCATATTAATTAATTTAACAATTTTATGGGAAAAAAGAAAGGAGAAAGCAAAAATGGCTAACAGAAAATTACTTATCGCAATTAGCACTGGCCATGCGCTTAAGGCTGTGGAGCTTGGTGGCGATCCGGAAACTTCGGGGACAGTGTTTACCGACCATGGTGACGGTTTCTACTCAGTTGAGCTACCTACCGATGTTTATGACATATATTTCAAAGATTCGCCATCGGACCCAACTTGGACAGAACTTACACATTTTCAAGCCAGATTTCATCCCACAGACGATATTACTGTGGATATCGATAATGTAAAGGATGATGTTAGCGACCACGAATCGAGAATTTCTACACTCGAGGGAAGCACACCTTCGACACCCACAGGTGTTTCGGCTATTAAAATTACAAATGGAATTCACATTCGATGGTCTCAAAGTGAACCGGGAACATTATACGTAATAAGAGGTGAGTATCATCACAGCGATGAGAACGTTACGATAGACGCAAATTCACGAATTCTCTTTGCGGGTTTTACCACAGAGTGCATACTTTCCAATGAGATTCGATTTGCTGATATCGAGAGCATGCCTTTTAGCGATATCAAGCTTTCGTATAGAATATGGGCAGTAAATAATGCAGGGACATCGGACCCGACTGCACAGGACTCAATCGAGTTGGACCTTCAAAGTGAATTAGACGCATTTACAGAGAATCTTCTCATAGGAAGCAATTATTATCAGGATTACAGCAAAGTAGTTCTGAGCAATTCATTTGTCTCAGGAACATTTCCAACAACTGCGATCGACGAAAACAAGCTTCCCACAGGAACACCGGCACTTACCGTATCTATGTTCCGGGATATGCGACTTATTAGAATTGAAATAGAAAGCCAAACAACTGTTAATGCCGACTGCTCAATGTATTTCAGAGACACTTTCTCAGACAGTTTGTACGAACTCAAAATAGACAATGGAGAACGATTCGCAAGGAGTGAGGAGACCGCCGAGGGTAACCCGAGTTTATTAGTGCGAAGGTATTCGGAGAGCACTCTGCAGATATATTCCGATGCACCTTCCGGATTGTCTAATGTAGAGATTAGGTTAACATTTCGCATAGATTCATAATTAAGCAATTAATATTTCTTTGATTGATTAATAATACTTTGTAACGAACAAATAATTGCATTTCGAAGTGTGAGGCAAATATCCTACCCCCGAGTATCGATTATTTCGGGAACTACATATCTAATTGGGGAGAGGATACGCAAATGTTCTCTCCCCTTCTGGAAAACTTTTTTCCCAAAGCATTTCCGGGTTCAGATATAAATGATTTACGAGCAAAGAAATTTTTATAAATAATTTGAAAAATTTACGATAAGGTAAAAAAATGATAATCAATGAAACCACAGAAATATTGAGTAAACGCGGATTAAATCGCAAAGTCGAGATATCTCTGAAACGTCGATTCATTCGCAATCGTTACTCCGGAAAATGGACCGATATTCAGCTTATTCCTGCACAAGCGAAGGAATTTAGCTCATACAATTTCGAAATTTTAAATCACGATCTATTACTTGCGTTTGCTCCAAAGGAATCGTCTCTTCCGCTGATGATGATTGTGGATCCAACCTCGGAAGCCAGTTGGGGATTGTCCTTGCCCGATTTCGATCCGGAATTCATTGGAGTCGAGGACAATGTGATTTCGTGGAAATTAGCGGATGGAATAGAATTCAGGCTCGTTGTATTGGGACATTTAATTCACAAAGAAATTATTTTCACAAAAAAACCGAGCCGAAGAAAATTCAAATTTGGAATTTCACGCTCGAGTGGAGATTTAGAGAAGAGCGCGGATAATTTAGAGCTATATGCCAGCGTGCATGGAAACCGATTATTCAAATTTGCTCGTCCAAAAATTCTTTTGTCAGATGAAGTGATTAAGCTTACGCCATCGATATCGAGTTCTCAATATTCAAGTTTTAATATTGAAATCATTATCCCGGAAAACATACTTAACGACGCTACATATCCTGTGATTCTTGATCCTACAGTGATACTTCAACCGGGACCCAGCGAAGGCAAAGACGCATACATCAAAGGCGGTCCGTATCAGGATATTAATTTCGGTTCAAACCAAAATGTTCAGATTGGTAGAGCAAATAACACAACTGTCTATACTCTTATGCAGTTTAAGATATTGGAATCGGATGGTGGATCGGTTCCATCAGGAGCATCGATAGATTCAGCGGAGCTTGAGATGTGGCTTTGGAGCCACTCCGGAGGAACTAATTCCATAGGTCCATATAGAGTAGTGCGTGAATGGAGTGAAACTTTGTGCAACTGGAACCGAGCGGTATATCCACCGGGTAATTGGCAAATAGCAGGAGCCGACGGAGAAAACGACCGTGAGCAAATCAGCCTCGATACATGGACCGATGTAACTTCCGGAGACCTTAACTCATGGGTTTCGTTTCATCTTACAAATACAATTCAGGCAATTGTTAATTCCGGCACAGATTATGGGTTCAAATTTCACGGTAATCCGTCGATAAAATCTCAGCTATGGGGTTCGGACTATATAAACGATCCAAGCAAACGACCAATTCTTACAATTGAATACTCTGAAGCAGGAGGATTTGCTAATAAAATAAACTTCATCGGCGGGAAAACTATTGGATTAATAGGAGGATAAAATGAAATTAATATCGGGTGAAACATATAAATTTGTGGCACATTACGTAAATTCAGGCGAGAGTGCCACTGGACTCACAGTAACATTCAAAATATATAAAATAGGTGAGACAAATTCCTCTAACATTTCGGGAACTGAGATGGGAGAAGGACTTTATTGCTGCAGTTTTATACCGAGTTCAGATGGTGAATATGTCGCAGTAGCTTGCACAACTGGCGATGCCGACCAAGTGGATATTCCATGTTTCTCAATTTCGGGAGTTGACACGAAACAGGAGATCGACGATGAACTATCGGATAATCACGGTGAAGGCGCTTGGACAATGGGTGGCAATCTGACATCATTATTAAGGTTGAGTTCCGATGAGATAACAGCGTTTTTGGATAATCAGGCGAGACAACCGATAATAGTTTTTCGAGGTGACAGTATGACTTTAGACATTCAGATACTCGACGCTGAGGGTAAAGCAGTTAGCTTAATTGGAGCTTCAGCGACATTTACCGCTCGAATTCGCGAGGATGATGAGAAATATGTAATAGAGAAATCGCTCACTATTATCGATCCATCGGAGGGACAGATGAGTTTGACTCTTAATTCATCCGATACGGAACTTGAACCGAGAGCCTATGCTGCAGATATCGAGGTTGAATTCTCTGATGGCAGAGTTAAAACTGTCTGGCGTTCTAATTTCATTGTTAAATGGGACGTTACGAGGTGAGATGAGATAGTTATATAAAGTGGATTTTCATTAACGATTAACAGTATTATATTGGTGTAATGAACGGACAAAGAAAAATAAATAGGATAATACTTCACTGCTCAGCGTCGGATTTCGGTGATGTTGAAATCATTCGTCTGTGGCACAAACGACGCGGCTTCGACGATATCGGCTACCATTATGTCATTCTCAATGGCGAAAGAGAGCCGTTTTCGGTATATAATGAACATGACGACGGGATAATCGAACTCGGACGACTATGGTGGAAAATGGGAGCTCACACAAAGAGTCACAACTATGATTCGTTAGGAATATGTCTGATAGGCTCACCCACATTTATCGGTCCACCGGAGCGATGGTTCACTCCAAGGCAACTACAATCTCTTAGAACACTTGTGAAGCAATTACTAAATGAATTCAAGTTGAGTACCGAAAATGTTTATAGTCATAATGATTTCTCACCAAAACTGTGTCCCGGTTTCAAGGCACAATTAATTCGAAGCTGGTGGGAGTGACTCTATAATTGAAACTTACGTTTCTCTTTACGGGATAGCATTCTGAACATGCTATTAATATTAACAAAAGTGGCTGCGAACATAATAATATACATCGTCAGCTCACAATTGAATTTGTCGATAATATACAGGAGCATTCAGACTTCTCGAATTCGGAGGTTATATCGGAGCATATTAAAGCATGCTTATGAGATATTTTGCGAGCAAAAAGCACAACAATGCCCAAAGTATCGATGCAAATGTGCCAATAAGGTAGTATTCTGTGAAGTATCGGTTCTCGAGCTCTCGAAATCTGGCAATAGATTTTGCAGCGAAAAGCCATCCTAATGCACCGGCATAGCCCTCGAGCAGCAAAACAAAAACCAAGGCTCTCTCAAGATAACCTATTATCGTGGATAACCTTGCAGAGTTATCATTGTAAAACTCCGATTCGAGCACAATGCGGCTCGATTTCAGAAGTAGCTCGACTGTAATTTTTCCTCCGAACAGTGCAAGGAGAAACAATAGAATTTTAATTAATATCATCATTTTCAACTATAATATGGCAATAACACAAGCTTGCTTTAAAATATAACTACACAAGATTATACTAATCAATTATTACTATGCACGTTATACTAAATACAACAATACAAAGTTGTATAAGATAAATACAACAATACAAGGTTGTTAGCATTAATGCTCCTATTTTAATTTGTAAATGCAATCATATTAGGTTGCTCATAAGTAAAGAAACCAATCAGCTTCGGCAAAGCAACATTACAAGGTTACAATTAATAAAAGTTACATTATAAGGTTACCAGTATTAATGCTTCAATCTCAGATTGCAGATGCAATCGTATTATATTGTTTCGAGTAGTACAACTAATTACGGCTGTATTAACTTCCTCGAAAGTCTTGCAAAAACAGATTCGAAACGTTTAACAGATTGAAAACTCGAGCTCTCTAAATTCTTTGTAATCGATTGTTGAGACAGACTAAGTTTCTCAGCGGCTTCCTCCTGAGTGGTGGAGTTGCGATAAACATCGATCGTTTGGCGTTGAGTGTATGTCCAGGACGATTTAAGAGAGCACACAAGCAACATTATTGCAGATAATATTGGAGTAATTTCTTCATCAGGAAACTCGATGTAGGCAAGGCTTTTTTTTCGTTCTCTTATTATCGTATCCAAAGCATCCCGAGCGAGAATGAAAGCCTGACCAGTCATTTTGCCGAGAACATCCGTTGGATTCGAAATACTACCTATTCCGATGCCACATCGGATGAGTATTGGACGATCGAAATACGTTTTCCCGGATAGCCAAAGCTTTTCCTCAAATATCTGGAAAACGTCGAAGCAATGCTCCCAATCAGATACAACACATTGAATCGAGTCGCCGAACATTACGCACAGAGGTCGGTAAAGAACCTTTGCAAATCGATGGTTTATCTCATCGATAGATCTGCTCAGGACATTGGACAGTGTATGAACATTGAATGTGCTGGAACGAATTATGTCGCATGTTAGCACCGCAAATCTTTTATCGTCGCTGTCCATGAAATCAATTTCGGTAAGCAAATAAGTTAAGTCAACACAAAAAGGAGGTAATTTTATGAATTTTGTATTGGATAAGATAGTGGGAATGGCAGTTATCCCATTTATTATGTTCCTCATCGGCTATTTAACTGGTCGATATATCAAACCATGGATTCATGCGAATGAGAATCGATTGGCTCAAGCGCAAGAGATAGCACTGATTGCCGACAGGATTACCGATGAAATGCTTCTTCTATTCCCGCACCAGAAATGGGACGACTGGCTGGACAAGGCTGTAGATAAGCTTATCAAATCTGCTGGACTTAAGGATGCAGACATTGCTCGAAGAGAGATTGCTGCTCAATTGAGAAGGAAATTGGGAGATGAAGCGTTATAGTCTGGCAATAGCAAACCTAATAATCTCAGAAGTTAGAATACAATTCCAGCGTGAATGTGAACAGAACCCATCATTTCCGTTGTGGTTTGTAGCATTAGCAGAACAGCGGTCTTATATGCTGCCCGATTTCTTTGATGGACGTGGCAAGATCGGGCTTTTCGCATTGACCGAGCAAACTTACAGAGAAGTGTCTTCCGTTATTGGATTGAAAGATTGTAAATCTATATTCGATCCCAAGACTAACACGCAAGTTCTTGTGCGATACGTTAAATGGATGATGGATAGATGTTTCAACGAGAAGTTCGCCACAGATGAAGGCTTGCTTATGGCATTTCTGTCCTTGGATGTGGGATATTTCCGAATTAAACGGATTATCTCCGAGTGTGCAGTTCCAGGGTCTATCGATCAAGTGCTGCATATGCTTCCCGATTCGCAAGTAGCTGATAACATTGCTGAAATAGTTAAGAGATACTGGGAACTGCGCTTGGATTTCAAAATCAGTTAGGTCTTTACCAAATCTTACCCCAGCTTTCATCCCCTCACACCTAACTCCACTCTCCGAGGAGAAGAGAGTTTATGATATCCTAATCCTAAGCAAGTCCTTCTCCTTGGGGAAAAGGATTTAGGATGAGAGGGTGCTATTAGATTAATGATGAAGGGACATATTCTAAAGAACTTGTAATGAATGGCGTGATGTGCAATTTAGATTAGGGAGTGGACAAGGCATCCACTCCCTTTAAACAACACCAACGGAAAGCATATCGATGAACAATTACCTGTTTTACTCAAGATTGTTTCAGTTTAGAGTTACTTTCCTGGTTCTGTTTTTTCTAGTTGGTCGATTCGCTTCTGGATTTCCTCGAGTTCTGTTTTCAATTGTTTTGCCATGTAAACAAGTTCCTCCTTCTCATCTACGGGCGTCGGGTTAACATACTCTTGTGAGGGAAAACCTCTTGCCCATAGCGGCAAACCCGTAGCATAGAACCGATTCCTATACCCAAAACCACCTCCACCTCCACCTCTACCTCGACCGAAATACCCAGCTCTTCCCATACCTCGTCCATACGGTACATTCATGTATCCGGGAGCATTATAACCTGTGCAATAACCCATAGCACGACCTGTCATAGGTCCAGCACCCATAGGTCCTGTTCTGTCTCCACCTGGCATTTTTATACCTCCTTTGTAAAGTTCTTCTTTTACCTTATTTAACTACGACTCGACTTACCTTTTTTTTGAGAAAATACCTCTTGCCCATCTAGATAAGCCTGTGGCATAGAACAAATTTCTAAATCCTAAACCACCTCTGCCGCCTCGACCGGAAACCCTCGCTCCACGCATACCCCGTCCATTCGGAACATTTTGGAATCCTGGAGCATTATTACCTGTGCAATAACCTTGACCGCGGCCTGTCTTAGGTCCAGCACCTGAAGGTCCTGTTCTGTCTCCACGTGGCATTTTATACCTCCTTTGTTTTATTTAATTCAACGATCGTTTTTTCTGATGTTTTAAAAACATATCGTTTATTACATTTTCTTATATTCATTAAAGTTATACACTTGTTAAAATTAACATTCCTCATCATCTCTCCCATGCATACCGCCGCCATGAAATTGTCTGCCATGACGGTATCGATGCCCAAATTCCTCGCATATAACCTCGATAGGATGTTCATTGGCGAATATAACGCCTCTATCGGTAACAATAGCCTCGACAATTGCTCGGTGTGCCTCCTTTAGTATTCGTCCGAACGTTTGCCGAGAGACCTCCATTCTTGCGGCAGCCTGCTCCTGATCCAAACCGTCCAAATCGTGAAGTCTTATAGCTTCAAGATAATCCAAACCCAGAGAAATTGGCGATCCTGCAGAAGGCTTTATCGGTGCAAAACCCGTTATCATGCCCATACATCGAACTCTTCTATGTTTTCTTGGTCTTGTCATATATCCCAATTATTTATGAATTATTAAATCCGAATTTTAGTTTTTTTCAATAGCCTGTGAAAATATCCTACCTAATTTCCATTCCCTATATACATTCATTCAAGCATTCCAATTAAGCTCAGGTTTTATTTTATCTTCTGAGTTATTAGCATATGCCCATAACTATATTAAATAGCAAGGAATATTTTGTCAAGAGGAAAATTTGTGTTAATTGCTTTTATTATGCATAAAATTTTCATTTTTAAATACTTCGTTAGGAAAACAAGTAATACAATTGAAAAACATAAATTGCGGTCTTAATATGTAAGGTAATAGTTCACATACATTCCGATATCCTTGACTGTTCTGAAACTAACGTTATCTTGATAAAACAAAGAATCAAAAGGAGATTAAAATGGATTCATTCAGTGTTCTCGATGATAAAATAGTTAATAAATCAGCGATTTGTGGGATAATAGGTCTTGGATATGTGGGGTTGCCGTTAGCTATGGTGCTCTGCGACTCTGGTTTCGTTATCAAGGGTTACGATGTCAACAAAGCTAAGGTGGAGTTGTTAAATTCTGGTTGCTCGGATGTGGATGATATTCCTGCAGAAAAAGTTAAAGAGCATTTGCAGTCTGGCAGATTCTCGGCGACCACCGATTCTTCCGTTTTGAGGGATGTGGATATTGCAATTATCTGCGTTCCCACACCACTTTCTAGGTTTAAGAACCCAGATATGAGTTATGTAAACGATGCAGTGAGAAAGATCATTGCAAACATTCATTCCGAAATGCTCATTATTCTCGAGAGCACAACCTATCCCGGTACAACAGAAGAACTTATCGCACAACCTATCGAGCAAAAGGGATATACTATTGGTAAGGATATTTTCGTTGCCTTTTCTCCAGAGAGAGTCGATCCGGGTAACATTAAATGGCATACCGGCAACACACCCAAAGTTGTAGGTGGCATGACTGAGAAATGTACTCGGATTGCAGTGGATTTCTATTCTTCGTTTTTAGAGCAAGTTGTGCCGGTCTCGTCAACGGCAGCTGCGGAGATGGTCAAGCTACTCGAGAACACTTTCCGATCGGTAAACATCGCGCTTGTGAATGAGATGGCGAAAATCTGTGATAAATTGGGTCTCGATGTCTGGGAGATAACAAAGGCTGCAGCTACCAAACCGTTTGGATTTATGCAATTTAATCCCGGTCCTGGCGTTGGTGGGCACTGCATCCCAATCGATCCGCACTATCTGTCATGGAAGCTTAAATCACTTAATTTTTATGCACATTTTATCGAGCTTGCAGGTGAGGTTAACTACAATATGCCGAATTATGTTCTCGAGGGAATTATGCGGCATATGAACAATCACGGTCGAGTGCTTAAGGACGCAGATGTATTATTTCTTGGCATTGCATATAAAAAGGATATCTCCGATGTCAGAGAATCTCCGGTGTTGGATTTGATAAAACTTGTTTTAGATTACGGCGCTAACGTTATATACAACGACCCGTATGTGCCGAAGCTCAGAATGGGAAACGATTACATACAATCTGTCGAGTTAGGCGAAGAACTGCTCGAGAATATGGATCTCGTAGTAATTACAACCGATCACTCCATGTACGATTACAAATGGCTTGCCGAGCATTCCCGCCTGATATTCGATACACGCAATGCAATGCACGACATCCTCGATTACGATGATAAAATAGCCAGATTAGGAGTAAACAAGAGGTAAAACAAGATTAGGATAGAAAGTTATTCAGACGGAAAAAACAGCTGACAAGAATATATCTACAATACTGCGTATATGAATAAGTTAAATGTAATTTGTCCTAAACAACGATTGCTTTTAATAATGTTTTTTATAATATATAATTCAATATACTAATATATAAAAAGAAAGGAGTATTTCAACATGATAGAAATGCTTAAAAAAGAACTTGAGACATACAGTACTCAAAAAAATGAGCTAATCGGCAAGTCGAAAGGAAAGTTTGCACTTATCAAGGACGACCAAATTATCGATGTTTTCGACACGAAAATCGATGCAATTCGTCAAGGCTATAAACGTTTTGGGAATGTGCCTTTCCTTGTAAAACAAATCGTTGAGGTAGAGACTCCTCAAAACTTTACCTCAAACCTGTTGGGGATATAGAATGCCATCGTTTACTACACAAGTACCCAATCTGAAAGAAGTGGGTCCTGTCGTCGAAGTCAGGCTCGCAGTGGGATCGATAATTGAGGAGATTTCACGGAAAAGTAGTAAAGATGTACCAACACCTGTCCAAGCACTTGCAATGATCGATACTGGAGCCACAGGAACAGTTGTGCAAGAGGACATTGTTAGACAGCTAAACCTTAATCCCGTTGGCTTGACGTTAATTAATACACCGTCATCTACCAGTGTCCAATGCTATGAATACCTTATACGTCTTCTATTTCCTAACAATGTGGTTGTTGAAGGTGTGGTAATTGCAGCTCCACTAAAAGGTCAGCACATACAGTGTCTTATTGGTCGGGACGTTTTGCAGCATGGAGTTTTCATTTACACGGGATACACTAACAGCTTCACATTAAGCTTCTAAAGGGCAAACATCGTCTAACAGCGGACTAATAGCGAGATTAGGCGTGAATAAGAGGTAAAATAAGATTAGGATAGAAAGTATTCTGGTGGGAAAAACAATTGCCAAGAACTCGCAGGAAACGTATATTAATACTAGTGAGCGGATAATGGGGATATAACTGCAATGTGAGAGGATGTGAAGAAGTTAGTGGAAAATTCAGATTATTGAGTCAATCTCAAAGTGTGGAAAAAAAAGGTGGGATAAAAATGAACACGAAATCAGTTAGTCAATTGTTAATAGAAATAGAGGATTACTCTCGAGCGAGAAACCGCACCAGAAAGGAAATGGCACAAAATTTGGGTATACCATATGGAACTTTTAAAAAATACTTTTTAAAAACTAGAAACAAAAGAATACCATCCTCAATATATATTGAAAAAATGGAAAAGTTTCTCAAATCACGGAAAGAAACCAAGACATACTGGAAAATACTCTGGATGAAAATTTTGCAATGGTGGAAAACTCAACATCGCTATCCTACAATTAAAGATTTAGCAGATGAGATTGGCTGGGATGTACAAAGTCTTGCTAAATGTATCCAAAATAAGGAGATACCACCAAAACTTGTGATAGAAAAGATTGCAAAAACTGTTGGTTTTGAAATTCCAACTTTGGATTTAATGTTACGGAAAGCACAACTAAAGACGGAAAAAATAAAATATCTTCTATTACTTTTAGAAGATGAACTCAGATGGTTTAGAGATAGTTCGAAAGAAAGCCGGGAAATATTTCGGGAAGAATTAGATCCTGGCGATATTGGATACATTTCGAGCCTTCTTACCATGCTGGGAGATGAAGACAAATTCAGAAGATGGCTTACTTTAACTACTAACAGGTTTGATTTTTTCAAAAAGAAGGGGGGACAGAAATGAGGAAAGTTCAGATCAAGCTACATACGGCAAATGCTCTCAGTCGGTTGGGAAGTTTGTATCGAAATCCTGCCGATGCTATAAAGGAGCATATAAGTAATGCTGTAGATGAACACAATAAAGCAAAAAAGACTGGAAAAGAGCTCCCTGTTTGCCAAGTAAAATTTACAATGAAAAGTGACAGAATCACAATTGAATATCCTTATGGAATGTCTAAAGAGGAATTTATAGATTCCCTTCAGCGAGTAGCCGATTCTGCAAAAAGGAGCCTAGACTTTAAGCAGATAGGTCAACTTGGAATCGGAATGTTTAGCTTTCTTCAAATCGGGAAGAAATGCACTTTTTATTCTAAGAAGGATAAGGGTACTGAAACTATAAGGGTTACACTTCGTGAAGGCTCCGATGATGCAGAATTTGAAACTGCAAGAAAAAGAGAAATTCTGCGAGAACCTGGAATAAAAATTATTATCTCTGGCTTAGTATTCGATCCTACTAAACCAAGGGGCCCACTTTCGCCTGGGAGACTACAAAAAATATTTGCCGAAAAATTTGACCCATTCCTAAAGGATGGGTCTCTTAAGATTATGATCTCCACCAAAGGAAAATCTTATTCTGTAAAATCATTAAAAATAGAACTTCCGCCCGTAGGCGAAGCTTATAAAGACTGGCCTCTCGCAAGTGATCGAACGAAGAAAATTTCCTTGGAATTATATTTTGATCCATCTGGAAAAGGGACGGTTAGCATTCGACATATGAGCGTTACAATTGTTGATGATATTAAGACCTTGTCTGCTTACGGCTTAGAGGAAAGCATTTATGCGAATGGAGATATAAGGGGATTTATTTATGCTGATTTTTTAAAGCCTCTACCTGCCAGAACAGGATTTGAGGAAAATGAGGATTGGATAAGTCTACTTGATGAACTCGATAAACTCCGACCATCAATCAAATCAGAGGTTGAGAATCTTAAACAGGAGGAAGCAGAGAAGAAATTAACTGAGATTCAGAAAAAAGCTATTGAATTAGCGGTGGATATTTTAAAGACTGAGGAATTTAAAGACTTAGAGTTATTGGAAGGGTTGGGACGGAAACCTCGTGAACAAAAGCTCCCACCTAATGGTTTTGATTTCGTACCTTCTTCAATTAGAATCGAACCAAGAAAAACTGGAACTCTTCCTTTGAAAGCTTTTGTGCCTAAGGTAGTTCCTGGTAATAGTATAGTAAAACTTAGCATTAGTGATTCTTCTTCAGTTGAATTGATAACAGAAAGCTTATTTCTTAAAGCATCTGAAGCCGACAAGGATGGCGTTGTTACTGCTCATGTCCGCTTTAAGTGCAAATCAAAAACTACCATTCCAGCCATATTAACTGCAATAACAGGAGAATTAAAAGCAGAAGCCAATATTCGGATCGCTGAACCTGAGCAAACAAGAGAACCAATTACTGGAAAAGAAAAAGAAGGTCGTGGATTCAACTATGAAGAAAAGTCTTTTGAGGAAGGACCATCTAAACATAGTAGATATGTTTCAAGAATTATTCAGATTAACACACTTAATCCTGATTACAAACAAGAAATGACAGGATCGGATGAGACAAAACTTGCCTATGCTACACTTATGATTGGAAAAGAGACAATATCCTTTAATGACAAAAGTGGAGCTGCAGATGAATATCTCGAAAAAATACTCTCTTTCTATTTTATTTTGAAGAATAAACTGACAGGTGCTTCGCCAAGTGTAGTAAAGAGACCCCGTGGGCGACCAAAAAAGCGTATTTAAAAGGGTCTACCAATGATGGAAAACCACTTGAGATGATAGTAAGAAAACAATCGCCAAAAATTAGATCTTCTGGGTTTTTAAGCAAAATGTTCGCTTATTTCACATAAAATAACTCCAAACCAATCTAAGAGTCGTCTATTACTTCGAAAATAATAACAATCAAAATAAAATCGGAGGTTAAAATGGCTAAACCTAAGACAAACGATGATAAACTTGTTATGATTTCCGTTCAGGGCGTTGTTAGCCCACCAATGCACAGAGGTCAACACAGTTTCGACAAAAATGGAAAGCCGTTTATGCTTCCCGGAACCGGCGGAATAACATACAACATACAAGCTGGCGATCCTGCGTTCGGCTGGGAAGCGGATCACATCGAGCCATCGGTCTCCGCAATCGCCAATTTCGAAAAAAGGTTCGAGGGTCAAAACAATGGATTCAATTTCTATTCCTGCACCGGCAACACGGCGACAATTGTCTCCGGCGATGCTAAAGGCGACAAAGGAGTTGTTTTGGGACATCACGGTGGAGCAGAGCATGTGATTATCGAGTTCTCTCGCGAAATAAAGGATAAAATGCTTATGGACGATAAAATACTTATCAAGGGTTTCGGGCAGGGCTTGAAGTTCGTAGATTATCCAGAAATTGCCGTTTGCAATCTCGATCCTCGAATATTAGATAAGTGGGATATCGAGGACACAGGACACGGTATTAAAGTTCCGGTTGCAGCAGTTGTACCGGGACAGCTTATGGGCAGCGGAGTTGGATCTACCTCTATGGGCAGAGGCGACTACGATATTATGACCGCAGATGAGAAATACATAGCCGAACTCGGCTTGGACAAATTGAGATTCGGAGATTTTGTCGCTATCACAGATCACGATAACAGATACGGCAGAAGCTATCGGCGTGGCGCAATTTCGATTGGTATCGTTATGCACGGCAATTGCCAGTATGCCGGGCATGGACCCGGTGTTACGACTCTCATTTCGGCAGTCGAGCCCGGGCTCATTGAATACGAAGTAACAGACAAGGCTAATATTGCTAAAATTTTATCTCTTGGCAAATTCGCAAAACCTGAAAAAGACAAATAGCAATGTTGATGTGATCGTTTATATTCTATCTGTACATGTGCTTACAAATTAAGATTCTATGCAGTGGTGATCAATGAATAACAAGAATTTGGAAGATGAATTCATTCTAACTATCGATGGTGTCAGTAAGAGTTTCGGTAAGACTCTTGCGGTTAACGACCTGAATCTTGAGCTAAGAAGTGGTGAAATATTCGGATTTTTAGGTCCCAACGGTGCAGGTAAAACAACAACAATAAAGATGATTGTGAGCCTTCTCAGACCAAATAAAGGCACTATAAAAATTGGTGGTCATTCCATTGTAAGCGAGCCTGTTGAAGCCAAAAAACTTATAGGTTATATTCCCGATAATCCATACATATATGAAAGGCTTACCGGTCGTGAATTTTTGGAGTTGGTAGGGTCTTTATTCGGAATGGAACGCAAAATAATTGCAAAAAGAATTGAGATGCTTTTCGATCTTTTTGGCGTTGAAGAATGGGGAGATGATTTATCATGTGAGTATTCTCATGGAATGAGCCAGAAAATAATAATGGCGTCCGCAATACTACACGATCCTCGACTAATTGTTATCGATGAGCCGATGGTGGGTCTCGACCCGCAAAGCCAGCGATTGGTCAAGCAAATTATTCGAAAGTTAGCAGAGCAAGGAACCACATTCTTTATGTCCACGCATACTCTTTCAGTTGCGGAGGATACCTGCACAAAGATTGGTATTATTAACAAAGGGAAACTACTCGCGTTAGGCAATCCTGACAGGCTTCGCAGCGATGCAAAAATGTCCGGCAAGACACTCGAGGAATATTTCATTCATCTCACAGGCGAAGAACGCAAGGTAAATCTCTGGTCATTGAAATAGGAAATTCGAGATAGTGAAATTTAAGTATATGATTAATTGATTC
>JAUWMV010000052.1 GCA_030613005.1 bacterium | reverse complement strand
ATCCCGGGGGTTATTATGAAACATATATTTGAATGGGAGAAAAAGTGGTGTGAGTGCCGCGAGATGTTCGTTCAGGGTCGATGCAAATACAAAACAATTACCGGCAAGGGTCGCAGAGCGTTCACCGAGAGGGTTTTCCTTAGCTTCGAGGACTGCAGCGCTAAGAACGAATGTAAAATTTTTGAGTGCGTATTCAATCCAAACCAGCCAGCCGAAGGAAAGAAAAAAGAAAAAAACTGCATGAAGTAAAGTTATTGATATAGAAAATATCATCGACAATATGGGCGAATTTCTCTTAATACCATTGGCGTTACTGATTATCAGTAAATGCGGGCAATTCATTTTACTCTCAGCGTTTCAAGTATATTAATATAAATTTATTAATAGTCGGAATATATGTATAAATTCCAATAACATATTCTCTATTATCTTTCAAGCAACACGAACAATATTCTCGATGGAGGTTTTTATATGCAATACAAAGATAATCAACAGGAACCATTCGACGATGGATTGGTAAAGATGCTTATTGATCACAAGTTTGCAAAACTCTATGATGAACAACGGAATCAATATCGTAATCGCTGGCAAAAACCACTTCTCGATTCCAAAACCAACAAACCCACTGAATTTGAAGGTTACAAAACATTTCAGGAACTGCTGACAAAGAGATTGAAGGGAATCGAGGAAGTATTGCTGCCAGAGATTGAGAAGGTGGGTGTTTCGTTGAATTATGAAGAAAAACGACGGAAATATCAAGACATATGGCAAAAGAATGCAGAGAAAAAGTTTAGGGAAACAATGTTAGATATTAAGAAATATGGGCTTGAAGATTATAAAGAGTTGACAGATAAAGAGAAGGATGGGCTTGGAAGAAATTATTCTATAGACCTTCGTGGTGCAAAATTAATAGTAAAACATTTCGAAGGTGCAAATTGCAAGAGGGCTTATTTCAGTTTTGCGGTATGTACAAATACACATTTTGAATGTGCAGATCTGAGTTCTTCTCATTTCGAATGTACGAGATGCTATCATACCCATTTCATAGATGCTGATTGCAATGATGCCCATTTTGAAGTTGCTTATTTCATTGGTGCTCATTTCGATGGTGCAATTTGCATTGGTGCTCATTTCGACGGTGCTAATTTCTGGGATGCTCATTTCGACGGTGCGAATTGTAAATATGCTCATTTCGAAGGTGCTCGATGCGATGAAATTTCTTTTGGTGTAATTGAGACGATTGACGAAAATAAAATTATTCACCGAAAACCTTGCGACTTTACCGGAGTTACGTACAAAAACGCGGAATTCCTTGGTGTAGACACATCAAATGTGGATTGGTCGAAAAATCCCGGTATGAAAAGTTATATAGAGCATCAGCAGTTTGTGCAGTATGTAAAAGATACAGCTCGGTGGTGGCAAAAACCCTTAATTTTCTTATGGTGGTTGACATCGAATTGTGGTAAATCTTTTTGGCAATGGCTTCTTTCATGTGTTGTAATAATTAGTGGTTTCACATTTCTTTATTGGCGTTTAAATTTCGATTTTTTCCATATTAGCAAACATATTGTCAATTCGCCGCGATTGTTGTCTTATTTATATTTCAGCGTCGTAACTTTTTCCACACTCGGTTTCGGTGATGTCACTCCAATAGTACCTTTATCTATGATTTGCGTTATGGCTGAGGTTATACTGGGTTATATTATGCTCGGTGGATTGATAACTTTCTTTGTGAAATGGTTGGGTAGAAGATAATGTAATCCAATCGAAAGGAGGTGATCTGATGTATTCTGTGGAATGGGAGGGACACACAATCGGCTGGGAAATCCACGTCGATAAAAAATTCGCATATCTAACCTATTTTGCGAACCTGTACATCGACAGTAAACTAGTAGCTAAGAGTCCAGGCGGATTTAGAATTATCGAGAAAGTGTGTTCAGAGCTTGAGCACAAAGGTAAGACTGTTCCTGTGAAATTGATTTTTGAACCTACTTTTATTGGTGGTTATTCGAACCTTAAAGTTGATGGAAAACGGGTAACAAAAAGAATGCTGATTCCGTTTTGGAAAGTCAAATTTGGCATATTGAGCGTTCTTCTAAATATGATGTTGGGTTTTGCTATTGGAATTGTTATAGGCTTGATTATATTTGCTATAATATTTCTTTTACCGTCAATATTTTAAATATACTTTTATCCCTTCATACTTGGTCCTTCTCCCTGTGGAGCGATGAGTTGCCCCCTTCTCCTTGGGGAGAAGGATTTAGGATGAGGGGGAGTTTGCAGAAGGATTTAAGATGAGAGGGTGTACTCTAAGATTTAGGATAATAATTTACTATGGCAGGCAAAAAAAATTGTCCTATTACATGTATTACATGTTATCTTAACATAAATGAAAATCCTTTGGAGGATTAATTGCGATACACCGAAGAACAACTGAAACAATTATGCGACAGGTGGGAAAAACCGCTTCTCGATCCCGATACTAAGCAACCAACCGAAATCGAGAGTTGCAAAACATTTCAGGAACTTCTCACGAAGAGAATGAAGGGAATCGAGGAAGTATTACTGCCGGAAATCGAGAATGTGGATGAGTCGCTGAGCGGTTTTAAGAAACGAAGGGAATATCAACGAATCTGGAAGGAAGTAGATAACTGCAAATTCAACCAAACTATGAACGATATTAAGAAATTCGGTCTTGAAAATTATTCTGAGTTAACCGATACCGAAAAACACGCTTACAAAAGAGACTACGCCATCGATCTTCGCGGTGCGGTTTTGAATAACATGCATTTTGATGGCGCAGATTTAATCTTTGCTAATTTCGACGGTGCAAAGTGTGAGAGCGCTCATTTTAAAGGTGCTGCATGTAGGGATGCACATTTTGAAGGTACTGATTGCAAGAGTGCGGATTTCACCAATGCAGGATGTCTTGGTGTAAATTTCACCGATGCCAACTGCAGGAATGCAATTTTCAATGGAACAGCATGTTTCGAAGCTAATTTCAATAATGCAAACTGCGAAGCTGCTAATTTCAAAAATTCAGATTGCAGTTTCTCGAGATTCGTCGGAGCTGTGTGCTCGGAGGCTGATTTCGAAAACGCTAAATGTGAACATACTAGATTCGATAATGCTGATTGCTGGAAAACGAGTTTCAATAACGCAGACTGCACATTAGCTCATTTTGATGGTGCGGATTGTAGTTTTGCTCATTTCGACGATGGGATTTTCGATAATGCATCTATTAGCACAACCGAAATTATGGACGAAAATAATAGGATAAGAACCAGAAACTGTGAGTTAGGAAGTGCAACTTACAAAAACGCTCGATTCATCGGCGTTGACACTTCAAAAGTCGATTGGTCGAAAAATCCGGCAATGAGAAGATATATCGAGCATCAGCAGTTTGTGCAAGACCTTAAAGGAAAAGCCAGCACTTGGTGGCAGAAAAGCCTTATTAAACTATGGGATATAAGCTCGGGTTATGGACAGAATTTCTGGCGATGGTTAGGTATTTCTCTGGTGATTATCGTGCTATTTTCAATCATATATTCCATAATTGACTATTCGTTTCTGCATTTTGGTAGTCGCGAGGCGTTTGTTGTGGACGATAGACTTTTCAACACACCAAGATGGTTTTATCTTTTCTATTTTAGCATTGTAACATTCTCCACATTAGGTTCAGGAGATGTAGCTCCAATACACTGGTTGCCAATGGTCTGCATTGCATTGCAGGTGTTCTTAGGCTATTTAATGCTCGGTGGACTAATTACGTTCCTTGCAAACTGGCTCGGCAGGAAGTAACAAATTATAATATGTAGACAGCTATCTTAGTTGGTAAAAAACATTTGTACGAAACAAAATTCGTATAAACGTTTGATTCCTTTGCTATTGCCTTAACATATTTTCCTATGATTGAATTGCATGAAACGAATTGCATTTATGAAATCCTGAATCAAAGTTTTAAGCTATTTCATTTTAGTTAAAGACGAGGATTTTTGTGCCGATGAAAGGGTAAATTGCCTATCTTTATTCCGTAATAAAGCTGAAATTATGACCAAATGAATTACTTATGAGAATATAGTTTTATCCTCTTAAAATAGGCTAAAATGCATCTTTTAGGGATTACAAAATGATAAAGAGTATTAAACGGCATTATCCTCTGATTATTGCTATTCTTATACTTTATCTAATGCTGACAATATTAACCTTACTTTCAATAAGAAACACTCGAGGAAATCTCATTTATGCCATCGACGATCCTTATATCCACATGGCTATCGCAAAGAATTTCGCAGAATATGGCGTTTGGGGTGTTACACGATATGGATTCACATCGTCGTCGTCCTCACCGTTCTGGACGCTCTTGTTGTCTGCAATTTATTCGATATTCGGAGTTAACCAAGTATGTCCGTTTATATTGAATATAATTTTTGCAACATTGTTATGCATTTTAGTCTATGAAATCCTAAGAAAACATCGTCTAAAAAGCTCTCTTATACTAATTGTTCTTCTGATAATATTTTTTTTCACACCGTTGCCTTCCATCATATTCACTGGTCAGGAGCACACGATTCATGTACTTATTAGTATATTTTTCGTCTATGTTTCTGCTAATATTCTTACAAGTACAAAATCCAAGTTCAAGGAAATATTATTGTTATTACTGCTTTCAATGTTAGTTATTTCGATTCGATATGAGGGATTATTTTTGGTTTTTGTCGTGTGTTGTCTGTTAATGATAAGGAGAAAACCGCTACACGCATTGCTAACTGGAGCTACAGGAATACTCCCCATATATTTCTATGGAATACATTCCCTTTCAAATGGTTGGAATTTTTTCCCGAATTCGATTTTGTTGAAAGGCAGAATGCCGGAATCATACTCGTTTACAAGCGTAATGAAATTCTTTATAAATTTTTTCGATAGGATAATGGCAATTAATAACTCTCATATTTTCATGCTTATTCTATTGGCTATTGTACTCTTATATTTGCAGATTAGAAGATATAAGAAAATATGGGATAAACGCATTGTTATGCTTATAATTCTCGTCGCCACTGCAATTTTGCATATGCTCTTTGCAGATACAGGATGGTTTTTCCGATATGAAGCGTATCTTGTTGGGCTTGGCATCACAGTTTTAGCAATTTCAGTTCCTAAATTTTTTATTGATGCTGCCAAATCAAAATTAAATAAGTGGAAAGTATCCCTAAATATTCTGCTTATTCTATTGATTCTTTTAACAATTGTGCCCTTCTCGGTTAGAGGCTTCGATGCATTAAGGAAAATTCCACAGGCTACGAAAAACATATATGAGCAGCAATATCAAATAGGCTTGTTTCTTAGTAAATATTATGAAGGCGAAGGTGTTGCGGCAAATGATATAGGTGCTATTGATTTTCTCGCAGATATCAGAGTTCTGGATGTTTGGGGATTGGCGAATATCGATGTAGCAAAAGCAATAAGGAAAAAATACTATACCACGGATTTCGTTAGTAATCTAGCAGCGAAAAAAAACATTCGAATTGCAGTTATCTATGATATTGCACTGCAGGAATATGGAGGAATACCATCGCAGTGGATAAAGCTTGGAGCGTGGAAAATTTCTAATAATATTGTATGTGGCGACGATTCAGTTTCTTTTTATGCTGTCGATACTTCTGAAGCAGACAATTTGATGAGGAATTTGAAGGATTTTTCATCGCACCTCCCAAAGGATGTTGTTCAAACTGGTGAATATACTAAATTAAGACAACAATAATCACATGTAACGAATAGGAGCAAAAGCAATGGACAAGATGATTGCCTATTGTGGATATACTTGCTCTGAGTGTCTGGCATTTAAGGCAACTCAAAGCGATGATGACACCGAAAGAATCAAGATTGCAGAGATGTGGTCAAAGCAATTCGATGCAGATATAAAGCCGGAGTCGATTAACTGTGACGGTTGCGCATCTGGAAGCGATCGCATCTTCGATTACTGCAACATTTGCGAGATAAGGAAATGCGCAATTGGTAAACAGGTTATAAACTGTGCCTATTGTGTAGATTATTCATGCGAAAAGTTGGACACATTATTCAAAATGGCTCCTAATGCGAAATCCACGTTAGAAGAGATTAGGAAGAACATATAGTTGTATTTACAGCAATTATTGTTTGCTGTAAATTATTTCATAGGTTTTTCTAATTCTCGATTGTAAAACTATTAGTCTTTCCCCTTGAATCTCTGAGACTTATGAAAAACTATAAGACATTATTTTCAACTTGAATTCACTATGCAAGTTGCAATAACATACATATTTCATAATAGTTTTATCCTGAAAGTCGCTAATAAAACGCTAATATTTGATTACCCCGATAAGAAATTCCTGACCGATGAGATTCGAGAAATTGTTATCTCAAATATACGGAAGACAGACCTGTATGTCTTTGTTTCCCATAGCCATATCGATCATTTTAACACCGAGATTGTAAAATTTTCTGAATACTCGAGAAGCATAAAATATGTCATTTCGAATGATATTT
>JAUWMV010000027.1 GCA_030613005.1 bacterium | reverse complement strand
CTTTCCCTGCAAATCGTATATTTCTATCTTTGAGCCAGCTGGTGCTGTAATTCGACAGACCGAATTAAATGGATTGGGATTTACATTTAAATTCATTGCTTCAGGCAAGCTTTTATATTCACTTATCCATGTAGATTCATTCGATGCTAACGGTGTCGGATAGTCTAATATTCCAAAACTGTCAATACATTCCTTAAATCTGCCATAGCTAATATCAGCACCCAATTCTGGAAATCGTAATGAATCGATTAGGAAACTTCCAAATGCAGGTGGTGCGAATATTCCCACCCATTCTCCACGACTTGTGAGCTTGAAAGGCATATGCATTATGCCCTGGTCTGTATCGTCGTCGCACCAGATGAGTTTAAATTCCTTAGGTAAAAGAAAAATATCCTCATCGAAACAATATTCAAAGGTATCTGAAGGATCATCGGTTACACAACATCCGTTTAAATTTATCGTGTCAGAAGAACAGTTATATAACTCAATCCAGTCATCGAATTCACCAGCAGAATCGCAAATCGTTGAATCATTTATTGCCATAAGTTCATTAATTGTAAGTCCATCATAGGACATACTATACGGGACAAATAACGGTGTGACTTCCAAACCACCGGTGGGATCGCATTCAACCTTAGCACTATCTGGTACTGAATCATTTCTCCAACTGCTAAATTTATAACCGGGATTGGGAATAGCTTTCAACGTAATAGGTATTCCTGCAAAATATATACCCTCAAATTCCACAGAATCCGGGAGCAGTGTATTGAGTGCAACTCTTCCACCACTGCACCGTGCAATGTGGACTGTGGCAGTTGTGTCAAGATCGAAGCATTCTATAATATGATTACGAACAAAATAACATCGTTCCATAACAAATAACCGTATCGAATCCACAGCTGCATGCCATTTGTATAAAGGCCACCACCAGCATTTATGCTCGAATTCCATTGAAGGTTCTAATACTTCCTCAAATGAATCAATTATTCCAATTACATATTCTGCTTCAAGTTTTGTATTCATTAGATCTGCAAGCCGATTAACAAAAAGATACTTAAAATTATCGTTATCCAATATTTCATAAAATATGCGTGATCCTCTCATCGCTTTATCTAATGTATTATCATTTATTAAAAACAATGTATCAAACCTTCTACCGAAAGTATCATCTGCATCCCACATAATCCATCTCCATTGTTGATCCTGCTTTTGAAGTCTAACTTTAATATCATTATTCCAAGGCCAATCATAATTTTGACCCCAAATATAGACAGAAAAATAATTCAGAAAATTTTTCTCATCTAACATATCTGTCGCTATTGAAAAAAGACTATCATTCGATAAATCACTTAGTCTGAAAAAATCTTTTGTAGCCACCCAAACTGAATCGTTTCCATAACGAGCAATTTCCCGATCAACAACATCATATTCACCCTCACCAAAATGAAAATTACAATATTCCTCATCGATGTATTCTCTTAGATAATAAAAACCCCAACCTTTCCCGTTTAAATAAAGATGAGCAGGTGAAAAGTGAGATATTGAAGTATTACATTGTTCCCCAATTATTTGTATCAGTGAGGTATGCATTTTGCTTTTATAATCTCCTCCATATCTTCTTAGAACAATCTGCGAGTAATTTTTTCTTTCTAAACAAGGAATGACCCTCTCTTTAACAATTTCTCCTCTGAAAGATATTCTAAAAGGTTTCTTTCCTAAACCTCGACAACTACTACCATGTATTCTCAAGCCTGCTTTTAAAACTGTAATCGTATCTTCGTTAGAAAGAATTTCTATTTGACAAACTCGCTCCCATTCTCGACCTCTTCCCTCGTAATTAGGATTTAGTGAATCGAGACCCACAACATATATGCCTACGGTATCATTCCAGAGATTTCGAGAGTCCGTTGTGATAAACACTGTTGGGACATCCACTTCCGAATCGAAAACATATGTTCTAGAAACAACTTTACTGGGCAATTTGCCAGGTTCTATGGTTTGTGCACGAACAACTGTGGTTGTATCGATTGTAAACGATGAAACATATACCATTCCAGAATCAAGCGGTGGTGATACGTCTGTCGAATACATTATAGTTCCTGTTCCTGTTATTTGTACAACTTGAGGTGACATATAATATCCTGACAAAGGATATATTTGTGGTTCTGGAGTGATGTCCATACCCCAAATAGAATCGTTTGGATTTCCTGGGGTAGGATTTTCTAAGTATCTCCATACGTGAAGACCACCTAATGGTCGACCGAATGTTTTATCAGGATATTGTGCCCCGAAGGTTATTGTATCTAATGGAAAACCCCAACGATCATATAGACCGAGAAATTCACCATCTCGACTTAATTTGAAATTTGCACAAAGTGTATCTCCAAATGAAGTATCTTCGCCATATGCAATGACGATTATAAAATCGTAAGGTTCAATTGAACAAGGTGGAAAAAACCATTTAAAAGGACTACTCGAATCATCAGTAAGAAAATATCCTCTAATTTCAACTGCTGTGTCAGCAGTATTATATAATTCAATCCAATCCGGATAAGTATCGTTTACGCGAAGGGATGCATAATTTGAAGCAGCGAATTCGTTGATGATAACTTCACCAGAGATATTTGATAATGTAATAAAACAGAATAATAAAGAATTAATAATTATATTACGCATATCTTCTCTTCTTAAATCTAAACAATAATATATAATTGTTTAATGTAATATATTATTTAAAAATTAGACTAAAAAAGTAACCCTTTTAACACTTATACTCAAAATATATTTCAAATTAAAAATCTTTTCATTTAAATCTTTCATTCTGCGTATTCAATTTAAAATAATGTGCATTACAAACCACAAATACAATGACTTTTTAAACAATACTTTTAGTTTCAACTTATATATTCATATATACGTGAAGGTTATCGACTTTGAATCAAACTATATAGGACTGTGTAGCATCAGGAAAGCACATATTTTATGAAAATTATGAGTAGCAAAATAATATAATCTTAAAATGGAAAAATAATGAAGAAAACGGTCTCTTTAATATTAATTTTATTAATTGTCATAACCTTACCGATCTATGCAAAACAATCTCCTTACAAATTGAATTGGAGAACCGATGGATTTCTTTTTGGTGGATGCATAACTATTGGTTTTACCACTTTCGCTTTAAAAAATGATATTGAGCCATTAACTGTGGCACAAATTAATAGTTTATCAAGTAATAATATAAATTGGTTAGATAAATATGCAACTTATAATTACTCATATAATGCATCTTTAGCAAGCGACTTTACTACAGCAATTTATTTATCTATTCCATTAACTTTACTTATCTCCGAGGACATAAGCAGTGATTTTGAGACAATAGGTATAATGTATTTTGAAACAATATTACTTGCATCTCTTGTGCCCTATTTAGTAAAGGAAGGAGTTGAAAGAACAAGACCACTTGTATATAATCCGGATGTACCAATGGTCGTAAAAAGAGAACCTTATGCAAGAAAGTCCTTTCCTTCAAGACATACATCGGTAGTATTTTCCACAGCATTTTTTTTCTCGATAGTATACAACGACTATTACTCTGAATCTAAATGGGTACCATATATTTGGGGAAGTAATATATTAGCAGCTTGTGCTGTAGGATATCTGAGATTCGAATCAGGAGCACATTTCCCTACTGATATACTTACAGGTGCTGCTATTGGAAGTGCTATTGGTTATCTAGTTCCCTATCTCCATAGGACAAACAATAAAAACATAAATATTACTCCAAGAATTGGACCAGAGCAATTCGGTCTGTTATTGCAATACAAATTTTAGCTTAAACCCAGCCTTCATAACGAGACAACTCTATAATTATATGATAAATAGTTAATCATTTTTTGCACATTAAATTATTATTACCATCCAATTAAACAGTACTTTATTCGTCTTTTGATTTGAGTAAAAAAATAATATGGAATATCACTCAATGTCACTTAAATGATAACTAATAAGATTTTCAATACTAAATATGTGTTACAAATATATATTCTTAAAAAAAATACAATACATCAACATCTAATTTGCTTCCGAAAAAAAACTTATTATAATTAAATGAAATAATGAAGAGAAAATTTTTTAAAGGTGAAAAATGGTGTATAAAGTTTTTATAAGTCATAGTACAAGAGATCAAGGATTGGTTATTGCCCTCTCAAACTTACTTGCAAAGTTTGATTTGGAAGTATTTGTGGCTGAATGGTATTTAACTCCCGGTGCACTTCTTGACAATAAGATATCTGGACAAATTGAAAACTCTGACTGTGTGGTTGTCTTATTGACAAGAGATGGGGTAAGATCAAATTGGGTTCAACAGGAAATTGGATATGCGATAAAAACCAATAAAGATATTATTCCCATTGTAGAAAATGGAATTGATCCAAGAGATTTAGCTGCTTTGCAAGGTAGAGAATACATAGAATATGATCTTCTTCAACCTCGGAAAGCTCTAATTGAAGCATCTTCTTATATAAAATCGCTAAAATTAAAGAAGGAGAAACAGAAAAAAAATCTGCTTATTCTCGGAGTCATTTTGATCTTTTTCCTTTTACTTTTTGGTGGAGAAAAATGAAAATAACATATAATCCACATAAAGACGAACTGGTTTTGGGAATTTATCCTAAAAATAGAAGACCAAATATAGAATTTAATCATTTCAAATTATGGTATGATGATGATAATATTATAATTGCAATCAACTCTTTTACAGATGAGATGGAAGAATTTAAAAAGAATCTTAATGCAATACAGTTAAAAAGCATCTGGAAAGACGTAAAAATTATGGAGGAAGACATTAAAGAAACTCGATTGTTGCTATTAAAAGGATTAATGGAGAAAGAATAATGCCATATGTTACTGATACTCATGCTTTAGTTTGGTATATGACAGATAATCCTAAACTCTCAAAAAAAGCAAAAACGATTTTCCAAAAAGTAGATAATGCACAGGATAAAATCTTCATTCCATGTATTGTCTTTTTTGAATTGCTTTATCTAACTGAGAAGAAAAAGCTTGATCGTGATTTCGATAAATTTCTTGAAATGATTTCTTATTCAAACAATTACAAGATAGAACCTTTATGCTTACCAATAATCATGAAAAGTTCAAAAATTCCAAGACTTATAATTAAAGATCCATGGGATAGACTTATTGCAGCAACCTCGATACATCTGGGATTGCCTTTAATAACTCGCGATGAATCTCTAAGTAAAATCGGTCTAGATATCATTTGGTAATTAGTTTTATGCAATGCAAAATTACAATTTTCACAGTTTTAACATATACAAAATCTTATAACTAGAATTATGATTCATATAAAGTAAAATTGCTCTAAATGTCAATGGATTAAAAGGTTTGATTAATGAGAAACACGAGGTAATTAGATTTCTAAATAGATTGCGTAGTTTATGGTTAGACCAAAGTCAAGAGTTATAAGCGGATCCTTCAATTTATTATTTCCGTAATACTTATGTAAAATGGTGTATTTCATCAAAGTTATAAGTAACCATTTATTTTAAACTTTGAAATCTCATGCCGAAGGTGGGAGTTGAACCCACATGAGGTTGCCCTCAACGGATTTTGAGTCCGTCGCGTCTGCCATTCCGCCACTCCGGCATTTAACAAATAAAATTTTATTTATCATAGAAAGCAAAGAATAATATATATAGTTATATTATTCAAATAACATAAATATATACAATGAATAATCCTATCATCGATTACCAATAATAATGAATTATTTTCAGTTCGAACCTAAGTAGAAAATCAAATTATTAAACCACAGAAAGTTATTCTTTTCATTTGAGTTAAAGTAATAACTTGTTAAGGTTGCTCGAAATTAGGATTATTACTACCCTTTCTAGAAGAGCTCCTAATTTTACCAAAAGAGACTTCTCCATTATCGATTCTAATTAGGAAACCGCAATCCGGATTTGAACATACCCAGGCTTTATACATTATTGGTGCACCCTCTCGTCCATAATCCGAAAGTGGTAACAGAACACCGTTATTACATTTTTGGCAGCTTGGATATTCCTGCATCCCATACCCCCTATTAAACGCCCGTTTCAAATAGTTTATGAGTATATAAACATTTATGAATTTCGCAACAACCTTTTTAAAATAACCCATATAATAATTACTATATATTTATAAAATAGGAAACTTGACAAAACTTACTTAACTTTTATCTTTACCAAGCAAATTTAGAAATGGAGGACAAATGACACAGGATAATTCGCAATCTGTGCCTGTGAAAAATTTATCGTCAAGTGGCAACATATATTTAAAAACGAAGAAATGGATTTTAGTTCGAAACATAAGTGCTATTGTAGTTTTTTTTATAACCTTAATAGTTTATGCATTAACATCACAACCAACAGTTCCTTTCTGGGATTGTGGTGAATTCATTGCTTGCTCATATACATTGGGAGTTCCACATCCACCAGGTGCACCGCTTTTTATCTTTTGGGGAAGACTTTTTTCTTTGCTTCCTCTCGGAGTAGAAATAGCCCAAAAAATTAATTGGATGTCATCACTTTTTAATGCGCTGGCTATTGGAGTATTCTTTATATTTTTAGCAAAAATAATAAATCGATGGTTTGGGCAGGTTAAAAATGCAATCGAAACTACGATTGTAATTGTCGGTGCAACTGCTGGTTCATTTTTTGCTGCTTTTGGTACTACATACTGGAACAACGGGCTCGAAGCGGAAGTTTACGGTTTCGCAATGTTAGTAACCTCATTGATACTGTATTTTGCACTCATATGGAGCGAAAAGAGAAACGACCCAAGAGCAGATAGATACATATTATTATCCGCTTTTCTTATGTATCTCGGAATAGGTGCACACATGACCGTTCTTATAATAATGCCTCCCCTCTTTCTCTTTTACATTATTGTAGATAAAAATAAACGTACTAACCTGATTTTCTGGCTTTCATGGTTCATTCTTTTCATGGTGGCGATAGAATTTAACGTATTCACCGAAAATTTTATGTCCGCTTTTATAATATTTGGACTGGCTTCTATTATGAGTAAAAACAGAGCAAGCAGAAATTTCTTAATTGCTATATTATGTGTATGGGCTGTTGTTCAATTAGCTCTTCTTTTCAAAGGGACAACTATCCCAGGATTGATTTTCAAAGAATATGGGCTTTCAGGACAAACACCCAATATTCGAGTTGCTCTTTCACAGTTAATACTTGTTGGAGGTGCTTTAGTAGCATTGCTCTTTAAAAACGACGCACGTGAATGGCGTCTTGGTTTTCTCACAATATTGCTTGCAATAATTGCTTTCTCATTAAACTCATACACAATAATAAGATCTCGTGCTAATCCATATGTTGATGAAAATGATCCCGAAACAATAACTGCATTCCGCGATTATATGGACAGAAAACAATATGGACAGGAAACAATGTGGCAAACAATGTTTCGACGTAAGGGGAAATGGGTTAATCAATTTGGCACACATATGCGTATGGGTTTCTGGGGATTTTTCAGAAAACAATGGCTCAATCCCACAAAGATTCCTCTCGCTGTTACTCTCAATGGGTGGATATTCTTCATTTTTGCGTTAATCGGGCTTACATACTCGATATATAAGAAAAGAAAATGGGGATTATTGTTGTTTTTAACAACACTGATTTCAACTTTAGGCTTAATAATCTATCTAAACTTTTCCGACGGAACCTCATGGATGCATATGGAGGTTCGTGATCGAGACTATTTCTACACACCGGGATTTATGATGATGGGAGGTCTGATAGGCTTAGGATTTGCATCTATAATGTCTCTCATTTACAGAAACAGACTTGAGCTAAAACAATTTCTGCGACGACTTGGACCTGTGACTTTCTTCTCAATAGCCGGTGCATCGATAATACTTCTAGCCCTGACAAAGTCCAGTCAACCATATTTTATCGGTGTTGCTGCATTATGTATATTTCTCGGCTTTATTTTTGAAACTCTGAAAATACCTGAGAAAAATGAAACTCGATCTAAAAAACGATCAACTGGTAAAAATGCCCTAATCATTGTAATTGCCATTTTAGCTCTTGGGATTCCATCGATTGGCGTTGCTTCTTACTGGTTTATCAACAACCGAAGTAGGAACCATATTCCTTTCGATTATGCATATAACATTTTACAATCTTGCGACGAAAATGCTATTCTATTTACAAATGGGGATAATGATACCTTTCCGCTATGGTTCCTTCAGGCGGTTGAGAAAGTGCGCACAGATGTTAGGATTGCCAATTTGTCTCTCATTAACACTAATTGGTATATAAAACAGCTTAAAAATAATATGGGTGTTCACATAACACTTTCTGATGAACAGATCGATAGATTAAGACCGTATCCTCACCCTTTAACTGGTGGTTTTGTCAGGATCCAAGACATTATGGTTCGTCATATTTTCGAAAACTCCAATGTGGTGCGTAGTATTACTCAGATAAATGCAGATTCTGCTGAAACAACTTTCGAGTTTGATCCACCCATATATTTCGCTGTAACCGTATCGAAAGATAACAAAAAGGAATATAACAACTATCTATCCATGGAAGGATTAGTTTATAAGGTGACAACAGAACCATTGGGTATACGTAACAATGCAGAACGAATGAAACATAACATATTCGACGTTTACAGATTCACTGGATTAAAGGATTCAACTATTTATAAAGATGAGAACTCAACAAAATTACTTCAAAATTACACCACAGGTTTTATAACTCTTGCAATGGAATACCTAAAGGTCAATGATACAATTCAAGCTCTTAATACTATCGATAGAATGGGTAAAGTAATACCCTATGAATGGCGAGGAATTTCTTATGCTGGTAATGTTTTCGGTTGGGCAGGACAATGGGATAAGGTGGATTCATTATTTGAGTTCGGTTATGAAAAATTATTTAAAACTGCAAAAGAAGAACCTGACAGTGAATCTGTAACTTTCTTCAGAGTTTACTACGAAACATATATGAGAAATCATAAATTCTCCAAGGTTAAAGAAGTAATTCTTAAAGGTCTTGAAATATTTCCAGACTCAAAAACCACACTGTTAATGGGGATTCAATATCACTTCTACATGAACGATGAAGCTGGTCTCACTCAACTTCTAACCGACTGGTTAATCAAGCATCCTGACGACAACGAAATACAGTCCTTATTACAATATATAAGAGTCGGGGGACTTGACGCCTTAAGACAACCGATACCTGAACCTGAAAAACCGACCAGTTTATTGCAATAATGAAAATCTTTTTCACTAAAATGAGTGGTTCTGGCAATGATTTTATTATAATCGATAATCGCTCTGCGGAATATAACAATATTATTAAACCATCTCTTACAAAATTTCTTTGTAAACGAAGAAGTTCCATTGGTGCTGATGGTATGATTTTTCTGGAGTATTCAAAAAAAGCCGATGTAAAAATGCTTCATTTTAATCCTGATGGCTCAAAGCCAGCCATGTGCGGAAACGGAGCCAGATGCATAGCTTATTTCTCTCATATCCAAGGACTTCCAAAAAATCTAACAATAGAAACTAATGATAGTGCAATTAAAGCTTCTGTTGACAATACATTCGTATCTATTCAAATGCCCGATGCAAAATTTATTGAATATGATATCCCAATCGATGAATTATCTTTGAAGCTTGATACTATTAATACCGGTGTCCCTCACGCTGTCATAATAGTTGACAGTATAGATTCAATTCCTATCAAACTGTGGGGGGAAATCATTAGATATCATGAAAAGTTTGCCCCAAATGGCACAAACGTTGATTTCGTCGAAATTATTGGTGACAATTCTATACAAATCAGAACATATGAGCGAGGTGTAGAAGACGAGACTTTAGCATGCGGAACTGGTGCTGTTGCATGTGCTATTGTTGCAACAAGAAAAAAATTAGTCGAACCGCCAGTTGAAGTAATTGTGAGACTTCCTGACATTCTTAGCGTTGATTTTGATATGAATTCCCCTTATATAAAGAACATAGTTTTATCAGGTAATGTTATTGAAAGTTTTAGAGGAACAGTTGAATTTGATACAGAAAATCTTTCATAAATGCAACAACAATTAAATGAGTTAATCTCTGATTGCAAATTTTATAGGAGGAGAAATGAAGAAATATAACGCTATGCTAATTATAATTCTTATTTTTTCATTCATTCATACTGAAAACAATGTTAAAATAATAGAGTATTATTACCAAAAAGGTTCATTAAGCTCAAAACTCATTATCGAGAAAACAGAATGGGGTCAAGCAATTCAAACAGAAGGTTATCTTGGGTTTAAATCGAAAAAGCTTTATATGAGAATAGGTGATGAGTTTTACGTTTTTAGCTCTGGCACACTATGGACCTGGTCTGAAGGAACTGATCCTGTTGCATATGCCACTGAAGTAGATCTATCAGATTTTAAGGAACTCGGTAAAAAGTTAAGCAAAATATTCAGTATCAACGTTATCCAAGATGAAAATGGAATATTAATACAAGGAATTGCAATCGAAGAGGATCAATGGATTCCAAACTTCGAATTCTCTGCAGAGTCGTCGAACAAACTACCTATGTGGCTTAAAATAAAACAGAAAACAGGCGCAGAAATAAAAATTACGTTCGTAAATCCTCGATTTAAGGATCCACCCAACTCGATATTTGATATACCGAGATAATCTAAAAGAAAAAAATTATTGTAAATAATTGACTAAGGAAATGAGTCTGTAAAACTTCCACATTCAAATAAGATCTTTGGGAATATAGTCGATAGCTCCAAAAACAGCGGTTCTAAAAGATATAATTAAATCAGTAACTTCTCTTATAGCTCCCTGTCCCCCTTTCTTTCGGCAAATATAGTCTGCTTCTCTTCGTGTCGCTGGATGTGCATCACAAGGAACTGCTGAAAAACCCACTCGCTTCATAATATCAATATCTATAAGGTCATCACCAATAAAGCCTGCGTTTTCATCCTTGAAGCCATTTTCTTCGAGTAGCTGCTCATATGAAGGGATTTTTTTGGGTTGCCCCTGTATGATATAATCAAATTTAAGTTCCTCTGCCCTTCTATAAACAACCTCAGAACGTTTACCGCTTATAATAGCTGTTTTTATATTTAAGCTCCTTAACACAACTAACCCGAGTCCATCCTTAACGTCGAATCGTCTAAAATTTTCTCCGGAAGAGGTTATAAATATTCCACCTTCGCTGAGAACTCCATCCATATCTAAAATGAGTAATTTGAGCCGAAAAATTTTGGGGGCAAGATTCACATAGTTCATAAAAACCTCAATACTTAATAGATTTTCTCACTAATGTTTCAAGATCAGCATCTTCGTTTTCTTGCAAAACTGATCTTATCCTTGAATTCGCTTCTTTTTTTGTGAAACCAAGGGATAAAAGAACTTCTATAGCCTGCTCAGCATCAGAGTTAAGAGTCTCTTTTCTTTGCTTTTCAACAATTTTACCTCTCAATTCAAGTATCAGTCGTTCAGCCTTTTTCCGTCCAACCCCAGGAAGCTTAATAATCGATTCAATATCCTCAGTATATATAAAATGCTCTAATTCCTCAACTTTTGCTCCTGAGAGTATTCCCATTGCTACTCTCGGACCTATTTGAGACACTTTAATAAGTTTCCGAAACATCGCTCTTTCCCGACGAGATAAGAAACCATATAGTTCCATGACATCCTCACGGTGTATTAAGTGCATAAAGAGCAAAACCTCAGTATCCACAATGGGAAGTTCGTCGAATGTTCTTACTGTGATATTCATAAAGTAGCCTATCCCATTACAATCCACAATAGCGTTTGTTGGTGTTTTTTGAATTAGTTTTCCATGTAAATATTCAATCATAATTCCTCGAATTATCAACTTATAATAATAACCTTGACCAATGAGAATCCAAATAGCAAATTCTCAAATGATAGGAGGTTAAATTGCTCAGATTTTTCATTGAAGGGTTAGGACTCGGTCTTTCTCTCGGAATTACTTGTGCTGTAACCTGTGGGCCAGTTTTTTTGCCATATATTCTTCGAAAGGAACAATCTCTTAAACAATCGTTTATAACTATGGGAAAAATTTTTGCTGGTAGATTCATTGCTAACGGAGTTTTTGGGGCAATCGCTGGATATATTGGTGGTGTAATCCCAGATAGTATCAGAATTCCAATCTCCTTAGGTTCATTTGTAATCTTAGGTGGCTTATTAATTTACTTTGGTTTTAAAGGTGAAAGTAAACCGGGAAAATGTGCAAAAGGTTTCGCCAAAAGATTCTTAATGAATCCATTTTTAATAGGTTTGATAACCGGTCTTCAAATTTGTCCGCCGTTTTTGCTTGCGATAGCAGCAGCAACATCGACTGGCGGTGCATTGAATGGGTTTATTATGTTTTTAGGCTTTTTCTTTGGCACGTCTTTATTCCTCATTCCTATAGCTTTTTTTGGAGCTATTTCCTCTGTAAAAATTCTAAGGAAAATCGCTGCGGTTATTGCTGTTGCAATTGGTGCGTGGTTCTTTATACAAGGCATTAATGGCTTGATAATGCACTTCTCTATCGGAACACCGGCTGAAAAGGCTGATTACTCCATTATAGGTGTACCAGATGCAAAGGAAGTTATAATTGTATCTGAAAATTCCTGGGGTGATACATTGAAAACTCTACTTTCAGATCATACTCAAGCTGAGATAATTGTTACAAATCCTGATAGTGCTCTTACTTTGGTTAATAATATCGATACATTAAGCATGGTTATTTGGTTTGTTGAATCGGATAATTATCAGGAACTTACCAAAAATATCGGTGTAATTATATTAAGAAATTCATACAACAAAAAATCTCTCTTGCAATTCAAAGAATTTATCACTAATTATTATTTTAAACGAAAACATGGCAAAGGTTTTGCTTTTCAATGGGAAGCTCAATGAGGAAATATAAATATTCAAAAAGGCGAAAGAGTTCAAATAAGAAAACTGGTATTATTATTGCAGGTGGAGCTGTCATTTTTCTGGGATTAATTGTAACCATTATAGCAGTAGTAACCAGTAAACCTCGAACTCCCAAAAACGAATTTGAACTTATTGTCGAGTCGGATACTACCAAGTCTGAGATAATTGAAACTGCTATTTTACAAGCAGCACAAAGATTAGGAGTTCCAGAGAAATCCATTAACATAAATGAAAAATCGAGTCAACTTACAAATATTCAATTTGCTGTTAATAAAATCTTACCGTCAGAATTTGTTAATTATCAAATTCAAAGTGCAATAAAAAATATTGGTGGAAAAATTCACGACTCAAAGGAAAAAGGCTGGGATGTAAGAGAACTCCTGATTTCCGTGGGAACCGTCAATAAGATAACTCACAAAATAAAAATTCAACGAAAACCCAGAGCAGTTCTTGAGCCAGCTTATGTATCAATTTTTATCGAAAATTTTGGCAATACATCGGGAACATTGGCTAAAAAATTCTTCACGCTCGGAATTCCTTTTACAGCATCAATTCTTCCTAATGGTCAATATACTAAGGATGTAATGAAAATCCTTGAACACTATCCTCATGTTGAAAGATTTGTCAACCTTCCAATGGAACCGATGGAATACCCCAGAATAAATCCAGGCATCGGAACAATTTTAGTAAGTATGTCAGATAAAGAAATTGCGCAGAGAACAATTGAATCTATAGAGAAAATCCCCGGTGCTGTAGGAGCTAGCAATTACATGGGTTCTAAGGCTACAGAGAATCCTAGGGTTATGTATCATGTTCTGAAAGTTCTGAAAAATTCAGGATTCATATGGATCGACCTCAATCCCTCGAATGAAAATGCGTATGCTGAAGTCTCCTCCCAAATAGGGCTTAAGCCACAAACTGTGGATATTCAACTGGATTCACCGAAAATGACTCGAGAGGAAATAGAGAATAAACTATATAACTGGTGCCTTAATGCTCGATCGCAACCTGTCGTTATTATGAAAGGTCGTGCATCTGATACTCTTTATAAAATTCTCTCGGAAAACATTCCGATTCTTCAAAAATATGGAATTAATTTTATATGTTTAACAAAGGGTATTGAGCGTAGAAAACATGGCGTTGAGAGACCTAAGAATATATAGATTGCTTAGTCCAGATTTGATTGAACTTTACGCAGAAATCGAATCAAGATTTGATGAGGAAACCGATGAGGAAATTCCTTATCCCCCGGAACTCGCATCTGAAATAGTTATCAGAGATTGCTCTAAACTCCTTGCAAAATCAGATAACGTCAGAAATGTTAAACGTCTTAATGCTGACCTTTTATTCCGAGAAACTGAGAATCCCACTGCTCTTGGAAGCGGAATTGCCATTCCTCACGTTCGAACGAATAATGTCAAAGACTTAACTATGTGTTTTCTTCGATATCTTAAAGGTGTAAATATGAAGTCTTTAGATGGAAAACCAGTTTATTTAGTCTTTGCAATAGTAACACCCCGGGAAGAAAATAGTTCAGACTATCAAAAGGTCTATAGAAAAATTATTAAGTGGATCCAAGTTCCTCAATTCCGCGATGAGCTTATGACTGCCTGTAATTGCAGCGAAATTACTAAAGCTCTCAGGATGGCGGAATGAGCTTATGGAAAAAAAGTGCAGGTTATGCGTTAGGCAGGGGATTATCGTCTGGATTGGGATTTTTGCTCCTACCAGTTCTGACACGCCTTTTAACACCCGATATTTACGGCACATGGCAAATACTTATGTTCTACGCAGCTTTTGTTATGGTTATCGCACAATTAGGAATGGACCAAGCACTTTATAGATTTTACGTTTTAGATCGTGAAAACCGTGGCAAATATCTTACAACAGTTTACATAACAATCTTGCTTACATCGATTATCTTATTTCTTCTCACATTCATCACAAAATCAACAATTAGAACACTTTTAGTCGGTAAAACGATAAATGATTCTTTAATTGTCATAGCTTCACTATGGGGCTTGACCGATGCCTTCTTTTTTACAACACTTACCGTATTTCAATCCGAAGAAAATGTTAAACTCTTCGTAATATGTGAGTTTTTACGCGCTATTCTTGCATACGGTATGGCTATTACAGCGATTTCAGCTGGCTATGGATTGCAAGGGCTCATGATTTCGTGGATTATTTCAGCTTTTGCGGTGCTATTTCTGGTTGCTCCATTGATAATTAAAAAGCTTTCCAAACCTGGACATATTATTATGGTCCTTCCAATGCTTGCATACGGATTTCCATTGTCAGTAAATCTCTTAATCATTAGACTTTTTTCTTTCACCGATAGATGGTTGTTGGCTCGATTAGGCTCTTTAAGCGCAGTAGGTGCATATTCCGCAGGATTAAAAATTGCTGTAATCGTGCAAGCCATACTAACACCAGTACGTCAGGCATGGTTAGCTAGAATTTTTATTATGTATAAACATGGAATATTGAGAGATAGATTGCCAAATCTTTGGAGACAACTTGCGGGAGTATTAGGAATAGTATCGATAACAGTGGCGCTTCTATCCCCTGAAATATTCAAATTGATGATCGGACCTGGTTATGAAAGCGGCATGAAAATTGTTCCTCTTCTGACAATTGCTTTTTTCCTCGATGGTCTTATGATTATTGCTGATGCAGGTATTTACGTAACGGGCAAAACAACGCTCATCCCAACGTATACATTTATCGCTACGATTCTTAATATTATTCTCTGTATCTTTCTAATTCCGAAATTCGGAGAAATGGGTGCTGCGATTTCAGTTGTAGCATCATATTTTATTCTCTTTATTATGTTATACAAAGCCGGACAATTTCTTTATCCAGTGAAAATTCCTAAAACAAAAGTTCTTATCGTTATGCTTTGCATAGGTGTTGGAGCTTGGGTAGCAATAAATCTCTCAGAATTTCTAATAAGATTTGCTGTACTTTTAGTTCTTTATGCGGCGATAATTCTTAGTACGAGTATTGATAAAGATATAGTAAAATTTATTAAGTCTGTAAAAAATGAGTGAGAAAATAATTAAAAATCTCAAGGAATTCCTTACTAGAAACTGGGTAATTCTTGGTATAGGTAATAGATTAAAGGGTGATGACGGTTTCGGTTCTATATTGGTCGAAAAGTTAAGGAATTTGACGCTTAACGAACATATTTTTGATTCCGGAATAGCTCCAGAAAACTATCTACCAAAAATATTAAAAATTAATCCAGATAAACTGTTAATCGTTGATGCTGTCATGTTTAATTCTAAACCAGGAGAGATAAAACTATTTGAAGTAAATGAAACTTCTTCTCCTTTTGCTTTAACACATGGACCAACAAATTTTTCACTTATGAAAACATTTCTAAAAGAAACAGAGATTAAAATCCTTGCTGTCCAACCAAAAACAATGCAATTAGGAAATGATCTTTCCGATGAGATTTCACAAGTTTTAGATAAAGTTTTATTTATCCTTGCTCAAATCATTAACGGAATATAAAATTTTATATAGAAAAACTAATGATCTTAATAGACAACATAGGAGAATTGTTAAGCTCGGATACTAATCAAGGAAAACCGATCCGAGGTAGAACAATGAATAATCCAGGGATAATCCATGATGCAGCGATTGTAATAGAAGATAATCATTTCGTTGCATTCGGACCTCGTCATGAGATCCTAAGTAAATACGACCACAAAATTGACAAGGAAATTTCTGCAAATAACGGTCTCGTAACTCCAGGTCTTGTTGATCCACATACTCATGCTGTTTTTGCGGGAACAAGAGAGCTTGAATTCGAAATGCGAATTGAGGGTAGAAGTTATATGGAAATTTCAAAGGCTGGAGGCGGTATTTTAAATACTGCTCGACGCGTACGGGAAAGTAATGAAGATCAACTTGCTACAAATACTGCACAATATTTGCAAACGATGTTGGGTCATGGTATTACAACATGCGAGATCAAGAGTGGTTATGGTCTTTCTACCGAATCTGAAATAATGATGTTACGAACAATAGCCAAAGTTGCAGATAGAACTCCTATGGATATTATTCCTACATTTCTTGGTGCTCATGAGATACCCGAGAATTATCGTCCAGATGATAAAGCTGAATATATTCAATTGATAATAAATGAGATGCTACCAATTGTTGTAAAAGAGAACCTTGCAAAATTTGTAGATATTTTCTGCGAGGAGGGTGTTTTTGAACTTGAAGATACAGAAATCCTTATAAATGCGGCACTCTCCAAAGGACTTGGTATAAAATTGCATGCAGATGAAATTCAACCAATGGGAGGTTCAGAACTCGGTGTTCGCTATAACGCCAAAAGCGTTGATCATCTCGTTGCCATATCAGAAAAAGGCATCGATGCCCTATCAAAAAGCAATACTGTCGCAACACTTCTACCGGGAACATCGTTCTTTCTCGCCTTGGGAAGATACGCACCTGCAAGAAAACTCATCGATTCTGATGCACTAGTTGCACTATCTACAGATTTCAATCCTGGCTCCTCACCCACAATGAATGCATCACTGATTATGTCTATAGCATGTTCACAGATGAAAATGACTCCTGCAGAATGTTTTGTGGCTTATACGATAAATTCCGCAGCAGCAATTGGAATGGATAATATTGTCGGTAGTATCACACCCAGTAAACAAGCAGATTTGGTTATATGGAATGCTGACAACTACAGACAAATTCCATATTTTTACGGCGAAAATTTGGTTTCAAAAGTTATAAAAAAAGGTTCCATAATAAAAATTTAGGCTCTTCGTGAAACATATATATAAAATAATTGTATTAACTTTATTACTCAACGGCTGTTATTACACATTTTCTGAAAAACCGTTTCCTCAGATTAAAACCATTTACGTAACTCCTTTTCAAAACAACACATCTGAATACGAATTAGCTGCAATTGCAACTGAAAAGCTTACAGAAAAAATAGAAAATTCAAGTTCTTACTCCATAAGTACATCAGATGAATGTAATGGAATTATAAACTCAACTATAACAAATTATGAACGTAAAGTTAATACATACGATGAATACGAAAATCCGATTGATTTTATTATAAGAATTAGAGCAAAGGTAACTCTCACCGAAAAGAGTACCGATAAAAAATTGTTTGAAGGGAATTATGAGGGATTGTCAACATTTCCCTCTGGCGGTGATGAAATGTTGGCTGCAGAAAAAGCAATCGATATATTGGTTGACAATATCTATAACAAATTAAAAGGTGGATAATTATGAGAAGGTTTGCTTTATATATAATATTAATGCTTTCATCCGGACTTTGTTTTGGGGATAGATTTTTCGCATACCAAGAACATCGATACGAAAAAGTTCTAATCGGAATACCCGAACATCCACTTAAAATTAGAAGAGATACGGTTATTAATCGACTGAAATCCTTTCATAGTAAGCAGCAAGCAGAAATAATTGGATTTTTAGAAAATCTTATGTCATCTAGTCAGGTATATTCGTTTGAACCTTTATGGATTGCAGATATTATAATTTTCCATACCAATATTGAAACATATGATTACATACAAACAATTTTCTCAAATTATTCCTTTTCAATAGATAACTTACAATACGCTGAGCTTTCTGATATCCTATCAACTGATGAAATTCTGTCTCTACCGCCCGATACAATATACTGGAATTTAGATTCACTAGATATACCAATTGTATGGGAAACATACGGCACCTATGGCAGTGGTGTATTAGTTGCAACGCTCGACACCGGTACTGAACCATGGCATAAGGAATTCTCTGGTAAAATTCGGAACAATCCGAAGGAAGGAATAGTATATGATAGCACCGACGCAGATACTAACGACTATATCGATGATATTTGGGGATTCAATTTCTACGATACAACTTCACACCCATACGACGATCGAGGTCATGGCACACATGTTTGTGGCACAATTCTCGGTAGACATGGGATAGGTATAGCCCCAGATGCTGATATTATATCGGTTAAGGTTCTCAATCACCGTGGACGAGGATACCCCTCGGATGTCTGGAGAGCCACGCAATATGTTACTGCAATGGATGCTCAGGTAGCCAATTATTCTATTGGATGGCGAGATACAAGCACAGTAATTCGCAATGCGTGGAGAACAGTTATGAAAAACGCAATTACTGCAGGTTTAATCATTGTTGTTGCAGCTGGTAATGAAGGTGGAACTTATGGTGCACCAAGAAATTTAAGACTACCGGGTGAAGTACCGGAAGTTATAACTGTCGGTGCTGTCGATACGTTTCTTAATATAGCACCTTTTTCAAGTGTTGGTCCTGTCGAATGGCCAGATTGCACATACCCATCAGGATTACTGAAACCCGATATTGTAGCCCCTGGCGTTTCAATCTACTCAGCAAGCCCGTCGGGTAATTATTATCTATCGAATGGCACATCGATGTCTGCTCCTCATATTACAGGCATATGTGCACTGTTAAAGCAATTCTATCCCGAAATAACTCATGATGACATAAAAGCAGCAATTGAATCGTCCGCAGTGGATAAAGGACCTTCTGGAAAAGATTCGCTTTACGGTAGTGGACTTATCGACCTATTTGAAGCCTATAATGAAATCGGCGGTTGGAACGAAATTGATTGGACTTCCACAAAAAAAGGCACACTTATTGTTGAACCTTTTTTCCAAAGATTTTTTGGTGATTCTGGCACAATTAGAGTTCCGGATTCAAGCGAAAGATTGATTTTCCTTTGTGAGAATTATGAACCTGAAACACTCGATTTTAATCCTTCCGAAACTCTGTATTCTTTTTCTCTATCTGCAGCAACTGAATTTGTTATCTATACAGGAATAATGGACTTCGAAACAGGTGATCCTATCGATGCTATGGTTATATTCAATGACGACACTATTGAAGTCGATGGTTTCGATGAAATATCGATTGCTAACTTTCCAACAATGGTTTGGGCAACCGCAGAAGGCTATTCAATGGATTCATTTTCAATTGAAATCGATGATGAATGTTTATTTCTTTTTTTACACAGCTGCATAAATTTTGAGGATTCAGTATTTACCGCTCATACTGGTGACTGGGAATGGGGTGATCCTACGTCCGGTCCAAATAATGCAAGAAGTGGAGACAATCTCTGGGCTACTTCTCTTGCTGATACATATTCAAATTCTTCAGATTCATGGCTTAAAAGCCCTTGGTATGATGTAGATACTTCTGCAGCACTTTTTATATGGCAATGGTTTGATTGCGAGGCAACCAAAAGTGGATTTTGGGATGGTGGAAATATCTCCGCAGATTTCGGTGATGGGTGGGAAGTTATCTATCCAATAGGCGATTATACATGTTGGCTGGATGATTATAACAAAGTTATGCCATGGCAAGCTGCATTCTCGGGTGTGAATATAGGTAACCAATGGCACCAACGGATTTTTGATCTTCAAATTGCTGAGTCTTGCTCCTTAAGAATAGGCTTTCATTTTTCCTCTGATGATAATACACCATACGATGGTTGGTACATCGATGACTTTTGTCTTGCAAAAAGAACTGTCAGAGAACCTATTATAACCGACATATTAATAAACAAAGACACAGTATGGGCTTTGGCATATGGCGTCAGTGCTTCATTGGAAGAAGTCGAATTGAATATTGGAGACACTCTCGATTTGGAAATGGATCAGCTGAGCTGCGACACATTTATGATAATACTTACAGGTGATCCTGGAGATACTATTACTTTTCAAGTCAAAGCTACAGACGAAGATGGCAGAACTGTTACGCGACCACCTGAAACCACTTTAATTGCTATAATCCCTCCTGTGAATATTATTGAAGCGAAAAATATAAATAAAATATTTAACATAAGACAGCTTGGTGATATAATTGTATTTCAAGGTGAGAATGCATTAATCGAAGTTTTTGATACGCGTGGTAGAAAAATTTTCGAGAAAAAAATTACTAAAAATGAAATATTCTCTTGGCAACCTGAAATTTCAGGTATATATATAATCAAAATCACAGATAATTCGTCAATTATTATAAGAAAAGTAAAATTCATTAAATAGGAGATTATTATGAAAAAAATTTCACTCGTTTTATCTCTAATAATTCTTGTTGGATTTTCCTATGCCTCATTCACGTTAGAGTGGTACTACCCTCTTTCACCCGCAGAAAAAGATTCATTTAGATTCACATATGATCGTCTACTCTACGGGGCAAGTGCAGCCTTAGTTAATCTTCCCGGGGTAAACTCGGTAGGCTCAGATCCAAACAATTGGCTTGAAATTGTAATTGGAAGCGATGAGATTTGGAACTTCGAGGACCCAGAGGATACCATGTCCAATGGGTTATGGCGGTGTCTCGATGGACAGGGAAATCTCGAGTGGTCTATAGGTACAAAAACAGATGAATCAAGAAGTTCTGTGGCGATTTGCGATTTTTATGGCGATGATGGATTTCCAGATATTATAGGTGGTACAACAAGCGGTTGGTGTGTTGAAGCTATGGATAGATTTGGCAACTTCCTATGGACATTTCCTTCACCACCAGTAATATCGGGACCATTTGCATGGCACTCATCTCCTGCAGTGGCTGATTTCCTTACACGACCACCGGGTTTGGAAATTGTAATAGGTTGTAATGCATACAATCTTTTGGCTGCTATATCTCACTGGGGCGTGTGGTGTTTTCAGGCTGATCCCTCTGACAGTGTAGATGAAGGTATTATTTCCCCCGGTTGGGTCGATTATCCAGCCCCCCATTCTCCAGGTGGCGTTGATGGTACAGATTGGGATGTTATGTGGTATCGGGAAACTAATGCACCAATAATTTCAACACCGTGTGCTACCGATATAAATAGCGACGGTCTATTGGAAATAATCATTGGTGTAGGATATTCAATTGGTATACCTTTCGGTTCCGACGATGGAAAAATCCTCTGTCTTAATGGCCAAAACGGTTCGATTTTATGGTCGGTTCAAACTGACAGTCATGTTACTGCTTCTGCTGCCGCAGGCGATCTTGATGGCGATGGCGATATCGAAGTAGTAATTGGATCGCTCGATGGGAAGTTATATTTCATCGATGGCGATGAAAATGCTAATGGAATAATAGACCCGTCAGAAATGGCGATATATACAGGATCGGGCTGTATTTATTCCTCACCTGCAATCGGAGATGTTGATGGAGACGGCAAATATGAAGTCATAGCTGCGGTTGGAGACGGCAAATTAGGTTCATTTACTTACGATGTCGCTGGTGATAGTGTTATTGTAGAATGGTTGATTGACCTTGGTGATTCAATAATTTCCTCACCTGCTCTTGCTGGAGCAGCTAGGGATATTAAACCGTGGACGCATTTCAGAAAAAACCCAGAAAGAACAGGATTGTATGTTCCAACAGGATTTAAACTACATATATATATTACAGCAGATAAAAGTGATAGCTGTAGCACAGGATGTAGAAATTGCGGTTATTTATTTGATATTTCTGGCGATGGTGAAATACTTGACAGCGTTAGATTAGGCAAAACAGTATTCACATCGCCCGTAGTAGCCGACATAGACAAGGATTGCGAGCTTGAATTGGTTATAACTGGTGCAAATTTCGATACAACTTTCCCATCTATAGATGGTCCGGATACAATATTTTGCTATAATACCGGTTTTATTGTTGAGGGATGCGAGAATCTTGTTAAACCTCATATAGCTGAGGTTTCCACAGAAGGCTGTTCTCTAATTTACACTACAGTATGTGTTTATGATGAAAAATCGCATTATATACGAGGTTTGGAAATAAATAACTTCTTTTTTACAGAAAACGGTGGTCCAATAATGCCTCCCAGACTTACAATGCTCAATGAATGTCCACCGGAAACTCAATTCGTCGACGTAGTGTTTTTGTTTGATCTATCAGGCAGTATGGACGACGAAATAGCACTTATGAGAGCTCATGTCCCAGAATTCGTTAATGCTATTACAGATGTGGATTATAGAATAGCAATTGTTAATTATAATGGTTGTCCAACAGAACCCTCAGGCATATGGGAGATTGTGAAAACTTCATTTACAGGTCCCACTGCCTGCGATTTAGACCTTGTATCTGGACCTGACATTTGGGCACATGATTCCATTGAATTTGCGTGTCTTTTTGATGCATGTATGGAAATGTATGGTTGGCCATGGACTTTGAGAGGTTCTGGCTACGAGGATCAATACGGGGCTATTGCAAGAGCTAATGTATTTTTAACTTATAGACCTTATGCAAGAAAGGTTTTCGTTCTCCTAACCGACGAAAGACCTATCGTTCGTGCGATTTTCTGTTCACCTGTTTACGATGAAACTGATGCTGGATTGGATTCCATTATTGCTTTTTGCAGAACAGAAAGCATTATTGTCATTCCTGTCACACCAGAAAATGGAGAGTTCGTATATTCCGCTTTTGAGGATACAATGCGTAAATATTATGAAGGATATTACGAATTAGGCGATTCTACTGGTGGAGCGTGGTTCGATCTATATGCAAGCGATTGGACGGTTCTTGTTACTGCAATTGCTGAAGAAATCGCTACAGATTCCTGTTGTTATGAATTCATGTATCCTGAATCGATCTTTTGTGAGGAAATGATCGATTTAAACGTACTCGTATTTGAACCTTCAGGTGCATTTGGTGAAGACGACACCCAATATCATTCATTATGTCCGCCTGAGATAGCATTAGAAATTCCTGTACCATGCGGAGGTATAACAACCTGCGATAATCTAGGATTTTTATATACATTAATTAATCGCCAATATGGCACATTTGTCGAAAGCAGTGCAACATTAATAATTAATGACGATACACTTTCATTCGATGCGGACGAAGTGGATATAGTCGATACAATCGTACTTTATACTCCCAAAACACCATGGGATCATGCAGACACGATAGTTTTTTGGATCGATTATATAGAAAACACAAACCATTGTGCATCCTCAACACCACCATGCGAGTTTTTCGTTGATTTATTCCCTCCTGAGGTTGTCTCCCATACTCCTGCTGAAGGTGAAACACTCACTGATGAAAGTGAATTAGAGATTACCTTCGTATTGTTCGATGACTTCTCCGGTGTTAATACCTCTCTGTTTAATGAAGAAAATGTTTTTATTCTTCATGATGCTGACACTGTAGAATTCGATTCGCTAATTATGGTTGACAGTTTGACATACTCTGTTGATGGTATGACCATTCCGGGAGAAGGTGACTATAAGGTCTGCATCAGGAATGTATTCGATACACCGGATTATAATTACTGTCCTCCCAATAAACTGGAAATTTTCTGCTGGAACTTCACATTATTTTCTGGGGAAAGTCATGTATGGTTTGGGGATACAAGTTTCTACCCGTGCGACACAGCATACATCCCGTTATTTATTGACCGTATCGGTCTATGCAGGTTTTATTCTCTCGATGTATGGTTTACGACAGAAACATCGATATTTTATCCTATAGATGTTGATCGTATAGGAAGTCTTTCCGAGGATGATACAGCATACTTATCAATTATCACTCCGGGAGAAATGTGGCAGATTCACGTTGAATTCGACGATGCTTTAATTGTTCCAGATACAGGTTTAGTCGTTTGGTTGAAGGGATTAGTTAGCTGTCGAGCACAAGGTGGTGATTATACCTCGATAATAATCGACACAGCAATTGTTAACGACGGATTCCCACCTGTAACATGGGACCCCGGTTTCTTGATAGTTTTATGGAGAATTTATCCTTGGCTACTTAATATCCATATAGACAGAATTATGTCCGATAGTGTTCGAGTTCTAACTATCGGCGGAGATTTCTCTACTACCGACTTATACGATCCTTTCATCGATATAAGAAGCCTCGATCCGGTTCCGGGAGAAGTTGACGCTTTTGTAACGTTAGATGATCCTGCTTTCCCTGCAATAACAAGACTTCAAAGAAGTATACAGGATTTAACCACGCCAAATAAATGGATCATTAAAACCGACTCCGAAAGCCTCACAATTGTCCATTGGAATCCTAATATGCTCCCAGAAGGTCAATTCGACCTTAACGGTTTTGTCGATATGAAGCGAGAAACGCTATTTCTATGGGATACTGCAGAATACGAATCACTCGTGATTTTATGGCATCATCCAACGCCACAACGATGGGATGTCGCTCTTCAAACCGGTTGGAACCTTATTTCATTGCCTGCTGTGCCAACACATCATTCCCCATCACAGGTTTTCGAGAAGTCGCTTGGCATTTGGACATACGAACCGCTAACAAGTTCGTTCTATACTCCCACGCTTCTTGACAAAGGACATGGTTATTGGGTCTACTATATAAATGATACTACTTTTCCAATTGCTGGACTGCCAGTTGAAAAATATGCAAAGCGAATATATAGAGGCTGGAACTTGATTGGTACATTATTTGAACCTATCCCGATTTCCGATGCTTGCTCGTCACCTGAAGGTCTTTTGATTCCACCGCTTTACCAATACGATCCGATTTCCGAAATATACGTTGCAGAGATTGATAATTTATATCCAGGTATCGGTTACTGGGCACTTTTCTTTAACGAAGGAATGTGGTCGGTGCCATCAGGTATGGGCTTTTGTAAAATTATACCTCCAGCATATCCAGAATGGTTGGGAACTGTTAACATCGAATGTTTAAATGAGAACATCGAGCTCATTTTCGGGCAGTCGCAAGATGCCAGAGATGACCTCGACCATGCAGATCAAGCCATTCCTCCATCTCCTCCAGATGAGGAGTTGAATTTTACAGGTGCATTTAAACGAAATCGAATATTCCTCAATAAAGACATCGCACAAAATCCGTTATGGGAACTGGAATTAAACGCAGACGCAAAAGTATCATTCGATTTACCGGACAATGTTATTCTTTTCCTTAAGGAACTGGATGGTTCTGTTAATGAACTCTCGGATTTCTGTGAATTCTATTTAAGCAAAGGCACATACAAAATTGGTTCCTATAAACAAATAAATCTACCTGATTTTGAGCTTATCGCAGGATTCCCAAATCCGTTTAACCTAACAACACGAATCGATTTCACATTGCCAAGAAAAGCTCTTGTCTCCTTAATCATACGCGATATTGCAGGTAAGAAAGTGGCTACACTTTTGAAAGAGGAACTCGAACCGGGTAAACACAGTGTTTATTGGAACGCACAAAATCAAAGCTCAGGAATATATTTTGTAAGCCTTTCCACAAAATACGCTGTTCAAACAACGAGAGTTATTTTAGTTAAATAATATTGTAATTGTAAAGAATACATTAGGGGCGGACAATTGTGTTCGCCCTTTCTGGATAATGCACTCTCCAAGTGATATAACAGAAAGTTGTAAAAATCTATTTATTATCTTTGAATGGAAGGTCAGTCAAAACTTTCTTTCCTCGTTCATCTTTTGTCAAAGTATGCCCTTCAAGTATCTGATTAACTGTAACGAGTTCAATGTAATATCCTTCATCTCGATTCAGACGGGCAGTTTCGCCTTTTGCGCCCGAACCGAATGAAAACGCAACTATGAAACCAGTCTTTTGCCCCACGCGGTCGAGTGCAGCTTTGAAATTGTCGACTACATTGCGTCCGACATGCTCCGATTGTTTTACCTGTATCGGATATTTATGCATGAAACTAAAGCCATCTATTCCTTTGTCTCCTGTTTTTCGAACATTCGCGAATGCGTGGCTTTTTCTAAGTATCCAATTCTGAAAATCGAAATGCTGCAGCTTTTTTGCGTCATCAATTGTTGTTGGCATTCCGATTATTTTAAAAGAATCGATTGCAGCATGACAATCATGAATTAATCTTTGCTTCATAAGTTCACATGCAGTGTATGATATTTCTATTCCAATCCAATTTCTGCCTAGTTTTTCAGCAACTGCAATTGTAGTTCCACAACCGCAGAACGGGTCCATAACGAGGTCACCGGGATTCGAAGAAGCCTTTATTATTCTCTCGAGAAGTTTCTCTGGTTTCTGTGTTGGATAACCCCATCTCTCATTTGCGGAAGGTGCAATTATTGAGATTTCCCATACATCATCAGGATGTTTACCTTTTGGATTGAGTTCTTGTAACCCAAAATCATGTCCATCTCTAACATTTCCAATATAATGTTTGAATCTTTCCACAGTAGCTTTAGCGTATGGTGTCCTTACAGCATCAGCATTAAATGCCCAGTTTTTACCTTTTGTGTAAAACAGGATAGTATCATGCCTTCGACCATATCTCTTCTTTGAAATTCCCGCACCTCTATAATACCAGATTATTTCATTTTGAAAGCCTTTCGCTCCAAAAATCTCATCCATCAAAACTCTTAATCTATGGCTTGCATGCCAATCGCAATGAAGATAAATAGAACCTGTTGGTTTTAGCATTCTTCTCATTTCATATAATCTATCTTGCATCCAAGAAATATATGTTTCAATACCACCATCCCATCTATCCTCAAATGAGCGTTTTTCCGCTTCGTCTCCCCAAATGACATTATACTGCCTATTGGAAAAGAATGGCGGGTCGAGATAAATCAAATCGACGAACTCATCCGGTAGAGTTCTCATTACTTCAAGGTTGTCACCACAGTATAGAGTGTTAGTGTCATCGCTCATGTTTATTCCTTATCCCCCTTTTGTCTCACTGTGCATCCCCCTTTTGTCTCGCTGTGCTCGACATTTTCCCCCAATGGGGGACAATACAAATCGCTTCAACCTTACAAGGTGTCCCCCTCTGGGGGAAACTCCCCGACCGAAAGTCGGAGTAAAGGGGGTTGTCAAAGAAGTATAGGGTGTTCATATTAAAACCGCGAGGCTTTTCCTTTCGGAAAAAACCAATCGGAAAAAACCGAATTTGATTTTTTTGATTTTACCGCAAACTTAGGATTGTTCAAAATCATATTGATTATATCACGAAAGAAACCAAGAGCATTTTCTTTTTCTATTTCTATGTCAGCAGGATGTGAAGCATGGCATCTTAATTTATAGCAACTCATTAGTCTTTCATATTGTTGTTTATCTATGATATTGAGCCATAAAATCATCATTAACTTATCGGAATCAAAAATTTCAAAAAGTTCATCATCATTTGTGACTTTCCGATTCTTGTTGAAATACTTAAATGGTTGTTTCTTTGATTCTTTTTTCATATCCAGCAAAGCTTTTGTTATCACACTATATCTCAATTCCTTGAGCTTCTCATTGATTGTGAATATAACGGAGCACCAACCAAGTACTATGGAAGCACGATAACAATCATTACTCAAACACCGAGCAGCTTCTTCCAAATACTTTCTATATTCCTCATTACCGATAATAGATATAATTTCGTTGATATCCTGTTGAATTGGTGCAAATGTTTGTCCCTTTGGATATAGTTCTTCAACTCGTTTATCACCTTGGGATGTTGTTACTTGGTATTCACCCTTTTTAGCATTTCTTGGTTGCTTGATATATTTTTTTGAAAGGAGCGAATTAACATATCCACCAAGATTAGAATATGCGATCCTATGTTGATCCAAAACTTCTCTTACATCAGATATAAAGAATTTTTCCCTCCCTTCTTGATAATATAAGTAGTATCCGACTATGAGGATTTGATCCCGAATGCTCAAATCCGAAAATCTAGGGAATTGCTGACCAAATTTTTCAAAATCCATTTTATTTCATCTTCTTTTTATTTACGAATTCTTTCCCAAACTGTTGTATTCTATATACACCCTTTGTAACTTTTAAAACTTTTTTTGTTGTACATAGATTTGTCACAAGACCAAAGAAATTGTTTTTCTTTGTGTCATTATAAATGCCAGCATCGTTTATTGCATTTATGTAATCAGCCTTTTTGAAATCATCATCAAACCAAATCGCAAAAGCCAATATTTCTTCTGATGGTGAAGGCGGTTTGAATCCGGACAAAAACTCTGAGAATTTCTTCTTGTCGGTATCTGCTGGTGATTCGCTTTTCTCTTTCCTTTCGACTTTGGCAGCTTCTTTTGGGTGTAAAACAGCTTCAGGAAATTTATTCAATACTGCTTCAAGAATGTTTGCAAATTGCGTTGGCAATTGATTGCTTTCACTTTCTGCAATCAACTCAAAGCTACCAATTCTCAATTCAATCCTTTCCATTTTTTCTCCTTTTTGATTTTTTTCTTTTTCTCCACTTACACTTTTAAATAAGGTATAAAATGGATTTGCGCAATGCGAAATAAATATGTCTGAACCGCGGATTACGCAGATTAACGGATTAACTGGGATTCATAAATGAAGACTATAAAGTCTCCACCTCCAGTGCCATGTATCCTATTTGTTATCACGTAATACCGGATATTTATCTTTTAGCAGTTCCCAGAATTATTTTTCAAAATGAATTCCTGTATTGGTTTGCTTTCTTTACATTTTGTATCTATAATTGTATTAATATTTGCTCTTTATCTTGTAATTATGAGAAATTAAACAAATATCTCTTTTTAATATTTAAACTTTGAATTAACACATATTTGTATGAAAACCATTTATCTTTTGATAAATATTCCTTCAGAAAATATATTGTAGTTTCAACAATATAATAAAAAGGAGGGAAAAATGACAAATTTCACAGATTCATTCATCGCACATTTATTACCTAAGTCCAATAAAGAACAACTTGTAAAGGATCATCTTCTCAAAACAGCAAAACGTGCAAAGCAATTCTGCACAAAAAAAACAAAATGGTCAGATTGGGCATATGTATGTGGTTTGTTGCATGATGTGGGAAAATTCTCCGTTGAATTCCAAAAGAGAATTCGAGGAGCCAAGTTCCAAGTAGATCACTCAACCGCTGGAGCTCAACTTGCAAATCGAGAATACAGCAACGAAATTGGAAAAATTCTAGCGTATATTATTGCGGGACATCATGCTGGCTTACCTGATTGGACATCCGATTCGGAATCTTGTCTTAAGGAAAGATTAAAAAAATCCATAAAGGATTATTCCGCTTACAAAACCGAAATTCATGAAAATAAAACTGAATTGCATATTGACGATTTACCTTTTATGCCATTGAAGGATGCTAAGAATCCAGGATTCAGCGTTTCGTTCTTCATCCGAATGCTTTACTCATGCCTTGTTGATGCGGATTTTCTCGATACCGAGTCTTTCATGACTCCGAAAAAAACTGACATGCGAAAAAATTTTCCCGAATTAGAAGATATGAAAACAAAATTCGATAAAGCAATGGAAGAATTACATAATAAACACCCGGATGAGAAGATAAATATAACACGTACCGAAATATTCGAACAATGCCTCAGGGTTGCAAACAACAGCACAGGATTATTTAGCTTAACAGTTCCTACTGGTGGTGGCAAAACGTTGTCTTCCATGGCATTCGCAATAAATCACGCAAAAAGAAACCATCAGGAAAGAATCATATATGTCATTCCTTACACAAGCATAATCGAGCAAAATGCTAATGTTTTCCGAGAAAGCATGGGGAAGGATGCTGTTCTTGAACATCATAGCAATTTTGACCCAAAAGATAAAAAATGGAATGTTGAGGATAAGGATAGTGAGGATAATATGTTTTCCCTTGGCGCCGAGAATTGGGATGCACCTCTTATCGTTACCACTAATGTCCAGTTCTTTGAGTCACTTTTCAGCTGCAGATCCTCGCGATGTCGCAAATTGCACAATATTATGAATAGCGTGGTTATTCTCGATGAGGCGCAGATGCTGCCGGTGAATATGCTTCGACCATGCTTAGAAGCATTACGGGAATTAGTTGAGCATTATAACACATCGATTGTTCTATGCACAGCAACACAACCTGCACTTTCAATCTCTGATAGTTTTATAAATGGATTGGAAAATGTCATCGAAATAATTCCAGAGCCTGAAATACTATACAACGAACTTAAGCGCGTGGATGTAACGAAATTAAATGAACTTAAGGAAATCCCTAACGAGGAACTTGCAGAATATCTGAAGAAGCGTCGCCAAGTCCTTTGTGTTGTTAATACAAGAAAACAAGCTCGAGAACTCTATAAACTTCTTGGTGAAAGTGAAGAGAACTATCATCTCAGTGCGCTTATGTGCCCTGTTCATAGAAAGGAAGTCCTTGACGATATCCGAAAGAAACTCGAGCATAAAAAGCCTTGCCGTGTTATTAGCACTCAACTTATCGAAGCCGGTGTGGATATCGATTTCCCAGTGGTTTATCGAGCAATGGCAGGGATCGACTCGATCGCACAAGCTGCTGGTAGGTGCAACCGGGAAAATAAACTTAAAAGCCATGGTGAAGTCCTCGTTTTTATGCCCGAGGAAGGAATTCCACCTGGACACATTAGACAGACGGCTCAGTCCGCTGAAACTGTTTTCCGACATCACGATGATGTCCTTTCTCTGGAATCCATTAAAGAATTCTTCAAAGACTTGTATTGGACCAAAGGCGAGGCTCTTGATCAAAAGAGAATTTTGGAGAAAATTGAAGAAGGTTGTGGTAAGATTAAATTCTCATTTAGGGATATAAGTAAAGATTTCAGAATTATCGAGGATGATACTACATCAATTATTATTCCCTATGGTAAAGACGGTGAAGAATTCATTGAAAAACTTAGGGAAAGCAATCATCCTTCAAGAGAACTATCCCGTGAAGCTCAGAAATTCTCAGTGAATGTAAGATTTTATGAATTCAATAAACTAATAGAGAATGGATTAATAATAGATTTTCATAATAAAAGATATTGGATTCTGACAAAAATAGATGCTTATAACAGTAAAACTGGTCTTCAATCTGATACAGATCTATTCGATCCTAAAACGATAGTATAAAATAAGCAAATGACATGTCGAGCATTTCTTTGTATAATATCATTCTCTTACCTAAAATTCTTATCACTTATCAAAAGGAGGTGATGATTTATGTCTTATGGCGTTAAACTCAGGGTGTGGGGTGATTATGCTTGTTTCACTCGTCCTGAGATGAAAGTCGAACGAGTTAGCTACGACGTAATTACCCCATCCGCAGCCCGAGCAATTCTGGAAGCTATTTATTGGAAACCATCGATTAGGTGGGTAATCGACCGGATCCACGTGC
>JAUWMV010000045.1 GCA_030613005.1 bacterium | reverse complement strand
CCGCCAGTTATATTCGCAAAATTAAGCTGAGGTAATTTACTGAGTAAGTCAGGTCTGAATTCTTCATTAATTTTGGTCGGGTGTTTCCAGATATGGCACATCTGACATTTATTAGTGCATCGGTAAGTCGTAATAATCGCTGCTTCCATAAATTTATTTTCCTCGTTTTTTGGTCGCCATTAAATAAAAAGACCTTGTCTTGATATCACAATCTGAGTATTTTCTGAATTTGCTTGATAAATAAGGTTTTGATCTGTTCACATACATCTCGTCCAAAACTGTGATTTGCTTAGCTTCAATTTTTTCAAACTCCAATTCACAGAGTATTCTTTCATAATCGTCCATTCGAAGCCGATTAGGTGACCCATCGAATCTCAGTAAGTTCCATAATGTATCCGAATAGCGTAAATGATTTAGTGGATCTAGGCTCCTAATCAAACCTGTATGAGTACCTAAATCTACTTCATGGATCATAACTGCATTTGGTCTAAGTCTAGGATACAAAACCTGAAACATTTCCCGTGTATCAACAATATGTTCCAAAACTGCTTGACTGACTAATAAATCAAACTCTTTCGAGGAGATTTTCTGTAAATCGAAACAAGGAGTATATATATATGAGAATCTTTCGCTGAATTTTCCATTCAGGAAATCGTTCACCACTATCTCAGCATTTGAGTATCCAGGCAGTTTCTTTAAATAACTGAGTAACATGCTATAAAAACACGGTGGTGTTTTATGGATAAGACAATTGATGTCGACGGCAGTATAGCTTTTCGCGCCAAGAGCTAAAATAACAATACCAGTGCCAAGGTCTGAGCCAGGACCTAGTTCAAGAATAGCCTTATCCCTAAAAGGGTGGTCGCCAATATTGTAGCTCGTCAAAGCTTTTCGCCAATTCTCTACCACCTCCAAACAATATATTACAGCGCGTGTAATGTCTTTCGTGGAAAAGGATCGTGGTGTAGTATATCCAATAATCGAACGACGAAATTTGTTGATGACTCGAAGACTCAATCCCAATGTATACAATAGTAATTGATTAAGATTAGGAGGTGTCATAGCCTCAGCCATTTATCTATTTTTCTTAGCAATTGCCATCTCATAAATTTTTATCAAGTCATTATAATGCTTTTCGGGATTGAACTTCTCCTCAACAAACCTTCTTGCATTTTTACCCATATCCACTATTCGATCAGGATTACCTAGGACATATTGGAGTTTTTCTCTCAAATCAACCGAGTTTGCTACCTCAAAAGTCAGCCCGTTTTGACCATTCTTTATTAGCTCAGGGATTCCGCCAATCCTTGCACCAATGACCGGAGTACCCAAGGAAAAAGCTTCGAGCACAGTACGGGGGTTATTCTCATACCATTCAGATGGCACCACAACGACCAGTGCATTTCTAATCTCGGTGGTAAGTTCATTGCCGGTTTTGTACCCGATAAAAAAAACATTGCAAATGCGCTCTGTTTTAACATATCGCTTTAAGGTATTCTCAAATGGCCCGACACCAAGAATCCTCAATTCAATATCCATTCCTCGCACTGCTTTAATCAATGTTTTTATGCCTTTTTCCGAAGATAAGCGACCAAAATACAATACTGTGTTGGCTCTGGTTTTATGCGGCAGTGTGGCGCCATTATCCTCTACGAAATTCGGCAGGTGAATGATCTTTCTATTGAAACCCATGTCTTCTAATTTCTTTTTTAGAAACAGACTTGGTGATATAAACACATCTATTGAATCATAGATGTGGAGAATTCTATGGTGTAGATACATCTCGACCATATTAACAAAACTCTTCACCCTGGAGTTCTTTACACACTTTTTCAGAAAGCACTTGTGGTACTTACCATTCTTGCACGCCTCGCAGATGTTTCCATGGTTGATCATTAAATATGACGCACAGACCATCTTATAGTCGTGGAGTGTCATGACTACAGGAATCCTGTATTTACGGAAAACCTGTAGTATAGAGGGTGAGATTTGATGAACGATGTTGTTGAGATGTACAATATCTGGTTTTTCAAGACGAACAAGACGTTCTATTTTATCTCTGGCTTCAAATGAATACAAGATATTCGTCGTGATATTGATTCTACGTCCAATACTCCCCGGCTTATTCAGGTCAACGTGCGAAACAAAAAATTCCTTATGTGGATAGTCTGGATTAGAGGGATGGTCCATACCCCAGTAAATAACTTTGTGGCCATTCGAAAGCAATAACTCTCCTGTATTAAGCGTGCATATCGCATCACCACCTTTATTATACAGAAATTTATTTACAAGAAGTACCTTCATACCCTAAAGCCTGTCTATTATCGCTGCCAAGCATCTACCATTTTTTATCACATTATGTTCTCTCTCGACATAACTCCTCGCATCGTTCGCCATCTTTGATCTTAGCTTATCATTGCTAGAAAGACACCTCACATCCTCAACCATCTGTGCAAACGTTCTCGAATGAAAACCGAGCCCATTACTGCAAATAACTTCGTCTGGATCTATCTCCAGGCTAACTACAGGTATCTTGTATGCCCACGCCTGCAAAAATGTATTGGGAAAACCTTCCCAGCGGGAGGTATTAATCAGTATAGATGCCTGAGCGTACTGTTCAATTATTCTAGCATAAGACACAAATCCGAAATACTCTATATTTTCAACTCCCTTTACCTGTTTCTCAATTAACGTACGCAACGCTTTATTTATACCGGGTGCCATTACCATCCTGAACCGCACAGAAGATAGTGCCCTAGCTAATTCTATCACGAGATGTGGTCTTTTCCAAGCAGCAGCTGTACCAACCCACAATACAATGGGTGGCTTTTTTTTCTTTGGCACATCTGAATTAACAGTGTAAAGATTCTTCACGACGATTGAATCAAGTCGAAGGTTCTCCTTGAATTGATGTTTCTGGTGAGCTGTCTGAACAATTATCACATCAGCCCATCTAAGACCATGAAGATAGAAGGTTCTACTCACTCTACTCATCATCTCACTTAAGTGTCGTATATCACTCTCGTAGTCTATACAAGAAGAAAAAACCAATTTTCTTTTCTTTAGTTTACAGTAAAGTCCTACGATACCAAGTAGATAACTGGGCCCTCGAAGAAAATAAATTTCGGCATTAGCTTTGCAAAGAGCAATAAAGAAGGCACACAATGTTGGTATATATTTGAATTTCCCTCCCTTATATTGGGCTGACGATTTTATCACTTTGATACCATCGACGTACTCGATGACTTTAGTGCCGTAATCAGCAACAATAAAGGAAATATCGAAATTGTATTTTTTTAGCTCTTGGGCCATAAGAACCTGTTGAAGCTCTGCACCGCCTGCAAGACGCTGATCTTTTTGAAATAAAAGCGGATATGCATGAGGGGAAATGAAACAAATGCTCTTCTTCATATCCCCAATTCCCTTATTATTCCATATCTGGTTGTAGTAAACCAGAAAGTTTTAAAGCATCAACGAGTTGAAAATATTGAGGCCAATAATGTCCTTCATGCCATTTCAATTTTGTGTCCCAGTAACCAGGACAGTTTTTCACCGCAGTATCATCATACGTGTAACTCATTTCACAACACTGGACCTCACCCGCTTCATTATATAGGAAATCATATGCCATTGACTGGAATTTCAATTTTTGCGATATCTCAAATGCCTTCTTTATGAATGTAACATCGATCTTATCCATCTCATAATTTATCTTTCCGCTACCTGATGACCTGAAATCATTATCTCGATTAAACCGACGGAAGGCGAATGCTCTATCCCCTATGATAGTTACTCGGGTGTCGAAATCGTTATTTGGTAAAAACTTCTGAAATAGAACATAGTTCTTGTGGATCTGCCAGTATTGAGAAAACCCTTGTCCACGTAGATATCGAAGAACATTACCGCCGAAATGATATAGAACTTTACAGAGGTTGAAATACTTATATCTTATATCGCTGTGATCAGGAATACACTCAGACTTGATTCCACGAGAAAACATAATTCGGATCAACTTCCTTGCTTTGGTTTTATTCTTAACTAATATTACATTGTTCGATCCAGCACCACCTTTTAATTTAAATACTACAGGCATGGGCGCCGTTTCAAGCCACTTGAGCGCTTCCTGCTTATCCCAGAAAATCCAACTATCGACAATTGGGAACTTATGTTGTTTAAGAAGATAGTACTGGCGTATCTTATCGTCATAGTGCCACCAGGTCACCCTATTCGGGAAACATTTAATACCCATAGTATATTCAATGATGGGTAAAATAGTTTTCGCTATCTGGTAGTTGTCGCTCAAGTGCAGCCAGCGGAAAATAAAAAGGTCGAGTTCCAAAATCTGTTCCCAGAAATCAGGTTGACACACATCCAAGCGGATATGGTCTATCCCGTTGTGGTCAAGAATATTCTCATATCTCTCTAAGAATTTGGAAAATCTACCATACGGGCATTTGTGTATTCCTACCAACATGATCAGTCCTTCTGTAAAACTGTATTCTCTATTATTTCAATCATCACATCTCTATGCGCTTCACACTTTAATAAATTAAGCAATCTTAACAGTTTCTTTTCTTTCAAAATCAGATTCGTGAGTATATCCCCTTTTAGCATCTGTTTCTGGATCTTGTTCAAAGTCAGTAAAACAGAGAGATAATCAGCCTTCTTCGAATCACAGAACTTAATCCAATGTTCTTTTAATAAACTTGCGTTCTGAATTATCCGGGGACTATCTTCGATTTTCCTTAAGAATTTAAGCCTTTCTTCTTCATCCATCAAGAATAAACCAGGTTCATTTCTGCATTGGTAATATGGAAAAAAAGCAAGAGCACCTACATTATCGTTAGTAATTGTTAGTTGTATACAGCATCCCTCATACCAAGCGTCATCCATATCCTTCCGATCAAAAACAAAATTACCAAGACCATAGAATATCGGAACACCATTATAAATCTCGTAGCCACTAAAGCAATGACTATGGTGACCGAGAATCGCCGATACTCCCAAATCAGCGAAAAAACGATAAATCATAACCATTCTAGGACTAGGTAAATGATAATGTTCAATCCCTCCGTGAATAATTACCAAAACTATATCTGCATTCTTTTTCGCTTTTCTTATTTGATAGTAACTGACCACTATATCGAGAGGATTAACACCTGGTTGATCTTCTCCTGCAATGGAAAATTCATGTTCGGCAAAATTCAAAATCGCTATCTTCCTGTTTTTTATTTTAATGTATAAGGGTTTGGAAGCATCATCAAGATTTTCGCCTGCTCCTACTGTATGAATGCCTGCTTCTTCTAATATCTGCAGAGTATTCTTTAAACCGTTCTTACCATAATCTAAGATATGATTATTGGCTAGGGTAACAATGTCAAAACCACCATAGGTAATAGCTCCCACGCAATTCGGATGGGCGATCAAATGTGGCCCTACCTTCTTTATTGGATCACCATCAGTTGTTAATGGACATTCAAGATTCGTTATTGAAATATCCTTGTCCTTTAGCATTGGTAAAACATCATTGTATATCTTTTCGTACTTCTCAGCTAAACATAATTCTTCAATGCGTTTGTGTAAACAAAAATCGCCCGTGATGATTATCCGGATTTGGTTTGATTGATCGGTATCGGCTAATATTCTCTTTCGTCCTTGAATATCACAAGTCATTTTTTACCTTTTCGTGTTTAAGTATACCAATAAAATCGATGATCCTTTTTGTCTGAACCTTATAATCGAAATATTGCACTGCAATCTTCTGCCCACTCCGTCCAACCTTCATCGCCTCACTGAAGTTAGACAAAACATATCTTAGCCGTCGAGCAAATGCTTCAATATCGTTGGGTTGTACCAAATAGGCATTTACACCATCTTTAAGATAGAGCGGTATATCACCAGTGTTTGTCACAACAGCTGGTTTGCCTGTAGCAAGATATTCACCTAGTTTGGTCGGAAAACCTGCTTGCGAAATTACACCTGATGAGCGTGGTAGAACGAACACGTTAGCGCCTGCTAAATAGCGTGACAGCTCGCAGCGTTTAACCCTTCCCGTGAACACTACTCGACCATTCAAGTGCAAATCGTTCACAAGTTGCTTTAACTGATCAAGTATATCTGTCACTGGTGCATCACCAATAATCTGGAGATTCCAATTAAGGTATTTATCTGCTAATGTGGCAAAAATCTGAATCAGCGAAGAAACCTCACCCAATTGATGGAGACTGCCTATATAGACAATCCGCTGTTTTCCTCTATCAGATGTTTGCATGGCATATTTATTACGGGGTACCTGCACCAGAATAGGAATCCGGAGAATCCGCGCGCCCTTGCGAATACGATTTGCGAAATAGTTTTCAAGATGACTAGATATCACAATCAGACCATCAAAGAGTCTGTAAATAGTATGAGTATAGATTGGGGCATACAATTTAAGCCAAATTGTCTTCTTGCGATATACCAAGGGAAACTCGCTTTTCTCTTGAATACATTTAATCCCAACTAATTTAGATAATAACACTGTTAAAATAATCCAGGATACAGAGTTAGAAAATAAAATAATAGCGTCGATTTTCTCATGTCGCTTCATTTCTCGCATCAAACGCCAAAACCTCCAGGCTCCCTTAATCTCCAACCACCTACGCAGCCAGAACGTATTGGCACGAACTGTCGCTCCACATGCATACTCAAATGGTATACCGTCATAAACTCCTTGGGTTTCAGTATTAGCAATACCTGATTCAGCTCGTTCGCTGGTCTTGAAGCAAATTACATGGACACTAACACCGTTTTCAGTCAATCCTTTAGCGTAGGCATGAACGCGGGCAGTTGCACCGTAACCATTAGGGAAACCAAAGGCATCACCGACAATCGTTATCTGCATGTGACTTTTTAGTTATTCCTGCTGTACTGGTGCCATTGACATTGTAAATAATGCCAATATCATTTATTTTCAACAATTCCATCCCATTTATTACTTAGTTTTGCAGTTCCCAATATAAGCTTTAAGACCCGCCAAGAAGTATTGTGAATTTTGTATTCAATTGGTATGTCTTCATACCTTGAATTAGAAAGTTCATGCATCACTAGGCTTATTGAATCCATCACTGTATTCATATCAAATCCCGTCAAAACGATTGTACCAGCATCCATAGCTTCTGGTCTCTCTATGGCGTTTCTTAATGTAATTGCAGGGAATGATAGAATAGCAGATTCTTCACTGATAGTGCCACTATCAGAAATAGTACAAAGTGAATTTTTTTGAAGATGAACATAATCACAAAAACCAAATGGTTTTAAAAATTTTATGCATTGATTCATCTTCATATTATCAATGTTTTCTAATCTCTTTCTTGTCCTCGGATGAGTTGATACAATTACAGGTTTATCATAATTAACAGCCAGTTTATCGAGAATAGTTAGTATTTTACTTAAATTGTCAGGATTATCAACATTCTCTTCTCTATGGATACTAACAATAAAATATCCTTTGGCCGACAGTTTTAATTTGTGTAAAATATTAGATTGGTCAATTTTATTTTTATAATAATTCAAAACTTCATACATTGGCGAACCAGTAAGATAAATTCTTCTGTGCGCAAGCCCTTCTGAGATTAAATGTTGTCTGGCACGTTCTGTATAAACTAAATTGAAATCTGCTATATGGTCTATGATTCTGCGATTAATTTCTTCTGGTACATTAAGATCAAAACACCGATTCCCAGCCTCCATGTGGTAAATAGGGATTTTTAATCTCTTTGCCATAATGCCAGCAATACTGCTGTTTGTGTCACCTAAAATGAGCACGGCATCCGGTCTTTCCTTTTTCAATACCTCTTCACTTTTAATGAGTGTTTCACCCAAAAAAGTTCCTAATGAGTTAGTATTAACTTCTAAAAAATAATCGGGCTTTCTGATTTCTAAGTTTTTAAAAAAAATCTCGTTCAGTTCATAATCATAGTTTTGACCGGTATGCACAATAATATGATTAACATGCTGGTCAAGTAACGCCATGATTCGCGACAAACGAATAATCTCTGGTCGCGTACCAATGATAGTCATGACTTTCAAAGAACTCTTTCGATATTTCATCCCACCTCCTCATAGTAGGTATCAGAATTTTCTGGATCAAAAAACTCATTTGTCCAGAATAGCGTATACAAATCTTTCGTTCCAGTGTTAGTAATATTGTGCGTATGGAACACAGGGATATCAACAAAAGATGGTTTGTTTCCAGTAACACAATACTTGATTATTTCCTCAGTTCCGATTCTTCTCAACTTGATTACTGCCTTTCCTTCAACAACACAAAACCTTTCGATTTTTCTTCTGTGGAAATGGTTACCCCTTGTGATTCCAGGTTTCGTAACTGAGAAGAATATCTGTCCACCAATATTTGACTTAATAATTTCTGCCAAATGTCCCCGTTGATCAGTATGCAAATCAAGATAAACCGGATAGTGGTCATTATTGATGTATGATCTAAAGGTGTTGAATAAACATACTTGAAAATATGATGATAAATTCGGAACAATATTTTTTTCTAAATAAAAAGTCTTGAATTCACATAGTTTGCTCAGTATTTCGCTTACTTTTTCTACTGCTGTGTGCTTAACCCGAACACACATCTCCTTGCAATCTTCTTTTAGCGCACTATGAATGATATCAACCAAGTCGTTAATATAGATCAATTCTAAATGAGCATCAACATCAATCTTGGGTTCAAGGTTATGGGTCAATTGATGACAGAATGTTGCTACCACAGAATTGTAGAATGGCTTCCCAAAAGGTCCGAAGACATTCGGTATTACTAGAGCCTTAAATCTTGTGTGATTTTTCAATGCCCATTTTTCAAGCAACCGTCTTCCTTCTCTTTTGGACCTGCCATAATGATCATCTCTTTTTTCCTTGAGGGATGAAGAAAATATAATGTGAGGTCTATGTTTGGTTTCTTCTACAGCATCAATTAGTCTTTTCACTAAATCAATATTGCAGTTATATATTTCTGCGGGGTTACCACGATTCATTGCGGCAAGATGGACGATACTATCACATTGTGCTACAAAGTCCTTTAGTTGTTCTCTATCTTTGAAAAAATCATCTTCAAACGGAACAAGGACCATCTCATCTGATTTCATTCTAATGTAATTTGCTAAGTGGGTTCCGATGAAGCCTATCTGCCCCGTGATACCTACCTTTTTCTTGATTTGAGCTCTCCTTGTATTTCTCTAAGTGATAAGATTAATCCTTTTGTTTCTTCTAATGTTAGTCTTTCTGTATTCTTGGATGTATAACCTTCTTCTGGCAAAGTAACATTTTCACCTTTTACGAAGTACTTATCGTAGTCAATCTGACGTAGGTGCTTGATTATATAGTAGTTATCATAACTCTCTGCCTTCATCAGTTCTTCTCTGGTTACAAGTGTTTCATGCATCTTTTCACCTTCCCTGATTCCAATAATTTTAATACCATCGTCATAGTCAAAAATATCAATCATAGCTTCAGCAATATGCCTTATTGTAGCTGCAGGGGATTTCCTCACCAACACATCGCCTGTTTCACCTTTTTCAAGAGCAAAAAGTACAAGGTCAATTGCCTCTGGAAGAGGAATAAGAAAACGGGTCATATCAGGATTGGTAACTGTTAATTGCTGTTTTCGTTTAATCTGTTCAACAAAGAGAGGAATAACACTACCTCTTGAATACATTACATTACCATATCGAACACCGCAAAATATAGTTTCACTGTTCTGAAGCCTTGCTTTCGCTATCATCAACTTTTCCATTATAGCTTTTGTCATCCCCATTGCATTAATCGGATACACTGCTTTGTCTGTGCCTAAAACAACCACTTTCTTTACTCCGTATGTTTCGGCGGCATCTAGTACATTGAAGGCTCCGCGAATATTGGTTTCCACTGCTTCATTGGGGAAAAATTCACAAGTTGGTACCTGTTTCAAGGCAGCCGCGTGAAAAACATAATCAATGTTTCTCATCACCTTAAATACAGTTTCTCTGTTTCTCACATCGCCAATTATAAATCGCAGTGTTGGACTTCTGAATTTATTGCGCATATCAAATTGTTTTTTCTCATCACGACTAAAAACGATAATTTCCTTTGGTGTAAAGTCTGACAACAGTCTTTCTACCACGTTATTACCAAAAGAACCAGTCCCTCCAGTAATTAGTATGCTTTGATTATTCAACTGGCTTGCCTTTGTGGCCATAATATCACCTCTTTATTTCTTCTACCAAACGCTTTGCAAGTAATTTTCGGAATTTACTTCTTACTCCAATTCCATTATGGTTTTGATAAGCTATTTCAATAGCACATCTGCCAAGTTGCTCTCTCAAAAACTTAATGGGTATTATACTTTTCTTAAGTGTACCCACTGGGAAACTCCAAGTTTGCTTGATCCTAAGGCATTTATTGCTGGCAGAGAAGCCAACACGCATAAACTGAGCCACATCGCTTTTAGAAGTCTACGAATAGGACGAACTCGAATTCGCCTAATTTGTTTTACTAATGTATAGTTGCATTCATAACGGAATAGCACAAATCTAATTGCTTTCGATACAAAGCCTTGAGGTTGAATTTCATATTTTGCAACAATCCAACCATGACGCTTAGCAATCGTCTCAAAACATCGTTTATTCCAACGACCTATATGCATAGGCGGAATGTCTTCTAAGACCCCATTTATATCATAAAACTCTCTCTGTTTAAAATTAGGAACAGCGATGAAAAGGGTTGCCTGCTTTCTTGTGAGCCAATTTAAGTGTTCAAACAAAGCATCTATACCATTCATGTGTTCGAGTACCTGAAACATGCAGATTACATCAAAATTCCCTTTATATTCAATGGAGTTTATTTCCCTGATATCTTTTGATAAGCATGTGATACCATATCTATTGATTCCACTTCTACCGTAGTTCGAGTACTCAGTACACAATACATTCTCCTTTGGTATCAACTCGGGGCTAACTTTTTTAACAAAGGCACCGTCGCCTGAACCAATCTCTAGCAGTTTCAAGTTCTTTTGGTTGCTGTGAATCACCATATCATATAGTATCTCATAAGTTATCTGGTACTCCCATTTCCAACCAGCATAAAAGGATCGGCTATACACTAATTCGTAAAATCTCTTATCGGCTGCAACATAGGGATATGCAAAACAGAACCGACAATTGACACAGCGTACGACATCGCAAGTCTGGCGCTGCCAGAGTGTTTCGATATGCGACTTCAACTGCAGAAAGCGTTGATCTTCCACATCTTTGAACACGTGATAAACAGCCTCTTCACTTGTTACCGAGTACAAGATATGGACTTCTGTACAATGGCAAACAGGACAAGATATCTCTTTTAATGTCAATTTGTAGTGTCTCATCTATTCTTGGTGACACAATTTAATAATTTTTGTTGATATCTCTTATAATAATAATACATCATGCAGAGGTAAGTTAAACTTGCAATTAACTTTGTGATAGTTGCACCAATAACACCAAGTGCATATGTCAATATTGTATACCCCAAAATATTAACGATACAGATCGCAAAATTATTATTCCGTATCTCTTTTCCTTTGCCATGTGCTCCCAAAAACCTATTAATATAATCACCTAAGCCATGAAAAACACATCCGAAAGAGAGTATATACACCATTGGGATAACCTCAATATACTCTTTAGTATATAAGAGTAGAACTACTCTCTTGACTACTAAGAGAAAAACCAGTAACGCAAAGATTGAAAAAATGACAGTGACTTTCGTTGATTTTTCAGGTATAGAATTTCTATTTGCAAAATCTTTAAAAAAGGTAGTGCCCACTGCATTTGGAATCATAGCCAAAGGCATTGTGATTGTTAATGCTAAAGAAAAAAAACCGACATTTGTATTATCAATAAAGTAGCCAATAGAAAGCCCACCTAATTGATTAGTAGCAACACCAGTTAAAAACCCAATATAGACCTGGAAACCGTAAGTTTTGTTTTCCTGCCAAACAATAGATATGTTTTTCCTCAGATTTTCAAACTTTGGCTTAAATAAAACTATCATTGCAATGATTACTACTGAAAACATTACGAGTTGAATTGCTAAAGCAGAAGTCAGTGACAGCGGAACAAAGTAATTAAACGCAATCGCACCTCCTAGATATAATGTTCGTGGGGCAATTTGGAAAACAGATAAAACATAGATGCGGTTATCGCCCTGCATAATATTCTGTAAACATAACTGAAATGGAAACACGAACAATAGAGGTGAAAATATCCGTATTATTCCACCAAGTTCATTATTAAATATTCGTTCTTCAAAAAAAGAAAATACAAAAAGCGCAATTATTAGTGCAAAAGAAACAATCGTAGCAAATAATAGTAAAGTCCCAATTAGTTCATGTTTTATATTTCTATGTTTTCTTTGTGCTAAAAGCCTGCTGCCGGATACAAATACCCCTAAAGTTAGAAATGTCACAACAAATATAAATAAACTCTGCAAGAATTTCAAATCACCATACTGTTGAGGTCCAAGCAATCTCGTATTGAGTATACTAACACCGATACCAATTATTATGCCTAAGGTCATGGAAGTATACAGAGCGGCCACTTGTTTGGATTTTTTGCCTTTTGTGATGTTTTTAAAACCTATGTTTCTTATATTCATTCTTCGTCGCATTTACTATTAATTCATCAGCATCAATATTTTTTTGACAAACAGCAACACCAATGCCTAAGTAAATCGCCAAGAGTAAACCTATATTGGCACTCATAAAATTTGTATTTGTTAGATTTGACACAATATACTTCATCACCTCAAACAGTGGAATAAAATAGAACATATGTTTAAGCTTTTTTGATTTCCAAAAAAAACAAACTGCGGAAATCAAGAATAGACTAAATAGAATTGCAGCAGGGATACCCTCAAAAAACATAACATGTAAATACAAATTATGTATTCCTCCTCTTTGACCAGTTGCCCACTCTTCATCCAATACAGTTCTCGCCATCCCATGATAATATACCTCACTTTTTGTCCCGCCAAAACCAATAAGCCAACTTTGCGAAATATTGTCTAAGACTATCCTAGCAAATTTTCCTCTATCCGTCATTGAATCTACCAATAATCTTTCTTGAACTACTGCTGAACTTTCAATTTCACTTAAATTAGGACCAAGCAGCGGAGCGAGGCGAAATAAAAGGATCGCAATAGCAACATTACCTGTAACAATCAACCAAATTCGCTTTCTCTTGAGTCCAATGAAGTACAGACTAAATAGCATGATGGTTATGATATAACTCATTCTGTGAAAACATAATATTATTCCAAGTAGAAATAAACTAATGAGAGCAAACTTCACTAACTTTCTACGGAACACAAACAATGCCAGAACAATTCCTGATGTCAGAAAATAACCTTGTATATGATCTGAACTGTAGATACCATTGGCTCTAAAGAAACCAGCAAAAGCTATTCTTTGAGAACCAAATCTAAAGAACAGTGGATCGACCGAAAATTGGTATATCCCAATCAGACTTGAAACAATACAGACAATTAATAACGACTTACCGAAAACCTTTATCATTTCCTGGTCTGCTCTACTTCTAAGTACTAAATAAATTACAAGGAAAGTAAAAATATGAGTAACATTCACAATCGAGTCTTTTAAAGTCAGTATGTCTATTGTATGAATCATATATACGATTATTGAAAAAAATATGTAAAGATATAAAATTCTTTCAAACTTTGGCTTATCAGTCGTAGTTCTCTTGTTTTTATGCTCAATTGCCCAAGTTGTAAAAAGATATATGAAAAAAAATATAAGTATTAGGCGATTAGGCTGCAAATCAAATGGCAAAGCCGGCGTATCGATGATAAAATATTCTGTATTTAATACAGAGGCTGCAAAGATCCAATAAACGATAATAAATGTGACAAATTTATGATTTGTCTTACTTGTCAGAGTAAGATAAACAGCAAGTAGAAAGGTAATAATCACATAAGCAACATGTAACCCATTCATGATATATTCTAATTACACTAAATTCTCGATACGCCCGATTACCTAGTTTTCTACCGAGCTCCACTGAGCATGTCGACCGGCACAACGAATAGCTCGATATAACTCGCAGAACCGATATTAACAGGGTTTGCAATAATGAAAGCATCGATCTCTTTCTTATTGCTATCCATTACCTTGACTTTTAAAGGCGG
>JAUWMV010000065.1 GCA_030613005.1 bacterium | reverse complement strand
GATATGCACGGTGTTGAGGTTCGTAGTTTCGTAATTGAAAAATTAACAGATTCGAGAGAATATAAAGACCGTGCCTGGGATGGTTTCGACGACGATGGCAATCCTCTTCCTCCAGGTGTTTATATGTGGATAGTTATTATGCAGAAAACTGAGGAAGTCCTTTGCTCTGGAACTATCACGCTTGCAAGGTAAACTGAAATAAATATGCGAATTCTTGGAGCCTCTCTATAAGGAGAGGCTCTTTTTTTTGAATTAGTAATCTTATTATTTGTAAGCTTGACAAATACTAGGGGAAAAATTAAAATTCAGATGACAGTATAAGCAAGACAATCCTGAATGATAATCGTTTCTCCTTTGTGTGTAATCGTATGAAAACAACTCATAAAATAATAATCGGTGATTCAAGATGTATGAAGGAAATATCGGATGAATTTGTGCAGCTTATCTTAACTTCCCCACCATACTGGCAATTGAAGGATTATGGTAATGGAAAACAAATAGGCTACAACGATTCCTATGAAAACTACATCAATAACCTTAATCTTGTATGGAAAGAATGCCATCGAGTTTTAGAAAACGGTTGCAGATTATGTATTAATATTGGTGATCAATTTGCCCGATCTGTTTATTACGGACGCTATAAGGTCATACCGATAAGAACTGAAATCATACGATTTTGCGAGACTGTTGGTTATGATTATATGGGAGCAATAATTTGGCAGAAAGTTACTACATGCAACACAACAGGGGGAGCTACCGTAATGGGTTCATATCCTTATCCAAGAAATGGGATACTTAAGCTGGATTATGAATTCATCTTGATTTTCAAAAAGCATGGCAAGCCAAGAAGAGTTATTAAGGAGATTAAGGAACAATCCAGAATGACCAGAGACGAATGGAACGAGTATTTTACAGGTCATTGGAATTTCTCAGGTGAAAAACAGGACAAACATCTCGCTATGTTCCCTGTCGAATTGCCGCGCAGACTTATTAAGATGTTCTCATTCATTGACGATACAGTTCTCGATCCTTTTCTTGGAAGCGGCACTACTTCATTAGCTGTAAAGATGCTACAAAGAAACTCAATTGGATATGAGATAAATCAAGAATTCCTGCCCGTCATAAGAGAGAAACTTGGAGTTGATGAAAACTCGATGTTCAGTGATTGTGAATTCGAGATCATTAAACAAGAAGAGAGACCACTTGAATCAAGAAGCGAAATAGAAAAGCTTCCATACATATTCGTTGACCCGTTGAAATTTGATAAAAAAATGGATCCTAAGAAATTACAATTTGGTTCAAAAATTGATAGCAATGAGACTAAGAAAAAAAAGACCATTTAATTAGAAATTTATTAGTTAAGATGACACATTTCGAGTGTATAAATATTTGGATAATACCGAGTTACACAATCTTTGAATGTGATATTTTACGCTCGTTTCGAATTGAAAGATGGATCGAGGTAAAATAAATCCACAGAATTATTGGGAAATATACTCTATTTCTGAGAATCTTCAGGTTTTCGCTGTAGTAGAGGGTGTTCATATGTTTCTTTTCTAATGCTTCTTGTCCTTGGGTGGACATGGATCCTTGCCATAGCTATTCTTATCTCTAATCTCGTCATTCCTT
>JAUWMV010000043.1 GCA_030613005.1 bacterium | reverse complement strand
CCACCTTCACGCAATCCCGATACAGTCGGGATTGTTTGACATACCATTATAGCGCACGACGAATTTAACGGGTTCGGAATTTTTAATATCTATTAATGTTTATTCTTTCGATTAAGTCATCGAGCATAAGGAATTATTTTCAACAATTCGCTATCTTTGTTAGGTTTGATGCATTTGGGTATGTTTTCCTGACGGTTAAATCTAGGTTGACCGAAACCCACAGCTAAAATTATAGATATCTCAAGGACAATATATATTGCCAGAATAGAAGTTCTTTTCCAAGAAGAATGGATTCTTTTCAAAAGTATCAATCCGAAAACGATTACAGGAATTCCCCCAGCGTGTAAGGCTACCATAACTTGCCAGCTCTGCAGAACTGTGGGTGAAAGCGCAGCTGAAATCATCAAGGAATAGAAGGTAAAAAGTGCATATTGTCTTAGCCATTTTTCTTCCAAAGGAATTAGTTTATCCTCTGCTTTAAACTTTTTAAAAAAAAGTGGTCGGAAATACCTCAACGAGGCATATATACCAATAAGAACCGTCATCGCACTGAGAACCTGCAAAATATATATAACGACTTTCATTACTGTTGTTTCAAACGTGGTTTTTATCAGAGGATGAACCATGTCAAAACAGCCAAGCTTGAACCAGTAAAATATTCCTTTCAGGAAGGGCCAAACCATTACGAGGCTCTTACCGAGATATCCCGCAGATTCTTTTATTGGTGGTGGCATATTTCCTTCCACAACCGCAAGTATAACTGGTATAAAATACGCTAATCCGGCAACTATGCCTATTACTGCTCCGAATGGATTTACTTTTATTTTCTTTTTAACAACAAGAAATCCTGTTGCCAGGATAAGAACAAGAAATGAGTTATGTATTTGCATTGCGCAAATCAATATGAAAAAATGCAATGCTGACAGCCAAAAATTCCTTTTTTCATTCATCTTAAATGAAGTCCACAGATGCACCGCGGCGGGAAGGAAAATATAGGAAGGTTCCCATAAGAATCCGGAGTTGTAAATCCTGAGTGGTGACATCCAGTATATGATTGTGAACATTAACAATCCCTTCTCGCCGAAAATCTTTCGAAAGACATTACTCAATAGGAAATATGCCATAATATGAAACAATATAATCAGTATCATCGGTGAGCGAAAATGCGGATAAATTTTCAAAGGGATCCCAACAAGAAACTGTAACAGGCACCCAACATTCAAACCGACTCCTGTGGCTAATTTACCGAATGGTTCTATCTTTCCGTGTTCAGCAAGTTTCATTCCCAGCCTCAGCAAATGCGCTTGGTCTCCACCAATCCAGGATTTTGCCGCGAGAAAGATATGCAGTGCAAGCCCCACAATGAATAAAATGATAATTGCCTTTTTCACGATTGTGGTTTTCATATATTCTCGATTTTTTTAATGTAACTTACCATTCTTAAAAGAGTCCGGTTCGTGTGTTCGAATGGGGTAAATCGCAACTTGGATTCGTCTTCAATATAGTATAGTGAGCTATCATTATTCCACCTACCGAAAATATCGCCAGCAGGTATGTGAGTTTCGGCAAAGCACACCTCCGCCCAGAGCAGTCGTCAGCGAAAAAAGGGCGCATCTCGCATCTCGTACATTCCTGTTTTGTGGTTTTCCCGGTAGGCTAAAGCCTGTCGTTCACAATTTCATATACACAATCGTTTTCGTTATTGTTTGTCCATATTTCGTCATTATCCTGACAAAATACACTCCGCAGGTGATTGCGTATAACGTTTCGCGGGCATATGAAGTACTGCCGTTAGGCTGGATTTGGACGAACGGAGTAAGCCACAAACACTGTGTTAGCTGAAGTCGGCATTTTATTCTGTGATGGATGATACATATTATATATTTTCCACTTCATCAATTATGTAAGAAAATGTGTCCTTATCTATCTTGCCTACGATCTCCTCTTCTCTACTTGTTCCTAATTTCTCCTCTAGAAATTTCCTTACTTTCTCTCTACTCCACCCCTTATCTAAAGCTTTACCCCATAAGGTGCGCATTTGGGCAAATGTAGCTTTTCCGGGAATTTCAATAGCTCCGCCGATCTCGTCGATGAGACGGGAAAATTCAAATCTATCAACTTTACCTACAATTTCATTCTCATCCGATGTGCCAAATTTAGCTTCAAGGAACTCTTTGATTTTCTCCTTGCTCCACGCTTGATCAAGGGCCTTACCATACAGTGCGCGCATCTGTCCAGATGTGGCCTTATCACCCACCCCAATATTTTCTATTTCTAGAAGAAGTCTCTCAATAACTTCTTTTAAGTCTTCTCCCGTTTTGATCTCTTGTTCCACACTCACAGTTTTGTTATCGATAGAAAAAGAGATAATTATTTTAGTCATCTTAGCCTCCTGTTACTTTTACTTTTATTTGCACCTTTTTTGCACGAGATTTACAGATAACGTTTCCGCTGTTTGTGAAGCCCGAAGGCATTTGGGCGAATGAAGTGAGCCACAAACATGCTGTTATACGTAGTGTCAATTATTCGGGTAAAACTTCATGAAAACGTTAAAATCCTTCCAAATTGTATCTAATATGAATTTCTCACTATCTGCGGTGATACTTTCCGCAATCTTCCTATTCTTATTCTGATCGTGAAATAAATAATAAACAAAATCGAAATCTTTACTCACCGTGTGCATAATGGATTGGCCAATTCCTTGTTTTACTAATCCTCCATTCATACTCTGTTTGTATTCAATTGCTATTAAGTATGGTGATGTGATTATGAAATCCGGGTAGTTTCTGGCGCCAAATGTTGTCCCTCGTTTTTTGCCGTACTCTCCTTCTTGTCCTTCCCAGTAAAATGATGAATACGCCTTTTTCATCGGATCTTTATATCCATGGGCTTTAAAATAATTCACCAAATAATTTAATATAATTGGTCGTAACTCCGCCTGAACCTGTGTTTCAAATTTATTAGCTGTATTTTTACGAAATTGTGGGCTTGAGATAATGTGATTATGCAACTTCTCAAGAAATTCAAGAACTTGTTTGGTCTTTTTCCTTAATATTATTGTACTCATGGACACCTCCGTATTGAAAAGCCATTCAGATATTTCACTTAACTCGTTTACATCCAAATCCTACTTCGCATAAACTCCCAATTAGAAGGTTTATACGAATTCCGTTTCGTATATATCTACTTTGCTTGCTCAACTTTTACATCACCTCCACTACACATATCCTACGCTGTCATTCCAAATATCGATCGATTTCCATTGCTCCATGAAAAACTCCGAGGATATCTATATCCTCATTCTCTTTGATTAAATATGCAATGCGATAATGACCCAAGATAATTATTCTAATTTTTCTTCCTTGTATCGGTAGATAGCGATAACCCATGTTCGGAAAGCGTTTGAGCAACTGGACTTTTTCATATATCAGATGGACTATATTCACAGCTGCTTCTGGATTATCGGCAGCAATATAGTCATAAATCTCCTTGAGCCAATGTTCAGCTTCTCTTGTCCAGTTTATTCTTGCCACGATTCAATTCTCTGCTTCATCTCCTGACTGGAAATTGTGCGTCCGTTTTCGGAATCGGCAATTCCCCTTTCAATCATTCGTGCAAAAGCCAATTCGCGCAGGATTTCGTCATAAGTGCTGTCATCTGGCTGGCTTTCTATGATTTTTAACATTGTTTCTTTTGTTGTATTCATTATGTATACCTCCATAATATTCATCGATTCTAAACCATCTCACACCACCTCCACCACCCACATCTCACAATACACTCCATATTTCGCGCTGTTCCTTGCCTTCGACAATTCCCTGTAACGCCTTTCCCATTAAGCTGGAGACCATCTCTATGGCGCGGGAGATTGCATTCTGCCGAATATTCAGGACATGATCTGATCTCTTTTCTAAGTATTAATGTTTACTAATCGAGAAAAAGTCAAGGAAGATTATCCTCTGAAACTCATATTTTCGCCGAGCAACGTTTCCCAGGGGATATTAGAGGTTTTATAATTATCTATTGGAAGTCCATTTTCTTTTACAAATTGATTTTCATCTCCGAAAGAAAGTTGGGTAAGAAAAAAGATGGCAAACATTATTTATAATATTCTTGACTCCTTCACTCTCAAATAAAGTTATTATTTGTATTCCATGATTAGCTTATCGATACCCTTTTTAACATTTCTTTAAACAATCAACTCCTTAATTTTATTATATTTTGTTAATTAAAATTTCAGCTAACGTACCGACCATATCTGAAGTTCTGCAAAGTTGGTTTTGGGCAAAGGTGCGAAGCACCGTAACCAGAACGTTTTGTTAGGCGAAAGGCTGTAATCTTCCTTCATTGCTCGAATCTCTGCTTATTCTTGAACGGGCTCATAAATTTTTGCTTTACTTCTCCAACTTTCTCTCCATTCGATCTTCTCGATGACAATTTTCAGCAAGCAAAATACGTTAGAGTCTGGACCTTTCGGAAAAAATACCGATAAATCAAAAGTAGCCAGATCCCATACTTTCTTTTTCTCATCCAAATTTGGGATTATTTTTGCTTCACCGATGACTGTCGCAGCTTTATCACCACGAGGTAGCTCCACAAAAGTAAGACAAATTTTGGGATTCTGCCGTATCTGTTTTACTTTTCTAGAAGTACAATAAGTCGCTACCCAGATAGACATATTATCTTCGACTATCGGAGATACTGGACGAACGCTCGGTTGATCACCATCGCATGTAGCAAGGTAGGCATGGAGAGAGTTCTCTTTCATTATGGCAACTATTTTCTGCTTATCTGATGAATTCATGGTTTTACCTCCTATCTATTGGTTTTTCGCATAACTTGTTTATATCCGAACCTTATTTCGTATATCCCAACTATATACCGTAACAATCTTTGTAGATTTATGAAGGTCTTTCATTCTCAAATGAAGTTATTCTTTGTGTTCGATGATTAGCTTATCGATACCCTCTTTGACTTTCTCTTTTATGTTGGAGTATTCCTTTTCAACTAGATCCTCTTTTATGTATTTTGCTCTTGCAATAAGCTCTCTTTGCGGAAGATATGCAATTTTATCGAAAGGAATGTCGGCATCGAGAGCTCGCTTTGCTTCAACCTCAAAGAAAAGTATAAGATCGAGCAGTAATTTCTGTTTCTTGCTGGTACAATACGCATCGTTGATATCGAATGCATTTTGCTGAAGATAATCCTCTCGAATCGATTTAGCCACCTCGAGAATCAGTCTGTCGCTTTCTGGGAGCGATTCTGCACCAACCAACCTTACAATTTCCTCGAGTTCTGCTTCCTTCTGTAATAGCGCCAATGCATAGTTTCTCAGCACAATAAACTCCTCCCCATTATTTTCAATAAACCATGGATCGAGATTATCGTGATAAAGAGAGTAGCTATTGAGCCAGGAAATAGCAGGGAAATGCCGTTGATACGCCAGTTCTGCGGTAAGGCACCAAAAAACTCTGACCACTCTGAGTGTCGACTGCACAACAGGATCAGACAGGTCGCCACCCGGTGGAGAAACCGCACCAATAATCGACAATGCACCAATTCTATCATCCGAACCAAGTGTACGAACGAATCCAGACCTTTCATAAAACTCGGCAATTCTTCTGCCCAAGTATGCCGGATAGCCTTCCTCACCGGGCATTTCCTCGAGTCGACCTGATATCTCGCGCATAGCCTCAGCCCACCGTGAGGTTGAATCCGCCATTAAAGCAACAGAATAACCCATGTCGCGGAAATATTCTGCAATGGTTACTCCTGTATAAACCGATGCCTCTCGAGCTGCAACAGGCATGTTGGAAGTGTTAGCAATTAATACGGTACGTTCCATAAGCGGTCTTCCAGAGTTTGGGTCGATAAGTTCGGGGAATTCTGTTAGAACATCTGTCATTTCGTTACCGCGTTCTCCGCAGCCCACATAGACAATTATCTCAGCGTCACACCACTTTGCAAGCTGATGCTGTATAACTGTTTTACCAGATCCGAACGGTCCAGGAACGCATGCTGTGCCACCTTTGGCAACCGGAAAAAAAGTGTCTATAATTCGCTGTCCAGTCACTAATGGTATTGTAGGCTTGTGCTTACTGCGATACGGTCTGGGAACTCGAACAGGCCAAATTTGAATCATTGGTAATTCCAAATTTTCACCGGAATCATCCTTTATTATACAAATTGTATCTGTTACAGTAAAATCGTCCTCTTTTATATCCTCGATAACTCCGAAAACTCCGGGAGGAACAATAATTTTGTGCATAACAATCTCTGTTTCTTTCACAGTACCAATGATATCACCTTCAACAATGCTATCTCCAGGAGATTTAGTGGGCACAAAATGCCATTTTGCAGTTCTGGAAAGCCCGGGGATATAAATCCCACGATGAATATAGTCGCCAGATTCTTTAACAATTTGTGCTAATGGTCTCTGAATGCCATCGAAAATCGACGTAATAAGTCCCGGTCCCAATTCCACCGATAGTGGTGCTCCAGTCAAATAAACCGGCTCTCCAACACCGATTCCGCCGGTTTCCTCATAAACCTGAATGGATGCGAGATCGTTTCTAAGTTCTATAACTTCACCGATAAGTTTCTGCTCGGAAACTCTTACAACGTCGTACATTCTTGTCCCGGACATATTCTCAGCCACAACCAGAGGACCTGCAACTTTAACTGTGCGTCCAACTTTCTCCGACATAGCCACATTTCCTTTCTATGAGAATAAAAAATTTCATTGTTAAAGAATCGTTTGAAAGAATAACAAAATATCCTTAACTAAGTCCAGTGTTTTAAACAATCATATTTTACCACAAAATCGCAATTGTCAATTATTATTACAGTTTAAATGCGATTATTAATGATTTTTCTATAAAGCTCTAAATACTTTCTTGCTGATACATCCCAGGAGAAATCCTCACCCATTGCTCTGAGCATTATTTTCTTCCATTTCTTGCTGTCCTGATATGCTGAAACTGCTCTCACGATTGTATCGTAAAGCTTATCCGAGGTATAGTCGTTAAATAAAAAACCGGTTCCAACAATTGGTTTTTGCGTCACATCGATTACCGAATCAGCTATTCCGCCTGTTCGTCTTGCAACAGGAATTGTGCCGTATCTCATCGAATACATCTGATTAAGACCACATGGCTCAAACCTCGATGGCATAAGGAACATATCTGCACCAGCTTCTATAATGTGTGCAAGTTTGTTGTTGAATCCTATGAATACTCCCATCTTGTCGGGATACATTCTCGCTGCATCGAGCATCATTCTTTCATATTCAGGTTGCCCAGAACCCAAAATAGTGAACTGAATATCAAGCTTCATAATATCGGGGATTGCTTGTGAGAGAATATCGTATCCTTTCTGTGCAGCCATCCGACTTATCATCCCGACCACAGGTAAGTTCTGGTTGAAGGGAAGTTTAAACTCATTTTCTATGAGCACTTCCTTCATTTTAACTTTGCCGGATAAGTCCTCGGCAGAATAATTATACTGTATGAATGAATCGGTGCGAGGATCCCATTCGTTGTAATCAGCGCCATTAATTATTCCGAAGAGTTTCCCTGAATTCACTTTCAGGACACCGTCAAGTTTGCTGCCGAACTCTGCGGTCTGTATTTCTTGCGAATATTTCTCGCTAACAGTATTCACAGCATCGGCAAAAATAATACCGATTTTCAGGAAATTGACATCGCCATAAAATTCAAAAGGACCCTCAGGATAAAACAGACTATGTCCTAAACCAATTGTATCTATGATCGATCTTGGGAACACACCCTGATAAGCCAGATTGTGAATCGTAAGGAGCGATTTAGTGTTTCGCCAGTTATAATGAATATTTGGCAGTTTTTTCAGATACATAGGCAATAGCGCTGTGTGGTGATCGTTAACATGAAGGATGTCCGGTTTGATTTTCAAAGCGGAAACAGCCTCGATAACCGCTCGGGAAAAGAAGATCAATCTCTCCGCAGTATCTGAAAACGCTTTCTTGGTTTTGGGATCGAGATACACTCCCATTCGGTCGAAGTATTTTTCACTGCGGATGAAGTAGATAGGGATAGATGAATCAGGCAAATTTGACTTGTAAAGCTCGAATGTCTCGATTTCAGCCCCAAGATCGATCGGAATACCTGAGATGTTAGCAGGTTCAATATTCAACTCCTTCGACTTAGCCTGAATATCTCCGTAATACGGCATGAATACATAAACTTCCGCACCAAGATTATAAATAGCCTTGGGAAGTGCACCTGCCACATCAGCGAGACCACCCACTTTGGCAAATGGATTAACCTCAGTGGAAACAAAAATTATTTTTTCCGACATATAAGTTCCTTTTAACGGTATGAATTTTTTAATTAAAATTTCGGGTAAAACGGCTTCGTTTGATATTTGTACTTAAACTTAACGTATTTTTCCTCAGCACTTTGTCTGCTATCAACAATATTGATAATAGCATAGTGATTATCGCCAGTCTTAATCGCAATAGTTTTTCTAAATGCCACAACTGAAGTATCTGCCCAGAGAGTATCGCTTACGATTATGATACTATCAAGCTCGGTTTCTGGTAGTTCTTTAAATTTTGTTTGATTAGTCCATGCAATACCTGCCAGATGTGGACTTTTCAGCACAAGTTCCGAACCACTACCATCGAGATATATGTCAGGCTCAGAGTGAGTATCGGTAGAATATATGCCAGTTTGATCCTTGAATATGAATGCACAAATTGAATCTGAAGCGAAATTGTAAATCTTATAATCGTTGAGTTTAACTGGTGATGTATCATATATCGCCAGAGGAGAAAGCGTATCATTATCCTTAGGACGCCGAACCGCTCTAACTCCAAACCAATAAATAGCAGTCATTACCAACGGTTCACCTTTATAGTCTCTCATAGAATACGAACTATCTGGCATCGGATCGACCCATATTTTATATGTATCTAATGCCGTTTCGGAAAGTGTGTCAAGATCTTTATGGGCTATATATAACAAATAACCTCTAAAATCATCTTTATTAGCCTGAGGTGAGTCATCCCAATGTATTAAGATCGAGGTCTGGTATGCTATGGCTGAAACAGTTGGTGGTTCTATTGCTGGAGGTTTGTCCTCACTGCCACAACCGATTAAAAGCATGACAAAAATCATGGAAACGATTAAGAAAATCATTAAATTTCTCAAAGTTACCCCCTTGTTTAAATATGAATTAATAATACTTTTTGACTGTGTTGGATGCAAGAATTAACTTTATTAATGCAATTTAGATTTTAAACTTTATAAGTTTACATAATTAGTAATTAATATTATTTAAATGTATTAATTTCTAACATGTTGAAATTAATTTAGCCGCAAAAATAATACTTCAAATTTACACTCGAATGTTTTTGGATTTCATAGACTTAAACTTGCAAACTCTTATAAGGTAATATTTTGTATTAGAAAAATAATAATTTAATTTAGCATATATTAAGTTGCATTAAAAAAATAATGTAATATAATTTTAGCAAGTTATAAAATAGGAGGAGAAATGTTACCGGTTGAAATTATAAAAAATAAAAGAGAGGGACATTCTTTAAAATCGAGGGATATCAAAGATTTTGTTGCAGATTTTGTCAAGGGTCGTATAGAAAACTATCAAATGTCGGCTTTTTTGATGACTGTGTATTTTAACGGAATGGATAGGCACGAGTTATTAGCTCTGACTGAAGCATATGTGGAAAGTGGACAAAAACTAGATTTTGGCAAGTTTGATAAGCCCACGGTGGACAAACATTCCACAGGAGGTGTAGGCGATAAAGTGAGTCTTATTGTCTGTCCCATGGTCGCAGCTGCAGGAGCTTCAGTACCTAAGATTTCGGGACGAGGACTGGGTCATACCGGCGGAACAATTGACAAGCTTGAATCTATACCAGGATTTAAGGCTAATTTGTCACTTAAAAGGTGTTTAAAAATTTTAGAAGATGTAGGAGTGTTTATTGCAGCACAAAGTCGATCGATTGTGCCAGCCGACCAGAAAATATACGCAATAAGAAACCTTACCGCAACTGTAGACTCCATTCCACTAATTGTAGCAAGCATTATTTCCAAAAAGCTTGCTGTAGGCGCAAAGTCTCTGGTTCTGGATATAAAATTTGGCAATGGTGCCTTTATGAAAACTGCGCGTATGTCCAGACGCCTTGCTCGGTCTCTTGTTGAAGTGGCTAATCACTATGGCTTAAATACAGCAGCAATATTAACCGATATGAACCAACCCTTAGGCTACGCTGTGGGTAATGCATTAGAGGTTAAAGAGGCAATAGAATACCTTAGAGGTGATAAAAGAGCAAAAGACCTCAACACAATTGTTATGACTTTGGGAGCTATTATGTTACGACTATCCAGTGTATCCAATTCCCTAATTGAAGGCAAACGCATGTTGAAAGAAACTCTTAATTCAGGTACTGCCATTGAAACTCTCAGGAAAATGATTGCTGCACAGGAAGGGGACGTTAGGGTTATATATGACCTGTCAGTTTTGCCTCAAGCGCCGGTTGTAAAAAAGCTCTTGGCATCCACAAACGGTTGGATATACGGTTTTGATACATGCGGAATTGGAATGCTTTCGGTGGAATTAGGTGCAGGTAGAATAAAAAAGGATGACAAAATTGACCCATCCGTAGGTTTGGTTTTCCCAGTGAAACGCGGAGACAAGATCAGTAAAGGGCAAGTGCTTGCGGAAGTCCACGCCAAAACGGAACATGAAGCTGATATCGCACTGAAAAAATTATCCCAAATGATTACCATATCAACCAGCATAGTAAGAGAAAGGAAACCGATATTAACCGCTATTACTGCCCAAGGTGAACGAAGATTTATGTGGAATATGGAGATATTGTAGAATGTTTTTCAAGAATGCTTAAAAGAAGTTACGTTCAATTGTTTATGCAACAGTGGAGATATTCGATTTGCAAGGGAGATTGGTTTGGAATAAACCCTCCGACTCCGACAACATCGGAGCCACCTCCCTTATTAAGGGAGGCAAACCAGATGAAGTACCCTTTAATAAAGAGGATGTCGCAAAGCGACAGGGGTTATTATCATCTGACAACCTGATGAAACCATCTCCAGCGGCGTCTATCTTGTGCGAGCAACGACAAACGAAGGGCAACAAATAACAAAACGAATTGTATATTTGAAATAATAGTTGTATATTTTATATAAAAAATAACAAAGGAGGCATGAAATGAGAAACTCAATTGAACAGACGACTTCAGTCGTCTGCTGGAAGAAGACCAGCAGACTCAAGTATGCTGTCCAAATCATAGTAATGATCCTCCTTCTCTTTGCCGGGTTGTGCCCAGCACAGACACAATTCCTTCTGACCGTGGGGGGAACAGATAGGTATTATGGAGGGGGGTCTGGTACCCCAACCACTGACGGAGGGTACGTTGTAACTGGAGGGACAAGGAGTTTTGGCGCCGATAGTTCAGATTTATATCTCGTCAAATTTAATCCCTCCGGGGAGCTAACCTGGGCGAAAACTGTGGGGGGAACAAGTAATGATTGGAGTGGTTCTGTTGCTCAGACCTCTGACAGAGGATATATTGTAACGGGAATGACATGGAGTTTTGGTGCTGGTTACTATGATTTATTTCTTTGCAAATTTAATCCTTATGGGGATTTAACGTGGGCGAAAACTGTGGGAGGATCAGATTATGATCTAGGCAGTTCTGTTTCTCAGACTTCAGACAGAGGGTATATTGTAACTGGCTTGACATGGAGTTTTGGCGCCGGTAACCGTGATTTATTTCTCGCAAAATTTAATTCCTCCGGGGATTTAACCTGGATGAAAACCATCGGGGGAGCAGGTTATGATTATGGCAGTTCTGTTGTCCAGACCTCTGATGGAGGGTATATTGTAACTGGCAGGATAGATAGTTTTGGCGCCGGTTGGATTGATTTATTTCTTGGAAAATTTGATTCCTCCGGGGATTTAACCTGGGCGAAAACTGTCGGAGGAGTAGATTATGATGATGGTAATTCTGTTGCCCAGACTTCAGACGGAGGGTATATTGTAACTGGAGAGACAAGGAGTTTTTGCGCTGGTTTCTCTGATTTATTTCTTGTATTTTTTAATTCATACGGGGATTTAACATTGGCTAAATCTGTAGGTTGAAGAATTTGTTATTTTGTATATTCTGTTGCCCAGACCTCTGACGGAGGATATATTGTAACTGGAGCGACAGAGAGTTTTGGGGCTGGAGTATTTGATTTATTTCTTGTCAAATTTAATCCCTCTGGGGATTTAACCTGGGCAAAAGCTGTGGGGGGAGCAGATCGTGATTGGGGCATTTCTGTTGCCCAAACCTATGATAGAGGGTATATTGTGGCTGGCAGGACATGGAGTTTTGGTGCCGAAGGAATTGATTTATTTCTCGGCAAATTTAGCTCTTCGGGTGAGATAGGGGATTGCCCTTTTGTTGCAGATTGCTACCCGGTGGTAGGAAGTCCTTCTTTAAGTAGTGTTTCAGTAAGTCCCACCATCACTGCCCCAAGCTTGGCTTCAGTTAGTTGCAGTCCGACAGTAACCAGTCCATCTCCTACCGTAATAGAGATATGCACCGATTTCATCTCAGAAACACTGTCGAAACCGATCTCTTTCGAACTTACCGTTTCCCCGAATCCGTTCAATTCATCGTGTGCGATAACTACGCCTGCGTGTGCAACTGTTGAGATATACGATTTACATGGGAGATTGGTTTGGAATAAACCCTCCGACTCCGACAATGTCGGAGCCACCTCCCTTATTAAGGGAGGCAAACCAGAAGAAGTCCCACTTAATAAGTGGGATGTCGCGATGCGACAGGGAGTTAATGCATCGGCTCAGGGAGTTATAATCTGGCAACCCAAAGAATCAATATCCAGCGGCGTTTATCTTGTGCGAGCATCGACAAACGAAGGGCAACAAATAACAAAACGAATTGTATATTTGAAATAAAACTTGTATATTTTATATGACAAATAACAAAGGGGGCAAGAAATGCAAAATACAATTGAACAAGCGACTTCAGTCGTCTGCCAGAAGAAGAGCAGTTTACTCAAGTATGCTGTCCAAATCATAGTAGTAATTTTGCTCTTTGTCGGGTTGTGCTCAGCGCAGACACAATTTGTCCATGCCGTGGGAGGAGCAAGTCGGGATTGGGGCAATTCTATTGTGCAGACCTTTGACGGAGGGTATATTGTAACTGGCAGGACAGTGAGTTCTGACTCCGCTAGCTATGATTTATTTCTTGTCAAGTTTAATTCCTTCGGAGTTTTAACTTGGGCGAAAACTGTGGGAGGAGCAGATTTAGATTGTGGCCATTCTGTTGCCCAAACCTTTGACAGAGGGTATATTGTAACTGGCAGGACAGGTAGTTTTGGCGCTGGAGAACTTGATTTATTTCTTGTTAAATTTAATCCTTACGGGGATTTAACCTGGGCGAAAACTGTGGGGGGAGCAGATAATGACGAGGGCAATTCTGTTGCCCAGACCTCTGACAGAGGATATATTGTAACTGGAGATATAAGGAGTTTTGGCGCTGATAGCTTCGATTTATTTCTCGTCAAATTTAATTCCTCCGGGGATTTAATATGGGCGAAAACTGTGGGAGGAGCAGGTGAGGATAAGGGCTATTCTGTTGCCCAGACCTCTGACAGAGGATATATTGTAACTGGAGGGACAGAAAGTTTTGGCGCCGGTAGCCATGATTTATTTCTTGGTAAATTTAATTCTTCCGGGGATTTAACATGGGCGAAAACCGTGGGGGGAGCACTCTCGGATATAGGTATTTCTGTTGCCCAGACTTCTGACAATGGGTATATTGTAAATGGAGATACAAGGAGTTTTGGCGCCGGAGACTTCGATTTATTTCTCAGCAAATTTAATTCATCAGGGGATTTAACCTGGGCGAAAACCGTGGGGGGAACAAATTGTGATTGGGGCAATTCTGTTGTCCCGACCTTTGACGGAAGGTATATTATAACTGGAGAGACATATAGTTTTGGCGCTGGATGCAATGATTTATTTCTCGTCAAATTTAATTCCTCCGGAGATTTAACCTGGGCGAAAACTGTGGGAGGAGCATTGTGTGATAGGGGTAATTCTGTTACCCCGACCTTTGACGGAGGATATGCTGTAACTGGAAGGACAACGAGTTTTGGTTCTGGTTGGGATGATTTATTTCTCGGCAAATTTAACTCTTCGGGTGAAATTGAGGATTGCGGTTATATTGCTGATTGCTCCCCGGTGGTAGGGAGTCCTTCTTTAAGTAGTGTTTCAGTAAGTCCCTTCATCACTACCCTAAGCTTGTCGGCAGTTAGTTGCAGTCCGACAGTAACCATTCCATCTCCAACCGTGACAGAGGTTTGCGCCGATATCTCAGAACCACCGTCAAAACCGACCTCTTTCGAACTTATTGTTTCCCCGAACCCGTTCAATTCATCGTGTGCGATAACTACACCTGAGTGTGCAACAGTGGAGATATATGATTTACAGGGGAGATTGGTTTGGAATAAACCCTCCGACTCCGATAACATCGGAGCCACCTCCCTTATTAAGGGAGGCAAACCAGAAGCAGTCCCCCTTAATAAGGGGGATGTCGCGAAGCGACAGGGG
>JAUWMV010000061.1 GCA_030613005.1 bacterium | reverse complement strand
CACCGCTGGAAATTGTTTCTTCGGGTTGCCAAATTATAACTCTCTGAACCGATGCAGAAACCCCCTGTCGCTTCGCGACATCCCCCTTATTAAGTGGGACTGCTTCTGTTTTGCCTCCCTTAATAAGGGAGGTGGCTCCGACATTGTCGGAGTCGGAGGGTTTATTCCAAACCAATCTCCCACGCATATCGAAAATCTCCATCCCGACGATTCAGGACGAGTTCTCCGCTCCCTTCGGTGCGGCGATGGCGTACGAAGAGTTAAAGGGATTCGGGAAGCGTACCGCTGCACCAGTCGCCGCCTTCGCCGGAATGTTGCGGTAATTTTACCAATATGCAGAACTCATATTAATGATATTCTCCCTATTATTTTCTCTCAATCGGTTTGATTTTGCCCAATTTCTCAAGGCGGGAGCGAATCGAACCCTTTGTTCTTTTATGCTTCTTTGCAATATCCGAAATGGATAGACCAGAATCAAATTCCGAAATCAATTTAGATTCTTCCTCATCATACCATGGATTGCCAGCATTTTTGGGCAAATACCGTCTTCTTTGTTCACTTTTTTCGCGGGATTCCAATGCGCTGACCGCCTTAAATAATGCTCTGACCATCTGTGGATTCTGATACGGACTATCATCGGGAATGACTTCACCCGTGAATGGGTTGATACCATCAGCCAATGCTTTAATTATCTTTAATGCTTCGGATGTTTCCATTTTATACCTCCTTTGTTATTTGTTATCTCAAATATACAATTCTTTTGATTATTCGTTGCCCGTCGTTTGTCGTTGCTCTCACGAGAAAGACGCCACTTGAGATCGATTCATCGGGTTGCCAGATGATAATCCCCTGAGCCGATGCAGAAACCCCCTGTCGCTTCGCGACATCCCCCTTATTAAGTGGGACTTCTTCTGGTTTGCCTCCCTTAATAAGGGAGGTGGCTCCGACATTGTCGGAGTCGGAGGGTTTATTCCAAACCAATCTCCCCTGCAAATCGTATATCTCAACCGTTGCGCGATCCCGATGTAGTCGGGATTGTTGACATATCATTATAACTTAACCGACCGATAGCTTATGATTTAAAATTTCTCTACTAATTCGTTAATATCATAGAAATCTATCGAATTATCCGTTAAGATTTATTGTTCCGAGTTTGTGGTTGAGAAAGAATGCAGATAGCACAAGTGTTCGAGAAAGTTTATCCTTAAATTTCTTTGCCCTTATTATATACAGAATCCAAGTAAATTTTTCTGGTTTTGTCATCGACACCTGCTGGACTGTACAAGAATACGTAATCTACGTTTTTTAATCCACAATTTTTGAGAGTTGCATCAACAATTAGTTTGTTCATAGCATCTTTTATACCCGAAGCTTTATAGGGTGCCTCTGGAGCTAACGTAGTATTCATTATTATAACTTTCTTGTGTTTTAGAAGCCCCTCTAAACCATCCTTTCCAAAATTGTATGCAAATCCAAATGTGAAAACACGATCGAACCATCCTTTGAGAATTGCCGGATAAGACCACCAGAAAACTGGGTATAATTTGGGTTCCGTATTCCCCAGAGTACATTTATTAGTATAATAAGATACAATAACTATGTCAAAAGATAAAATATTTATTTAGCAGTTACCAAAATAATCTTCTATTCTGTCGAATGCTTTATTTATCATATCCTCCGAAACACAGAACGACAATCTTAAGTGCCCTTCACCTGTCGGTCCAAACGCTATCCCGGGCGTCGTCGATACTTTTGCTTCCATAAGTAGCTTCTTGCAGAACGATACCGAATCCTTGCCTTCCGGTGCGATTATTTTAGGGAACATGAGATAAGAACCACCCGGTTTAGTATACTCGAAAATTGAACCTACTTTATCAAGACGATCACACATTAGATTGCGAGTCGACAAGTAATGCTCTCTGAATTTTGCGACGCAATCCTTAGTACCTTTTAATGCAGCAAGCGCTGCATACTGCGAAACCACTGGAGCACAAATTGCAAATGGAATATGCGCTTTGGTAATCTGCGGGATCAATTCCTGTGCGGCATGCAAATAGCCGATCCGCCAACCAGTCATTGCGTATGTTTTTGTGAATGTGAAACAACTAACCACATTATTCCTCATCTCGGGAATCGACGCAATGCTGAAGTGCTTGTGATTATCGTATGTAAAGTATTCGTAAGCTTCATCTGTAATAACCATCAAGTTATTCTGCAATGCAATTTCAGCTACTTGGTGAAGTTGCTGCTCTGGAAAGACTGTGCCGGTTGGATTGGACGGTGAGCAGTAGAATATAGCCTTGGTCTTAGGCGTTATTGCTTTTTTTATGCCTTCGATATCGAGGATAAAGCCTTGTTCCTCGATTGTCGGAACGAGGATTGGCTTTCCAGAGGCGATTATAACCTGACGAATATGAGTGGAGTAAGTTGGCGATGGTAAAATTACTTCATCTCCAGGATCGATTAATGCCATAACCGCAGCGGATAAACCCTCGATAGCTCCAACAGTAACCAGTATTTCCGATGTATTAGCTTCTATGTTATTATCCCTCATGAGTTTCTTAACGATCTCCTGCCGTAAAACCAGCAAACCAGAGGTTTCTGAATATCCACCAACAAGCCCGTTCTTAATCGCAGATATTGCAGCTTCTTTTATATGTGCTGGTGTATCGGAGGTCGGTTTTGCCCATGATAAAAACGACACATCCTTCACCTGCTTGGACAGTCTTGTCATTTCATGAATTGCGGATTTTTGAATTTGTCTCACTCGCTTTGATACTCTCTCATGATCTTTCATGTTGTTTTTCCTTCCAATCAAAAAGTTTGCTCTCCAATTTCTTTATAAAATGAGTTAGATAATTTGCTACAAAGTAATCTTAAATACAAACCTTAAAACCAAAATAACCAAAAGCAACCAAATTATAACAATAACTAATGTTACAACCCAGGTTTTGCCCATTCCATTGTTAAGCTTGGTTCTGGCTTTGTCTCGACATTCCGCCATAATGTCCTTTGGAATCATTTTTCGCAGCAGATAAATACCTATTAGTAAAATAACCAAATCGTCAAGATATCCTATAAACGGTATAAAATCGGGAATCAGTTCTATAGGATTTACAAAGTAACCAACAATAATGACAATAATGATCTTGGCATACCATGGAACTCTTGGGTCTTTGTAGGCAAGATAAAGGGCATACAGTTCAGTTTTTAGTTGTTCCGTCTTCTCTTTCAATGCTATTTTGCAGATCATATTGTATTCCAAATTTGCTTGTATTTCAGATTAGACCTGAAAGGCGATAGTATCAAACCGTAAAATATGAGACAGATATCGAAATGCCTAAATTAAAATCCAACCATAGCAAGTGGAAATTTGTATTCCAATATTTTATAAGTCGTTTTCTCTATTCCATGACTTCAATTCTTATCCTTCCCCTTACACCGAAGCTCGGTATATGTAATAGTTGGATCATTCCGCCAAAGGTTTACGGGAAACATTGCTCTGCGAAAAATATGAGTTTACAACGACGATAACTTTCCTTGACTTCTTTCGACTGGTAAGCATTATATATAGAGAAGGAGATCAAACCATGTCCCGAATATTCCACTGAATGCAGTCTACCATACCTGCAGGATACGGGAGGTATTCGGAAGTGTGGG
>JAUWMV010000042.1 GCA_030613005.1 bacterium | reverse complement strand
GAAATAATTTTCCTTATAGTATCCAAAAATGTTTCAGCGATTGCCCCTCTGACTCTCACAAGTATAAGACAGATTATTCCTCCAACAGCAGGTATCCAAATCGATTGTAAAAGCAACCTTTCCATATTCTGGTTCCTCTATCTGATTTTTCGTTTACTATTAAATATCTATACAATCAAAAGAGATAAATAATTTCTTATAATCCCTTATTATATAAACGTCTAATTCTTTCAAACTACTCCAAATTCTAATTCCAATTCCTCAAAGCAATTTAGAATATGGATCCCAAGTTAATTTACCCAGATCCTTTCTAATCGCTAATGTTCTTTCAACTGAAAGTTTCGTTAGGTCATCCTGAGTTAAAACAGATTTCATACCGGTATTATCCACAACGCCAACCCTTTCTGTACAGCAATAACATGGATCGATAGAAGCGGTTATCAATGCTACATCAGCAATATGTGCTCCCGGACATGTAGCCTTGAATGTAGGCAAATTATTAAAAGTTGGAGCACGAATTTTGTGACGAATTGGATATCCCGTTCCATCAGATCTCATATAATGAAAAACCTCTCCTCGTGGTGCTTCATAATGACCGCATCCCTCACCCGGTGGAATATCTGTTACTCCTGCATCGATTTCACCTTCGGGCATGTCTTCTATGCATTGCCTAATAATTTTTACCGATTCTAAACATTCGAGAATTCTACAGGCAGCTTTAGCAAAAACATCACCTTCCTTAAGCACAATAACATCCCAATCAACCTTGTCATATGCATCGAATGGTGCATCACGTCTAACATCATGGTCAACACCAGAAGGTCTGGAAGTTGGTCCTGTGGCAGAATAAAGAATTGCATCTTCGTAAGTTAGAATTCCAACACCTACGAGCCTTTTTTTTAAAACAGGATCATCAGAAACAACACCAAGAAACATTTTCAAAGCCTTTTCGACACCATCGATACTTTTCAAAGTGAAATCCATTGCTTTCTGAGAGAAATCTCGTCTGACACCCCCTGCTTTAAACATAGCATAATGATTTCTGTTTCCGGTAAGATGTTCTAATGAATCCAGAACAAGCTCCCTATATTTCCATGCCCACATAAAAACAGTGTTATAACCAACAAAGTGTCCTGCCAAGCCTAACCATAGCAAATGGCTATGAATTCTCTCTAATTCACCTACAGTACTCCTAATATATTGAGCTCGAAGAGGAGCTTTAATAGCTAATATATCCTCCATAGCTAATACACAAGCATAAGGATGGCTAGTAGAGCAAATTCCACAGATTCTTTCAACCAAATATGGAACCTGATCCCATGTGAGTCCCTGTGCTAATTTTTCTATTCCCCTATGATTCCAGCCAATTTTAACATCCACATCAATTACAGTTTCACCTTCAACTCTTAATGTAAAAAGTTCCGGCTCCTCAAGCAGCGGATGAAAAGGTCCAATTGGTATAATTGTCTCCTTCATAGTAACAACTCCTTATTATTTTCTTTCTCTAAATCCAAAGCCGATTGTATCTTTAACTATCCAAATATAAATATTACTCAATATAAAAAGTTCACTTGTTTCAAATCTAATCATAAAATCACAGATCATTTGTGTTATCCTTGTCAGGTGCTTCAATAGGAAAAGCGTCGAATCCCTCAATCTTACTTTGAGGGTAATCATTCCTTAATGGATAAATACATTTAGGAAAATCATCCGCTAAAAGCAATCTCCGCGGATCTGGATGACCCTCAAACGTTACACCGAATAGTTCTGCCATTTCCCTTTCTATCCATTCAGCAGCAATAAATACTGCAGCAACTGATTTAATTATAAGGTCAGGTCTCGGAGCTAAAGTTTTAAGATTAATCATCATTCCATCCTCATCGATGAAAAAATGATATATAATTTCAACTCCTAGTCGCGTATCGATTGCTGTTGCTGTACATAATCTGCTTTTCATATCAAAAAAAATAATTCGTGCAGCATCCTGTATATCCTTGCCATCGACATACAAGTAAATACGTCTCTCTCGCGGTTGGGAAATGTCTTTTATTCTATCCCCTAATTTTTCTTTTAGAACATCTATTATTGGCTTATCAAACATTAAGTTCCCCTTATTTTGCTTTCGCTTTAAGAGTGTCCAGAAATCCGATTGCCTTTACAACACTAGAAATCATTGCTTCAGGTTTAGGAGGACATCCCGGTACATAAACAATAATCGCATTAGGATCGACTTCCTTTATAGCTCGATCAACAGGTCCAGCCATATTATAACTTTTTCGAAAAATATTCCCATTAATTGCGCAAGATCCAATGGCAAAGACAATACATGGTTTAGAAGCTTGAAGATACGCTTCCTGAAGTCTAGGTTTTATCTGCCGATTGACCATACCTGTACAAAGCAACGCATCTGCATGTCGTACACTACCGACAAGCACGACTCCGAATCTTTCGACGTCAAATCTTGGCGTTAGTAAATCGAGTATTTCAATATCACAATTATTGCATGGTGAGCATGCCATATGATAAACCCATATTGACTTTTTAAGTGAATTTAATCCAAGAGGCATATTCCTTCTCCTTAAAGTATCTTATAATCCAAACATCGTAAGTATAAATGCTACAATCGATAACATTGTCATTGTCCCCCAGAAAAACCGGATAGATTGATCGATTCTAAGTCGGGGATTTGTATTTCGGATTAACGTCAGCAATAATACAATGAGAATATATTTGAGAATTACCCACAAAATTCCAAATCCGCTAACTTTTATGCCACCCCAGAAAATTGTAATAAGAAAAATTGGAGTTGTATATAGCAAAATTGCCTTAGTTAGTTTAAATGCACCCAAAGCAACACCGGAATACTCCATGAATATTCCAGCTCCAAGTTCTGTCTCAGCTTCAGGAGCATCAAAAGGAACAAGCCCTAATTTCGCCTGAATGCATAAAAGGACAACAATAAATGAAATAACCCCGGAAATTGAATATAGAAATGGTCCATTTATAGCTTGATATCCAAGAATGTCACCGAATCCAATAGAGCCAACTTTAAAAAGAACCGTAGAAATTGCTATGACAAGAGGTAATTCATATGCAAATAACTGGTTGATTTCTCTTGAAGCACCAACTGAGGACATTGGATTACCGGATGCGGAAGCTCCTAAAATTATCATTATAGATGGAATTGTGAGTATATACCAGAATACAATAAAATCACCAATAAATGAAACTTCATAACTCATATTGACAACGCCAAGCATCGTCGCAGCAAGAATAGCTGTGGCAAGTGCTATTGCTGGTGCCAAAAGGAAAATCGTCGGATTAGCTGTATCAGGTATTACTACTTCTTTAATCATCAGCTTAAAAATATCTCGAAAATTCTGCGGAATTGGAGGTCCTTTTCGCCATTGAATTCTTGCAGTAATTTTCCTATCGAACCATGCAGTTAATAATCCTACAATGGATATAAAAAGGAATCCAGGAAATATAAGATAATAGAAGATCGACATTCTTCCTCCAATATCAAATCCTATGAACACCGGGTTTCGCTACAATCCTCGTACCCCATTTTTTATCTCTTATATTTTCCAAAACAGAGATATATTTAAGAGCGCCAGATGTACAGGTAGCAACACACGCCGGCTCCTGACCCGCATCGAGTCTCGTATAGCACAGATCACACTTGCTTACAACCCTATGAACCAAGTCCTCATTTATTGCTGCAAAAGGACATGCTAATGCACAGCTTCCACATCCTATACAACGGAATTTATATCTAACAACCACTCCGTTTTCTAATTTCTCGATGGCATCTCTTGTACAAGCTTCTAAACACACCGGTTCATCGCACTGCCGGCAATGATATGGGAAAGAAACAGTCAACGATGCTTGTGCATGAACCAAATTCTGTTGCCCATTGTGAGAGAAAAAACAAGCTGTCTCACAACTTCGGCATCCTATGCATCGGTCTATATCGAGAACAATGCGTTTCTCCTGTTGTTGCACACTATTTTCAAGCTGTTCGGGCATATTCTTCGCCAACTCCTACACTTTTTTTATTTTTGCTGTTGTAGGTATTAATCCCAAATCATCGTCCCAACCAAGCAACTGCCTTCCCTGAGGTAAAAATGCAGGAACGAGTATAACATCAGGGAATTGATCCTCTTCGATTAACACCGTAAATTCAGCCTTACCTATTGGCGTCTCGACTATAACAGAATCGCCGTTCATAACATTAATTTTTTCTGCTAATTCTTGTCCAATTAACACTGAATAATCGCTTGACAAAGTATTTTTAATAACCCATGAGATTTTTCTTGTAATACTGCCATCACCATGATGATGTGGGTAATGAAAACCTATCGCATATAATTCTCCAGCATTAAATTCTCTTTTAGCTGGAGACTCTGTAACAAATGAAAAGGATTTCAAACTAGTTCTTAACTCAGAATCTGTTACCACTGAACCTTTGCCATAACTGGAAAGAATATCAGATAATATCGCTTTTTCACCAGGATAATCCGGGACTGGATACGAATCGTCGAGCTTTATAAGCTTCTCTTCGAGACTTAGGATTGTTCCTGTGGATTCGAAAAGATGTTTAGTTGGTATTACTACATCTGAAATTTGTGTAATTGCGGTAGGCAATGTTGCTGTAACTACTTTTTTGGGAATTCTCGAAATAGATTCTGCAATTTTTGGAAAAGTCTCAATAGGATCACAGCCAAAGCAAATGAGATTCTCAATTTCACCGTTTTTTATCGCTTTTAATATTCCGCTCAGATCGCCAAAATCATTTACAGCTAAAATTCTACTTATACCTCTCCCGTTTGAACTCGTACTCAGAGAGGCGAACATAGCATCGACAGAAACAGCTAATTTTTTTGCCCAAAATCCTATTCGATCAGGATTGTGAAAATGTCCAGTTCCGGGAGAGTATAATATCGCTACTTTTTCATAATCCTTCAAGCTATTCAATAGTTTCTCGAAAGAGCTTTTATCAATAGATAATCCTTCTAACAAATACTTATCACCGATTGCAGCTTTAGCCAATGCTTCAACTAAATCCGCAACCTTACCCGGTTTCGTTCTAAGATTTAGCCAAGCGAACCTTGAAGTCCTTGATCGGCAATTATCTATTGTGGATAGGAAGTTCTTTCTCTCAGCAAAACGAGCATCATGAATTGGTCTGGCAATCGAAGGATTTAAAGAAAAAACATCGCCAATTGATAGTATGAGTTGCATCTTAGATAGCTGCTCGAAGTCAAAATCATTTAAAAAATTGGATGTGACAATATCCTCAAAATTAATAGAAGCAAGCCATTTAACCCCGGATGTTTTTGCAACTTTAACTGCCAAATACGCTATCTCCAATGTTAAACTGCCGGAAAGTAATATCGCAATTTTATCTGGGTCCGAAGACTTGAATGCATTTAATATTCTATCTAATGCTTTAGAGGATTTGACTATTTCTTTATTCGAGAATGAGTAAGCGAGTCTTTTCTTATGCTGAGCTAATTCAATGCAATAATTCCCTCTGGGACAAGCTCTTCTGCCTGTTGTTGCATAATCTGCTTTAAGTACTGATTCCGATTCAAAATTAACTGAATTGAAAAGTGGTGTTGAAGAAAAGATTAAATTGTCTTGCATAGAACAGAAATGACAGGTAACAGTATGCTTGCCCATATGTCCTCTCTCCAAATACTAAGAACATGTTAATTTTTTCACTTGGCAATATAAATGGGATAAATTTATTGTCAATAATTTATTAGTTATTATCGATTTGTTTTTAAGAGTATTATTTCTGAAATGCTGCATTAATAACTTAACTTTCATAGCCAACAAAGAAATCGATTGTATTTAGAAAAGTTTTATAATAATCTATGATTTAAAACTGGAGGAAATATGGCAATTCTCAATGAAAACGATCGTAAGGAAATTAGTAATAGACTCGAACAAATGCTTAAACCTGTAAGGATAATCTTTTTTAATCAAGTTCTTGCTAATTGCCAATACTGTCAGCTCACAAAAGATCTTCTTATTGAAGTTGCAAGTCTATCCGATAATATTAGTTTCCAAGAATACAACTTTGCAATCGATAAAGACAAAGCCGAATTATACGGAATAGATAAAATTCCGGGAACGGTTTTATGTGGCGTCAATGAACAAGACGAAGCAATAGATTATGGAATTAAATTATTCGGAATTCCATCTGGTTATGAGTTTGCATCTCTTCTTGAAGGTATAATGATGATTTCCTGTGGAGAATCTGGATTAGTTCCAAAGCTAAAAGAAAAACTCAAAAATATTAAAGAAAAAGTACACATACAAGTTTTTATAACTCCCACATGCCCATATTGTCCTAGAGCAGTTATTACAGCATACAAGATAGCATTGGAATCCGACTTTGTCACAGCTGCTATGGTTGAAGCCACAGAATTCCCAGAATTATCTCGAAAGTATAATGTACGTGCTGTTCCCAAGATAGTTGTAAATGATAACACTCAATTTGAAGGTGCATTACCAGATGAAGTTTTCGTAACTAATATCCTAAAATTGGCAGGAGTATAAATAGGAATAATCTATATTCTTAAATTGCACCATTCATATACATTACTAAAAAACCTATATTTTATAAACTGGCTTTTGACAACCACAAAGCTGGGTTTTCTCGATGCTTGCCTTTTCGGATTTCAAAATGCAGTTTTGGGCTTTCACCCAGCCAATCAGTTCCAGCAATCTCTCCCAATACAGTTCCCGGATCAACTAATTGGCCTTTTATAACATATACATCACCTAAGTTACCATAAACCGTATAGAATCCACCATCATGTTGCACAATAACGACATACTGAAAACCAGTTAACCAAGAAACATGAGCGATACTCCCTTCTGCAATTGCTTTTACTTTCTCTCCTCTAAATGCAGCAAAATCCACACCAGAATTGTTATATATAGTACCGAACATTCTATCCTTATATGTACCGAAAGACCTTTCAATCTTGCACCTTCCGGAGAGTGGACATGGCAATTTCCCTTTGAGTTTTATAAATTTCCCACCGTATATCTCCTGTTCTTTTAATAACTTTTCAAGTTGAGCTTGCGATTTTTCGAGTTCCCTAAGAAGCTTTTTATAATTGCTTTTCTTTTCTCTTATACTTTTGAGTTTTTTATTTTGAGTTCTCTTTGAGCTTTCAAATGCAATTATGACTTCCTCCATCTCATTAATAGTATTGTGAAGGGAATCTTCGACATTTTCTAATCGCTCTTTTGTGTTCTTTAAGCCGATAATTAAATTTTGTATTCTTTGAATTCGAATATTCCTTGAAATAGCAACTACTTTAAGATACACGATATCCTCTGATATCTGAGCTATTGTAGAATCGCCAAGCAATAGCTCAAATTCGCTAATATCGGGTATCATATACATACACTTAAGAGTTTCAAGTAATCTTGCACCGTGAATATCCCATTCCTTATTTTTCTCATCTAAAGAATCATTAAGAGCAATGATTTGAGTTTCGAGATTTTGAGCTTTGTTCTTAAGTGCAGATATTAGTTTATTTGAAAGCGAAATTTCCTTATCCATTGCATCGATCTTTTCAACTACTGAACCCTCCACTACACTTAAATCAGACAATTTGCCTCGAACAGAATTGAGTTCAGTTTTAATGCGTTGAATTTCATCAGCTTGCGCACTGCAAATGAAGACCAAGGTAAACATCGCAATTATTTTAAGTAAAATCCTTATCATAGATGCTTATTGATTAAATAATTAACCCATCTGTTTTCTTAGAAGCTTTAAAATCGCTGGTAATACAATTCCAGCCTTTTCTAATATTGACACATCAGCAATTTGAGTTAGTGGAGTCTCAGCCAAATTCACCTCGATCACTTTTCCACTCGAGCTTTTAACGATATAAGGTAACTCAGCAACAGGATAAACAATAGCAGATGTACCGATAACAATAATTGTATCTGCTCTCGAAGCAAAATCAAAGGAAAATTCAAGTTCCTTTTTTGGTAATTGTTCTCCAAACCAAACCACATCAGGTCTTAGTTTTGCACCACATTTAGGGCATTTAGGCGTCGAGTCGTAGCATTCATTGCTTGCCCTTGCAAACGAGCAATTTGTGCAAAACTCCCTGAAAATATTCCCATGTATCTCTGAAAGGTTTTTACTTCCAGCTCTGTGGTGAAGATTATCGATATTTTGCGTAATGAGAAGGAAATCATCGAAAAAACTTTCTAGTTTAGCGATAGCAATATGTCCTGGATTAGGTTTAGCTTCTAACATTCCTTTACGTCTGTCGCTATACCATCGCCAAACTAAATCAGAATCTCTATAAAAAGCTGACGGAGTGGCAATATCTTCAACTTTGAATTTTTCCCAGAGACCATCGCTGCCTCGAAAAGTTGATATTCCGCTCTCTGCTGAAATACCTGCTCCAGTGAGAACCATAACTGATTTAGAGTTCCTTAAAATTTCAACGATTGAATTAATTTTTTTAAGCATAATGTTACCTAATACCAAAATATTAACGCATTATCTCCCACTTTTTGGATCCTTTTAGGTGATATTTCAAACTTGTCTGGCAACTGTCTCTTTGGATACTGAAGAATAACAATCTTCCCAGAAGGATAATACGCTGCAAAATCCTCAAAACTCGTTAGCACTTTTGGAAGCATTCTTTCAATAAAAGGCGGTGAACCAAAAATTATCTCCTCCTCACAAGGCTGATGCCAGGAAAGCCATATTAACGCATCTGTGCAATTTACACTATATCGATATTTTTCAAGTTTAACGGAATTAACGTTCTTCTCTATTATTCTGCACACCGATTTATCAATCTCAACAAAAGTAACAGGATATGCACCTCGAGAAAGTGCTTCAATTCCCACAATTCCCGAACCGGAAAAAAGATCGATAAACGGTATACCTTCGATATCGCCAAGAATATCGAACAAAGACCTTCGCAATTTTGCTGGAGTTGGTCTTACTTTTCGAGGTACTTCCGTTATAAATCTTCCTTTAGCAGTACCTCCGAATATTTGCATTCTGCTCATATGAACTTGTTAAACAATATTCATATATTAAATTTAGATTTGTAGATAGAGTTTAATATTTCCACGTTAAAAAGTTTTTAATGCTTAACATTTAAAAATACAAGTTAAAATATTACTATTAAAATTAGTAAATAGAATTAAAAATACCCCCGCTCAATCAAACGAACAGGGGTATTATAATGCTTAAGTTAAAAATAATTTACTAATTCCTCAACTCGATTGTATTAAATTTTCAATCAAATTTCTAATGGGTTTTCAATTACTATTTTATTAACGCGACTTTCTTAATTATGCTTTGATCATCCCAAGAAAGACTAACAAAGTACAATCCAGAATTATGCTTCGACATATCGACTGGTAGCGTGCCTTTCCCGGATACATCGTATGAATATAGAGTTCGACCCAATATATCGAATACTGTAATTTTCGCATCGTCCAGAATGCTATAGTCGACAATAAGTTGATTACCAACAATATTATGTATCTCAAAAGCCGTTTGATTGTCTGTGGTTTTACCTTCCGTAACTAAATCAGTAGTGTCATCAACAACGAAAAACCATGTGAATTCGGTTACGTTACCTCTGCATATTTGTGCGTTGTCGATAGCGTAAATCCTTACTGTAACAGTTTCCCCATCAGCAAAAACAATACCTCCCGATGCGCAATCAAAGGAATATAGAGGATCTGTCCACACAGCAGCAACTTCAAGCTCTTCGGATAGGCATCCTTTAATATACATTTTAAGTGATTCTGGAACAACATTTGTAAAATCTAAATCATCTGTAATATTAACACTGACTATTGGGCTAGTATTGTAAATAATACCAGTTGGCGTAATATCTGTTACTTCTGGTCCCTCTCTATCAATCCAAAAATCAATACAAATAATCGATTCTAAACTGTTATTCGCAACATCTCTGGCGCTATCGAGACATGCATGGATCGAGTCGCCATGTTCCCATGGATCAGTATCCGCTTCAAACGCAAGAATAGGATCCCACCACGTAATTCTTCCAGTAAACCAATTGTATCTCATACTGTTGATGTAGATTACAATTGAATTTCGAACAGGTTCTCGCTGTAACCACCATTGAGGTGAAAATGTTGAACATGAAGTTACCACACCGGTTTCCGAGAATCGCGAAACTAACATCGGAGCAGCATGCATCTCTATTTCCCAGCAAAAATTCGTACTGTTGGGTGGACAAAGAAACGTACTGTCCTCAACATAGAAACAAAGTTCGACCATTCCACTATCCGGAAGCACATGTCCAACAGCAGAAAGTTCCAATCTTGCTTGCTCTCCTCCTACTATCGAAATATCTGAAATATCGTATGTATCACCCTCAACTGTGAAATGTGCTGTCGACCAATTTATCTTTACATTATCAAGAACACGAATACTTACTGGATGAGTCTTATTATTAACAATATCAATCGGAGAATGATTAGAGAAAGTAGGATCGGAAAGGTCGATACGGAAACTACCACAAATCGGTTCCCAAACAATCAATCGACCATCTCTACCGTAAAGCTTATGAAGACACAAATTATGAATTTCTTCGGTCCAATTTGAAGAAGGTCTGTAATATACTGTATCATCTCGCCAGATTAAACCAGTTGTAAGTTTCACTCCATCTACAGAGTAAGTGTATCCAGTGTGACTTGCCCAAGGTCCTGCAAGCCAGCCAAATTCCTGCCTGCGGCAGGATGAGATTATACCTTCTTCAGGAAAAACGACGCTTCCATGTGGAGCAGCTGGATCTATATAGAATGTAATACAATATGTCGTGTCATTAGGTCCACATAGGTTACATCCATGAGAGGAACTGTTAACATTATCTGCAATTTCAACACACAAAGCAAGTGTGTCCATTCCAGCTGCACCCAATTCTTCTTTTGTTGCGAATATTTTCACTGATAAAGTATCGTGAGAAAACGTTTTAGTTATGAAAACCTCAGGGATTACAGTGCCGTTACCTGTAATTCTAATCGAACTTAGGTCAATTCCTGCAGGTTCATCTATAAACCACATTTCAATATCGATATCCATCGAATCGAGTAGAACAGCCCTTTTGGGAGGCCAAATATCAATAAATTCTGGATTCTTAAAATCCGTTATAAAGGAGCCTATAACTGGTTTAATATTGTAACAGTCTGCTGTATCTCCAATATAATGCAAGTCGTATTTAAATATCATATTATGATCCATACTAATATAAAAAGTATCATCTGTAGTAGTATTAATAACCATCATACTTTCAGGAATTGTATATGTCAGTAATATTTCAGATAATATCGACATTTGGGATGGATACTTAAACAATTTATCTATATATGTAGCCATTTGAACAGAAGTAGTTGAACTTGTATCCTGTTGAATTTTAAGCCAAAATCCAATCTTACTACTATCATAGGGTTCCTCTAAACGCATGGTTATTCGCCTATTTCGACAGGCATAGAAGAAAGTATCACTTTCTCCTTGAGGACATATAATAGAAGCTTTTGGTGGAGTACATTCACACGGATCGTTATGAAGACATCCATATAAAGTATCGATAAGCGCACCAGAGAAAACCACAGAATAACATGTCTGAGGTCCATATCCTGAGAATGCATTGTTAACCTTCCACTTAAAACAATAAGTAGAATCTGCAGGCCATTCATTATGGTTCTGCGATTTTGCACCAAGAAGAAGCTTAAGTGAATCTCCAGTATAAATTGTCGCAGAAATTACGCTTGTTTCATCTGGTCCACTATTAGTTACACAAGCTCTAACTTCATCTGCAGGAATTGCGACATTATAAAGTGCGTTGAAAAGCCTGTCCTTTTCAGTAATACTCCACATTGTGGATATTGGAGAATTATAACCACCGGTTGCATCGGCAATTCTGTTATACATTCCATCCCAGAAAGAAGATGAAGGTGTCAATGGTGATTCAGTAAAAGTATAAACAATAAATTCCTCTTCAATAGCTCTCATATATGGATTTGCAAAAGCGGGATACGGATGAGCTAAAGTATCTGCATAGACTTTCGAGCTATCATCGCAACAACAGCCACTACCATGTATCTTATCTAACGCACATGAAGGTGATTTTGTTATAAGCACAAGCACCTTTATACCATAAAACGGTGGATGAGGTCTCCAATTGATGCTGTCCATCGCTACCCATATTGCATCCCATGCAGTACCCACGGAATCGGATCCACCACCTCCTATCCTAAGTCCTGATATATAAGGATCCATCGCACAAGTATTGAACCAATCTAAACGCGAAGAACCTGGATTAGAATCCCATATATTACAGCCATCTGCAAAAGTCACGGTAGTAAAGGATGTTTGAAAATCACTATCGTAGTGTATAAAAGTATCCGAGATATGCACCATAAGACTTGCAACCCGAGCGATTGAGGTACCTATCATCGAGCTGGTATCTAATGCGAATACAACATATAATCGTTCGCTTCCACCTGCGGCAGTACAGGAAACCTCAGTAATAAAAGATGTGGGTGCAAAAACCTCTTTCTCTTCCGCCTCAATTATTTGCGGAACAGAAACTATAATTAGGGAAATAAACAAAACAAAAAGAAAACTCCTCATTTTAACTACCTCCAAAGAGAAATTTAATTTCAAATTGACACTCAAATACACACTATTTATTAAAATAACTTTTATCTCTTGTTATAATAAATTAGAATAAAGTAAAATCAAAATAGAATTTTCACATATCCAAAATTTAAAGCTTTCTTTGTTATTTCACAACATTAAAACTCATAAAAAGTTCTTGCTATAACTTTTAGCAAATTTATAATTGAGCATGCTGCTGGGGTAGCTCAGTTGGTAGAGCACAGGACTGAAAATCCTGGTGTCGGCAGTTCAATTCTGCCCCCCAGCAAATTTTTTTTTAATGAAAAATTCCCAATTTATCCCAATCCATTCATTATCAAGAGATTAAGTTAAATAATATAAAATTTAATATTTCCATAATAGTTTAATTGAACTTTACATTTTAATATATCAATATTATTATATAGTTTAGAAACTTAAAAAGGAGGTTTTTTATGCGTGAAAAGCTAACGTTATGTCTCATTCTTACCGTTTTAACCGGTCTAGTCGGAGGCATGACTCTTGTAGGGAGCATTACCGGTTTCAGTCGTCCTGTTCGGTGCATTCCTAATGGCAATTATGCGTACATGCTTGATGGAGAGAATCTGGCTATTATCGATATTTCAACTCCATCCAGTCCATCTATAATTGATACAATCCGTTACACACGGCAACTTTACGATTTGGAAATTGCTGATACCATAGGCTTTCTATCGGTATTCGATGAGATTGTGGTTCTTAACCTTTCTAATCCACGAGCACCTGTTGAAATAGGAAGGCACCGAATGACTACTTTTATGGGTATTTCAGATTTAGCATTCAAAGATGGTTATCTTTATGCAGCTGCGGGTATGACATTTAACATTTTCAACATTACCTTCGGGTCAACAGGTGTTACTTTCACTGAAGTCTTTTCGTCTGGCACAACTTTAGCTTATGTCTCTATCGATGTTGATAGCATCTATTTAGCTGTAGGTTTTATCGATGCTACTGGAGGAGGTTCGAGAGTTAATGTATATAACATATCTACACCATCTTCACCAATAAGTATGGGTAGTATTAACACTTCAGGTAATGCAAATGAAATCGATGTATGGGGTTCAAGAGTGTATATCGCAGACGGTTTAGGAATGGGACCAGTAATTGCAAATTATGTTTATCTTATCCACAACGCCAGTTCTCCTAGTACATTTTCTAGATACATATTAACGGTTGGAGATCCAAATCACGGATGTGCACATGACGATTATTATGTTTTGGCGAATGGTAATAGTGGCTTAGAAGTCATTAACTGGCAAACTCCAACCTCTCCACGAAAAGTGGATTCGTATAGTCCAGCAATTCGTGAGATCTTTGTTGAAGCTTATGTACAATATCCGTATATATATGCTACAACAAGAAGAGGTTTGTATATTCTCAATTCGGATTCATTACCTTCCTTAGGAGACAGGACACCACCAGAAGTAAGGTTACTCGAGCCAATTGGTGGACAGCATTCAGCTTGTCTACATCAACGAATTGCTTTTTTAGTAACCGATATCGGTGGAGCCATAAATTGGTCAACTATTAGGATTAATATCGACGGATCGATACATGATATGATTTCCCTATCAAGAATAGGTGATACAGTTTTCTATGCACCTATGGTGGAATGGCCCTTGGGAGATACAATTAATTTCTCATTTCTATCTGTTTCTGATACAGCAGGAAATTCTGCATTATCTCTCCCATTAACTGGAAGTACATTAATAGATTATGAAGATCCAGAAATATGGGATCCAGAACCTGGCTTGGGAGATACAATAGACAATCGTTTCCCCACAATTACTGTTCATTTTACGGATAGACTTTCAAATATTGCTGACTTCGAATTAGAAGTAGGAGGTCGGACATACGACATAACTTCACCGGGAATATCGTATGTGGGTGATACAATGACGTTTTTACCTACATTACCTTTGCCCTCAGGAACTGTTACGATATGCATGAAAAATGTTTCCGATGATGTTGTCTATTGTGGTCCAAACATAGCTCCTGATTACTGTTGGGATATTTATGTAATTCCAGATACATCCGATACTTCCGATCCAGTTACTACATTACTTGAACCGTTAGCTGAAACATTTACTTCACTACCTAATAAAAGTATAAAAATTCTTCTTGAAGATGAAGGTGGACTTTTGCTCTCCTCGATTGAACTTACTGTGAATAGCGTAAATTATACACTAACGTCACTTGAACTCAGTTTCACAAACGATACATTAATATTTATACCCTCGAGTGCCTATCCCGAAGGACTTGTAACTGTTTCGCTTACAGAATATTATGATCTCGTTGGAAATACTGGACCATTTCTCGACTTTACATTCTACACCGACTACACCAGACCAACACAATACAATATGTATCCTTTGCCCGGTAATAATTTGACAAAAGATACTGTAACAATTGTTTTTGATTTACTCGACCCAAGGGAAGGTTCCGGCATAGATACATCTGCCTTACAGTTGTTTATTAATGACTCCTTAGTAATTCATGATATAACTGTTATTTTGGATACATTCATTCGATTAAGCTATTTTCTGGATGGGAGTGCATATCCAAGCGACACAATTACACTAAGCTTAAGGGACCAAAAAGATATGATAGATTACGGTCCACCT
>JAUWMV010000059.1 GCA_030613005.1 bacterium | reverse complement strand
ATTAGCGATGGTAGCACCGACAGAACAATTGAGATCGCAAAAGAAAACGGAATATATAATATTATAAATTTTAAGAAGAATCATGGTCTTGCTGCTGCTTTTTCTGCGGGGATAGATCGCTCGATTGAACTTGGAGCGGATATTATTGTGAACACCGATGGTGATAATCAATATTATGGTGCAGACATTCCAAAGCTTGTTAGACCTATTCTCGATAATTCAGCTGATATCGTAATAGGTAATAGAAATACAAACAGAATTAAGCATTTTTCATGGATTAAAAGAAGGCTCCAATCAATTGGGACGAAAGTAGTTAATACAATATCTGGATTGAAGGTTGGTGATTCTGTTTGCGGTTTTAGAGCCTACACTCGTGAAGCTGCAATGAAAATAAATATACAGACTGAGTTCTCTTATACTATTGAAACTCTTATTCAAATGGGACATGAAAAGTTGAAAGTTGTTTCTGTTCCTGTGAGGACGAACAAAACAGTGAGAAAATCTAGATTAGCGAAAAGTGTCCCGTCTTTTATTATGAATCAATTGAAGACGATGATCCGCGCGTATACGACTTACAAAGCTCTCACTCTTTTCTCTATTATAGCAATAATAATGTTTATCCCAGGTTTTTTTGGTTTGATAAGATTTTTATATTTCTTTTTCATCGGTGAAGGTTATGGTCACATTCAATCTCTTGTTGTTTCTGTAATGTTGATTATTATGTCGGTCAATTTATTTTTAGTCGGTCTTTTGGCAGATGCTGTTAGTTTTAATAGGAAGCTTTTAGAAAAAATACTTCTCTATATCAAGAAATCACGCACAGATTCTGAAGAGGAAGTAAAGAAGCAAGGTTGAAATTACTTAGTAAATCACATAACCACACAGCTAAAGTTGTTTAAATCTTTGAAATAAAAAGATATAGGAGATTATAATTCGTATTCTGGTTGACATAATACATCCCGCGCACGTACATTTTTTCAAGCATGCTGTATGGAATTGGATAGATGCTGGGCATAAAGTTATTATAACCAGTCGCAGGAAGGATATCGCATTATATTTGCTTGACTATTACGGTTTCAAACACATAAATCTTGGTTCTGCAGGTTCAGGTTTTTTTAAGTTGAGCATCGAATTAGTGGTTCGAACCTGCAAGCTTTTGAAAGTAATTCTACGCGAAAAGCCAGATATTATGATTGCAGTTGCAGGAACGTTCATTGCACCTGCAGGAAAGCTCACAGGAATTCCTGTCATAATTTTCTATGATACTGAACATGCTTCTGTTTCGAACGCAATAGCATATCCGCTTGCAAAAGCGATTGTTACACCTTCTGCTTATTCAAAGCCAATAAAGAGAAACCATATAACTTATGATGGTTATCAAGAACTTGCATATCTTGCTCCAAAGTATTTCTCACCAGATCCTTCAATTCTTGAACTTTTGAGTGTTACAGAGAAGGAAAAGTATGTGATTGTGAGATTTGTTTCCTGGGGAGCAGGACATGACATAGGACATAAAGGAATAACATTGGACAACAAAAGAAAAGCTGTGGAAGAATTTTCGAAATATTGTAAGGTTTTCATAAGTTCAGAAGCTGAGCTTAGTGAGGATCTACGAAGATTTGAAATGGATGTTCCTTTAAACAAAGTACATGACGCATTGTATTATGCGTCCTTGTTGTATGGTGAAAGTGCGACAATGGCATCTGAATGTGCTGTGTTGGGTACGCCCGCAATTTATCTTGATAATGATGGACGAGGTTATACCGACGAGGAGGAAGAAAAATACGGAGCAGTCTTTAATTTCACCGAATCGCTTAAGGATCAGCAGAAATCGATTTCAAAAGGAATCGAGTTGTTAAAAAAAGAAAATGTCAAACAGCTTTGGGCAGAAAAAAGATCGAGAATCCTTGCTGAAAAGATTGATGTAACAGATTTTATTGTTAATTTAGTTGAAAATTATCCAGAAAGTATAGACAAGTATAAATAATGCATTATCATTAATTAAATTTAGTCGGAAATAGAAGATATCCTTCCTTTGTGTTCCAACACCTAATGATAATACAGGATTGCTTGATATTTCATATATTTATAATGCTGCTAAAGAAATAGGAGAAGCTATCGCTCAAAAAACATCATGGCACACGATAGCGATTCGTAGCACTGTTTCTCCGGGCACCTCCCGAAAAGTGGGTGAAATTATATCTAAAGTGAGTGGGAAGTTAATTGATAAGGATTTTTCTGTTGTTTCTGTCCCTGAGTTTCTCCGCGAGGGCACAAGCGTGAAAGATTTTTTCAACCCCCCAATGATAGTAATCGGTGGCGAATCAATTCAAGGGATAAAACATATCAGTCAATTATTCAACGGTATAGATGCGCCAATTTTTGAGGTCGAAACAAAGGTCGCCGAACTTATAAAATTTGTATCGAATTCATTCCATGCACTTAAGGTGTCTTTTGCAAATGAGGTGGGAAGTTTGTGTAAAATTATTGGTGTTGATTCGCATTCTCTTATGGAGGTTTTCTGCGAAGATAAACAACTCAATATCTCACCATATTATTTTAAACCAGGATTTGCTTATGGCGGTTCCTGTCTTCCGAAAGACCTTGAAGCATTACGGGCGATGATGCAGAAATATAACGTTAAAGCACCGATTATGGCATCTATAGAACAGAGCAACCGGTACCATATTGAAAGAGCACTTCAAATGATTATTCAAACCGGCAAGAGAAATATATTGTTTCTCGGCTTGAGTTTCAAAGAGGGAACGGATGATCTTCGGAATAGTCCAGCAGTTGAACTAATAGAACGTCTTGTGGGAAAGGGATGTAAAGTGCAGATTTATGATAATAATGTCTCTTTATCTCGGCTTTTAGGTACAAACAAGAAATATATTGAAACAAAACTCCCTCATATTGGCAAACTATTGATTGACAAATTAGACCAGGGAATCGAAGCATCTGAAGTTGTAGTCGTTGCTGTAAAAGACTCGCTTTACAAAGAAATAATTCTTTCTATCGGTGATAAACCCATTATCGAGTTGGTAAGATTAATTCCGGGGAAGTCAGACGGAATGCGGCAGGGCTTATGCTGGTGATTGCCATTGCCAGAAGAATATTGCAATGGAAGGAGTTAAAATGAGGAATATACTTGTCTACTTTTTGAGGATTTTTGAACTCATATTTAAGAATTATGTCTTCACGATGAAAAGTGGACTTGAAAAGGGGTTGAAAAGAAGATACGGATTTGGATTTAAACCGAAATTTCATTTTGTTTCTAAAGAAGATGAATTTTTTATGAAATATGATTTTGAGGGGAAAACGGTATTTGATGTGGGAGCATATGTAGGATTAGTAACTATGTTTTTTGCCCGCACTGTGGGACAAAATGGCAATGTATTTTCGTTTGAGCCAAATCCGAGAAACTATGAGGAATTAATCTATAATGTGAAACTGAATGGTTTTAGCAACATAACTACTATGCAACTTGGGCTTGGAGAAAAACATGAGAAGTTGAAATTTGCCGTTGATCCAACCCAGCCTGCAAGAGGAACCTTTGATACCGAAAGAAAAGAGAAGATTATAAGAAACCGAAGAGCTAATACATGCGAAGTTGAAGTGTATCCCCTTGACGAGTTAATAAAAGTGAAAAGATTACCAAAACCTGATTTTATCAAAGTTGATGTCGAAGGATTGGAAATGGATGTACTTCTTGGGATGAGTGAAACAATAAAGAAATATAGCCCCGTTTTATTTATTGAAATCCACGGGAGCTTAAAAAAGGAGATGATACTATTCTTAAAAAACGAAGGTTATTCTATATTCCATATAGAAACAGAACATTATATTGATGAAGAGCAGATTATTCATATGAATGGTGAGCATATTTTTTGTAAGCAGTAGCCATCAGCCACGCAATCATACTCATGGGAAAAGAAATATATAGATTGAGAAAAATGGCAAAATTAGTTGCTGACGCCAAGAGCGTTTTAGACCTCGGTTGCGTGGATATGCCTCAACCATGCGGGATTCGACGGGTCATCAATCCTCGTTTTTATTCGTCATTCCGGGCTTAACCCAGAATCCAAAGAGTGGGGTAATTGGGAACTCTTCAACTCCTAAATTCCTAAACTATCATGCGCATAACAATCGAGCAAATAAAGTCATAATGCTGATTCGGTAAATCAAATAATGAATATTATTAGGATAATATACTTATAAAAGATATAAAAAGAATCGGAAAATGCATTAGTGTTATCATTGGGGCAGATTCTTCCTGCAACAATAGGTTTGAGTGTTTTAGCAAAACCTGCTGTGAGTGTTCTTACAGCAATTGAGTATCACTCGGCTTATGTAATTGTTCCATTAGTAGCTTTTGGTGCTTTTTTTATAGGTCTGGCAAATCGGTATACTAATGTATTTG
>JAUWMV010000063.1 GCA_030613005.1 bacterium | reverse complement strand
CGAATTATTGAGCTAGTACATATTCCATTTACACATTAACAAAAATCATCCAAGGGAACCACCACTTGCATATATAATATGACCTGTTATCCAATGTGCTTGTTTTGATGCAAGAAAGATTATTACATCGGCAATGTCCTCTGGTTTACTCACTCTTCCAAGAGGTATTCTTGCAGATAAGTCTTTTTCAAGTTCTGGCGTAATATAGCCAGTTTGTGTAGCTCCGGGAAATACCACATTTACCGTAATCCCATATTTGCCCATTTCTTGAGCTGCGGACAAACTATAAGAAACCATAGCATGTTTGCTGGCCGAATAGCTTATACTTCTCGCATGAGCAGGTGTTGTAGTTAAGCTTATGATTCGGCCAGAATGAGCTTTGCGTTTAATGTACCGTTGCAGATACTCATTCATCATCAAGGCGGATGCACGAGCATTGACTGCAAAATGTCGGTCAATACTTTCTGCATTGGTTAGAATTACTTTCGTTTCTTGTTCGGTTACTGATTCTGGATCAAATGTTTCGCATATACAATGTGCATGGTTATTTACAAGAATGTCAACAGGTCCAATTTCTTTTTCGCAGAGATCGAACATCTTGGCAATGTTCTCAACTTCGCCTAAATCGAACTCATGTGCTATTGCAGTTCCTCCAATCGAACGGATAGCACTTACTACATCATCTGCTGATTGCTGTTGGAATGAGTAGTATAAAGGCATACCGCCCACTCCTTGCCTCTTCGCTTCTTCAAGTTCATTCTTAGAGTATGGGCAATCCGGAATGTAGTAAGCAATAAATACTTTTGTTCCTTGTGATGCTAAAGCTTTGGCTGTAGCTGCTCCTATTCCATGATTTGCACCAGTAACTATGGCTACTTTGTTATTAAGCTTTGGATCTATCATATATGTCATACTCCTAATATTAAATTGATATGATTAACTACGATAATCGGTTTTCACTAGGGGTTTTATGGGGTCTTGCAATATCATTTTTCTTCTTCCCCCTCGATTTTTTTAGTTAAAATGGGACAAAAGATCCTATTTTTTCTATTATTTAATTTTTCGTTTTACGAGGTCTTTCCTTTAGGACGTCTATCTATATTAATACCTAAGGCCTCAACCATCCGGATAAGAAATTCCTCAGGGCCTATGGATTTCCCGCTAAAAATTATCGAATTATTGAGTTAGCACACCTGCTCCCTATCTTTCTTCTAAGACCAAATATTATTCTTTAGTTTCAACTCGTTCAAGTGCTTCTATATAAAAAGAAGGAAACTGGTACTTGATTGCGTTCGATATAATTAAGCGTATATAGTATTTCGATGGTGGTTCGTGACAATTTGACTCTTTATTCTTAGCTACCTTGTAAGTTATAGCTTCAACATTTCTTTGTCCTTCTAAACTATCTACACAGATTCCTATCTCTTTGTAGCACTTGGGGTAACTTTCTTTCTCTCTGATTATTTGAAGCTCATCATTGTCTATTTCCATTAGCAATCCGCAAACCTCTCCGTTTTCTACTTCCATTATGTTTGCAGCACCACAATTACGGGAGGAGGAAGAATAGTTAAAAGCCAATCTATAACCTACCAGCTTTGCAGGAATTATCGACTTTAGAGTAATTTTAGGATAATTCTTTTTCTCACACCATGCATCTAAATCCTCTTTATCCATGTTTGAGCCATATGCGAAATACTGATACATTTTTTCTCTACTCCTTTCACCCGGTATTACAATTTTATTTGGGTCTGGTCTCGATATTTGACATAAATTACCTGATTATCTTATTTAAAATTCACTTATATCAGATTTCGAATCCTTTTTTCCATGTTATCATTCCCCTATCTATCTTTCTCCCAATATTTCTTTATGAGCGGAAGTTTTACTTTTTCAATATATTTTTGTGAGGCTTCTAATTTGTTTGAAAAATTAATCTTATCCCATTCTATTCTTTTTAAACGATTATGATCAAAAAGATGATGATGAGTTGGACATAAAATTATATAATTATTGCTATGACTAGGCCCACCTTCGGAGTATGGAAGTATATGACAATAATTAGTTATTCTATTTTCACCACATATTTCACAGGGTTTGTATATATTATTAAAAGAACTTGCCTGTTTTTCAATAAAAGTTCCAACAGATATTGGAGTTGAATGTAAAGGAATTTTAATTCCGTATTTTTTTTGAATTTTCACTGAACCCATCCATGATCTAATAAGTGCACCAACCTTATTTCGAAGTTTAACAATATCATTATGAGTTTCCATATCTAATTCCGAATGTTCATCAAAAAATTGAGAGAATAAACTATGTAGAGAATTCCGAATCTCAAAAGTATCGTGATAAATTTTTCCATACATATATTTTTTATTTCTTTGTCTATTAGTATTTGACAAGTAATCACCTCTATTAATTTAAATAGGAACAACACATCCTATTTTTTCTCTGGTTTAGCTTTCTATTTTACGAGGTCTTCCTTTAAGACGTCTATCTATAATAATATCTAAAGTCTCAATCATCCGGTTAAGAAACTCCTCAGGTTCTATAGGTTTTCGCTAAAAAGTACCGAATTATTGATAGCACAACAGGTACCATTTTCTTTAATGATGACATCTATTAATATAGATAATTAACAGAACATAACAACTATCCTAACAGGTAAATAGATGATACATCGGACTCTTATAAATG
>JAUWMV010000019.1 GCA_030613005.1 bacterium | reverse complement strand
TCGGGAATATACTTCCGAAGAATCTTCAGGTTGTCACCGTAATATAATGCGTTAGTGAAGTTGTTCATATTCTAATCCCCCTTTTGTCTCGCTATGCTCGACATTTTCCCCCAATGGGGGACAATACAAATTGCTGCAACCCCAATAGGTGTCCCCCTTCTGGGTGAAACTCCCCGACCGAAGGGCGGAGTAAAGGGGGTTGTCACCATAGTAGAGTGTGTTCATTTTACTCACTTATCACCACAATTGTTCGGGTTTGCCTCTCCATGTTATTCTATAGCCAAATGAGAAATTTGCGCTCTCTGAAATCTTCTCAATTTCCTCCCAATTCTTCACCAATAGCTTAATCATTTGCCACATATCCAATTGTGTAGTCACATCCATAAAAAAGATCGAAACTTTATTATCTTTGAAAGCTTTTATTTCGTGTTTGTTTTTTCTTATTTTATAGTTTCTTGTTATGAAGATCCATTCGTCATTTTTGAGCCTAATAGCAAGATCAACATCGGAAAGACCTTCACCAAAAACATTCTTTACATTGTAAACTTCCTTTTCAAACTCTTTAAATCCTCTAGCTATTTGAGGGGGTGTATTTTCATCCATCATGTATTTCATATCGGAATAACTTCTTGATGAAATTTGATTGCAGCCTCGACTTTCACCGCGTCAATCTCATACCATTTTGCAATATCATCAAAAGTATTTTCCGCCTCAAATGCTCCGAATAATATATCGGTAGTAATGCGAGTGCCATCAATTGTGGGTGCTCCGAATGCTATTTGTGGATCAAGAACAACAAAGGTATCCTTGCCAAGCGGATACCAACGCGATGCGAGACCTGTAATCTCATCAAATTCAATATCATGCAGAAATTGCTTTATAAACGGCTCAATACAATATTGTTTTTTTGCTAATTCTATTAGGTGAATATCCCCACTTTCTTGTTTTATACGCAAAAATATTTTCTTGTTCTCAATGGCAAAACGATGATATGCAAATGGATGTGTTACTTGTAAGATATCCGCGGCTTCTTTGGAAGCCAATCGTATTGTTGTCAGAGATGCCCCGAGATTTCTAAATTCCCTTACAAATAGAAGTTCAATAAGATTTACAAATGAAATTGCAACCTTGTCATCTATGATAGGTAAGTCTTCCTGTGTAACAGGTGGCATTTGTTTTTTCCCGCCCGTTTTTTTTTGCGGAAAGCTGTATCCATTAATCAATCTGCTAACTCTTTGATAGGGCAATTGCAGCAGTTTTGATGCTTGTGGGATTGTGTAAATGCCTTTTCCTATAATATCTGTGTTCATCTTCTCCTCCTTTTTCACATCTCACCTTTTCTTTTTATTTGCTTACATTTATAAATAAGGTATAAAATCAATTTGCGCAATGCGAAATAAATATGTCTGAACCGCGGATTACGCAGATTAGTGGATTAACAGTAACAAGCGGTAGTGCGGATGTAACTGGTGATGTCTCAATATATAGCAAATTACAATTAATCGGCAATTAAAAGAGACGCATTACAAAAACAATTTTGTAAAAAATTCCTAATAGCTATCTTTGTATTTCAAAATAGTATAAATAAATTTAGACTAAGCTTATCAAAATTCATTGAGTCGATAAACAGTAATGTCTAAGTTATTTATTTTCGAAAGATTAGCTAATTTAAAAGTATTAGATTAGTCGATGATCTTGGGAGGCTAATATGAATCTTGTAGTATTGGGAAGTTCCTCTGGAATGCTTTCTGAATATAGGGGAAGTCCCGCATTCTGGTTAGAGAGCGACAATGAGTCCATTCTTATGGACTGCGGTGATGGTTGTGCCAAGACTATCAAAGCGTTAAATCTCAACATTCATAAAATTAGGGGCGTGGTGATTTCTCATTTTCATCCGGATCACTGGGCAGGATTGAGTTTGTTTGTTCATTTGATGCATCACAGTTCTCCATCGAGATCGATAAAAATAGCATTACCTGCTGAGGGTTTCGATTTCGTCCAGAAGTTACTCGAACACTGCTATATGTGGCCCGAGCGGATAAATGTTAAAATAGAGTGGATCCCACTTATTCATAAGCAGGCGGTAAAAATTGGAAATTTTGAAATTAAACCATGGCTCAACACGCATTTAGACGGATATAGAGGTTCAGCAGAGTTGCATCCCGACTGCAAACTTGAAAGCTTTTCACTCCAGATATTCGGCGATAACAAGGAAGGCGTCTATTCAGGAGATATCGGATCGCTTTCCGACCTTGAGCCACTGATGACTAAAGACCTCGACTGGCTCCTTTTGGAGGGCATGCACTATAATATCCATGAGCTTGAACCTTGGCTTCACAAATTCGATCCGCAACGAGTGTTCATAACACACATACCGCCAGAGCGAGAAGATGCCAAGTTCCCCGATTATACGATGAAACTTTGGGATGGCTTAGTTCTCAAATTTTAATTACACTAAATCCTGCAAACTATCCCTAATTAACGATTCTTTGCATCTGCAAATAAAGCTAAGAAAAATGATTCCCGAAGAAATTTCTAGGTTGTCGTATTACTGGAGGATGTTTATGGGTTTCCTTGTACTAGTAGCAAAATAAGTAAAACCAAAGCAAGAAAATCACCGCAGATTGATGGATTGGTTTGTGATATTACCCAAATAAGGCCAGTATATATTAAAAAGACAATTTAATTCTCAAAATCGATTTCAAGCAATTTGTACTTATCACCAATTCGTTTTGCTTTGGCTTTAACATTTATCATTTTATTTAAATATAAGCTTTCAGTGTATTTGGTCTGATATAATGGTTTATCACCGTTTATTTTAATTTTTGGCTTTGAGACTATATCATTATAAGAAATCTCTGCATTACCGCTTCTTGTGTCAACGTTCAAATGATAAATCAATATTTTATAATCCTTGAATTCCATATCCTTGCTCACTCCCTTCTCCGCAATTTCTATTTCTTCAGTATTTGCCTGAAATTTATCTGAAAAAGATTTATCTATTGATGCAATTGGAGTTTCAATATTGTCGATAATATTTGCTATTTCGATTATGCTAAAATTTGTTCCAACCTGCTCAACAATATTCTCAAATTTATTTAGGGATTTAAGAATATCCATCCCAAGCATTTTACTAATATCTTCAGGCTGTTGGGTAAATGGTTCTTGAAATACTTGTCCGAGTAATTTTTGAAGTTCTTTAAGATAACTTGAATGCTGAAAATCTTTTTTCATAAATGCTTCCTTATCATTCAGGAAATCATCTGATAGATAAATTATGTATTTGTTCAAGTATTTAGCTATCGGTTCAATATCCAGCAAAAAAAGACTTGGTTCCTTATGTTCAAGGCTTAATTCAAAATTAATTTTAAAACTTCCCTCTATACAGGGCTTCAATCGAGTTTGTGGTATAAGGTCAGGAATTTTCAATGACTTAATTCTTTCTTCAAGCCATTCGGAAAAACGGGTCTGAATCTCTGACACTTCATCCGGACGAGCCATATGTGCATCAGCAAGTTTACCTTTTAAACTAATAGAAAATGCCAAAGAATGAGTTTTTATGGTCTCAGGACAAAAAGAGCTTTCTAGAGGAAGATAATCCTGCGGAATGGAATTAAAATCAAAATCATAAACAATTTGCGTCTTAAAATTAAAATCCTTTTTGACCAAACAAACAGAAATGGAAGATGCCAAAATTTCCCGATATGAAATTTTTCCATTCAAAAATCTTGAAAATACCTTATTAGATATTATTGTATGTAAGCACCATATTGACCTTAAGTCATCATCTTCGTCCAAATGGGAACCAATTATTCTGTTTCCAAATCCATTTGTTCCACAATAAAGAATGGGGAAATCATCAAAATGTAAAATTTGGTAGTTATCAGTTATTTCTACCAATTCTGCCTTAATAATTTTTTTATTTTCTATCTCTCTTTCAAACATTTTGATCAATTCTCTTCGTTTCGATTATTTCGAGGTTTGATAATTCAAAATCATCCGATTTAAAGAAATTATAGTGTGAAATATCATTCTTAGTTGGTTTAGGTTTAACAACACCAGCACCAAACTTAATTTTGAATTTAACAAGATAATTTCCTATTTTTGGATTAAACCTGAATGTATCATTATATTTCTTAATGATTAATGATTCATATTCTGGGCTAAAAAGGTTTATTGATAAAGCTTTATGTTCACAGATTTCCCTGCAATCTGTTTTACCTCGTCCAATTCCTTTTTCCCAATGTGTTGCAATATCTTTTTCAACTATTGTTTTTCCCATTATCCTTCGGGCAAAACGGCTCTTGAAATCAGAATGAGTTCCCTCAATGCAATTACAATTGGTGTCGCTATGCAAAATATCAAATTTCATATTAAGGCTTCATTCATTTATGTACAATGATGAAAAGATTCAAAAAGATTTATCTAAAATATAAACTATGATACAAATTCGTCAATTCATATTTTTCATGTAATTCATTTTGTGATATTCTCTAGGGTAGTTTCTTTTCTCTTACTTACAAATAATCTTTCTACTACATTTGAGCAATGCGAAATAAACATGTCTAACCCGCAGATTACGCAGATTAGGGGGTTATACCGTAGTAGAGGGTGTTTATGGGTTTTGCCTTTATTTATGCAATTTATAGTAATTTGGGTGGTTTTAATAATTTCTATTTATAGCCAAGTTCCTTTGCTTTCTTGAAATCAGCTTCGGCTTTGTTCTTATCACCGATTTTTTCATATACATTGCCGCGATTGTTGTATGCTCCGGCAAAATCGGGGTCGAGTTCGATTGCCTTATTGCAATCCTCGATCGCGCTGAGGTATTCCTTTAATCTATATTTTGTACCGCCGCGATTGTTGTATACTTCGGCATTGTTGGGATCGAGTTCGATTGCCTTATTGTAATCCTCGATCGCACCGTCGTAATTCTCTAATTCAATTTTTGTATTACCGCGATTGTTGTATGCACTGGCATAGTCGGGATCGAGTTCGATTGCCTTATTGTAATCCTCGATCGCACCGTCGTAATTCTTTAATTTACGTTTTGCAATGCCGCGATTGTTGTATGCATCGGCATCGTCGGGCTTGAGTTCGATTACCTTATTGTAATCCTCGATCGCGCCGTCGAAATCCTTTAATTCATCTTTTGCAATGCCGCGATTGTTGTATGCTTCAGCAAAGTCGGGATTGAGTTCGATTGCCTTTGTATTTAGACTAATTGCCTTATCATAATCTCTGTCCATAGTAGCATTATATGCAATAATAAAATAATCATCGGCAGATAATTGCTTTGGGGGAAAATCTTTTATGACTGCCGCAGCGCTTCGTATCGCTTGCCCTTCCTCATTAGTTATTTGCTTAATCGGCTTTGTTGCTATTGAGACAGCCAGCTCTTTTATTGTTTTTATTAATTCATTATGCTGTTTATCGCGCTTTCTATCCTGTTTATCGTGCTTTTTTCCATCTAAATACAATCCCACCCAGCCGATAATCGCAATTATAAATGTTATGATTAAGGTAATTAAATATCTTTTTGAAGGTAGACTATTAGAGGTAATCTTTGGTATTGATTTAAAAAAGTAATATAGACGCTTTCTTTTGGTGAAATACTTTGTTATTAAAATTGTGAACAGTATGGATATTATAACAGGCACAAGAATATAACTAAAAGATCTAATCATTATAATCTCCTCCTATTCCTCATCTCATTTTCTTTTTCCTTCTCTTACACTAATAAATAATGCATAAAATTGATTAGCGCAATGCGAAATAAACATGTCAGAACCGCAGATTACACAGATTAGAGGATTAACAGGGATTCACATCTGCTACATTATAAGATCTGCTCGTTCCCGTGCCATGTGTCTTCAAACATAGAAATCTGTGCAGAAAAATCTTCGCCAGTCTTGTCGATTAGTTTTTCATCTTTCAATACTCTACATAAATCAAATCCTTGGCAGTATAAAGTAGCATTGCTCGGTCTTTATAAAGCTATTATAAATAAATTCCCCTCCTTTTTGAGGAGGGGTCTCGGGATGGGGGGGTTATTTTATCGTTCTTGCTTATTCTATTGCGTTTTATTCACGCTAAAGCCTAAGCTAATACTCTATTTTGGATTAACAACAACGCCCATAAATAATATTGCGCCTGTTCTATTGTCTTCGATTGCACAGAAAAATGGTCTATCTACAACCATTAGAAATCGTTCACGCTGCATCGGGGTAGCCGAGGTTAGGGCCATTGTAACAGACGTCACAGCCGCAGCCTCGGTACCCTCTTCATCGACCTCTATAAAGGTCTTTTGCAGCACATCATCTATGTAAACATTGGCGTACGTGTGTGCATTTAACATACCGCTAAAATCTGCTGAATTACCGTCGAATGCTTGTGCCATTCCAATGGACTTAAGTACGCTTGCCAACGATTTTTCCCATTCAAGCTTGAATCGTGGGATAACAATATCTCCATCCATATATCGGAATTCATTAATCCAGTTCTGCCAGTTATCGATATTAACTTCTTTCAAAAAATCCTTTATATTAGAGCTTTCAGACGGTAAGAAAATATAAAATCCAAATTGTTTGTTTCCATATGGAAGTCTTACCGTCTGAAAACTGGGGGTCGCCAAATATTGGTACTTTCCGGATTGGGACATCATAGGATGATTTTTCGTTCCTTCAAGTAGGTGAAATGTTCTCTCTGTTGTTAGGTTTTTATCGAACTGTTCAGTCCATTTCCCTTTGAAGTAAATTGCATTAATAAGATATAGAATCGCATTGCCGGGAATTTTCTCGACAATTTTATCAATAAGACCGTTTGTGCTCTTATCCACCCAGTTATTAATTATATTTGTTGCACTCGGATCGCTAAAATTGAGGTACTCCAGGTAAGCATCGAAGTAATTCTTGTTTACAGTAAGGAATTCATCCTTAAATTTCATGCCCTTTCTTGCCCAAAGTGAATTCGAGATCATTAGCTTTACCTTGGGATCACTTTCCTCTAATACTTTTTTCAGATTTTGATAGGATTTATTTAGTTCTTTTGTGTTTATGTTTCCAATAGAGAGTGCTTCTGCCATTCCTTTTTGCGTTTCTCCGCGAGCACCGTTATATGTCATAGCAAGTGCCATCGATGCACTTAAAGGTGAAATAAAAATGTTGTCCCCAAAGTCCTCTTTAACTATCCCGGAAAACAGCTTGAACCCAAATTCATTGTTAGCTTTTCCAACAGCCCTATCGATAGCATCGATAGAAGCTATCTCCTCACCACTTTGAGGAAACACAATCTTAATGGCTGATAGTATAACAATCATCATAAAGATTATTGCTAATAGTGCTTTGGCACTCATTTCATCCTCCATTGATAGCTAAAGGCTAAATTTTCGGAATCTTGCTTATACAAATTTTGAGCACTGCTTGCATCAACCTCTAAATACTTATCGATACTTTCATCGTTGCACGAATCACTTATTGAGGAATCTTCACTGTTTAATCTGGTTCTCTCGTTATCGGAATTGGACATTAAACCCGTAACTACCGATGCCAGCAACATAGAGCAAGCGATTATTGTTAGTAGAACTCGGATTTTCATTATATTCTCCTGAAATTTTCTATACTATATTTTTTTCCTCGCTTCTATTAACGCAATAACTGTGCCAAAGCGTTGCGATAGGAATTATGAAAGCTATATCTGATTATAATTCAAAGTCTTATGACTTTTAATATTTTTCAAAGTTCTCATTAGAACCTGTTTTGAGGAGGAAAAGATTACTTAATCTTCACATAAGTGTGCAATCTAAAATTTTGGGTGCATAATATTTGGACATAGAAAATACAACGTGAATTATGATAAATTATACAACGATTGTCCTCGAACATTACGGGAAACTATTGATTCCATTACATGTATTTGCTGGGTAAAAAAATCGGTTCTCGATCGAGAGCTTACCACATCTGTTTAATTCTATCTTTAACAATTTTCAAAGTTCTCTCTGCCAGTTCTTTAGCTTGAGATTCTAAATCCACACATCGGGATTTCATTTGCTCCTTGTATGTCTCATCGGCAATTTCACCCAAATTAATAAGCACATTAAGAACTCCACCGATAACACCTGTTAAAGCAATCTGAGCTCCTACGCCAGCATCCGAAACGGATGCAAGATTCCCTATTTCTGCTATTTCCTTTGAAAGTTTTAAGCCGTCCAAGGAAAGCTGGGCAGTATGAAGAGGAATTTGAATCGCTTTCTTCAATCCTGTTTGGATTGCATCGTTACGTTTCTTTTGCTGCTGTGAGGTTTTTTGCGGCATTCGTTTTGCGGCTATATATTCATTAAATGCGTCGGTGTCCTCATCGATAGCTTTAACGAGATTATCCTTGATATTTTGAGCATTTTCCGCTAATGCTACAACCTTAATGAATTTTTCCTCACTTTCATATTTGTTGGCAGTTAAGTTTGCCACCATAGAAGCGAGACCAGCACCCACAGAACCTGCCATAGCTGCAACAGAACCACCACCGGGTGCTGCTGAATCTCTCGATACCTCATCGACAAAATCTGCAACGCTTAGTTTTACGAGTGCGTTCTCACTAACTTTTGGCATTCCGATTATTTTCTCTTCAGCTTCAAATCTGGAAACATCGTTAAATCCCATAGATCTAATGGCTATTTCTACAATATCTTTCGCAGGAATGCCTGTGGATTTCTGCTGCTTTTTAAGATAATATTTTCCTGCAATTAACATAGCCTGATACGGTATTAGTCCCACAACTTCTGAGCCTGTGACGATTAATCCTCGATCCGCTGCAAACTCCCGTGTTTTCTCAAGCACGAGTTGAGGTGGAGTAACATAGTAGTTTGTGAGGTTGATTGAGATCTGTGCAATTCCATAATCATCAACAAACCATCCTATGGCTTTGGCATAAGGGAAAATCCCTGGTTTTTTCGTGGGACGACCGTATATCTTATTCATATCCGAAAGGTTATAGCCTTCTCCTTTTAACATATCGACAATAGAATATCCGTGTTCAGAATTCGTATGCTTCTCGAGTTCATCTAATGTTTTCCCGTTGAAATCACAACTTCCACATGGAAAAAAATCAGGGGCAAACCGAATAATATCACCTTTATAATAAAATGGTTTAATATTGCCTCTTCTTGCTGAGCGTCCTCTTAGTCTTAGCTCGAATGCTATATCTATTGCATATTTTTTTTCGGTCGTGTTGAGATTAACATTATATGCAATAAGGAATTCTCTTGCGCAAATCGCTGTAGCCCCGGCTTTCTTAACCAAGTCATTATATTCAGTAGGTCCAAAATCTGGTCCCCCAGTAGGATCACTTAATTTCTGTGGGAGTGCCTCATACTCTCCTCTCCGCACAATAGCGAGATTTCTACGCTCCTCCGTTGATGCTGCATATTCATACAAGTAAACTGGTATTCCGAGTTCCTCTCCAACTCGTTTTCCCAAAAGTTTTGCCAGTTCCACACAATCGTCCATTGTAACACCCTCGACTGGGACAAAGGGACATACATCGGTGGCACCCATTCTGGGATGTGCGCCTTTTTGCTTAGACATGTCTATGATTTCTGAAGCCTTTTTGATACCACGAAAAGCACCTTCCGATACGGCTTCAGGTGAGCCAACAATGGTTATTACTGTTCTATTAGTGGCTTCACCAGGATCGACATCCTTAACATCCACACCATCGACCGAGCCCAAAGCCTCAACGATTTCATCTATTATTTTCTTATCTCTGCCTTCGGAAAAGTTTGGCACACATTCCACTATCTTATTGGACATTATAGCTCCTCACCTTTTTTGACATTTGGTAAAGTTTTAGGGTTATATTGATTAAGAATTACTATACTGAAATTAATAATCCTAAATGCAAATTAAATATACATTTAGCTTTTTCTTAATAAGAATTTAATTCAAGTTTTCGTTTACAATTCTTTCTGTTTCTGTGGCAATAACAAGCTCTTCATTTGTAGGAATAACAAGGATTCTTGCCGAGGCATCCTTTGCGGATATGTCTCCGGGTATTCCTACAGTTCTATTGTTTTTATCGTCATCCAGAATTAAGCCAGCAAATTCAAGACCTTCAACGGCTTTTTTGCGAATAGGCGACGCATTTTCACCAATACCAGCAGTAAACACAAGCACATCGACGCCACCCATAGCAGCAGTATATGCTCCGATATATTTCCTTATCCTATAGCAATAAACATCTAATGCAAGCTTTGCTCTGTAAACCCCGTTAGCTGATGCTTTTAGGACGTCTCTCAAATCGTTAGTAGCGCCAGAAATTCCCAAAAGTCCGCTCTTTTTGTTTAGAAGGTTATTTGTAGCTTTTATATCAATATTTTTCTGTTCCATGATAAATAACACAATAGCTGGGTCAATATCACCGCATCGAGTTCCCATAACGAGACCCTCGAGAGGAGTCAATCCCATAGACGTGTCGATGCACTTCCCGTTTTTCACGGCAGTTATCGAAGCGCCATTTCCAAGATGTGCAGTAATTATTTTCAGTTCCTCGATTCGTTTCCCTAACATTTTCGCAGCCTGATGCGCAACATAGTAATGGCTCGTTCCATGAAAACCGTATCGTCGAATCTTGTATTCATCGTAAAATTCGTATGGAAGAGCATAAATATAGGCGTAAGGTTCCATAGTCTGGTGAAATGCCGTATCGAAAATTGCAACCTGAGGAACGTCGAGCACTTTTTCGCAGGCAATAATGCCCATAAGATTTGGAGGATTATGCAGTGGGGCTAAAGGTATACATTCTTTTATAGCTTCGATAACCTCAGGAGTTATAAGTGCTGAATCGGAAAATTTCTCTCCTCCATGAACCACACGATGACCCACTGCATCTATCTCATCTATCCGAGCAATAACACCGTGTTTTGGACTAACCAAAGCATCGAGAAGTAGTTGTATGGCTTTCTCGTGATTTATGGGTTCGTCAGGGGCAAATTCAATTTCTCGATCGTTAACCTTGTGCTGGTGCAATGGGTCATCTATTCCTATTCGCGAAACCAAACCTTTAGCCAAAACTCCTTTATCAGGGGTATCCCATAGCTGGTACTTTACAGACGAGCTCCCAGAGTTGAGAACTAAAATTTTCATTTTCTGTCCTCCATATCATGTATTCAAAATTTTCTGTTTAATTTTCTAAATAACCAAACACAAAACATAATGGCAAGTTATTTTAGAATCTTTTTGAATTCATAGAAAAAATAATCCAAATCGAATATGAATTGAATTACCTTCGAAAATATAAAAAAAATTGCGAAATTTACACGTTGTTGTAGTAGTAAGGGCGGGGTCTCCCCGCCCAATAATTCCCCGCCCAATATTTCATGCGATCACAGCCCCACGATTTATAATGTGACAGTTCCCTTGCCCATAACAAACAGCCCCACGATTTATAATGTGACAGTTCCCCGTCCAATAATAAACACGCAAAATGATGTGTATAAAAAAAGGGCATGGAAACCATGCCCCTACACGTTGTTGTTGTAGTAAGGGCGGGGTCTCCCCGCCCAATAATTCCCCACCCAAATATAACTTGGATAATCTGAATAATTTGACTATTAATATTTATAATTCGTTGTTAGAATGATAATTCATTGAAGATGTTTAAAAAATCTGTTCTCTTTGGTCAATAATTAATATGTATCTATCTGCAGATCATAAAGATATGAATAATAGAAATAATAGATAAGTTAGGTGATATTATCATGAGAAGAGTGATTTCATTTTTTCTATTAATTTTCGCAATTTCCGCAGCCTTGAGCATTTCAGGTACTTGGCATAAGAGAATTATATACTTAAGCGATGACAGTGAATTTCTGGAAAACAAGCAAATAATTGAATCTCTTCCGCGACCGCAGAGATACCGAAGAGCTATTGCCGAGCTTAAAGCACTTAACGACAGGTCATTGTCTCGTTTTTTGCTGGATCTTGATAAATTCGATTTGAGCACAGAGGTTGTGATTATTGAGAAGCTCTGGATGGGTAATGCAGTGATAATGTTAACAGCCGATGAACAAAGCATAAATTCCATCGAAACGCTGCCATCGGTGGACAAGGTATTTAAAAATTTTATCGGGTTTGAAATATTCGATAATGCATTCCAGGTCTATTCTTCACCAGCGGATGCTTTGGAAATACCGTGGGGTATCGAGAGGATTCGTGTGCCTGAGCTATGGGCTCTCGGGATTAGAGGTAAGAATATCTTAGTAGCTATTCTGGATACTGGAGTCCGCTATACGCACCATGATCTTTTCGGAAATATATGGCGAAACGAACGTGAGATTCCTGCCAACGGTCTGGACGACGACGGTAACGGGTACATAGATGACTACTTCGGCTACGATTTTATAAACGATGATGGAGATCCATACGATGATCATGGTATGTTGCGTCATGGCACGCACTGTGCAGGCATTGTCGCAGGCGACGGAACTGAGGGAACCCAGACAGGTGTTGCTCCTGAGTGCCGAATTTTAGCTGTCAAAATTATGAATCACGACGGAATTGGGAATGCAGAAGCGCTTCTTCGAGGACTTCAATACTCCGCTAAGAATTTTGTTGACGTTATATCGCTTTCAATGGGGTTTAGGAATCCGTCTACAACTGTTAAAAACTTCACTCGACCACTTATGGAGGATCTATTGTTAATAGGCATACCTGTTCCAACCGCCATTGGAAATACGGGTGGTATGTATGCTCCTCCGCAGGATATTGCATCACCAGCGGATTGTCCTTCGCCATGGGCACGTACCGGTGAAGGCACAGATAGAACTGCTGCAATTGCGGTTGGAGCATCTGGCACAGCCGATGAAATATATATATCTTCTGCTAGAGGTCCTACATCATGGAATACTCCGGATTATACGGATTATCTATATCCACCCGGACTTATTAAACCGGATATTGTTGCACCAGGAGTTGCGATAAAATCTACGTGGGGTGTGACAGATATAGCTTACATAGATCATTCTGGTACGAGTATGGCTACACCTCATGTTGCAGGAACTATTGCTTTAATGCTTTCTAAGAATCCTATGGTTACTCCCGAGCTTGTGGATTCGATTATTCAAACTGCAGCAGTGGATTTAGGGACATCTGGTAAGGATAATATTTTCGGTTCTGGTCGAATAGATGCTTTCCTTTCAGTTGCTAGAGTTCCATCTCCTACTGAGCCGTTATTAGTATATAGATCTCACTTTGTTGACGATCCTCTCGGTGATAGAAATGGAATTGCAGATCCGGGTGAAACAGTCGATTTAATTGTAGAATTATATAACTGTGGCTCGACCGCATTAGGTGTTAACGCCACGTTGAATTCAAATTCTGATTATATCACAATTACTGATAGTACAGCATCGTTTGGTACATTCGATATTGCAGAACTTGTTGAAAATGAAAGTGAGCCTTTTCAGTTTAATATATCATCCGATACACCTCGAGGTATGTTGGCTCAATTTACAATTAAAGCTGTCGATCATTTAGCTCGTGAATGGGTAGATACATTCGATGTCTTCATATCGCAATACATTAGAACCACTCATGACATTTCTACCGACAGTGTAACTCTCACAATTACCAATTTCGGTGAACTCGGTTTTTTTGATCCGGATAACAGTTCTTCACCCGGTCAGGGATTTTCATACAACGGTTACAACTACTTATATGGAGGAACTGCAATCTTTGCCTTTGCTGAAGATAACACCGCTACCGGAGAGCACGGTATTCTTAGCGAACTGTTGCCAGTTACATCAATAAAACTATCCACTCCGGGAGAAATAGCTAATCGTGAGTTATCATGCTCGTTCGTCGATAGTAAGTCACGGCTCAGAGCGGATATGTTCGCACACGCATGGTTAAGCAGTTCGAATAGATATTTTATTATTCTTGAATATATTGTCTCCAATATTTCCCGATCCAAAATTGAGAATGCTTATTTTGGGCTTTATATGGATTATGATGTCCGAGAGGAGAGCAGTGTCTGGTATGATCGGGCTTTATGGGATTCATCCTCTGGATTGTGCTATATGTGGGAACAAGGTTTCACACCGCTTCATCCCGCTTACGTTGGAATTGCAGAAGTATTGCCTGTCGATGTTGGCTCGGTTATAAAGAACAGCACATTCGTCTATCCCTCAGCCTTAGGCTGGTCGGACAGTGTAATATATGGCTTCCTTTCCGGTTCTATTAATTTTGAGGGTAACGACAGCCTTGATGACTGGTCGCTAATTGTCGGAAATGGTCCTTTCACACTCGACATCGATGAGGCAGATACGTTTGCGTATGCAATTATTGCAGCTCCAAATAGAGTTCAGTTCTTATCTGCTGCTGCACAGGCAAAAAGTTTTGCTCCTGCTATACAGACAGTTGACGAGAAACCGATAAACAAGCCAAAGGCATCTATGGTTCGAGTATCACCCAATCCATTTAACTCCACTGTATGCATCCAATTTTCCGGCATTGGACCGTTTAAACTCACTGTTTTTGATATTAATGGACGATCTTTGCTTAGAAAAGAGTTCAAAAATGCTGGGAGTTACGTTTGGGATGCTCGAGAGTTTAGTTCAGCTATTTATCTGATTAACTTGAAATCAGCTAATGAGAGCGTTTTGGAAAAAATATACTTTATAAAATAAAATGTCCAAAATCGAAGTGTAGAAATTTTAACTCAGAAATACCTCGTAAATTTCCTCGATTTTAAGATACTTTTATATCCTGAAGTTTCTTTGGCAATTCCAGATCGACTGGAATATCTGATGAATGTATCGAATCGCTTATATGAATTAGCTTTGCAGCGATATTTTGCGGGGGAATTGCCAGCCATCTTGCAACAGCACATCGGTAAATGCCGACCTGCATAAAATAGAAATCCTGTAATTCCTTATTGACACCTGTTTTGTAGTCCCAAACTTCTGGCGGGTCCGTTACTACAAGGTCTGCAAATCCATGAATTAAAACATTACCAATTCGGTAGTTGATGGGAACTTCTTTTAGGGGATTGGTTGAAGTCAGAATGTCGTGAAATTTCGACATCGCAAACTTTTCAAGTATCTGAAATAATTTTCCTTTCGAGTAATTTCTATCCGTCAAAAAGATTCTTTCCAATGTTTTTACGATATGCTTCAAGTGCTCTGAATTTTTGAACGGAGCCTGCAGAAGAGCTTTGTGGATAACATTACCCCAGATTATTGAACTACTGGAACTTTCTTCGCTTGAATCGAGTGGTATGCTAAGCTCCGATTTTGTGTCTATTCCCAATATTTCTTTTGCTGCGTCGCGTACTGAAATTAATTTCACAGAATTATCTTCTATCTCTCTACTTGCCCAGATCCATTCATTTGGGAATGTTACTTGTGTTATTTCCGTAACAGGCTTTGCAACGATAGGCAGATCGGTATCGTGAATAACTTCGAAATCATCCTCATTCAACAATCTCTTTTCAATCGGAACATCGTAAGCCCATTTTATATATTCACCGCCATTTTTCCCTACAATTGCTAAATGATCTTTTGCTCTTGTTAGTGCAACATAGAAAAGCCGTTTCTTTTCTGCATTGAACTTGTTAGAGTTAATTTCATTTGCTTTTCTGGCTACAGGATTATCCCTATTGCGTTTACTTATCACAAAAACCTTACCCGGAATTTCTCTAATTATTGCTAATCTGTCTCTTTTTGGTATGGAAGGCTCGACAACGATAACAAAGGGAGCTTCAAGACCTTTGGCTTTATGTACTGTGCTAACTCTTACTGCGTTTTTTGTTTGTAATGGCATCGCATAGCTGTTTTTATCGTTTAATTTTCGTTCCATAATATCGTTCAAAATGTTATCTAAATTTGCACCATGAATACTAACTTGATAAACTAGTATACCGAGAAATTTCAATATATTTTCCATCGCAATTTCACCACTCTCGATGCAAAGTTTTTTTGCATATCCCAGATTGAACAAAAAATGTTGAAGAATTTCATCTATGCTTTGTTCAGCTTTCATATCGATAAGTTGCAGTAGAATTTTGCATGCTTTAATGAGATTTCTTTGGTCCTCGTTTTGTGCTTCTGACGATTCAGTCCACTGTTCAAGTTTCCTCCACAGGGAATCATTTGATATCTCAGTGACTTCGACTATAGTTCCAATCGGAATGGAAAACAAAGGCGATTGAAGTAAGGATAAAAGTATACCATTGGCGTTCTGGTCATTCAAGAATTCTAACAAATGAAGCAATACTTTTACTTCATGTGAACTGTATAAACCACCTTTTCCTACTGGCACAGCAGGAATTCCTGCAGCGCGAAGTTCCTTAACTATTTTGCTTACACCGTTATTCGAATAATGTAAAACCATAATATCACCCGGTTCAAGATTTCTCGTGCTATCTTCGGTTCGAACTTCTATCGCAGGATCGTTTTGTAATATCTCGACAACATATCGCATGATCCATTTAGCCATGATATCGATATTTACTTTTCCATTTAATGAGACGATTTGAAACAGACTCTTAACGTTCCCATAGTTATTGCACGCGGAGGAAAGCGGTTGATGCCTTGCCTCGTATGGTTTTTCTGCATCGGAAAAGAGATTTTCAAATATTGCATTCATCTTGGGATCGAGCAAAGATTTTAGTGTTCTGTAATTCCTTTTAAGTGGTATGGGAGTATATCCGCGTTCACGGACGAATTTCTCTCCATCCCTTATCACTTCGACCTCGGAACCTTGAAAGCGGAATATTGACTGCTTTTCATCTCCCACCATCAATCCACCCTTGGATTTTGAAAGCAACTTTGAAAGAATTTCCCATTGGAGCGGCGAGATATCCTGAAACTCATCGATTAAGAGATATGATGGCACAACATCCTTAAGTTTCTTCAGCATTTCCGGTTTATTAAGCGTGTGGTTCGCATAGATCAATAGATCGTTATAATCCAGAAAGTGCTTTTTATCTGTGCTGCGAAACAGAAAGTTCTCGAATGCAATGTATAGTTTTGCCAATGAAATCATAAAATATGCGTAATCGGCAATTTTTTCTGTACCCGATATTTCACAAATCATTTCTCTAAGCGTTTTTAACATCTCGAGAAGAGAGTTACCTTTCTTTGATCTAAGTCCTTTCAGCGAACTCAGAACTTCCTCGATCTGATCCTCACTCGGAATTGAATTCCACGATAAAACAAGCGAAAGAGCTTTATTCACTTTTTCCAGAGTTTTCCCGGTTAGAACATATACTTGCGGTTCGATTTCTCGTGCTATTGTTTGGATTTCCTCGAGCTTTTTTCCCAATTCTAAATAGTCGACCCAATTCTTATCGAGTTCCTCCGGAGTTTCCTCGGCGAGTTTAACGATGTGTTCATAGTAAATATTTCGTTTTTTAAACAAATTCGGCAATAATCGTGTGATACTATAGAACTGGTTCATCTCCAACAGTTTATACAATCTGATTCTTAGTTCTTTTGATATGTTTCCCCTGATAACACTCTCCAAAAAATCCCGTGTGAAATCTCTCAATTCGTGAATTTCTGGTTGTATTGTGAAGTCAGGATCCACTTGCGCTTCAAATGGATGTGTAGAAAGGATTCTTTGGCAAAGGGAATGTATTGTCGAAATCTGTGAAACATCGAGAGCCCGATAAACATCGAACCATTGTGGATTATCTTCTTTCATAGCTCTCTCGAATATAATCCTATTAACGCGTTCCACCATTTCGGCTGTGGCTTTTTCTGTAAATGTTACTGCAAAAATATCACAGACAGCCTCGGTAGGCGATTTGCCAGAGGATAGCAATTCATCGATACAATTAATGAATCTGTTTGCCAAGATCCTTGTTTTCCCAGTACCTGCGCCAGCTGTTACTAACGTAAAACCATGAGCTTGAGAAGCTATTCGCTGCTCTTCGTTAAGTTCATCTCGAAGATTATTCATTTGTAAAAAAATTCCCTATTATTTATTAATAATTTGAGAACCTACATAGCCATTCCACCGTCCACACGGATTACTTCACCGGTAATGTAATCGCTTTCGGATGAGCAAAGAAATGCCACAACTGCAGCAACATCCTTTGGCTTTCCAGAATAACCCAGAGGTGTGGATAATAGGAACTGGTCGATCGCCTTTTGTGGAAGATTAGTTGTCATCTCGGTCTCGATATATCCCGGTGCGACAGCATTACATCGTATGCCCTTGGCAGCAAACTCTTTAGCCACACTCTTTGTCAAACCGATTAATCCCGCTTTAGATGATGCGTAATTTGCCTGCGCTGGATTGCCAAAAAGCCCTATAACCGACGATATGTTCACAATTTTTCCGTATTTCTTTTTCATCATTGGTCGAACAGCAGCTTTGGTTAATAAAAACGCACCCTTAAGATTTACGCTCAGCACAATGTCCCAATCTGTCGGTGTTAACCTAAGCACAAGATTGTCCCGTGTTATTCCTGCATTGTTAATTAAAATGTCCAGACCACTGAACTTCTCGACGATATCTTTGACGGTTCGTTGCACCGAGTCCCAGTCGGTTACATCGCAAATAAAGTATTCGGCTGTTCCTCCTGATGCTGTAATTTCAGCAACTTTGGCTTTCATTTCTATTTCTAAAATATCCACCAATGCAATTTTAGCTCCCAAAGATGCGAGATATTTAGCGATTTCGGCACCTATTCCTCTTGCAGCACCAGTTACTAATGCAACTTTTTCATCTAAATTCATATTTCCTCCTTTTTATATTTTTAAAGAAAGAAAACAATGTTAAATATCGCAAGCTGGAAAAATCTTTGATTGAAGAATATCATAGGTAAATTGTAAAAATTTGGAGTATTAATGATGAAAATTTTCCGTGGAAATGAAGCTAATTTTTTTATTGTTCCAGTGCCTATAGGCAATCTCAGCGATATAACACAGAGAGCTGTCGATACGCTTTCTACTGTGGATTTGATATATTGTGAGGACACTCGTCGGGCAAGAATACTTCTTGGTCATATAAAAATCAAAAAGCCGTTGATATCTCTTCATTCTCACAATGAAAGAGCGAGAGTTAGGGAGGTTCTCTCGAAATTAGGAAGAGGAATTAAAATCGCTTATATTACCGATTCTGGGACACCAGGAATTTCTGATCCCGGAGCAAGTATTATTCGAGCAATATTGCATGCTGGTTTTTCAATTACAGCACTTCCCGGACCTACTGCTCTTATTCCTGCAATTGTTATGTCCGGACTGCGATCCGACAAATTTTTATTTTTAGGCTTTGCGCCATCAACTGCAAAAAACCGAAGAAAGCTTCTAAGAAAAATTTCTGATATAAAATATACTCTAATATTCTATGAATCTCCGAAAAGACTTTTGAAATTCCTGAATGATGCACTGGGAATATTAGGCTGTCGGAGAATTTCGGTCGTTCGGGAAATTTCTAAGATACATGAGGAAACAGTCTCGGGTACGATAGAAGAGCTAATTGAGCATTTCAAATCAATAGAAATTCTTGGCGAAATAACCATCGTTGTTGAGGGTACTTTATCTAAGTCGGAAGCTGAACCTATGGATTGAACGAATGCCGTGATTTTCGATCGCTTTGTAATGATATTTTGTTGGGTATCCTTTATGTGAAGAGAAATTATAGTTTTCGAAAATTTCATCGAAGCTACACATCAAGCAATCTCGAGCAACTTTAGCTATGATAGACGCTGCGCCTATGGACGGAATAATTCTATCACCGCCAATAATGGCTTTTTGATTTATTAAAAGTCCAGGAATTATATCTCGACCGTCGATCAAGACCAGTTCGGGAGTCTCCGTAAGTTCTTCGATAGCACGTCTCATTGCGAGAAGGCTTGCTTTCCGAATATCGAGAGCATCGATAATTGATGGAGAAACTGCAGCAATTGAAACACATTGCGCTTTAACTATAATTATTTCAAAGAGTTCCAGTCTTTTCTTATGTGAAATTGATTTCGAATCGGGATAGTTTCCGTTTTCTATAACGACTGCCGCAGCAACAACAGGACCCGCTAACGGTCCTCGTCCCGCTTCATCCACACCTGCCAGCAGTCCCATTACATTCTCCTGTTAAGTCTATTAATGAAAATAAAACAATATTTCCGTTACCGAAATAAAAAAGGTGCTTTTTCAGCACCTGTATTTTTCAATGAAGGAATTGTAGTTCTGTTTTTAGTAAAACTGCATCGTTATTAGAATGTTACTAATATATGCAATTTACGACTTTGCTTTGCCTTTGGTTGTACGTAACTCCTTGATCCTTGCAGCTTTGCCAATTTTATGCCTAAGAAAATAAAGCTTTGCTCTCCTAACTCGACCACGTCTTAGGACTTCAATATTCGTAATTAGTGGTGAGTGAAGAGGGAAAATTTGCTCAACACCAATGTTTCCCGAAGCAATTTTGCGAACAGTAAAGGTCGCTCCTGTGCCTGAGCCATCTCTGGCAATACATATTCCCTGATATTGTTGTACTCTTGTCTTTTCTCCCTCGATAATTTTGTAAGAAACTTTTAACGTGTCTCCAGCTTTGAAATCGGGGATATCATCTCGCAAATAAGGCTTCTCGACTTTTCTCATTATTTGATCGCTCATCTTATCTCCTTTCACAGAGCACTAATTTCGTTAGTTTATGAAAATTGGCAAGTTTTTTTTACAGAAATGGTTATTGATAAAATATCCTTGACTTGAGTAGAAACGTGGATAATATACAAATCTGATGCGGGGTGGAGCAGTCTGGTAGCTCGCCGGGCTCATAACCCGGAGGTCGAAGGTTCAAATCCTTCCCCCGCCATTTCTTTTTTGCAGGTTATGGATAGCTTTACTAAACTGATGTGGTTTTTAGTGATGCTGTTCTAGAGGTTGTTTTTTAGCAAGTTATAATGAGGTGGAAATCACGTAAGGTAGTTATTATGAGTAGTATCGCAATGTTGCCTGATATTTTGGCATATTGCGTTTTTTAATGTTAATAAACTTTATATTCACTTTTCTGGTTGCAGGATGTATGGGTCCTTGGCTACGTTTCCTTTTGCAAGTGATGGATTATGGAGCGTGAAAGTAAGAAATTTTATTTTCTTTCCTTAGGTTGTCCAAAGAACGATGTGGATAGCGAGCTTTGGATAAACAAACTTGAAGAATATAATTATAAGAGTGTGAAGCATCCCGACGATGCGGATTTCTTATTTGTTAATACATGTGCATTCATCAAAGATGCTAGATTAGAATCCACCGAAGCTATTCAAAAACTTGGAGAAATTCGAACGAAATTCCCAGAAAAGAAGCTTTTCATACTTGGATGTTGGCCTCAACGAGAAGGAAAAAAACTACTCCATCTTTTTCCGCAAGTTGACGGTATATTCGGTAATTCAGACCTTGAGCAGACAATCGACGCTTTCAAAAGATTTAACGGTAGCAGATCCAAGGTGGTATGCGTTCCGGATAAATTCGCAGTTTGTAATCCCACATTTCACAAACCGGATACATTTCCGTATGCTTTTTTAAAAATTGCTGAGGGTTGCGATAATCATTGTTCATATTGCATTCTACCGAAAATCCGTGGTCCGTTTAGAAGTCTCCCAGAATCGGAAATCCTTCGACGAGCAAAATTTCTTATAGAAAAGAACTATAAGGAATTAATTCTTATTGCTCAGGATAGCACTGCCTATGGAAAAGATCTGGGTAACGGATACAACATTATAAGGTTGCTGCATAAGCTCGATGACATACCGGGGGATTTTCTGATACGAGTCATGTATGCTCATCCTAAAGGCGTTACGCCTGAATTGATACAGACTATAAGCGACTTACCCAAAATTGCAAAATACCTCGACATTCCATTTCAGCATTTCGATAATGAAATATTGCAAAGTATGAATAGAAAATACACTTCAGAGGACATTGAAATAATCCTTGAAAATCTAAATTCAGTCAAGAATAGGATTGTATTAAGGACAACTTTTATAGTCGGCTTTCCAGGGGAATTCGAGGAGCATTTTGAAAAGCTATACGATTTCATATCTCGTGGTGAATTTACTCATGTTGGTGTTTTTCAGTATTCATTGGAGGAGGATACACCAGCATATTCGATGCCCAACCAAATACCACAGGATATAGCTTCTCTTCGTAAGGAGCAACTTGAAATGATTCAAGATGAAATTATACTTAAGCGTAATAAATCGATGGTGGGAAAAGTATTTAGAGCGCTAATTGAAAGACAGACAATTCGTAAGGGTTTTGTTATAGCTCGTATGGAGGAGGATGCTCCACAAATCGATAGGATAATCAAGCTTAAGAGCAAACTAAAACCCGGGGAATGGTGCAATGTTAGACTTGTTAAGGCTTTAGCTCACGAATTCCTTGGTATCGAAGATAGAAATTATCATACTTAATTAATTACGCTTCGTAGATTATAACTTCTTTGTCCATACAATTATTTGGAAATGATTTAATTTTTAGTTAAGAATCATCTTGTTTAGCTTTTGATTCTTCCTCTTTGCTCTCATTTTCTGAAAAAGGCAGTTCCTTCTCTCCTCTTCCTCTTGGATGTGCTTTGTCATAAACTTCTGCAAGATGCTCTATTGTAACATGTGTGTATATCTGAGTTGTAGCGACATCCTCGTGACCTAAAAGTTCCTTAATTGTAATTAGATCCGCACCCATTTCAAGCAAATGAGTCGCGAATGAGTGACGCAGCACATGAGGACTGCTCTTATCATCGGTAATCTGAGATAGATATTTTGTAACTATATTATGCACCGCTTTAGGCGAAAGTCTTCGACCATGAGTGGACAAGAACAAAGCTTCTTCCGATTTTAGTTTTGAAAGTTTAGGTCGAGAGAGCGATAAATAATCCAAGAGAGCTTTTTTAGCATGTTCCCCGAATAATACTATTCGCTCCTTGTTTCCCTTACCTAAAACTTTAATCCGCATATTTTCTAAATATACACTGCGAACATTCAAGCCAATTAATTCTGCTCGACGTATTCCAGTGCTGTAGAAAATCTCAAGAATCGCAAGGTCACGTATGCCTATATATGTTTCGGTGTTTGGCAGTTCCAACGCTTTATGAGCCTGAGCCATATCGAGAAAGGAGGGATATCTTTTGGGTGCTTTAGGAAGCTTGAGGTATTTTGCATTGTTAATCTCGATTGCGCCAATCCGGAACAGATATTTGAAGAACGCTCGAATAGAGGCGATTTTTATATGTATCGTGTTAATAGAAAGTTTGCCGTGTCTTAAGCTCGATAAAAATGCCCGTAAAACAAATAAATCGATCTGTGACACATCCTCGATACCCTCTGGATATTCTTCTCGCAGAAATTCAAGGAAACGCTCGAGGTCTCGGCAGTAATTTTCAACTGTTCCCTTGGCTAACTTTCGTTCCTTTTCTATATGCAGCATGAATTCGATTATGTAGCTTTCAAGGTTCATTCAACATATATATCTATATAAAAGTATATTTACAATCAAATTTATGTAGTTTTACATAACGATAGATAAATACTACCTAACATCTGTTTAAATGTAAATCATTGAATCACAAGTAAATAACATTTATAAGCACTTAAATTCCAGGTTCTTAACAGTTTATTAGCTGCTTAATTCTAATGGCTTATAAAACCGATTTTGCAGTCTTTTGAACCGTTCACAATTAGTTGGTGCATTAAAGTTTTTTTCAAGCAAATCCCAGAATTATCTATGGTTTTCAAGCAGTTAAAAAATCGATTATTTCGAACTTGACACATAAATACCCAATCTATATTGTTATAAACAAATAGGGGGTGTGCAAATTCTGTGATTTCCAACCAGTATTCTAGGATTTTACTCCTCTCGAATATTATTTAGGTTGGAATCTTCATATATGTTTTTAATACTTGCAGAAAACTATTAACATTTGCCTCCAATTATTGAGCTAACACTTTGTATATGAACCTGTTGTAAGTTATCAACAGTTGTTGATAATTCAGAGATTGCTGTTGTAAAGTGAGGAATATTATGAATCACCCTGAGTCGGTTTGGATTGATTGTTTGAAAATTTTATCTACAAAGATTAACCCAGTTTCATATAAAGCATGGTTCGAAAAGACTAAGCAGCTTAGTTTGAAGGATAGTGAATTAATTATACTAACCGAAACTCAGTTTGTAGCAGATTGGTTGGCTCAAAACTATGCCTCGATTATTACTAAAACTGCTGAAACTGTCACAGGTAAAACCTTAAATATCTCGATTGCATATCGTATTAACGAACATAAACAGTTTGAAATAATTTCGCTTAACAATGAACCCATTGAAGATAAACCTTTTGATGAAAATACCACATTAAACCCACGTTACAATTTCGAGTCCTTTGTCGTTGGTGATTTCAATTGTTTGGCATACACTGCTGCAATAGCGATTGCTGAGGCACCCGGGAAAACAAGATACAATCCTCTGTATGTTTACGGCGGCGTAGGTCTTGGTAAAACACACCTTCTTCAGGCAATAGGTAATTTCATTAGAGTTAACAAACCTGAAAAAGTTGTTAGATATATAAGCTCCGAAAGATTCACAGATAGGTTTGTAAAATCGCTTATGAATAAAAGTACCGGCAGATTTAAGGAGTATTTCCGTCGTTCAGATGTACTTCTTGTGGATGATGTCCAATTTTTTACAGGCAAGGAGACAATTCAAAACGAGTTTTTTCATATCTTTAACGCACTTCATCAGAGAGGACAACAAATTGTACTCACATCCGATGTCCCACCCTCACAAATTAAGGGTTTAGAGAAACGCTTATGCTCTAGGTTCGAATGGGGTCTTCTGGTTGACCTTCAAGCTCCTGAATATGAGAGTCGTGTTGCCATTTTGCGGCAAAAAGCGGAGTCGGATGGTTTCGAAATACCGGATGATGTATTGTCCTATATTGCTCAGAATGTTACATCGAATATCCGTGAGCTTGAAGGATCGTTAATTAGATTGCTCGCATATTCTTCTATTCAAGGACGAGAGATATCTCTTGACCTTGCTATAGATATTATTCAACGCAATATTCCCGATTTTCAATCTAGGATTAAGGATATTAATCTTAACGACATTATGAATGTAGTATCTCAGCATATAGGAATTTCACCAGAGCTTATTAGAAGTCGCAAGCGTACAAAACAAATAGCTGTCGCACGACAAATTGGTATGTATTTGGCTAGAAAATTCACTAATCTTTCCCTATCTCACATCGGGAAATTTTTCGGTGATCGAGACCATGCAACAGTAGTTCATGCGTGTAAAGTTATACCCACCAAAAGCGGAGAAGTTGCAAGGCTTATTGAAAAGATAGAATCTTCACTGTTCCATCTGGAGTAATTAGAAGTCGCATAAAGAGATATTATTTTTATTGTTTAGTTGTCTTGCAAACTGCAATTCGCTTTATATCGGGCATACAACCAATATATTCAATAGACATTAGTATACATTTAATTTGAAAATAATATATGAAATTATTATATCGCTAAATCGAGAATATTATTGTGTTAAATTATTCGATCCCATACTTATCAATCTTGCGATACAATGTGCGAAGACCTATGCCCAATAGTTTCGCAGCTTTAGTGCGATTCCCATCGGTTTTTCCTAATGCCTGAACGATTGCTTCATGTTCGATTTCGTCCATTGTTTTCCCAGAAATTTTTGGTCGAATAGTGTTCTCATCGATAAATGATGGTAAAATGTCTATTATATCGTTTTGAGATAGAATAGCCATCTCTTCTAATGCATTGCGTAGTTGCCTAATATTTCCAGGCCATTCATACGATTTCAAAGTCTTGAGAACTTTTGGGGAAATTCCCGAGAGGTCCTTTCCCAATTTTGCACTTATTTGTTTCAAAAAGTATGATATAAACAGCGGTATGTCGTCTGGATGTTCTCTCAGTGGCGGAATTTCTAACAAGAACACTCGAAGTCTGTAATATAGATCGTGTCGGAACTTTCCGCTGTTAATTAGCTTAAGCAAATCCTGATTCGTAGCGGAGATAATTCTCACATCGATTTTTATTGGAGTAGTGCTACCTAGAAGTTCTACAATCCCGGTCTCTAATACTCTGAGCAGCTTTGATTGAAGAGTTAATGGCATATCCCCAATTTCATCTAAAAATAGCGTGCCATCATTAGCTAACTCAAATTTGCCTGGCTTGCGCTTTGTTGCTCCTGTGAATGCACCTTTTTCATATCCGAACAACTCAGATTCCAATAGATGTTCGGGAATCGCTGAGCAATTTAGCTTTATAATTTCACCATTTCGTTTGGATAGCTTGTGAATAGCATCCGCAGCAAGTTCCTTACCAGTGCCGCTCTCTCCCATAATAAGCACAGTTGCATAAGTCGGACCAACAGCAGTAAGTTTCCGAAAAACATCTTGCATTTCCTCGCTATTGCCAACCATTCCCATAAATAGCGTTTCCTCCTCGATAGCTCTGAGAAGTTTGTTTCGTTCCGAAGCAATACTATATCGTTCAATAGCTTTATCCACAAGAATCCTAAGACGCTGTATATCGATCGGTTTGACGAGATAATCATAAGCACCAGACCTCATTGCCTCCAATGCAGTTTCTACTGTGGCATGACCAGTAACTAATATTACAGGAGTATCAGGTAACTTTATTAGAGCATTTTTTAAAACCTCGAGACCATTTATTTCACCAGACAACATCAAATCGGTAACAATAACCGCAAGCTTGTCGTCCATTACTTCGATTGCATCTTCCCCACTCGAGCAAGTTACAATTTCGCCGTGACCTGAGAGAATTTCCACATATGTATCCAGTTGGCGTTTATTATCTTCTACAATAAGTATTTTATAATTGGTTTCAATCATAACATTATCAACCTAACCAAACATTATTACTGATCACAGATTAAAAAAACAAAATCGAACAAAATGTCAATGAAGCAATAGTTGATTACGGGAAAGGAACTATCAAATAATTTAGAAATAGGAATACTTTAACATTTCATGACGTTTTATAAGCTATATGATTATTTATATTTCTCACGAATTTTACTCTGTGATTTTTCATACAAGAGGCAGAAAAACCTTCAATTTATCCCGTCTGTTGTTATCCTAATGCGAACGAATTTCTTTCTCAGTTTATTCGAGATATTATCATTTTTCTTATTCTTATTAAACATCGAATTTTTCGCTGACATAATACATCCAGAATCTTTCGACAAATTCATGAATTCTTTTTGGATTTCTAACTACTATTTCGATGTATCGGTCAAATGATTGCGAAAGAAGCTTACCCATAACGAGTGAATCCTTAAAATTTGATGAAAATGAATCTGATGGCGTAGGACAAGCGTCGCATACGAAACCTCCTGCTGAGGGTGAAAAGAATATCTGTTTGCTTTCTGAAATAGATGCACTACAGTTTGCACAGGTTGAAATTGTTGGTCTAAATCCCGAGAAAGTTAATATTTTCAGCATAAATCCCGCTTTAAGTAAATGTAGATTTACATTTTCAAGTTCTCGCCATTTGCGAAGCATTTCAACAATCACGGAATAAACCATAGGATTCTCAGAGTCTGAGGTTAAAAGTTGCGTTGCATTTTTAACTAGTTTAGCTATTTCAACTTGAACGTAATATCTGCTCTCTCTTATAAACTCAAAATCCTCAACAAGTTCTACTTGTGAGGCTATGTAAATATTTTTACTTCCCTTGGGATAGTATGTAAATTTCAGCACCGCAAAGGGCAATAACTCATTGGAAAGTTTGGAGTTACGTCTTAATGCTCCCTTGAATAACAGCGATCGAAGTGTTCCATTCTCGGTGATTGCGTTGATTATCAAACTGCTTTCCTGAAAGCGGATTTTTCTGAATAGAATCCCATTTATCTTTACGGGTAGCACACAGACTCCTGTTATCGATGTATAAAATCAGTATAATTTAATTTACATTCAAGAAACCCATTTTAGAAGGACAATTTCTGAGTTGGATTTTATAGCTTGAATCTCTTTAAGAAAATCGGTTCTTGGTTTGTTGATTTAGTGCTTTCATTTAAGATGAACTTGTGGATATTAAAATCTTGGGCGGAAGAGGATTCGAACCTCCGACCCCCTGCTTGTAAGGCAGGTGCTCTCACCGGGCTGAGCTATCCGCCCCAGAAACTGAAAACTATCCGTTCAAAACAATTTGGCAAGTGAAACTTTTTATGAAATCTGTTTCATATTAACTCATATTAAGTCTAATTATTGAGATTGAAAAAAGTGTGAAAGTTTTTATAGTGTAATTTCGAGTTTTAGACAATATTCTACAAACAATTAAGATATATATCACTTATTGAACACTACTAAGGTTTGAAATGAAAGATGGAATCGGATTTTTAAAAAAGCAGTCCGGTGCAGAGGCACTTTTGCTTATCACTACTGCAATTTGGGGCTCTACGTTTGTTGTGATAAAAGTTCTTCTAACAGGGCAAAGCGAAACTTCGCCTTTTGTGTTGCTAACAATTAGATTTGCTGTTGCTGCGTTTCTCGCGCTTATTGTGTTTCGACCGAAACGTTTTCCTTCCAGAAGCGAACTTGTTGGAGGTCTAATTATTGGCATTGCAGCCTTTGCAGGATACGCATTCCAGACAATTGGATTAGTTTATACAACCCCAGCCAAAAGTGGATTTATTACTTCGCTTTTTGTGTTATTTATACCATTTATATCAATTATCTGGGAACGAAAGAGAATTCCTGCGGGAATATTCATTGCGCTTATTCCAGCTGTATTTGGGCTCTGGGCTATTTCAGGTGTTGCTAACTCGATTAGGGAAATAAACATAGGGGATAAAATAACACTATTATCAGCTCTTAGTTATGCTTTCCAGATTGTCGGGATACAGATATATACCTCAAAATCGGATTGGAAATGGCTGACAATAATTCAGTTCGCAACAATTGCGATCGGTTCCGCGATTGGGATGATGTTTGAAAGACCGAGAATGTTTTCGACACACATGTCGAGCCTATTAGGTTTGTTATATCTAAGCGTGATTGCATCTGTTGGTGCGTTAGGTATGCAGATGTATGCGCAAAGATTCACTACATCCGCACGAGCATCGTTTATATATATTGCAGAACCAATTTTCGCTACGTTATTTGCATGGCTAACACTGGGTCAGGGAATGAGAGGTATGGAGGTTGTGGGTGCTGCAGCGATTGTTGTTTCGATCACAATGGCGCATATACATATGTATGCAACGAAAAAGTGATTATATACAAATTGAATATAAAAAATCTGTATGTATATTTGATATTACTACATAACATCGATATATAGTAAATGCATCAAAAAATATAGGGATCGATCGTCCTAATAATTGGATAATGAAAATATTTCTATTAATTTTGCACTTTTATTAGTAATCATTTTTAAGTAATATGAAACATTGTGGATTTGCATCGGAAAGCATTAAATTTTGCACTTAGAGTTCCAATTTTTGTATGGAGGTATATATATGTATGTAGTTGAGTTAGAACCTACTGCTGCGTTAGTTATGAGTTGGGCAAAGAGTCTGTACGATCACGGTGTCGCAGCAGAATTCATGTCAAGACTCGATCTATCATCTGGCGAAAAACTACTTAGGGAATGCGATGAAATTTGCGATTGGTATGCACAGGTTCTACTTAACAGAAAATTCTTCATGCAGTTTTTAATTGAAAATATATTAGTGGGTGAGGAGGAAGAAAGTATTGAATGTCCGACTTGTGTTCGAGCAAATCCTTTTCCAAACCTTGATTTAACTGAATCGCAACAAGAACCGATAGCAGAAGAAGCGGTTGAGAACGATAAAATTTATCAGTTGATAATTCTTGCTGCAGGTAAGTCACCGATGGCGTTGTGCATTCTTGAAAATCATTTTGATCGAGTGACGAAAATTTTCGAGATCGATGAAGCTGGAATGGAGCAGAAAAACCATCTATACAAAGAAGTTGCACCGAATCTCGCATGCAAAATTTCGTGCATAACTGGTGATATAACATCGGATGATATATCTCGATTGTTAATAGGGTCAGGCTATGAGCGAGATATTCCATCGATCATCCTTATGGAGGGAATAAGCTACTACATAAGTCTGGAACAGATCGATAGTATTATCCGGTCTTTTAAGTCTGCTAAGGGAATTAACAGGTTTATAATAGAATATCTTGTCCCATATAAACATATAAGTCGCTACTATAGGTCGATAGCAATCGATATATTCGAGCTTATGCGAATTCAAGGTAAATTGGACGAGATAACTAACCTAACAGCTGCACAGCTTGGTAGAATTTTCGCAAGATACGATGGTGATGTGATCGAGTCCTACACTATGAAATACATGGAGCAACTGCGAACCGATGAGAATGAATATTTCAAATTTTCCTCAGATGGATGGATTGAAGCCTTAGTCGCACATATATGATGCAATAATCAATTATATTGCTGCGTTTTTAGTTATGATTATTCGATTGATATTTGAAGGAAATTATAAATAACCTTAATTTTTTCCTCACCCGATTCCGACTAACGAGAGAGACTACGAGCAAGGCGAGCATGGGGTTGAAATCCCAGTTAATCCACTAATCTGTGTAATCCGCGGTTCAGACATTTTCGGCGCACAGGTCATTTTTGTGTTGGAGTATTCGTAGAATTAAAAGATTGCGCATATTGATTAGAAAGATTATTTTTTTGTAGAAGAGAAATAACTTGAAAGATAAAACCGGAGGCATACAATATGACCTTTGATGATTTACATAGAGATATTGATTTCTGTTGCATAACAGATGATTGTAGAGAAGATAAAAGCACAGTTTTTACAAGGAAACTTAAAGGTAAGGAAGTTGTAGAATACGATTTCCAGTCCCATTGGGAAAGAGGTGTGGAAAAGATGCGACCCACGATGGAAAACAAGGAATGCGAATGGCGAAGTGTTTCTATCAATAGAAATCATGAAAGTATAGTTGATTATTATAGGGAGAAATTTTCAACACCGAAAAAGATAAAGAGAATACGTGACGGTGAAATACCACACCTGAAATATTGCAAATTTAAATTGCTAAGAAGGGCTGGCGTTATAAAAAAAGGAGAAAATAGACCACCTTATCACTGCAGTTTATTTAAATCAGATGACTTTAGTTTAGAAAAAATAAACCTTATTAGCATTGAGGTATTCACATAATGTTTGAATTCAATCGCACAACCAAAGCAGTTAGTTATCCAATAATAACTCGCGAATATAAAGATATCTTATTCGACGATGAGCCAATTTTATATTGCGGGAAAAATAGTTTTGGGAATTGGATACTTGGTTCATCCATCGATGAAGACTTCGAAAAAAAGATAGATTGGCATTTCCATGCGGTAGTTTATTTCGATTTATTATCCAAGTTCTTCAAGCGGGAGTTATCCTATCTGGAAGTAATGAAGAAAACATCGGACCTCTTTATTTTGGAAAAAGCTTTCGATAATTCTTACATGAAAGCTTTCCCTATCGATTTCGAAGATATACCTAAAGACTACCTACCTACGGAAGATTCGCTCTGTCCAAGTTATTCATGCCAATTATATCCGAATCTAACACATAGAATACACTTAGAGGGTTTCGAAGCGGCAAAGCATCGTGTTTTAACAAGCATTTTTAGCAATATAGCTAATAAGACTGAGGCTTTTGTAGAAAACGGCATTAGTTTAATTAAGTCTATGGGATTAAAAGGAAAAACTTATATACAAGCAACGAATCCCGCGAGTTTCGAAATAGTCTTAAATACTGAACTCGAATATCCCGGTAATAGCGCTGGTTTCCTTACAGACTATAATAAAGATTTAGAAAACAAAATATCTATCCTATTAGATAAATATTTAGGCTATTGTATTTCTAAACTCCCTGATTCTATAGATATTATAATAAAGAAGGAAATACCCGAAGAAGCGCAGGATATAATTGAAGAATATAAACAACTTATAGGCGAATACCATTTCCCTGTTCCCGAGAACTATGAAGAATTATTTCTTGATAAGATAATCGATACTCAAGAAATATTGTCTGATATGACAGAGGACATAGGTCGTTCATATAATTCAATAGAATTATCGGGTATTTTACCGATTAAGAAAATAGACAGAGAAGATTATAACCGGTTTGAAAAAACCAAAGAGATTATTCAGAGCGAAATCTATACGGAAGATGCTAATCTAACTAAATACCGAATCCATATTTATCAGTTAAATACGGAAACTGGAAAAGGCAAGGCATATATAATTGAAGAGGATAGAACACCGAAAGTGTCGATTAAAATTGAAACTGATGAACCTCTAGAAGAGTCGAAATACACACGTAGTTTGGATAAAAACGAAATAATAAAGGTAAGCGGTAAACTACGTAGAAAAGATGATAAACCGAAGTTTCTCGAAATTGAACCCGATTAATCCTCTTTCGTCCCGCTCCGTGTGGGAATAGGATAGGAAAATCTTATGAACACCCTCTATTACGGTGACAACCTGAAAATTCTTCGGAAATATATTCCCGATGAATCGGTGGATTTGATTTATCTCGATCCGCCTTTCAATTCAAAACGGGCGTATAATGTCATCTTCAAAGACAAGACCGGCAAATATCCACCATCACAGATTGAGGCTTTTGATGATACTTGGCAATGGAGCGATGAAACAGAAGAAACAATGTGGGAATTATCTAAACCGCCATATTCTGCAGAACTTTATAGTACACTTGAAGCCTTTAGAGTTGCACTTGGTGATTCCGATATGATGGCGTACCTCGTTATGATGGCTATTAGATTGTGGGAATTGAAAAGAGTTCTAAAAGAAACGGGTAGCATTTATTTACATTGCGACCCAACAGCAAGTCATTATTTGAAAATCGTGATGGATCAAGTGTTTGGAGTTAAGAACCTTAAAAGGGAAATCGTTTGGAATACGAGTGATGTTTCTGGTTTTAAAAGTCAAGCAAAAAATTGGATAAGGGGACATGATACAATTTTATTCTATACAAAATCAAACAAATTTACCTTCGAGAAATTATATTTACCTCATAAAGAAGAATATATTAAAAGATTCAGGAAAATTGATGAAGATGGTAGAAGATATCGAGACGATAGACCCGGAAAAAGAAGACAATACTTAGATGAAACTCCAGGAAGGCTTATTTCAGATGTATGGAGTGATATCGATTCATTTCAAAGAAGATCAACTTCTAAAGAATACTTAGGTTATGAAACCCAAAAACCGCTCGCACTACTTGAACGCATTATGGAAGCTTCATCAAACGAAGGCGATATTATCCTCGACCCATTTTGCGGTTGCGGAACAACAGTTGCCGCCGCAGAAAAACTCGGAAGAAAATGGATTGGAATTGATATAACAATTCTCGCAATAAACCTTATTGAAAAACGAATGAAAGAGCATTTTCCCGATGTGAAATTTGAAATAAGAGGAATACCAAACAGTCTTGCCAGCGCAGAAAAGATGGCTTCTACTCGTGAGGGTAAATTCCGCTTTGAGCAATGGTTTGTTACCACACTTGGCGGTCAACCTTTTAAATCTACTGGCGGTGGCGATTCAGGCATTGATGGTTTTATGCATTTCCGAGATATAAATAACCAATCTCATAGAATAATCGTTTCGGTAAAAGGCGGTGGTTATGGTCCGGGTGCTGTCCGCGATTTGAAAGGCGTTGTCGAACGCGAAAATGCAGACATGGGTATTTTACTTGCTCTAGAAAATCCCTCAAAACAATCCCTTACAGAAGCTGCATCTTCAGGTCGCTATCAAATGCCAGAAGTGGAAAGAACATATCCAAAAATTCAAATTTTCACAGTCGAAGATTATTTCAAAGGCATTCGTCCCGATTTGCCTGATACATCGATGACATTAAATAAAGCCAAGCGCGAAATCCGCGAATCCGAAAAGCCACAAAAACTCGGTTTATAGCTCTTCACCCTCTCCCTAAGGAGAGGGTACATAAAAAGTTTCGCTCCATACTCCTCTTTCTCCTTGGGGAGAAAGGGGTTAGGGGGATAGAGGGATTAAAAGGTGCTTAAGACATGCTTTTATTTGTATTCCTCTTTCTCCTTTGAAAGGTGACTTAGAACAGAAGTAGATAAGAAAATTATTTAACAAAAGTTTTAATCGCCAAACATTGGACTTGTCAGTATAGGTTCTTTCTCTTTTTGACCCGGGTTGTGCACAATCTCTACTTCTTCAAACAGTACATCGGGAGCAATTATTGAGATAGGAAGCATTAGGAAGGTTTGAATAACATTGAGGTTATATATCCCTGCCTTCGAACTTGTGGATACAATATCTCTTAACGATCGAGTTCCCAGATTTGAGAACTTAGTATCTCTTACAAGCTTCTCTTTGCCGGTTTTAATATCGACCTCGTATATCTCGATTGGGAGCGCAGCAAACTCCTTTTTTTGTCCACTGCTGTAAGTCATTAATGTGGTTCTTAACGATTGTGTTAACTCGGATTGTGTTAAAGGTCGAAAAATTCTTCGCACAATGTATCCCTTATCGAGTCCTTGTTTCTTGCAAAGATTCTTGAGTTGTTTCAATTGTTGTTTGTGCTCGACATTCTTGTCCGATGTAACAAATAAATTGCCTATATACGGCATGCTAAATACACCTAAATATCCTATTCTCGCACTTCCAGTTGACTTATCCCAATCCTTAAATGGCTTTCTGTGAAGAAGCATACCTGTTACTTTGCCCTTATCGATTAGCTCGACTTTTCTTGAGGATATTCCTTCATTATCGAATTTGTAACTGCCAAGCAGTTTAACATTGTTAATTTTGGTCACAGTAGGATCGTTATATACCGAAATGTTTTTTGGAAGTATCACTTGACCAATTCTGCTGGCGAATGTCTCCGGAATTAGTGCTTGCAATGTCGTTTTCATACTTTCGTCGCTGATCATTGGCATCTCTAAAGCGGAAACTTTTTCGCCAACCATTGCTAACCAAATCTCAGCGGATGCGGAACCCTCAAAGAGTACAGGTCCGATATAATAATCTATTGTGTCCGCTTCAGAAAGTTCCTTTAGGTATAATGCAAGGTCGTCGGTTGCAGCCATCAACTCGGTTTCAAGTGGAAAATCTGCTGGGTCGATCCAATTAAAGCTTCGGTTATCGGTCAGCAAAACGCCGTTTTCGGTTTGAACAGTGGCGGAAATTGTAAACTGCGAGTAAATTTTATTTTGGATAATTCTGGTTCCTTCCGAGTTGACAATATATTGTCTTCCATAACCAGATAAAAATTCAACCTCTGAATTTCTTATATACGGATAATTCTTTAAAACCATCGAGACATTTTTAACATGTTCTTTCCATAGAACTGAATCGATATCCCATTCCAAAGGTTGCTCAGAATATATGTGCGGCTCTTCCTCAGTCATGTCTGGCTTCTCTTTTTTCTCTGCTGCGACCTCGAGTGCGGCTTTTTTGCTTGCGAATACCTCGTGCGCATTTTTAAACTCATCATCGGTGATTAGCCAAATATCCCTGCGTATAGCATTATAATCGTCTTCAATTGTCACACCTCTTTCGTATCCAACACCACGAGTTAGAATTCTTGAAGCAGTGCGAGCATCGCCAAAATTTGAGTTATCAAGTTCATAGTCGCCAATTCGAATATCCATAGATAATTCTCGAGAAGGCGTGTCTAAAATGTATAGAATACTGCCGAAGGATCCGCCTATAACCAGCATTTTTATGTCCTTTAAACCATAAGAAATGAAATATGGAGCTTCTAAATCCTCGCTCTTAAGTTTTTCAATCGACCTATCGAGTTCATCGGTTAGAGCTTTCATGAGAACCTTGTCGGTGTTTGTGTATAATTTTTGTCCGAAAGTCGAGCCAAACAGTAACGCTAATACAATGAATAGAAGCGTTCCTAATCTAATGTTCCTATAATTCATTTTATACTCCTTAATTTTATTTGCTAAAATTATTTATTGGCGTTCAGGTGGATCGAGGATTGGCGGTTTGTCTTTGGATTTGTATTTCTTCTCAACCTCGATTTGAGAAACAAGAATCGAAGGTGAAACCGCTGAGACATTAACCATTCCTGACTCTGCACCGCATAATCCGTTAAATACGTTAGTATCATCTCCCGTAGCAATAATCTTGCTGAACGATGTCAACGGTGTGCCCACAATATCGACGCCGCGGACGAGTTCGTCCGGTCTACCGTCGACATAGACACGCCAGACTCTCAGAGGAATAACTTTAAATGCCTGAGGAGTATATCGCATTGTCATTGTGAATCCTCCAGAGATATCGTCGAAAATGAGACCCCATTCCTTTCCTTGTGCTTTAACCTCTTTAATTAGTTCTTTCTTAAGCTTATCGAAAGGCATTGTCTTATTCGACTCAACAATCAAATTTCCCTGTCTTGCGACACAATCGTAACCGTGCCGCTTTCTTCCATGACCATTGGACTGCTGGAAATTCTCTATGGGATTGCGAGACATTAAAAAATTTCTTAAAATACCATTCTCAACTACATGGACACTTCTTGATTTAACACCTTCATCATCGTATTTGTAATAACCATTAAGAAATGTTCCATTGTATCTTTCCATCGAGGCATCGACGTATATAGAAATGAAATCTGGCAGAATTTCCTTCCCAACTTTCTTAGTAAATGTCTGACCTTCCTTTTCATTTTTTTGACGATGACCTTCAACTCTGTGTCCAAAAATTTCATGAAAGAACACACCTGCGGCTTTGCTTTTCAGTATGGCTGGTCCTGTGTATGGTTCGACAACCGGTGCATTTTGAAGGATTTCAAGGTTATAGAGAATAGTATCTATCTTTGCAAATACGACTTCATCTGATGGTAGATCGGATAACGATTCTCCGATTACGCTCTCGTAATTATACATCGACATTCCATCATCCGCTTTTGTGGATGCATAAATACTTAAGAGAACTCTTGGTTCGCTAATTCTTATTTTTGTGCCCTCGTTAGTGACGAAATATCTAACGGTATTGTTTACTCGGATTCTTACACTTGTGTAAAGTATAAAATCTTTGTCGATAAACTTTTCGGAATATTTCTTGATTTTATCTGCCCAGATTGCGCTGTCTATTTCCAAATTAACAATTTCACCTATGTACGTTTCAGGTTCGATAGGTGAGAAATCCCCCGATGTGTCCTCTTGTTCTACTTTTACCTTAACGTCACCCAGAACTTTGATATAATCTTCCTGAGCGGTTCTAAATTTATCCTCTGTCGCCAACCATAGCCTATGCTTTATCACATCTATATCATCATCGATAGTTGTAGTTGTGGGAATATCTACCATCCGATAATACCGACTCCAATCGAACTCTGAAAGAGGATGTGTATTGTCCAACGAGAAATCACCGACTCGAATTTCAACGTCCATATATCGTTGTTTGGAGTCGCTATAACTCTCCAAAGCCCCAAATTGTGCCAATAAAGATACGTTTGAAACATCAGTTATTGTGTAGGACATATAATAAACCGGAGCATTTCCTGAATCTTTAAGTTTATCAAAAGCTCTATCGATCTCTTCCTGCATAGCTGTAAGTATTGGAGTATCAACTGCTAAACTAAGAGTTAATAATGTAAGCAATGTTATTGTAATTAGAAATATCCTCGACATTTTTCCCTCCCCTTTTTTAAAATTGTTTATTATCCTTTAATAAAATATACGAATAAATAAAAATGTAGTATAAAAAACAGTATTTCAGAAAAAATTTATTTAAATGTTAAAGGTTTCGATACAATCGCTACCGTTGTTGTAATATTAAATATTATATTTTTCACTCTTTTTTGCCGATCTCTATATATTTAGACAATTAAGGTTTGAAAATGTTTCATTTTTTTCTCATAAGTAGTTTTCAGTGTATCATAATTTCTTCTAGATTGTTATAGGATTATAATTGTCAGCGTCATGATTGGCAATATTCTTTATAACCCTCTCCTTAGGGAGAGGGTGTCTCGACGAAGTCGAGACGGGTGAGGGGGTAAAAACTTCTAAAAACGAGTCGGAATCGGGTGAGGGGAAGAAAAAAATTCGATATGAAGTCAAACCTTGAGAGATGAAAAAAAATAACCCTCTCCTTAGGGAGACGGGTGAGGGGGAAAAACTTCTAAAAATTAATCGGAGAATTAATCGAAGAAATGTAGTAATACATATTCAAATCGTAGCCATTCGTTTCATCGATATAATTTTCTCCAAATAAACTTGCTCATATGATTATTAAATAATATTTTCTCCTCACGGATTTATACTTATAAAAAAATTATAAATAAGGAGGAAATTATGCTTCCATCGTTCAAGCCAGAACCTTATCTCGATTTTTCCCTACCCGAGAATCAAAAGAAAATGAAGGATGCTTTGAGCAAAGTCCGAGCAGAGTTAGGCAAGGAATATCCCCTTATTATAGGTGGAGAAGAGGTTAAATCGGATAACACTTTTAATTCAATTAATCCTTCAAATCCTGATGAAATTATAGGAATTTGTCAAAAAGCAAGTCCAGAACAAGCTAAACGTGCAGTCGATCTTGCCTATAAACGTTTCGATACTTGGCGATTCATGCCCGTCGAGGAGAGAGGAACAATTTTACTTCGAGCGGCACAACTTGCTAAACAAAGATACTTTGAACTCTCGGCATGGCAGGTTCTTGAAGTTGGCAAAAACTATATCGAGGCTTATGCTGATTTAGCAGAGATGATCGACTTTTTCGAATTTTACGGTCGGGAAATAATTCGATACGGCAGACGAGATGATCTTACTCCGTATCCCAATGAACTGAACACAATCGACTATATCCCTATAGGACCGATTGTTGTAATTCCACCATGGAATTTTCCTATGGCAATAACCGGCGGTATGGCTTCAGCGGCGATTGTAACGGGCAATACAGTTATATTGAAACCGTCCTCCGATGCTCCAATTTGTGCATGGCAGATATCCAAACTTCTATGGGAAGCCGGTGCACCTAAGGATGTACTGACATATCTATCCGGTCCGGGAGCTATTGCAGGTGTTCATTTGGTTGAGCATCCCAAGACTCGAATGATCGCTTTCACAGGTTCGATGGAGGTCGGTTTAGATATTGTGGAACGTGCAGCAAAAACTGCACACGGGCAAATATGGATTAAGCGAGTTATTGCCGAAATGGGTGGTAAGGATTTTCTATTGGTCGACGAGACTGCTGATATTGAGGATGTTGCAAAGGGCATTGTGTCTTCTGCGTTCAGTTTTCAAGGGCAGAAATGTTCCGCTGGTTCGAGAGCGATCATTGTAGATGAGGTTTACGATCGTATTGTTGGTCGTATTGTCGAGTTAACTAAATCACTAAATATTGGCACTCCTGAGGATTGGAAGAATTACTCGGGTCCAGTTATTAATCAAAAAGCTGAAAAGAATATTTTAGCTTACATAGAAATAGGAAAAGAAGAGGGGAAACTTCTCTTGGGTGGCAACAAAGTCGATGGTTTACCGGGATACTTCATAGAACCGACAATTTTCAGCGATATCGAGCCAGGAGCGAGGATCGAGCAAGAGGAGATTTTTGGACCAGTTCTTTCAGTTATACGTGTCAAGGATTGGGAGGAAGGAATTAAAGTTGCCAATGATACAATTTATGGACTCACTGGCAGCTATTACTCCACTAATCGTGCGCGAATTGCCAGAGCTAAAAGAGAACTTCACGTAGGCAACCTATATATAAATCGCAAATCTACAGGTGCCTTAGTTGATATACATCCATTCGGTGGATTCAACATGTCCGGCACCGATTCTAAAGCAGGTGGCAGAGATTACTTATTGCTATTTTTGCAGGCGAAATTGATTTCCGAAAGATTGGATTATTAGGGAATCTTTTCATTCTCTCATCCGGTTTTAACTGATGTCGAAATGCATTTGATTCTTGACTGTCGTGACTTTATCGAGACACTTTCTCATAATCGAGAGGATAAAGAAAACGTATCGACTTGTGCTCTTCTTTCTTCTTAGGGAGAAAAAGGCTGGAGTGTAGAGGAGTTTCATAGTAAAATATGAATATCGAAGGGATGGGAATCACTGTTAAAATATATTATCTAATGCAAATTTTAAATGGCATGAGAATTCAAATTTCCAAATATGAAAAAATAATTTACAATAGCGTGTTTATTGTTTAATCTATAGCACGAAGAACTTTGAAAAGGAGTTATTATGAAAAAAAATAAAACTCTGTTTCTATTGATTTCCAGCGCTCTAATTTTTGCAGGTTGTACTTCTGTTAGTTATCGTGTTAATGTTATCGAGGATGAAATTCCAGGCGTTACTATTTACAGAATGCGGAACAATCTTTTAGGTTCGGACGATCGTTTTTTAACTACCGGCAACGCATATTTGAATCTGCAGAAGAATGCCAAGGATGCCGATGTCTCATATTATATGATTCTTGAATATTATTCCGAAAAATGGCTTCACATCCGGGAGGGAGAATCGTTAGTGATTACTATTGATGGCGAAACGGTAGGTTATAGAGGAGAAGGCAGCAAAAATCATCGAGATATTACTTCACAAGGTGCTTTTATTGAAAAGGCTTTCTATAGCATTGAACCCTCAGACATTGAAAGAATTGCAACCGCAAAATCTATCGCTATGAAAATTATTGGTGACGATGCTTTTATCTACAGGCATTTCACGGGTGGTAATAGCAAAAATTTTAAGTTATTCTATTGCGAACATGTGGACAAAACCGCCGAATTCTGTGATAAATTGCATAAGTAATTAATATTTTACCGTATGCGGGAATCCTAGATATAATTGATGTGATTCATCAGTAATAATTATACAAATGAATGTAGCTACTTAGAA
>JAUWMV010000058.1 GCA_030613005.1 bacterium | reverse complement strand
TCGGGAATATACTTCCGAAGAATCTTCAGGTTGTCACCGTAATATAATGCGTTAGTGAAGTTGTTCATATTCTAATCCCCCTTTTGTCTCGCTATGCTCGACATTTTCCCCCAATGGGGGACAATACAAATTGCTGCAACCTCACAAGGTGTCCCCCCTCTGGGGGAAACTCCCCGACCTAAGGTTGAGGAAAAGGGGGTTGTCACCGTAATAGAGTGTGTTCATTGTGTTCCTATATTTATATAAGTTACAGTAATTTGACCGGTGTTTCTGGATGATTTTTGTGCAGAAACGACGATTTAAGAGACGACATATTAAAGGATATACTTAATTAAGAACCTGCCATGTCGAAGTAAATGCAATCGTTTGAGTCATGTCAACACAACCTTGGATTTGGGTCTATTTTCTCTTACCTCCTCGAAGAAATTATTCACCGATTTGAGCAGCTTCTCTTTCAGGACGATTCTTATAGCGAGGATTAAAAAGATCGGGAAACCAAAAAAAACCGTAATGAGTGGAGAATTTGCAAGCATCATAAATATAAAGTCATCTATTGCACTCCTCCAAAGTTCCTTTAATGAATCAGAGTCAACTTTGAAAAACTTGATAAGTTCGGGAGAAGGTTGTTTAGCTTCGTCGCGCCTACTAAACCTAACAAAATTAATGATCGTAATTTTGGGTGATATATATGCAGTTTGGCAAAGACGATGTTCGAGAAATTCGTATTCAAATGTATCTGGATCGACTTTTCCTTCTATAGCAAGATTACGAAGTTGGTCTCTCTTGCGGTATATACGAAAGAGGATAGCATCGTGAAAAACACGTCGCGCAAAACGCCAATATAAGATGCTCAACATAGCCCAGCCAATCATTATTGGAACCAACCATGTGAGGATATTTACTACCATGTTATTCGCTCCTTTCCGTGCGTTCTACAGCCTTTTTTAATAGAAATTCTTGTAATTTATCACGCTCCTTACACACGCGATCAATTTCTTCCTTATAGATTCTCAGAATACGCGAAGTATTCAACAAAATAATCAAGAATATTGCCGCGATAATCCATCCTACCCAGAAAATAATATTTGATATGAAAATAGATTTGAAAATTTCTGGAATATCTTCAGGTTTTGCCCGAATTAAGGCAATAATGCCCAAAACTAAGATCGCAAAATAAGCAGACATCTTACCGAAGTGTTTATAGAGCACATCAGTAAATGTCCTTTGCATGAACGGTTTAGTATTTTTGTTTGTCATACTAAAGAGTTCCCTTCTATCTTTCGTCTCATATGTTGCCGAAAATACTTTACTTTAACATTATTGTCAATATTTTTTTCTCATTTTCTCCTCCTATTTTCTTTTCTCCACTTACACTTGTAAATAATGTATAAAATCAATTTGCGCAACGCGAAATAAATATGTCTGAACCGCGGATTACACTGATTAGCGGAGAACACTGAATTTATTGTGAGATACAGTCGAACATTCAAACTGAATAATTCTGGATAGTTCCAATTTAATATTTGTATAGCCAATTCAATTCAATTTTGCTAACTTCTGAAAGTCGATGATATAATATATTATTATTGTGATGTAAATGTATTGTAAGTCTCATCACTTTTCATTGACAGTGAATTTTCTTAATCTATATTATTAAGGGCATATGCTCATAATAGTTTAACTTAGAATGGAGGATGATATGTTATTTGCTATAAGCGTGCTTGAGAATAAACCGGATTCTAATTTGGATCCAACATTTGGCAGAGCTGGGGCGTTTGTGATTGTTGATTCTGATTCTGGGGAGATTATAGAAACTATTAATAATCCAAATGTAAATGCAGCAGGAGGAGCAGGATATGCTACTGCTCAAATGCTCGCTAATAAAGGAGTTAAGGCTGTAATTACTGGTTCATTGGGACCTAATGCGTATAATGTGCTCAATGCTGCTGGTATTAAAGCATATTATAATTCAGGATATAGTGCCGTTGATCAAGTTGCAAAGGATTTCAGCGCTGGGAAGCTTAAGCCAATTGAACAGAGTTTGGGGCGAGGAAGACGTCATAGCGGCAATTTCTGAGGATTAAACCAAAATAAATTGGGAGTTTTTGGATGATAGTTTCTGTTGCAAGCGGTAAGGGTGGCACAGGTAAAACAACTGTTGCGGTTTCAATGGCTATTGCAGCAGCTCCAGTTACGCTTATCGATGCCGACGTTGAAGAGCCTAATGCGAATATTTTGCTAAGAGCGTCAAAACATGATGCCACCGATTTCTCGGTTCCCTTTCCAATTGTCGATCCTTTGAGATGTGATTACTGTGAAAAATGTGCTGAATTCTGTGCATACAATGCAATGATTGTGCTGAAGGGACTAAAAGTCTTTGCGGCGCCTGAAATATGCAAAAGCTGCGGTGGTTGCATATTAGTCTGTCCAAAGGATGCGATATCGGAAAAACCAAGAAAGATGGGGTTAATTAACTATTATAGTAGATTGAATGTAAATCTTATTGAAGGAGAAATTAACGTCGGCGAAGCTGTCGCAAAACCCCTGATAAACGAGCTATTTCGACGATTACCTGAAGGCAATGATGTTATTGTGGATTGTCCACCCGGTTCTGCGCATTCTGTGGTTGAGTCGACAAGAAGTGCAGATTTCGTAGTGCTTGTAACCGAACCAACGCCTTTCGGTTTACACGATCTGATAGAAGCTCTCAAGGTTACAGATTCACTGAAAAAGCCGGTTGGAATAATAATTAATCGCTCTGATATCGGGGACGATAAGATTGAAATTCTTTCCAAAGAAAAAAGTATTCCAATACTAATGAAAATCCCTTATAGCTCCGAAATTGCGAGTAAATATTCACAGGGAATACCGCCAGCAGAATTCTCGGATTATTGGCGTGAGGAATTTATAAAGTTGTGGCATAATATCATGGAGATTGTTTAGTGAAACAGATAGTGATTACAAGCGGCAAAGGTGGGACTGGCAAAACGACTGTAGTATCCGCATTGGCTAGAATTGTAAAAAGCAAAGTTCTCGTGGATGCCGATGTCGATGCAGCTAATCTTGAAATTGTTACGAATCCAAAACTATTAATTTCGGAACCTTATAGCGAGGGCTTGAAAGCATTTATCGATACAGATAAATGTATTAAGTGTGATATATGCAGGCAAAAATGCAGATTTAGTGCGATAATAATTAACGCTCAAGGAAATTATGAAGTCACAGATTATTCCTGTGAGGGATGCAAAGTATGTGAATTAATTTGTCCTGTGGAAGCAGTCTCATTGAATGAAGTTAGTTCCGGTTTAATTAAGCACTCTCATACACCGTTTGGAAACCTTTGGCATGGAGAACTTTTCGCCGGTCGTGATAACTCGGGGAAAATGGTTATGCATCTTCGCCAAAAAGGGAAGGATGAAGCTTTAGACAAAAAGGCTGATTGGATCCTAATCGATGGTGCTCCTGGGATAGGATGTCAGGTTATTGCCTCGATAACTGGTGTCGATGCTGCAATTGCCATTACTGAACCCACACTGTCTGCGATCCATGATATGAGGAGAATTATAGAACTAACATCTAATTTCAAAGTTCCGGTTGGAATTGTGATAAATAAAGTGGATATAAATCCTTCTTTAGTGCTGGAAATAAAGGATTGGGCGCGATCTATGAAATTGCCTATTCTTGCCGAAATACCGATAGATAGACGTATTGTTAAGTTTATGATTCAACGAATGTCTCCTATTGAAATTGGTGATGAATTTCTTACAGGTTTATACGAAAGTATATGGAACAATTTTTTGGAAATATTGTGATTAACATCCAGAATATTCGATATAAATGTTTTGAATGAAATATTGTAAGCAGTGATCGAGTGATTCATACTGCTTGGTTTTGCCAGAATATTGTGAAATAGTCTGTATTTGAGAATCAAGCAATATTGCCGATGGCTTTGCCAGTAAATTTCCTTGCTGTTGTGAAATTTATTTAAATTATTTGTTAAATAAAGGGAAGCCTAATGTTTATCATTATTTAATACAAGTTTGAAAAAGATATTTAAGTTGTTTTTCGCTGTTTTGGGTAGTAAAGGTTCAGACAATTTTACAGTAGAAAATTGCATCAACTTTTTATAAAAAATGTATAAAGCGATTTCAAGAACCTATTCATTTGAGAATTTTGTGTCTAAAGGCAGATTAGTCAATTTCTCGTTTTCCCTTAACTCTCGCTTGGCTTTTTTTAAGGTCATAGATGTATCAGGTAGATCTGGACGGATGTCGTTGAAATAATCCTCGATTGTGAATATCTGAAGCACGGGATATTTCCTCAAGCTTCCCGGCATCTGCCATGTTCCAAGCAATGCCGCATAGGACAACATTCCCTGCGTAAGTTGTTTTATTACTATGAGCACACCCAACGGCGCATTTTCTGCATCTATTGTCGATTTCAATTCCTTCACATCCTTTAGGTGATAACCACCGCCTTTGACTTGTATGATTATTCTATGAAACTCACCATCGAAATCCATAA
>JAUWMV010000020.1 GCA_030613005.1 bacterium | reverse complement strand
TATCCAAGCGACACAATTACACTAAGCTTAAGGGACCAAAAAGATATGATAGATTACGGTCCACCTAATGAAGCACCAAATCTTACATACTGGTTTACAATAAAACGCGAACGAATAAACGAATCGAAGAAACCAGAAACTAATAGCATAACTGTTTCTCCTAATCCATTCAATTCCATTGCTACAATAGAACTTATTCTGCCCGCTGTCGAAACTGGTGAGCTATCAATTTATGACATAAAAGGCAATAAAATTCGAACTCTTTTCAAAGGTAGAACATCTGCTTTGAATACTACATTCGATGCTAAGAATATTGAATCAGGTCTATATTATGTCCTTTGGAACGGTAAGTCTAAGTCGATTTGCGAAATTTTACTTGTAAAATAAACTGTATTTATATAGCTTTTTTGAATAAGAAAACGAGTATAAAAATTCTCATGCTGATCTCATGTTGAATAAATATTTATTTTTTACAAATTGCATATTTCAGTGAAGTATTTACATTTTTTCATAAAAAAAATAGCGGCGCAGGGATTTGAACCCCGGACACGCGGATTATGATTCCGCTGCTCTAACCAACTGAGCTACGCCGCCATGAAAAGCATCCAGTAATTAAAATTGTTTAAAGATATTGTCAAGATTTTTATCTGAAAGACATGAAGCATAATGTTCGAGCAACTAACTAACAGGTTAAACAACGCTTTTAGGAGTTTAACTAGCAGAGGAAAACTTACTACAAAAAATATTAAGGATGGACTTCAAGAAGTAAGGATGGCTCTTCTTGAAGCAGATGTTAATTATAAGATAGTTAAGCAGTTTATTCAAAATGTTGAAGATGAAGCTGTCGGAGATAAAGTTCTCACATCTATTACTCCCGGTCAACAAGTTGTTAAGATTGTTCATAGTAAACTTATCGATCTTTTAGGTGGTAAAGCATCCCCAAAAATTTCATTACCACGCTCTAATCCCACAGTGATAATGCTTGTAGGACTTCAAGGCTCTGGTAAAACAACTCACGCAGCTAAATTAGCAGTATGGCTTAGAAATCATGACTGGAACCCTACATTGGTTGCCCTTGATATTTATAGACCTGCAGCAGCTCAGCAAATTCAAACACTTGCTAAACAAATTGGCGTTGCCTCTGTATTACCTTCCTTTATGGAACAGCCGTTAGGCATTGCGCAGCGAGCTATTAAAGAAGCTAAAACAAATGGATGGGATGTATTAATCCTTGATACTGCAGGAAGACTTCAAATCGATGATCAAATGATGAGGGAGTTAGAGCAACTCCAGTTTAAATTGAAACCTGATGCTGTTTTCTTAGTTGTTGATGCAATGACAGGTCAAACAGCTGTTGACGTTGGATACGAATTTGCGAGACGTGTTGGCATCGATGGGTTTGTATTAACCAAACTCGATGGTGACGCTAAGGGTGGCGCTGCATTGTCTCTAAGAGCTGTTGTGGGTAAGCCGATTCTGTTTGTTGGTACTGGCGAAAAACCTGATGCACTTGAGCCTTTTTATCCTGATCGCATGGCTTCTCGAATTTTGGGTTTGGGAGATGTTGTTACTCTTGTTGAAAAAGCTCAAAAAGCTTTTGACAAGAAGGAAGCCGAAAAAATGAAAAAGAAATTCATGCGAGCCGAATTTACATTTTCTGACTTTCTTAATCAACTTAAGCAATTAAAAAAGATGGGTTCATTTGAGGATCTTGTAAAAATGATTCCTGGCGGCTCTAAAATGGGATTAGATGTAGAGGAGAAAGAACTTGTATATATAGAAGCTATAATTAACTCGATGACAATTGAAGAACGTGAAAATCCAGATATAATAAAGGGCAGCAGGAGAAAACGAATAGCTCGAGGAAGCGGAACATCTGTTAATCAAGTTAATAGGTTGCTTAAAGAATTTTTTAGAATGCGCGAAATGTTTAAACGAATGAGAAGCGGGAAAAAAATCCCAGGTCTCCCTTTGGGATTTAAATTCTAATGGTGAAATCTATGCCTCGAATCGACTTGAATAAATTTACGGAAGCATCACAACAACAAATAGTTAATGCAATAGAGATTGCAGCTTCCAGAAAAAATCCAATGCTAATTTCAGGCGACCTTGTTGAGGGTGATGTGACTTCCGTGCAACTTATTGATGGAAATATTGTTATCAAGAAGATCTCATAAATGAATTCCAAACTTGGAAAAGTTCTTTATTTCTCATATTTTTTTCCGCCGACAGGTGGAATATCTTGCCAAAGAACTATAAGGTTCGTTAAGTATCTTAAGAAATATGGTTGGGATATAACTGTTGTTGCTTCTGGCGATTTTAAATCCTGGCGAGTAATAGATAATTCGCTCTTAGAAAAAGTTAAGGATGTAAAGAAAGTAACGTATTCCTTACGACGAATTGCAAGCTTCTATAACGGTGAAAAAAATCTAGCTAATCTTAATCTCGCTATTCGCTCACTACACGGACTTGATCCGATGCATATCTGGACAAGAGAAGTTAAAGTGGATATGGACAGACTGATTAAAAAGCATAAACCGGATATAGCAATAATTACAATTCCGCCATTTAGTACCGCGGAACTTGCTGAATCTATAAAAAAAATTGATGAAAAAATTAAGGTTATTCTCGATATTCGTGACCTTTTTTGGGTATTTAAACCATACGGTTCATTTATGAGACGTGTGGCAAATATCGCCCAAAACTACTTTGCTCAAAAAAAGTTCCGAATTTGGATGAAATATTTCGAGGGATTTATTGTTCCCGATGAATCTTTTACAGATACAATAGAAAACTACTCCGATTCTCCAGTAGAAACAATTCCTACTCCATTCGACCCAGACGATTTCAATAACCTTAAACCATACTCTAAAAACGAGAAATTTACTATCCTTCATTCAGGTAGTTTTAACAGGTATAACTCCCCAAACCTTTTAAAGATTATTTTCCATACTTTACCTGATGAAGTATTATCAAAAACGGAATTGATTCTTCAGGGGAATATGTCCAAAAAAGCAGAAAAAATATTTAATGAAATTTCATTTATTAGAGTTGAAAAACAAGTTCCATTTAAATACGCATTGCAGGAACAATGTAAATCAGAACTAAATCTTGTTTTTGTATCCGTTCCAAATGGCAAAGGCGGTGAGCAGATAGTTCCTGGCAAGGTTTTCGATTACATCGGTGCAGGACGCCCAATTTTAGCAATAGGACCCAAAAATTGTGCATTGCTTAAACTTATCAAGTCAAACCAACTGGGATTTTGGGCATCGATAAAGGAACCGGAAATTGCATCTGGTATGATTACAAAAGCTTTCCGGCAATGGCAAAACGATAAATTAATGCCTATCGGTAAGCAAAGAGAAACTTTTGAGGCTATGATCATTGTAAAAAGACTATCAAATTTTCTTTCGAGACTTATTTAATATGGGTAATATAATTATTGGAACTTCAGGTTACTTTTTCCCCGATTGGTATGGAACTTTCTACCCCAAAGGTTTGAAAAGAGATCTTTGGTTAAAATATTATGCGATGCACTTCCAAGCACTTGAGCTTAACACTACATTTTACGCAATTCCAAAACAGGATGTAATTGAGAAACTCATAAATCAAGTTCCAGAAAATTTTCAACTTATAATAAAAACACCACAAGTACTGACGCATAGAGAAGCAAGCAGTGAGGACATTAGAACAATTTCGCAAAAATTTCAAAATTCAATTTCACCAGCAATTGAAAAGGGAATATTTAACGGATATTTAATACAGTTCCCCGAATCGTTTTATCCAAATCGAACAAACTTTAAAAGAGTAGTATCGATTGCTGAATTTTTATCAGGTCCGTTATTTATAGAATTTAGAAACATATTATGGAAAAATCAAAACAACCTGAAATTCATGAAAGATAATAGAATTTCTTGGGTAATTCCAGATTCTCCTCGACTTGGAAAACTAATGACGAATAAACCGATAATTACAACCGATAAATCTTATCTGAGACTTCATGGAAGAAATAATAAAACCTGGTATGGAAAGGGTAATCGCTATGATTACAGTTACTCTAATGAAGAGATGCTTGAAATTTTCGATCTTGTAAAACTTCTTTCCAGTCGATCGAGGGATGTCTATGTATTTTTTAATAATTGCCATAATGGACAAGCCGCTATGAATGCTATAAAATTATCTAAGTTGTTTGGAGCCACATTTCCTCAGCAGGAGCTTTTTTAGATAAATATTTTTCGCACATTAAGCATCTTTTTTTTAACTTCCTTGAAAAATTGCACTACTCCATTTAAACAAAGCTTAACACACTCCGTCGTTGCGGGAAATTAAAAATTATTATATCTTACATGCTATGAAATTATCTAAACCAAAAATTATTATTATTATCTCTTTGATAATCTTGCTTATCGCAGGAGTTGTAATTATCAGGAGATCAGCCAAAGTTCAGGTTTGGCTTTTAGGTTATGCATTCAAATTGTTTAATCTCGACATTAAGCTTACATATTCAAAATCTGAAATACTTCCCGGTTACATTTACCTTGAGTATTTAGTGGTGTCTTATAATTCGGAAAAATTTAAAATTTTACTCGCTAGTGATACATTGGAAATCAATTACAAGTCATTGAATCCTCCGGTGATTAATAATCTAAGAATAGTAAATCCAAAGATTAATATTAAGACAAAACAACTGGAACCTGCTGAGAAAAAGAAAAGAAAACCTATAGAATTACCTGTTCTCTCAGTAGAAAAACTCGAAATATTAAACGGAATTCTCCAGTTAGATAACAAGAAAATCGATAAGATTTTCTTTACAGGAGATATATCTTCTTCAGCCTCTTCAGCAACCAGTTCATTGAAAAATTTTACTGCAATACTCCCAAATGGATATACCATACTTACAAAAGGCGATTTTAATTTCAAACACAATTTCATATTCTATTCAGGTCATTTAAAACTTCCAATTTCCGATTTTTCAATAGAGATTGATTCCATGAATCCATCTCTGATGTCGTTCCATCAGATAAAGATCGATGGTGGTATTGTTGATTTTGATGAGATCAATGAGCTTTTAGGACAAACAATTTTAGAGGGTATCGGTGCCTGTAATTTAACACTTCTAAGCAACCGAAAAGGTGATTTTAACGGTGAATTTATATATAGCGGTGATATTTACGGCATCCCACTATCAACTGAAGGTAGATTCAACTATAATGGAAAAACAAAAAAAGGTTTAATCGAGGCTAAAAACGGCACAATCTGGGATGCAGAATTTTCTGAGGGAAGCTTTAATTTCGATCTCGCTTCGGACACTTTACTCTTCAATGGTGAGTTTGCAAACCTTAAGCTAATAAACATTAATAAATCCACTATGAATGGTATTAATTTTATAGGTAATGTTGAATACAACGGAAAAATTGCTGACATCATAATCTTGAATCTTACTTCAGGAAATTCTACTTTAGATATATTCGACTATTCTATAGAAAATCCTGAATTAGATGTAAACATTCAGATTAAAAATGATATAATTAATTTCGCTGGTAATATTAATTATCTCGACAATTTCATTACCGCTTCAGGTTTAGCTTCACCAGATTCAATTATTATCTCCACCGATGTGGATTTTAGAAAACCTGCTGAAGTAATTAAAGTTCTTGGATTAGATTATGAATTAAATGGGAATGTAATTGGTCAGTTGGATATAGAGGGTAAACCTGGCAACATGGAAGTAAGGCTTTCATTTAACTCCGATATGTTTGGTTTCCAGGATACAAAAGCAGAAAAAGTCTTTCTTTTGGCTTCAGGCAACATTAGAAATGGTATACCTTATGTTTTGTTTAATTGCTCTGCAGAAAAAGTTAATGCTTCAAATATTAATATTGATTCAGTCCAAATAATTGGAGAAATGAACGATAATGTTTTTAATCTAAATGAAGTAAACTTATTCTCAGATGAAACAAACGCTTCTCTTTCGGGTCAATATAATATAGATTTAAAAACTTTAGAACTTGACAAATTAACCTTATTCTCACATATAACCGATGCATACCTTTTGCAACCCATTTATATCTCTTTTGAAAACGGATTTAGCTTCAGTCCAATTCACATTTCAATTGGTGATGGAATAGTCAATGTGGATACACTTTGGATTAAGGGAAACAACTTAATTGTATCTGGTACGACAAAGCAATTAGAAATAAGCGATTTTCAGCCGATGCAGGATTTTGTTTCCGGTTCCGTCATTTCTAATTTTATTCTAAATATTGATCTTAAATCGTTTCAAGGGATAGGTCACTTAACTGGAAAAATAATTAACCCAAGAACACTCGACATTGGATGGGATAGTGCTAGCTTCAGAATTCTTCTGGATAAAAGCGACCTCAAAATTGATGTGCTCAAATTATGTAAGCGTGGCTATGATTTAAATCTCTCTGGCAACATTAATTTCCTCGAAAAGGACCCATATTTAGATTTGAATATTTCATCTTATGGAGATGTTAATAGTATACTGGGAAATATTTTTAAAGACGTTGATTTCACAACTGGATATTTGAAAATTAATACATTGGTTCAAGGACCTTTTAAGGATTTAATGTTTTTCGGAAGTATAAGATTAGAAAACACAAATGTGGTAACTACGCTCATTGACGATACTCTTAAAAATTTATCAATTTCCGCAAAACTTAATGGAAGTAAAATCAATATTGACAGCATCTACGGTGAAATTCGTACAAAATTGATACAACAAAAAGGATTGATAGGTAAGTTATGGAGTAAAATCTTCGGAGAGAAATATATCTCAGGTAACTTCAGAGGTGAAGGTGATTTCTACACTTCTACCGATGTTTCACCACAGCTCAGAATTTTATTATTCCTTGAAGACCTTCCACTAAAATCCAGCAGCAACGGTTTTTACTTTCTTGCAAATGGTGATCTTGAACTTACTGGTTTCCCTATGCAACTTCTTGGTGATATCAACATAAAACAAGGCAATTTACTGAAACTCAGCAGTGCCTCACCCAGTCAATCAAAAGTTCCATTGGAAGTTGAGGCTTCGATTTCTGTCGAGGAATTGTTAATTCTTACAAAAGAGTTAGAGGGAAAAATTACAGGTGAAATCTATGTAATGACAACTGATAGTATTCTTTCATTCTTAGGCGAGCTTAAAATTCTTTCTGGTAAGTATTTTGCATTCGGACAGACGTTTAATATGCAAGAAGGCTTTGTTTCTTTTCAGGAAATAAGCGTAATAGATCCGGAAATAAATATTCTCGCAACTACCAGTGTGGGTGAAGAAGAAATATTTCTTGAAGTCACCGGAGCCTTGTCACAGCCAAATATTCATATGTATAGCAGTAATCCAGATTATACTCAAGAAGATCTAATAAGATTGCTTATAGGAATTAGTGGAGATACCGTATCATTTTCACAATTATCATCGAGAACACAAACTCTTTTGACTAACTATCTTCAAAGTAATATTGGAAGATTTGCAGAACAAACCCTTGGTCTCGATGAGGTTGAGATCCAAACATCTCCATATTTTAATAACTTTGACGACAATGGTTTGATTAATCCCAGTGAATTTAGGTTTACAGTAGGTAAAAGTGTTTCGGATAAACTATATTTGAGATATTCACAAGTTATTTCGGATATTCCAAGGCAGCAATTTGAAGTAGAATATAAACTTTCTAAAAACCTTTCTATTGGTGCTATGCAAGATGAAGAAGGCAAATACAGTTTGAAACTCGATTTAAAGTGGAAATATTAAGTGGTATTTTATTAATTGTCACGATGATATATAATTAGATATTTATGGGTTATTATTTATAATATGTAAATTATACAGTCACTTTTTAGTAAAGATATTTATTAATAAGTAGTGTTGACGTACTTATTTTATTATTTAGCAAAAAAATAAATGTCCAATTATCTAAAAAAAGCTTTTACAATAATAGTAATTTTAAGAAGTAATTTAATTCCGTTGCTATTAATTGTATTGATTTTCTCAATTAGCTTGTCAGATCAGCGAGTCTATCAGGTCTCCTTTGATGGAAATAAATCGATCAGCGACTGGAACTTAAATAATTCAATAATATTAAAAAATCCTACTTGGATTCAACGATTGCTAACAATACTTCCAAAATTTGAAATAAATTCTGTTAAGGATGACCTTAAAACAATTAGAGCACTTTTTGTAGATAAGGGTTTTTTGGAGGTTAGCATTGAAGCAATATTTGCATACAATAAATCGGATTCAGATTATATAATGATTAAATATTCGATTAATGAAGGTATTCTTTACAAAATTTCGGAAATTTCTCTTAATATTCCTAAAGGAATAGATAGTTCAAGGATACTCAAAAAATTAGATATGAATATTGACCAACATTTTTCACCATATGATTTAGATGCTAAAAGTATTGAATTGAGAAGGTTCATTGAAGATAAAGGTTATCCATACAGTTCAGTTATTACAAAATATGCAAAACAAGATAGTTCGATAAACATTACAATAGACATTAATACAGGCAAAAAGACGTATTTCGGTAATATCACTTATAAAGGTCTTCTCAAAACAAAAAAATCACTTTTACTAAGGGAACTAACTATCTACAAAGGTAATCTTTATTCATCCACTTCTATCCAAAAAAGCATGGAAAATCTGTATCAAACTGGTTTGTTTAAAATAGTTACCTTAGATCTCGTGGATACAACAAGTCAACCAGATACAGTAAACCTTGAACTAAAAGTCATTGAGCGAAAAACCGGAGGATATGGTTTTTCATTGGATTTTGGAGCGGATAAAAATTATGACTTCACGGTCAAAGCTATTGCAGAATGGAGCAATAGAAATATTTTTAGAAGTGGTAATGCTTTATCTATTAAAGGATTAGCACTAAGCGAAGTTGTTTCAAGATGGCAAATTCTTTCGCATAGATATGAATTGTCCTCATACAGACCTTGGACATTCAATAAAAAAATTCCTACTAATTTTGTAATCTTCTTTGAGCCAGAAGCGAAAAATGTCGATCTAGGATTTTCTACTCGAAGGTATGGTGTAAATCTTAACTCTTATTTGTATAATTGGAACAAAATTCATAGCGGTGGATTAAGTTATGAAGTCGTTGATATTTTCGGTGTCTCTGAGGATCAGGCAGAACAAATAAGAGAAGACCAAGGTATATCTATTTCAAGAAAAATTAACTACACATTTCAAACCGATACACGAGATAATCCAATTGTACCAACAAAGGGCATTTACTTCAGAACAAGCGTTGATTTCGTTGGTAGTTTCCTTGGTGGCGATGAGGATTATTTGAAAATCGATGCTTCATTATCTAATTATATTAAACCTTTGTATAACCTCACCTATGCAAACAGAATTCTAGTTGGAATTATCGGTAGAACCACCCGGAAACTTAATATAAGTACACCGAATAAGTATGTAACAGGTGGTGCAAATTCTATAAGAGGGTTCGATGCACTTTCAATTGGTCCAAAGGAAAACAGTTCTGTTATCGGAGGGCAAATTCTTTTTCTTTTGAATTTTGAAGTAAGATATCCGATTATTTCTAATATATGGGGAAATTTCTTTATAGATTTTGGTCAAGTGTGGCTTGAATGGAAAGACATAAATCCAACAGATATCCGTGCTAGTATGGGTATTGGTTTGGCGTATATGACTCCAGTAGGTCCGATAAGACTCGAGAGAGGATTCATTCTAACCCATCTTGACCCCGAACAAACAGCTAAATGGCATATCTCGCTTATGTATCCGTTCTAAAGAAAATGAAATTTTTGGTTGATACAATGCTCGGTCGAATTGCACGCTGGCTTAGATTATTTGGGTACGATACTGAATATACCCAATCTGAGGATGATGATATTCTTTACAGAGCTGTTATTGAAGGGAGAACAATTTTAACGAGGGATATTGATTTCGCTGCCAAAGCCGGAAAATTTGCATATCTTGTGCAATCTGAGATGTTATGGGACAAACTCCGAGAAATTGTCTCGGAATTCAATATCGAACCAAAACTAAAACTCACACAATGCCCCAAGTGTAATGGTAGAATATATGAAGTCGAGAAGAAATCCATCGAATTTTTGGTTCCTAAATATACTTTTCTAACACACGATAAATTCTGGCAATGCAAATCCTGTAAAAAAGTATTTTGGAGAGGAACCCACGTCGATCTTGCACAAAAGGATATATTAACAAAGCTGAGATTAGAATGAGATTACAAAATGAAAATCAATAGAGTTCATAGCTGGGATATATCTTCATTTCAACAAGCTAAAGAAATGCAGCTAAAAATTGCGAAAACACTTATAATTTCTGGTGAACCGAAAGACATTCATATTATTGCGGGTGCTGACCTTGCGTTTAGCAAAAATAAACAAGCATTCGCAGCAATTGTCTTACTTGAATATCCTTCTCTTAAATTGCTCGATACATTCACCGGAGTTGAGGATGTAAAACTTCCATATGTTCCAGGATTTCTTAGTTTTAGAGAAGCGCCTTTAATCATCGATCTATTCGAAAAGCTTCATCTTAAGCCGGATCTTGTCATGTTAGATGGTCAGGGAATTGCGCATCCGCGGGGTCTTGGTATCGCGAGTCATGTGGGATTATTTCTGGGGATTCCAGCAATAGGTTGTGCAAAAAGTAGATTAGTTGGTAAATATGAGGAACCAGCTTTCAAACGTGGTTCATATTCATCCTTAATATATAAGGAAAAAAAGATTGGTTATGTTCTTAGAACACGAAATGGCGTAAAACCAGTCTTCATAAGTCCCGGGCATCTAATTGGATTAGATGCTTCTTTAAAGCTTACAATGTCATGCGTAGACAAATATAGAATACCTGAGCCTACAAGACAGGCTCATCTTGCAGTTTCACGTTTTAAGAAATCTTTAGTAAGTACTAAATTGTCTTGACATTTTATTTTTTTTCTAAAGTTTTGTACATAACTTCATGATAAGCAAAGGTTAAACATGAAAAGTAGAATTAAAGCCCTTTCATATAGTGCAATTCTGGTTGCTTTAGGCGTGGGTTTAGGATATGTATTAGCTTGGATACCCAATGTTGAACTAGTTAGTTTCACAGCAGTCTTAGCTGGATTTATGCTTGGAATGAAGTGGGGTATTATTGATGGTGCATTAATGTTCGGATTATATTCGTTTTTATCACCATATGGTATGGCACCTCCTCCATTGCTTGTAGCGCAGATAATTGGTGGTAGCTTTCTCGGCTTTCTTGGTGCAACATTTAGCAAAGGTTTGCGAAAACCAGTATATGCAGCCTTTGTAGGTTTTCTTGGTACACTTTTCTTTGATATTATTACCAATGCTTCTGGGTTCTTTGCTTTTCCTACACGGCAAACATTTATTGCATATATTATTGCAGGTTTGGGATTCACTGTAATTCATATTATTTCAAATACTGTTTTGTTTGTAATATTATTCCCTGTATTATCTTCAGTAGTTGAAAAAATTCCGATTTCTAAAAATTAATTATGAAAATATCATTCATTCAAATAATCTATGAATCCTTCATAAGCTCTTTAAATTCGCTGTGGACACATAAACTCCGTACAGTACTGACTTTTTTGAGCATAACTATAGGTGTAGCCACTATTATAGCAATTGTATCTATTATTAGTGGACTTGACAAACAGGTTGCCGAAAGTTTTGCCAGTTTGGGCTCGAAGGTCCTATATGTAGAGCGATTTAGATCCTGGACTGGTGGTGGTCAGGACTGGGCTAGAATCCGCAAGAATCCCCCATTAACGCAAAAAGAATTGGTGGCTTTGCATAATTTAAATTCGGCTGAAATGGTTGCTCCATTTGTGCGAATCACTCGAAAAACATTTTGGAAAAACAATTCTTTGGATGTCGATCTTATCGGTACATCGTGGGAATACCCCCAGATGATGCATTTCGATTTAACTGATGGAAGGTTTTTTTCCTATGGCGAAGGCAAAAAAGGTAAGCCAGTATGCGTTATCGGCTCCGAAGTTGCAAAAACTCTGTTCGACTATGAAGAACCTCTTGAAAAATGGATTCGAATTGCAGGAACATCATACAAAATAGTCGGTGTAATGTCACATCAGGGAAGATCTATAAGTATGAATACCGCTGATGATGATATTTATATTCCATACAACTCATTCATATCACACTACGGAGGTCGAAGACGGTTGAAAATTTTAGTTGCGGCAAAAAAAGCTGACCAAATCGACGAACTACGAGAGGAAATTAGAACACTCCTCAGAGGTTTAAGAGGAGTTAAACCGGGTAAACCAGATAACTTTGCATTAAACTCCCAAGATCAACTTTTAGATGCATATAAGAAATCCACTACAGCATTATGGAGTGCAATCATAGCAATTGCTGCACTTTCATTATTTGTTGGTGGACTAGGAGTTATGAATGTAATGCTTATAACTGTTGCGGAAAGAATGCGGGAAATTGGAATTAGAAAAGCATTGGGAGCACAACGAACTCATATTTTATTCCAGTTCTTGCTTGAAGCCTTACTTCAGTGTTGGTTAGGTGGTTTGTTAGGTTTTATTATAGGTATTCTACTACCTTTTTTAGCTTCGAGGATTACTAGCGAACTTCCGTTTTCACTCTCGATTTTATCTGTTATAATTGCAATTTCTTTTACCTCTTTCGTTGGAATAAGTTTTGGCATATATCCTGCATTAAAAGCAGCCAAATTATCACCTGTTGAAGCACTAAGGTATGGATAAATACTTGAGTAAATCTATTCATATTTCAGTATTAATAATATAGTTGATTAAATTGAATAAAATTATGCATTATTTTTAAATAATTTCTTTATTTTATATTACCCTATATATTCTTTTGCAGAACTACAATAGTGTTAATTATACGAAATTGAAATCGAAAATAGTTCTTTATTTAGTTGACCAATAATGATGTTTATCTTATATAATGCAAATACATCTATAGCTATTTAGTTTATTATGGAGAAAAAAAGTTTTAACACTGATTTTTTAGTAATTGGCACAGGTATCGCTGGTCTGACGTTTGCGATAAATGCAGCAACAATTGGCAAAGTTATAATTATTTCTAAATCGAAAGCCATCGAAACCAGCACCGATTTAGCACAGGGCGGAATTGCAGCAGTCATTCCGGGAACTGACGATTCAATTAGCCTTCACATCGAGGATACACTAAGAACAGGTGTTGGACTTTGTAAACCTTATATCGTTGAAAAAGTCATCTCCTATGCTCCGGAAGTTATTTCAAAGTTAACAAAACTTGGGGTGAAGTTCTCGCATAATGAAGGTTCTTCAAGAAATGATTTTAACTGTGGTCTTGAGGGTGGTCACAGTAGAAATAGAATTGTCCATATTGCAGATTATACAGGGCATGCAATAGAAAAAACGCTCCTCGAGAAAATTTATCAAAACCCGAATATTGAACTTTTGGAATATCACTTTGCGATTGATCTTCTTACTCAGCATCATCTTCCAAATTATCCAATCAAGCCCTGGGAGAACATTGAATGTTACGGTGCTTATGCATTAGATACGAAAAACGAAATAGTAAAAACTATAATAGCAAAGAAAACCCTTTTGGCAACTGGCAGTGCTGGAGTTCTTTATCAGCATACTACCTGTCCTTCAGTTGCTACCGGCGATGGTTTCGCGATGGCTTATCGTGCAGGTGCTCGGATTGCAAATATGGAAATGATGCAATTTCATCCCACAGTCCTTTACAATCCTAATGAATCTAAACCCACAGATTTCTTGATCTCTGAGGCGGTTCGAGGTGATGGTGGAATTCTTTATAATATAAAGCATGAGAAATTCATGAAAAAATATACCGAATTGGGTGAATTAGGTCCGAGAGATATTGTCGCAAGAGCCATAGATCAGGAGCTTAAAGCAACCGGTGAGAGATTCGTTTATCTTGAAATCAGACACAAAGGTAAACAATATATAAAAAAACGATTCCCGTACATATATCAGTCCTGCCTAAACCGAGGTTTAGATATAACAAAAGAAATGATACCAGTGGTTCCTGCCGCTCATTACATATGCGGGGGCGTTATCGTTGACGAGCATGGCAGAACCGATATTGAAAATCTCTATGCTTGCGGAGAAGTTGCTCATACCGGTTTTCATGGTGCAAATCGACTTGCTAGCAATTCTCTTCTTGAAGCTTTTGCCTTTGCGGATTTCTGCTTCAAACATGTGAAAAGAATAGATTTGTCCTCAGAGAAAATGCCAATTATTCCGGATTGGGACGATTCCGGTGTATTCGATCGAGGTGAATGGGTTATAATTAAACATAATTATAAAGTTCTCAGAGCTCTTATGTGGGATTATATGGGAATTGTTCGTTCGATCTCAAGACTGGAAAGAGCATTAACAAGAGTTCGATTTATGTGGGAGGAAATTGAAGATTTCTATCGCAAAAATCCTGTTCGTAGAAAGATATTAGAATTACGAAACATGGCTTATGTGGCAGAACTAATGATAAGATCCGCTCTCTTTAGACACGAAAGTAGAGGTCTTCATTATCTCAAAGATTATCCAAATATCGATACAAGATTTGCTCGTGATACAATACTAAAATCAACTGGTTTATATAATGAAACTCATCTTTCTTAGCTTGTTGTTGTTGCGGTTATAAATGTATTTCTTAAAATATTTCAAGTTTCGGAGGTTAATATGGAAAATCTATTTAGAAAAGCTGCGAAAACCGTGGTTTTACAATGCCTTAAAGTAAAAAAAACCGAAACTACCCTCATACTAACCGATATCCTCGAGCGTGAGATTGGATTAGCAATTTACGATGTTGCAAAGGAGTATGCATTTGAAGCAATTTTCATCGAGATAACCCCGCGAGAAACCCACGGAGAAGAACCTCCTAAAGCAGTATCAGCTACTATGTTAGAAACAGATGTAATAATTGCTCCAACATTCAGATCTATAACTCATACAGAAGCTCGACGAAATGCATGCAATAATGGTGCACGTGTAGCTTCAATGCCAGGAATACTCAGGGAGACTTTTCTTAGAGCAATGATTACGAACTATTCAATTATCGCTGAAAAAACTATTAAAATAAGCGAAGCTCTTTCTCAAGCAAAATTAGCGAGAATAATCAGTGATCATGGCACAGATATAGTAATAAATCTTGAAAACAGGCAAGCTTTTGCAGATACAGGATTAATACACAATCCAGGAGATTATGGCAATCTACCGGCAGGTGAAGCATCCATTTCTCCTCTCGAAGGTTCAGCTAATGGCACAATTATTATCGATGGTTCAATTGGAGATACTGGTGTCCTCGATTCAAACGATTATATAACAATAAAAGTTAAAGATGGATTCGTTACGGAAATCACAGGTACTCGAGCTGCTGGATATCTTTCAGGATTATTAGCTCAGTTCCCGAATGAAGCAAGGAATATTGCTGAATTTGGCATAGGTACCAATCCGTCTGCAAGATTATGCGGAAATATTCTCGAGGATGAGAAAATTATGGGTACAGTTAGCATTGCTCTTGGAAATAACGTTTCTTTAGGGGGTTCGATAGAAATTCCTATTCACTTGGATGCGATAATTTTATCCCCTACAATTTGGCTCGATGGTAAAAGGATTATGAATAGAGGAAAACTTAATTTATAGCTTCAAATTCTATATAGCAAGGGGGATTATATGGTCAAGCATGTGGGTATTCTAACTGGAGGTGGCGATGCTCCGGGACTTAATCAGGTCATTCGCGGTGCAGTTTTCTGTGGAATTAAAAAACACAATTTCGAATTCATTGGAATACTTGATGGTTGGAAAGGTTTGCTTGAGGGGACATCTATACCTCTTACAATCGACGATGTTATCGACTACTCATATGAAGGGGGCACTCTTCTTGGTTCAAGCAGAACTAATCCTTTTAAGTCTGAGGATGGCGGCGAAAGATGCGTTATGAATTTCAAAGGACTAGGCTTGGATGCAATTATAGCTCTTGGTGGTGAGGATACATTAGGAGTAGCCTATAAACTTTTTAGCGAATATGACTTACCTATTGTCGGAGCACCCAAAACTATTGACAATGACCTTCCCGGCACCGATCAATGTTTCGGATTTGACACATCTGTAAATCGCGTTATGGAATCTATCGATAGACTGAGAACTACTGCGCGATCTCATCACAGAATAATGGTTGTCGAAGTTATGGGCAGACATGCAGGCTGGATGACTTTAATTGGGGGTGTTGCTGGTGGTGCTGATATAGTTTTAGTACCAGAAGAACCAGTTGACCTTAACGAAGTTACTGAAAAGCTTATAAAACTTCGAGCTTCAGGTCGTAAATATGCAATCATTGCAGTTTCTGAAGGCGTTAAAATTCGATTCGGTGAAGGTTTGGAGGATATTTTTACTCAGGACGCAGAAGTGGATGAATTCGGACATGTAAGACTTGGTGGAATTGGTAAAATACTTGCGAAAACACTTCAGAAACGAACTAACTGGGAAGCTCGGTACGTGGTTCTGGGGCATCTTCAACGCGGTGGACCGCCAACAGCTCTCGATCGATGGCTATCCACTAGATTTGGTGTGGCAATCTCAGATCAAATTGCAATAGAAAATTTTGGCGTTATGGTTGTCCTTAAAGGATTTGATATCGTACCAGTCAGCCTTGCGGAAGCTGCCAAAGGCATCAATACGGTTCCAGGAGATCTTATTGAACTGGCAAAGCTTTTCGAAATGTGAATATAATTTTAGCAAATTTAGGTTTAAATTTTAAATAAAATCATAATCAAAAATATTAATAAGTATTTCCTTTATAAATAATTACTGAACTCTACTTCACTATTGGCTTTAAGATATATATGTAATATCAAGTATTACAATATGATGTAGTAATTTAATTGTTGATGGTATTTCGAATTAACTTAAATGGTTACTTAAAATGTCAAGAAGAAGGTCGACATTCTCAACGGTTACAGTTTTTGTGGGCAGTGATCGAAGAAATTTTCCGCCATATCTAGCTTTGACAATTCTTTTGTCCAAAATAACCAGTACTCCTTTATCGGTCTCGCTACGGATAAGCCTGCCGACACCCTGACGAAACCTTATTACAGCCTGTGGAATAATATACTCTTCGAACGAATTTCTGCCATGCCTTTGAAAATCTTCACACATAGCTTCAACATACGGATCGTTAGGAACAGCAAAGGGTAATTTCATTATCATCAGCACTTCTAAACTCTTTCCGGGTATATCCACACCCTGCCAAAAACTTTCAGTACCTAATAAAACCGATTCCTCATTATCGATAAATTGCCTTGAAATCCCACTCAATGAACCTGTCAATCCCTGTCCAAGGAGCTTTAATCTTTCTAATTTAAAGTTATTATATAAATCTTTATAAACCTGTCGAAGTGCATCGTGACTTGTGAAAAGAACCATTGTACCTTTTCTGAATTTCTTCGAGGTTTCTAATACTATACCCCCAATACTTTTAAGAAATCTGTTATAGTCTTTAGGATCAGGCATATAAGCTGCTACAATAATTTTTAGCTGTTTATTGTAATCATAAGGTGAGCCTAAAAGAACAGTCCTAACTCGATCGATCTGCGAATAACTTAATCCCAATCGCTCGATATAATAATTGAAGTCGCTTGTTACTGCAAGTGTAGCGGATGTGAATATAACTGAATTAAGCTTTTCATATAAGGCATTATTTAAAATTTGACCTACATCTAAAGGCGACCAACACAACCGTGAATCTACTGAATTCTCGTTTGAAGGAGAAGTTAACCAGTAAACAATTTCAGGATCCTCAGGATTTAAAACCATAAGAAGATCATCCATTATTTCAACCAATCGGGATTTTTCACCCTTCAATTCCTCAAACAATCTTTCAATCTTTTCTCCTTTCGGTTGCCCAGTTTTTATAATAAATTTATCCAAATTAATATGTGCAGCTTTCAATAAGTCGTATAATTTCAGTGCAGATTGCTCCACCGCTCTGAAAACTGGATTAACAAAGTCATATCGCTTCCTAACGCTATATCGCCTATTCTTCCAATGATACAGATTCTCGATGCTTAGGGTCAGTTCCGAGAAAAAACTTTCCACAAAATCTTTAGCCTTCGAGATTGCTTCCTTAGTATCATCATACAGCCCTTGAAGTTCAGGGGTTTCAATTTCTGACATTAAATAATTTAATGTTCCCGATGGAATTGGACTTTCAGTATAAATTCCGTCCAATACAGACCTAAATCTCCAAACTGCAATTGCACCGCCAAGATAATCTGCTGCAACTTTATCTAAATTATGAGCTTCATCGATGATTAGAGTTTCATAATCCCCCAGAATCGCACCTTCAATATCTGACAACAAGAGAGCATGATTTACTATTAATAACTGCGCATCCTGAACTTTCCTTCGAACTTTATAAACGAAACAACCTGCATAGAACGGGCATTTTTTTCCCACGCATGTATGTCCATCTGCTCGTATTTTCTCCCAAAGAGAGGTTTGAAAAAAAATATTAAATGAGGAGTTCTCTGCAATATCTCCCGATTCTGTCTCCATAGCCCAAGAAACCAGATAAAGCAATGCTTTCCTATCGCTTATCGGAAGCAAAACAGGGTCTTTAATAAATCTATCCAGTCTATACAGACATAGGTAATTTCCCTTTCCTTTTAAAAGAAGTACATTAAAATCGAAAGGAACACATTCTGCGATTGTGGGAATATCTTTGTTAAAAAGCTGTTCTTGCAATGCTTTGGTATATGTTGAAATAACAACTTTCTCACCATTTGAAACAGCCCAATAAACAGCAGGAACTAAATATGCAAACGATTTACCAACTCCTGTTCCAGCCTCGATCATCAATAGTTCGCCATTTATCATCGCATATGTCACAGTTTCTGCCATATCTGATTGCTGAGGACGAAATCGAAAACCGAATACTTTTTCGCTTAATAAACCATCCGTCAAGAAATATTTACTCACAATCTCAGGTGAGAAATCTATTTTACCGCGTGTTGGTTTCCCAAAGGAGTTCTGGAGTTTAAGAAGATATTTTTCATTTATCTCGGGTGGATCTAGAGCTTTCTCAAAACTAGATCTAACTTCTCGTGCTCTTCCCCAGTAGAATTCCAAATCAAAATTTCCAGTTGCAAAAATGAGTTCTTCGAGTGTTTGAAACATTTCAAGTCTGAGAGAAAGTGTCCTTTGCCATAAACCTTGCGCAACAGCCAAACATGCTTCCGCGTCATCAAGAGCACGGTGTTGGTTGTCCATTTTGAAATTAAATAGTGATGAAAGAGTTTCTAATTGATGGTTTAAGCAATTAGGATACAACAAACGAGCTATTAACAATGTATCAAATATCCTATTACGCAATGACTTAATACCTAATTTTCTTGCCGCTTCCCTGATAAAACTAAGATCAAAATCAGCATTATGTGCAATAAGCGGTGCATCGCCTACAAAATCTAAAAAATTTGGTAATACTTTATCGATACCGGGAGCGTCCAAAATCATTTCATTATCTATTCCGGTAAGTTGGCTCACAAAAAACGGAATTGGTCGATCTGTGCTGACGAGAGAATTGAATTTTTCAATTCTACCATTCTCGAAGAGCTTAACAGCACCAATCTCAATTATTTCATCATAAACAGAATCTAATCCTGTTGTTTCAAGATCAAAAGCAACAACTTTGCTGTATCCAAAAATCCCCATTTGCTCTTTAACAAGTAATTAGCTATTTTTACACTACGTTTATCTGTCGGCTTATTATAAATAAGAATTAACTTAAAACATAAAGGTATCGGCACAAGATTATTTTTAATCATCTTGACAACGTGTTGGAGGAACAATGGCTGAGGTTAAAAAGGTCACTCTTAATACAATAGTCTCGTTATGCAAAAGACGCGGATTTGTATTCCAATCGAGCGAAATTTACGGCGGTATCAATTCTTGCTGGGACATGGGACCTTTAGGCGCTGAACTGAAGAGAAATCTTAAGGATTGGTGGTGGTTCAATATGGTTAAACTTAGACCTGAGATTGAAGGTTTAGATTCAGCAATACTTATGAGTTCCAGAATATGGGAAGCATCTGGTCATGTTGAATGTTTTCAGGACCCATTAGTGGAATGCCTTAGCTGCCATAGGAGATTTCGAGTAGATGATTTGGCTAATGATAAGTGTCCTGTCTGTGGAAATACTGAGCTTTCTGAACCTCGATTTTTTAATCTCATGTTTAAAACATTTATAGGACCAGTTGAAAACAACGAAAATGTGATATACTTGAGACCAGAAACCGCTCAGGGTATATACGTTAATTATCAAAATGTTATGGTTACCATGCGTCAAAAAATTCCTTTCGGAATTGCGCAAATTGGGAAAGCATTCAGAAATGAAATTTCACCCGGTAACTTTATTTTTCGCTCGAGGGAATTTGAGCAAATGGAAATGCAGTATTTTATTAGACCTGAGAATGCCGACAAATGGTTCGAATACTGGAGAGAACAGAGATGGAACTGGTATAAATCTATTGGAATAGACGAGAACAAACTGCATTGGCATAAACATAGTGAAGATGAATTAGCTCATTATGCAAAGATCGCATTCGATATAGAATTCGACTTTCCCTTTGGTCAAAAAGAATTAGAAGGAATTCATAATCGTGGTGATTATGATCTTTCTCGGCATATAGAATTTTCAGGTAAAAATCTTGAATACACAGATAGAATCACCAATGAAAAATTTATCCCTTATATCATAGAAACCTCGGCTGGAGTCGATAGACCTATGTTAGCTGTTATATGTGATGCTTATTTTGAAGAACCTGAAATTGCAAACCCAGATAAAATTCGCACTGTCCTTAAAATGCATCCACGTCTCTCTCCAATTAAAGTCGGAGTATTCCCATTAGTTAAAAAAGAAGGTATGCCTGAAATTGCAAAGGAGATTGCACAGGACCTTCGAAAGGAATTCATGGTTTTCTATGACGAAAAGGATTCAATTGGTCGTCGGTATCGTAGGCAGGACGAGGCAGGTACGCCTTTTTGCGTTACTGTAGATGGTCAGACGCTTAAAGATCGAACAGTTACAATTAGGGAACGAGACACAATGGTTCAGGTTAGAGTTAAAATTGAGGAAATTTCGGGAATGATTTCAAAATACATTGAATCTTGGATAAGAGATAAAGGTATATAGATTTCTTTGAATGTATTAGAGAATTAAGGAGTACAAAATGAAATCGAAAATTGTTTTTTGCCTAATTATTCTTCTATCTTTTTTCAGTATAGTTTATGCAAAAGGAACAATAATTGCTGGAGGTGTTGGTTATATTAACCTTGGAATGGAAATACCAAGTATGTCTGAACTTAGGGATTATTTTAATTCAAATGGTTTTGGCGAAATTAATGGAACACATTTATCTATAGGTGGTGGTGGAAATGCAATAATTGCAGGACTTGTTATTGGTGGTGAAGGTTATGCATTTTCCCAGGAACTTGAGAATGATTCTCTAATTGCTGATTTTGATATTAACTATTTTTTCATAAATCTAGGGTATGTTGTATACGCAACGAGAGGATTCTATCTAAGTCCAAAAATTGCTGTTGGTGGAGGTTACATCAACATTAAAATTTATGATAAATATGAGGAACTCAACTTTGATGAGGTAATCGATAATCCTGGGAGAATGTCACTTCTTAATTCAGGTGGATTGATGCTAAAAGCTGAAGTGGAAGCAAATTACCTATTAAGTTTCACTAAAAGTAAATTTGGCGGAATAGGTTTAATTTTTGGTGTAAATGCAGGTTATAAATTTGCAATTTTTAAAAACGGATGGGAAATTGGTAGCATAGAAGTTGCTAATGGTCCCAATCCCGAGCTTTCAGGACCATTCGTTCATTTTAGAGTTGGATTTGGTGGTGTAGCTTTCGGTGATTAATCATTATACTATACAAAAAAATTCGTTATATATCTCTATATTTTATTATTTTATACAGATTAAACTGGATATTATCAATGAATGAGAAGATAACAATTTTAGACTTTGGTTCTCAATATTCACAGCTTATTGCTCGGAGAATTAGAGAAATTGGTGTTTATTCTGAGTTACTCCCTTTCGATGCAAAACCAGAAATCTTTGTGGATAATTCTCTAAAAGGTCTTATTCTTTCCGGAAGTCCGGAATCCGTCCTCGAAACCGGTTCACCAGAAATTGATAAGAAAGTTTTCGAACTTGGAATTCCTATACTTGGGATTTGTTATGGAATGCAATTAATAGCAAAACATTTTAAAAGTAAGCTTGCTCGATCGCATCTAAGGGAATATGGTCAAGCTAAATTAACTATTGATATCGAATGTAAATTATTCGCTTCGATTCCTGAAACTTCTATAGTTTGGATGAGCCACGGTGACAATATTGAAAGAATTCCAAAAGGCTTCCACTCTATTGCTCACAGTGATACATTGCCAATCGCTGCAATAGCCAATGAAAATAATGGAATCTACGGTACACAATTTCATCCTGAGGTTAAGCATACCGAATACGGGTTAAAAATAATCCAAAATTTTGTGCGGAGTATTTGCAAATGTAATAGCACATTCGATTTGTCTAATTATGCTCAGCAGAAAATTAATGAAATTTCTCAAAAAGTCGGACCAGAGGAAAAAGTTATTCTCGCATATTCAGGTGGTGTAGATTCCACAGTGGTAGCAGCAATTCTCACTCGAGCAATCGGGAATAGATTAGTTCCAATCTTCATAGGCAACGGACTTCTTCGCAAGAACGAAGCAGAAGAAGTTAAAAAAAACTTCCAAGAAATTTTTGGATTTGAGCTTAAATACATCGATGCATCGATGGAATTCCTCTCTCGACTTGATGATGTCGAAAATCCTGAGCAAAAAAGAAAAATAATTGGTAACACTTTTATAGAAATTTTTAAAAAAGAAGCAAAAAATATCCCCAATGCACGATGGTTAGCACAAGGGACACTCTATCCCGATGTCATCGAGTCCGTTTCATTTAAAGGACCCTCAGCAACAATTAAAACTCATCATAACGTAGGTGGACTCCCAGAGAAACTCGGGTTCAAGTTAATTGAGCCTTTACGCGAACTCTTTAAAGACGAAGTAAGAGAACTAGGTAAAACATTGGATATACCGCATTCAATATTATTTCGACATCCGTTCCCAGGACCGGGTCTTGCTGTGAGAATCTTAGGACCGGTTTCTCAACAATCGCTAAATATCCTTAGAGAAGCCGATGCAATATTTATCGAGGAACTTAAAAATTCTGGCGAATATGATAATGTTTGGCAAGCTTTTGCGGTGCTTTTACCTATAAAAACTGTTGGCGTTATGGGAGACGAAAGAACTTATGAGAATGTAATATCTCTCAGATCGGTAAATTCCACAGATGGAATGACCGCCGATTGGTCGAGACTTCCTTATGAATTCTTAGCTAAAATTTCTTCAAGAATTGTCAACGAAGTTAAAGGCGTAAACCGAGTAGTCTATGATATTTCATCAAAGCCACCAGCTACAATCGAATGGGAATGATTACTATTTGAAAAAAATGAAATTTTTAAACGTTTTTTAAAGGCGACTGAATATATTTTTAATTGGAGGTGTTATGAAACTCGCAGTTACTGGCGGTTCCGGTTTTCTCGGATATCATCTGTGTAACATGTTAGCAGACAAGTTTGATGAGATTGTAGTAATAGATATTGCACCGCTTAATCCATCAGAATATCCCAAAAACGTTAAATATTATGAATCGGATGTTAGAGACTTTGAATTAATGATGAAATTATTGTCTGATGTAGATCAAGTTGTCCATGGTGCTGCAGCTTTACCGCTTTGGAGCAAAAAAGACATTTTTACTACTAATGTCGACGGAACAAGGAATATACTCGAGGCTTCTCGCAGGAATAAAGTTGAAAGGGTTATCTACGTATCCTCCACTGCTGTTTATGGTGTGCCGGATCGACACCCTATTTTTGAGAACGATCCGCTTATTGGTATCGGTCCATACGGCGAGAGTAAGATTCAAGCGGAATACATTTGCAAGGAGTATCGAAAAAATAACTATTGCGTTCCAATTGTTAGACCTAAAACATTTATAGGTACAGGTAGGTTGGGAGTTTTTCAGATTCTATACGATTGGATCGAAAGCGGTGCAAAAATACCTATCATAGGCAACGGCAAAAACGAATATCAACTATTAGAAGTTAGCGACCTTGTTGATGCGATTTATCTCATGTTGACATTACCGTGTGAGAAAATCAACGAGAACTTTAATATCGGTGCTAAAACCGTGGGTCAGATCAATGAATTTCTTGGTGCTCTTTGTGATCATGCCAGATCCGGTTCAAGAGTTATGCGTACACCATCATGGTTAGTTAAACCAGCACTCGAGATTTTCTGGGCACTTAGAATATCCCCACTTTATAAATGGGTATATGGCACTGCAGATAAAGATTCTTATGTATCGATAGAAAAGGCAGAAAAACAACTTGGATGGGCTCCTAAATTTAGCAATGCAGAAGCATTAATTAGATCATACAAATGGTATCTCGAAAATAAAGATTCGCTGGAAACCGGTTCCGGAGTCACCCATAGAGTTGCTTGGAAACAAGGAATTCTTAATCTCTTCAAAAAGTTTATGTAAAAGTTTTAAAATAGGTTAAAATGGAAAATAAGTTTAAGGTACATGCACCCTTTGAGCCTAAAGGAGATCAACCTGAAGCAATTCAAGAGCTTGTCAAAGGATTTCTTGGTGATAAAATTCATCAAGTATTATTAGGTGTCACTGGCTCCGGCAAAACCTATACAGTCGCAAAACTAATTGAGAAAATACAGAAACCAACACTAATAATGTCTCATAATAAAACCCTTGCAGCTCAATTGTTCGGTGAATTTAAACAATTTTTCCCTGACAATGCTGTGGAATTTTTTGTCTCCTACTATGATTATTACCAACCTGAAGCATACATACCGGAAACAGATACATACATAGAAAAAGATGCAGATATAAATGAAGATATTGACCGACTTCGTTTACATGCAACATCATCAATTCTTTCACGTAAGGACGTGATTGTTGTTGCGTCTGTCAGTGCAATATATGGGCTTGGTTCACCCAAAGACTTTCGAGATATGGTTGCAATAGTGAAAGTTGACAGCGGTCCTTCAAGAGAGTTACTAATTCACAAGCTTGTTGACATACATTACGTTAGAAATCCAATCGATTTTTATCGAGGCTCGTTCAGAGCAAGAGGTGATGTCGTAGAAATTTACCCGGCATATGAGGAATACGTTATTCGAATAGAATATTGGGACGATGTTCCTGAACGGATATCTCTTCTCAATCCCGTGACTGGAGAGCTTTTAGGAGAATTAGGTGAAGTTTTCATATATCCTGCACGCCATTTTGTTTCCACTCATGACAATATTAAACGTGCTACGAAGTCTATTAGAAAAGAACTTGCCGAGCATCTGGAAAAACTTAAATCGGAAAATAAACTTCTTGAAGCACAGAGAATCGAACAGCGAACTTTGTTTGATATAGAACTATTATTAGAAGTTGGATTTTGTCCGGGAATTGAGAATTATTCAAGACACTTGGCAGGTCGTAAACCGGGAGAAAGACCAAGTTGTTTAATGGACTATTTCCCTGATGACTTCTTAGTCGTACTCGATGAGTCGCATGTTACTTTACCTCAACTAAGAGGGATGTATCATGGCGATAGATCGAGGAAGAAAACATTGTTAGAATACGGTTTCAGATTACCGTCAGCCTTGGATAATCGTCCACTTTATTTCGAGGAGTTTGAATCTCTATGTCCTCAAACGCTTTATTTGTCTGCTACTCCTGGTGATTTTGAACTCGAGAAGGTTGGCGGTGAGATTGTAGAACTAGTTGTCCGACCAACAGGATTAATCGATCCAATTATCGAGGTTAGACCTACAAAGGGTCAGATAGAGAACTTGTGGGGAGAAATAAAACAACGCATAGATATTAATGAACGAGTTTTGGTTACCACATTAACGAAACGAATGGCAGAAGACCTTGCAGATTACTTCAAATCACTGGGCAGTAAATCCAGATATCTTCATTCCGAAATAGATGTAATCGAACGAGTAGAAATTCTTCGGGATTTGCGTTTAGGCAATATCGAGGTTCTCGTGGGAGTTAATCTTCTTCGTGAGGGTTTGGATTTACCGGAAGTATCTCTTGTAGCAATAATGGATGCCGATAAGGAAGGATTTCTTAGATCTAAAAGATCATTGATTCAAATCTCTGGGAGAGCTGCACGCCATAAGGCTGGAACAGTAATTCTATACGCGGATAGAATGACAAATTCAATGACCGCTGCAATTGCAGAAACAGATAGACGAAGAAAAATCCAAATTGAATTCAATAAGAAGCACAATATTAATCCAGTATCGATTATAAAAACAGTAGAATCAATAATGCTGACGACACGTGTCGCCGATGAGAAGCTCTATAAAGACGAAGAGTCGGATGCCAATCGATTGCCAAGTTATTTAAGCGAATTACCTGCTGTTGCAAAAGTTGACGAGTTAATACGACTGATGAAACAAGCTGCTAAAGAGCTAAATTTCGAATACGCGGCATTCATAAGAGACCAGATTAAGGAAATTCAAAAAGAATTAAACATCCAGCCTGAAACAGATGGTAAGAAAAAGCGAAGACCGCCGTTTAAAAAATTGAAAAGAATCACTCGATTTTACTAATATTCTATAGATAATATTATTGTAAACTATAAGTGAAACTTATATCCCGCGACAATTTAATGTAAATCTGTTAACTAATCCTAACTGTCCAGTATGCTGAATTCCGTATTCAAAAGATACATTCTTTAAATCAACAACAACTCCACCAGACAATCCAAGAAGCGAGGAGCTATTCCCCTTGGTAGGTTTCATAGTATATGCAATTAAGATCTCGATATTTTTTACAGGTTCAATATCGAGTCCGATTTTCGGGGATAAAGCCAAAGAACCGAACCTAAACCCACTATCCTTTGATAATTCCAGTTGAGCATTTAATGCACCCGGGAATTCCGGTAGGTTTGTCCAACCACCAACCTTTAGACAGAGAGGTAGTTTAGCTTTTTCATCACCATAGCTTGAGAGCATAAAACCAAGGTTTTCCACGACAACTGCAAATTGAGTTCTCTTTCTATGCAATCTCTTCGAAAATCCAACATCTAATGCAAAAGCAGATGCTGAGAATGTGTCGGCGAATGAATAGATAAACTTAACATTGACTCCAATAGATGAATATTTCCCTACTCTTCGCGAATACCCAGTAACAAATTCGAAATCTCCCGGTGTAAATGTCCCTATTTCCTGAGCATCGATATTCGTTTTTATGAATTCTCCGTAACTGACTCCAAGCAATACAAATGTAACATAATGATCCTTAGTTTCTCCGAAAGTTCTTGTATACGCCAATCCACCCGTATTAAAAAGACCCCAATAATTTCCATATACGACAGCTATTCCACTTGCACCGGCAATAGATGGTGCTGATGGGTTGCAAATCGTATATCCTGGGGATTTGTACCAATTCGCAATCATACCAGCAAGAGCTGTAGCTCGAGCATCGTATTGCAACTTTAAAAGAAACGGAAAAGCCGTTGTTCCTGCATTCTCAGGTATGTCAAAATCACACCAAGCAGAGGAAATAATAACTATGAAAACTATAACTATGGATAAATTCTTAAACATCATAACCTTTACACGTTAATAACATTTCTGCCGTTATTGAAAGCCCTCAAATTAGCATCTAAATATTTAGGCGGAATCCTCTCCTTTATTACTTCTTCCCAAGTTTCCTGCTTAAATGGTAAATAATTTGAAAGTGCGCCCAAAAGAACTACATTAACCGCTCTAACTGTTCCTGCTTCTTTTGCTAAAGCCATGCCATCAACAACAACAACATCTGGCACAACTTTCTTAATCTGCTCGAACACATCTTTGGGGTACGTTGCCATTCCTGATGCAACAGTTGCAGGCATCACAGGTCTCGAATTAACAACAACCTTTCCAGATGGCTTTGAAAAGTGTAGTGTCCTCAATGCTTCTAAAGGTTCGAAAGCCAGAACGACATCAGCCTCTCCAGGTGAAATCAATGGTGAATGTATTTTATCTCCGAAACGGACTGTGCTTACGACGGAACCTCCTCTCTGAGCCATACCGTGAACCTCAGATTTTTTCACATCGAATCCAGCCTTCAGCGAAACCTCCGAAAGCAATTCACTTGCAAGTATAATACCTTGCCCACCAACGCCCGTTATAAAAACAGAAAATGCATCCTTCATTGTAAAAACCTTCCTATTTCAAAAAAATTATCTTCTTAGCATGAACGGCTCTATCAGTCGCTACTATGAAAAGATAAACGCCGGATGTAACTTTTTCACTAAAATTATCGACTGCAAACCACGTAATTCTTTTAAATGAATTAGAACCGTCAAAATACCCAAAATCTTTCACACGCCTTCCGTTCATATCCATAATAAAAGCTGTATAGGATTCTGGACAGGAGACTGTTAGTTCAATACTTGCGTTAAAAGGATTTGGTCTGGCTTTAATCTCGATAAACTCTGGTTTATTGGATTTATTATTCGATTCCTTTATATCGACATACTTGCTTCCGAACCATCTCACAATCGACGCAAACAAAGAATCTCTATCGGTTTTTAGTGATTGATTTTTTGAAACTCCTTCAAGTCCAAGCTCAAAAAGCATTGTTTTTGCTCCCGAGGGCAGCTGATTCCTAATAGCAGCAAATCTATCAGGCGTGGAATCGAATTGATATTCAAAAAAACCGATGCCGGTTCCAGTGGCATAAGAAGTTCCTATAGAAATCTGATTCCCAGCATTACTTGCATTACTGAAACAATCCAAAACCATGCTATCAGAAACAGTATCGCCAGAAATTCCAAGAATACTAGTTCCCCAAATTCTAGAAACTGCATCTTGATCATGAATTGCACCAAAATAATCTCTAAGAAATTCCGGATCGAACAAAGCTAAAAAGTCGGGTGCATATTGTCCACTAATTATTAGGTTTTTCCCATTATCCATTGCAGCTTTAAATACATTAATTTCTTCCACACTGAATATATTTGTATCCAGGTCACCTGTCAAAACAAGTATGGACGGATATAGAGCGTTAGTAACTGAAGAATCGACTACGCCATCGTTTTCACGGTCATGGTATTTATATATCATCCCACCGTTATCCATCGATGTGAGAACGTATAATTCGTGCATCTCATGTGGATCACATTCATAAACAAGAAACGATGGTTGTCCTGCAGCAAACTTAACAACAGCCCTCTTCTTATACCCAACAGATGGAGCTTCAGCAATTATGTGGAGTCTTGAATAATGCCCTGCAGTTCCATCTGCAACAGTAATTTTTAATGGGGAAAGAGCGTTATCTACAACATCTCCTGGGAAAACTAATCCGAAGACATAAACACTGTCGAGAATTATTACTGAAGAGTCATAACTTTCAATTGTAACCTGCATATCGTTTGCCATCTGCCAGTCAGGGAAAAGGTCTAATGTTATTATAACATCAGCAGTCTCCGATGGGCATACAATATTATCACTGTCATAATCCAAAACTTGCCCGACAATATTAACCCTAGGCCAAATATGACCGAATAATGCCTTTAATGCATTAACTCTTCCTTCACCTAACTGACCTACATACGAAGGATTTAAACTGTTTATATCATCGACGCCATTTATAATTCGATACTCCCAGAAATCCCTTGTAGAATCTGGGTAAAATCCCATAACCAAAGCACCAACACCTGCTGCAATTGGAGTAGCCATAGATGTTCCATCGTGTCCCATGTATGTGCTGTCAATCCAAGTAGAAAAAATACCTTTTCCAGGTGCAGAAACGTCGACCCAAGAACCATAGTTTGAAAAATGGGTTTTTCTGTCACCACCTTCCACGGCAGCAACAGCGATAACAAAATTCCAACCAGAGGGATAGTGTAAATCTGAAGTATTATCATTACCAGCAGCACCAAAAACTAGAGCACCGTTGTCATAACATTTATTAGTCCAATACTGTGCAGTTGCACTGCTACGATTACTACCGTATGAGAGACTTAAAATGTCAACATCCTTTTCATACGCATATTGAAGCCCTTGTATCTGAGCACTAACATCGTGATAACCTCCTTCTGGCGTAGTATAACTGCATCTGAGAACCATAATCTTAACAGCCCATACGACACCAGCTATGCCGATACTGTTGTTAGTTGTTGCACCTATAATACCGCTGCAATGAGTTCCATGACCATGAAAGTCATCCGGATTATTATCTTGCACATCTCCATCCTCACCAGGAGAAACTATACTATCAAGACCTTCAATAAAATCCCATCCTATAAGATCATCGATATATCCATTACCATCGTCATCGAGACCATTCATATCATCTGGATCCATAGGAACCCCATCGTGATCGATATCCTCCCCAGGATTAACCCAAATTCTATCGTAAAGGTCTGGATGATACCATTCAACACCCTCCGTAACCGTAGCAATAATGTCCATTGAACCTCGAGTATATTTCCATGCTTCATCCGCTTCAATTTTCGGAAGATACCATTGACGTGGATACTCATTGTCATTAGGAGTGGTATAGGAAACATAAACATTGTCGGGATCAGATAATACTACATATTGTGAATTTCTGAAATTTTCACATATTTTGGGTATTATCAGTGAATCCATTCTTGTGTAAAGCAAAGCTGTATTTCGGACGTCATATCGTTTCTTTGCATATTCCGGGTTAGTAGCTACAGGAAAAAGCTTCTTGGCTTCAAAAATTTGATATTTATTCATAAGAAAATCGATCTCTTCAATACCGGTTGTCACGTAATCATTCGGATTATTCTGAAAACTTAGATCCAATTCAGGCTCAAAGAGAACAATAAATCTGCCATTTATCCAACCTTGTCCTAATACTGAACTAATCAAAACCAGGATAATCATTATATTAAGAACAAATCTCATCTTTATCCTCCAAAAAACTTTCAAGAGCTATTACTTGAAGATTATTTCTTTTCTTAATTTCGGTTTTCTCAGAATCATTCCTTACTATTACTAAGATGCTATCATTTTCAAAATTATTCAAGTTAAAATCGCCAATAAATCTCCATTCTCTTTCATCGGTCCAATAATATCTTTTGCCTTTAATAGGTTGGAACAATGGGGTTAACTGCTTTGGAAGATAATCATAATTTTCAGCATCAGTATAAATTACTGGTTTAACATCAGACTCAAAGGCTTTGTCTCTATTTATTGCTATTCCATACGGTTCCAAGTAAAACCTAACCAATCCTTTTCTCCAATGCATCAGTTTAATAGACTCAATCGGGTTAAGTTCAGTAAAGGACACAAATTTAGTTTTTGAGCGTGTTTTTTCTTGAGTTGCGCATATTTTTTGTGAATCAATTATTCTACTAAGGGATTCAAACGCTGAATGTGAATAATATTTTTCTGAGCTAATAATAGAATCGTAGAATTCAGCTTTTATTTCATTACACCAAGGTTCGTATGTCGTATGAGTCCAATGGGTTAAATAATTCCAACTCTCAAAATTCCTAGTTCTTTTTGTTAAGTTCTTTGCATTCATTAAATTAGGTTTTTCCACCCGTTCGATTATACTCTCATCATACGTTACTCTATATATATCAACAAGTTCCTTAGTTTTATTTAGGGTGGTATTCTCTGCCTCTAATTCCATAAGAAATCCCTCAAAATTTCCATTAGGTCTAATAGAAATTGGATATACGACATCTGCATCTTCGTAAATTTTTCTATCCCTAATTCTCCACCAAGATTTTCCTTTCGGTGGAACATCGAGTTTAACAAATGATACAAGAGATTCTTCGAGTTTAAACTGCTTAATTATATTATTTTCATCTACTCCTTGTGGAATGTAGATTGCGCATCTAACTCCAATTCTTCTAGAATAGTTTAAAATAAACTCCCATGTAGATAAACCGATTGAAGTTAATATAATCTGCTCGTTGTAATTAGCATGATCGATAGCAGCCATGACTGCTCTAATCCAGGGGTCAGCTCCCAAAATTACTTTAGAAGCTCTGGAATTCAATATAACAGCTCGTTTGGTTTGCATATGTTTTAAGTCAATGATTCACTTTTAGTTATTCTTTTTACTTTAACCACTTTCTCAAACTTTCCGGCTTTTAAACAGCGAATACAAACCTTCATCTTCTTTTCGCGACCGTTTGGCAACTTACATTTTACTGTATGTAAATTCGGGTAAAATCTTCGCTTGGTTTTATTATTCGCATGACTCACCCTATTGCCAACCATAGGTCTTTTCCCACATATTTCGCAAACTCTAGACATTCTACCTCCCTAACGTCCTATAGAATAAGGGGTAAATAATTTTATTCAACATAAAAATTCACATCGGGGCGAGAGGATTTGAACCTCCGACCCCATGGTCCCAAACCATGTGCGCTACCAAACTGCGCCACGCCCCGAAAGGACATATTTTAATTATTTAATTTCTTTTGTCAAATGCTATTTATTTTTTACAATTATAAAAACATAACAAGATATTACATATACAATTTTAAAGCACTCTAAATCCTAATTTCTAAAATACTTGCAATAAATAATTCATTGGGTTTATTCCGAAAAGTAAAAAAGGAGGAAAAATGAGAAAAAAGCTCATTGCAGGAAACTGGAAAATGCACAAAGAACTTATCGAAGCTTATAATTTCATCAAATCATTAAGCAAGGAAATAAACGAAATAAAGATTGTGGATGTAACCGTTTTCCCACCTTTTATAGATTTACAAATTGTGCACGATACGATTTTAGAAAACAATATAAAAATTTCATTAGGTGCACAAAACATGTATTACGAGTCAAAGGGAGCTTTTACAGGAGAAATTTCACCAAAGATGTTGAAATCTGTGGGTGTAGAAATGGTTATCCTTGGACATTCCGAAAGACGAAATATTTTTAATGAAACCAACGATTTTATCAATAAAAAAGTCAAATCAGCTCTTGAAAACGAAATTGTTCCTGTTTTATGCATTGGTGAGAAATTAGAGCAACGAGACAATGAAGAAACAGAAAGTATTCTTGCTGAACAACTTACAAATTGTTTACACGACATCTCATGCTCTAATCCAAATCAAATTTTAATAGCGTATGAACCAGTTTGGGCTATCGGAACTGGCGTTAACGCTACACCGCAACAAGCCCAAGATGCTCATCTCTTCATTCGCAAATTAATCTCAGACATCTGGTGTCATGATATTGCAAATGAAATTAGAATCCTATATGGTGGCAGCGTTAAACCTTCGAATGCAAAAGAACTTCTCTCCCAGTTGGATATCGATGGTGCGTTAATCGGTGGTGCAAGCCTCGATGTTAAATCGTTCTCGGAAATTATTAATATAGCCTCTAACATCACAAAATAATGATTTGGCGATTTATATACAACCTTGCGTGGTGGGTCATCGTAACTTTAGGAGGCATACCACTAACTGTATACTCATTACTACACAAAGAACCATTATCAGATAGGCTCGGACTTTTTAGAAATACGCCTAAAAATGCTATATGGATACATGGCGCTTCACTCGGCGAATCTGGAATGTCTTTATATCTTGCGCAACAAATTAAGAAAATATCTGAAATCCCCATTATTTTAACATCCACGACTGTAGCAGGTTACAACAAACTTCGCGCAGTTTTCCCTGAATGTGAATCTATTCATCTATTTCCGATCGATCATCCTCTAATTTCAAAGTTAGTCATGAAACATCTTAAACCGAAAGTACTTATAATAATCGAATCTGATTACTGGCTAAATCATATGTATTATGCTCGCAAATATGGTGCTTCGATAATAATTACAAGTGCTAAGATATCTAATAGGTCGGTGAAATTTCATAAATTTTTCCCATTTTATTTCAGAAGTCTATGGAAAAATGTCTATATGATATTTGCTCGAGATAAATATGAATATACAAAATTCACCCAGACAGATTTACCCGAATACAAAATTGTCGTTAAAGGCAATTTAAAAATTCAACCTATAAAGCTAAAGTGGAAAATTGCTCAACCAACGGACAGATATCCTATTATTACAGCGGGAAGCATACGATCCGGTGAGCAAAAAAATGTAATTTCAGCGTTTGAAGAGCTAAAAAAATCGTTTCCAACTGCGTTATTAATAATTGCACCTCGACACCGGAAAGAAATAACTGAAACCGAAGAGATCTTAAGAAAAAGCAAGAACAAATATCAAAGACGTTCAATAAATCGCGATATCACAACCGATACCGATATATACTTAATCGATACATTAGGTGAATTAATATATTTCTATGATATATGTCACATCGCAATTGTGGGAGGAACATTTGCCAATTTCGGAGGACATAATCCTTGGGAACCGATATCGCTTGGCAAACCTATTATTCACGGCAAATACATCGAAAGCAACCTTATCCTCTTCGAACTAATAAAAAATGCGGGTGCTTCAATTCAAATCGAGGCTGAAAATTTACATCCAACAATATTTAATCTATGCAAAAATCCCGAATTACTGAATTCAATTTCTGCGAAAGCTATGAACATATCGGAACACTTGGGAAAAACAGGAATGGAATACGCAAGAGCGATTTTCGATATAATCGAACAAAGTGATTAACTAAAAAAGGCTTAAACTTCATAATAACCTATATCTCACTACATCTCCTCCTCCGTTTGGACAGGCGACTCTGAACAGACGACTCTGAGCCGATGACTTTAGTCGACTGCTTGTTTTATGGGTTTTTTGCATTATGTGAAGAATACAGTAATTTTAGCAACAACGACAGAAAATTTTTTTGAAAGAGTAATGAGTTTGGTGGGGGGGATGGCTCCAAACATCCCTTGTTTGATATTGATTGGGTTAAGGATAATCCGGAGACTTGTAGTTGATTTTTCCAATCTGGTCAAACAAATCCTTGATATATCCTAGCGTATTGTTTAAGTCAGGTTCATAACCAGTGGGATGCGCACAATCATTTCTTTTCTGGAGATTGCTTTCTATGATTCGTTTAGTTTTAATCGTGTATAATTTAACTTTCTTCCCAGCTTCAAGGATTTGGAACTCATTTATCTCTTCTCTGAGTTCATGTGAATTGTTTGATTTCCATTTTGGAAAAGCGTTCTTTACTGCGATGTAGTTCTCGTCAAGTTTAACCAATAGGAAATCCATGAAAGCTGCCCAAGCCATTACATGAGCTGCCCTATAAAGCTTAAAACTTACACAATTAAGTGCTTCTTCGAATAGACCTTGCTGCGAAATGCTTAAGGTATTCAATTGGGTGAATGATTCATCGAGAGTAATAATCCTATGAGTTGATGATTCACAGGTAGCGAATATTTTCTCCGCTTCTCTCGCGAACTCAGATGCCCTTTTTAAGTATTCTCTATTCATTGCTTCTATATGGCTTAATGAGATATTCATACATTGCCTTGAAGAAATTCTGATAGACTTCGACATTCTCTGTTTCTGGCAATGATAGCTCAATCTTTATATTGATACCTGTAAGCAATGAGGAAGGTGTAATACCTTGGACGCCAGTTGGTGTTGCATGTGCAGATTTAGGTACTTCCTGAGTTGAATCTTCTGGTTCAGCTTGCTCAAAATCAGCGAATCCACAAAGGGTTTTGAATGTCCTTATCATGTGTTTTTGGACTTCTGAACCAGCATTAGTGTGTTGACTAAAGAAACTTTTAAGATCTTCGTTTCCTCTTACGTTTGCATCATGATATATTTTGAATAATTCAGAATATGTATCTTTAAGAGCCTCACCCATAACTATCTTTTCTTCATTAGGTGATCGAAATCTATCCCATTTGTTGGTTGGGATTCCTGAGGAATCTGCAAATCCTATGAATTTCAATATTCCGATGAAAGCAGAATGATTACCAGAAGTGAATCCTAAATCCTTGAGCCAATTATGACTAGCTCGTTCAGGTTTACCAGCTGTTTTTATCTTAGTCAGGAACCTCCTTAAACCCTCTTGTGTAACTGTATACTTGTAATCTGTCATCTTTTACTCCTTTTTTGTGTTCTTATTTCCTTTAATTTATCACTTTTTTTCTCCCTCAACAATCTTTATCTCCTCTTTTGTCAGTCCATACAATTCATAAACAAGCGCATCTATTTTCTTGTCTGTGATTTCGATCTGCTTCTGGATTACTTTGGACAGTTTTGAAGTATGTTGCTTCTTTTGTGTAACAGGGGGTTGCAACCCCTTGTTGACTCTCTTCTCCTGTGCTTTCGCAAGGCGTTTGTGGAGCGAAAGCATATCCTCGACAAGCGAGACCATGCGATCGTGCTGTTTCACATCATCTGGATTGGAGAAATCTATTGTGCGGATGGGGAGTTGTTTAACGCAAGTTTGTCTTAGATGAGGAAATGCTTGTTTTTCTTTTTCGCCAAATTTTGCGAAATAATATTCGGACATGAGCTTCGAATTCAAGAGACCAAGCAAATAAAGATAATCATACTTTTCTATCCTTTTCTTAAAAACATAAATAACTTGTATTACCCAGTGATCTTGTAGATCTAACGTGGCATTAATCCCAGTGCCAGTTTTTCTAATTAGTATTTTCGGACCTTTATAGATATTTTCATCCTTGTAATTTACATCTTCGAAAGTTGGATCAATCCATCTTAGCCCTTTGATATAATATCGACCTATATCTTCTCCCACTAAAAAGGGCTTGAATCCTTCTCGTTTAGCTAAAGAAATGCAATCATGTTTTTTGCCAATTTCGACACCACGAGCATTATCGACGATTTCACTAAATGTTATAGATTTTTCTACCATTTTCGTCGTTAAATTCTTTATTTCCTCGGGTTCGTAAATTGTAAAAAGATAACTTTTTTCTTTTTTGAATCGTCTTTGAGGAATGTTATATGACTTCCATATTTGAGAATGGAAATCTTCGATCTCAACAATAGTTTCTATATTGTTTTGAGTTGAAATAACATTTTCGTAGAATAACAATAATGAAGGCATCTCAACACCTTCGAAGATATGTTCACCAACATCAATGATACACGAAATACTGACATTGTTTACTAAGAATTCCCTAAAAGTTTCATAGTCTGGGTTCATTACGAACCTACTAGGTATGATATAACCAAAAAGTCCTGCTTTTTTAAGATTATTGACAGATTTCTCCACGAACAAATTGAACTTATCATATTGCTTTATTGCTGTTCTATATTTCCGCGAATAATAGTCTTTTCGGATTCTTTCAATATATTTCGATTGTACCCACGGCGGATTCCCAATCACCGCATCGAAACCGCCGGTATATTGAGGTGCGAAAGCAGGTGTTTGAACAAGGGGTTGCAACCCCTTGTTCACTGTATTTTCGAGCCTTTTCTGCTCAAAAGACTGCATCCCCTTGTTTACTGTAGGTTCGAGCTTTTTCTCAATGAACCCCTTGTCCACTGTAGGTTCGAGCATTTTCTCGATAGGTAACTGCGACCCCTTGTTCACTGTAGGTTCGTACATTTTCTCGATGATCCCCTTGTACACTGTAGGTTCGAGCTTTTTCTCGATAAGTAACTGCAGCCCCTTGTTCACTGTAGGTTCGAGCATCTTTTGAATAAGATACTGCAATCCCCTGTTCTCCGGGAGTTCGTGTTTCACCCGGTTGTCGTTCACATATTCGATAGCATTTCGTAGTTTCTCTTCAGTTTCTATGAATGACTTATTGTATTTCTGTGCCCATAGATGGAATTCTCCTTCGATACCGTGTTTGTCTTTGTATAGTTGTGTGGATTTTCCCTTCAGCTTTCTAACAATGTTATCTCTTTCCTCCTCTTCACAGACTATTACCATGTGTACATGGTCCTGACAAATATTATATGCGAGAACTCGGAGATTTTTTTCCTTCACAATTTTTGCGATATATTCTGTTATTTCACGCTCCATTTCATCATTCAGTATGACTCCTTGAGCAAGGGGTTGCAACCCCTTGTTCACTCTACTGCGCTTTATCACATCCTTATATTCCACCATCCTCTCACTTACACGACTGCCATAGGTTACCCATGTTATATGATATGCTTTGAGCAAGGGGTAACTACTCCTTGTTGAAGTGAAT
>JAUWMV010000018.1 GCA_030613005.1 bacterium | reverse complement strand
CACGGGTGCGTGGATTGAAACGTGCAACCGTATGTATATCTTGAAACGCAAGCTAAGTCGCACCTTTCACGGGTGCGTGGATTGAAACGGAACTGGCACTTGGGATACATAGAGGTCGCACCTTTCACGGGTGCGTAGATTGAAACACGACTGGCAAGATATGGTAAACAATGTCCCACAAGGACGCACATTGCACGGGTGCTTGGATTGAAACCGCTTGACCAGATGAGAAAGCATTCCCTCATTTGCCTGTTGCACCTTGCACGGGTGCGTGGATTGAAACATAATAACTCTAATTTAACAGTCGACAAAACAGTGGTCGCACCTTGCACGGGTGCGTGGATTGAAACTTGAACAGAGAGCTTTATAAACAAACAGCTTTAGCCCTTTGCTTAATTACGTATCCTTCTAAGCTTTCTCCTTGCCACCGTCGTTTATTTTGCGTTTATTCTAATCGTGGCAAAGAAGATACATCACACAGCATTCATCGACAGCAGTGTACTAATCGGCGAAGGTGTGGAAATTGCCGAGCACGTGATAATTCGCCAAAATGTGAATATTGAAGATGATGTCTATATAGGTCCTGGTGTTGTTGTCGAGGGAAATACAACAATCGGCGCAGGAACCAAGATCTTTCAATATTCTGCCATAGGACTACCACCTCAGGATCTCAAATACTCGGGAGAACCCACTAAACTCCGAATTGGAAATGGAAATACAATCCGCGAATTCGCTTCTATTCATCGCGGAACTATAGGCGGCAACGGTGTTACTACTATCGGAAACAACAATCTTCTTATGGCTTATGTTCATGTGGCGCACGATTGTATTTTAGGAGACAATCTCATTATTGCCAACGCTGCCCAGCTTGGTGGTCATGTAATAATAGAAGACAAGGCAGTTATCGGTGGACATTCTGCAATTCATCAATTTATACATGTGGGTCGATTGAGTATGGTTGGTGCTTCATCCCTCGTATTACAGGATGTTTTACCCTTTGGTCTTGTTCATGGTGTACCAGCAAGATTCGTAGATATTAACCGTATTGGTATGCGAAGAAATGCTTACACATCCGAAAGTATAGATTCTGTTCATATTGCTACAAAAATAATAGCGAGATCTAGTCTCTCTCTTCAAAATGCTGTTGAACAAGTTAAAGAAAAATTACCCAAATCGACCGAAGTAAAAATATTATTAGAATTTATTGAGAATCGAAGCAATCGTGGTATCTTGAAAGGCAACCCTAAGAATGTCGACGAATTACGATATATATAAAACCAGATTCCTAAGCTTTGATCTCGAGATGACTGGGCTTAACCCGTATGAGGATTCAATAATTGAAATTGCCGCAGTACCTCTTTTGGGTAATAAAATTGAAGATCCATATTTTTTCTCTCCATTACAACCGTATTCATTTATAAGCAGTGAAAGCAAGAAAATACATGGTCTAAACGGTAGCAAACTATTGGATGCACCTCCTGCAGAAGTCGTCATTCCTGAGTTCTTCAGATTAGCAAAAGGTAGAATCCTTTTAGGACAGAACCCAGGATTAGACATCGCATTTCTCTGGCAGGCAGCAAAGAAAATCGGTGATATCCCACCTGAGGAATGGGCTATCGACATCACCAAAGTTTTTAACTATATTTATAAGAATACAGGAAAATTATCTCTTGAGACCATGGCTAAAAGATTTGAGATAAGGCTTTCACGCACAATTCATAACGCTCTCGAGGATACAATAATTGTTGCAGAAATTTTTCAAAAAATTACTCCTATGCTTTACAAGCACCATATAAGAACTCTAAATGATTTAATTACAGTTGGAAAAACCACAATGAAAAGGCATTAATGTTTTTTGAAATCTCCAAAATCAAATTCAAGCTCCTTATCCGATTGATAATGCAAAAGGGATTTGAGCACTGGGCAAAAACTTCGGTTGCTGTATTTGTTATTTGTGGCTTTTTTTATGGTGTATACTTCATTTTCTGCAAAATATTCAAGTATCTAACCAGTGTTCAGGACATAGGCTATGCTCTTTCAGATAGATTAATCTCACTGGGATTTCTAGCATTCTTCACAATGCTTTTAATTAGCAATATTATCAGTTCTATTTCTACACTTTTCCGTTCTCGGGAAACAAGATATCTTATGGCTACCCCACTCAATAAAAATCAGGTTTTTTGGATTCGTTTTATAAACAATTTCTTTTTTTCATCATGGGCTACTTTAGTTATCGGTCTTCCAATGGCTATATCCTATATGGTAACAAATACTATGTCAATCTGGTATATAGTATGGGTTTTTGGGGCTCTTATGCTATTTTTAATAATCCCTGCATTTATCGGAAGCATTATTTCTATGCTGCTTATGCCTGCAGTCAAGAAATTATCTTTTAAATGGTCTGTTGTAACATTAATTGGTATAACATCTATCATTGCATACTTTTACGTAAGATCGAATCTGTCCGGTGGCTTGATGTTTAATGTGCTTGGCGATATGACAATGTTAAACTACTATTTTCGGCAGCTAGGTAGCCACCGCACACCATTTTTCCCACATATCTGGTTTACAGAAATTATAAGTGCATTAAGGCAAGGACAAAGTATACGAGCTCTTCTATTCACCTCAGCTCTGGCTTCAACAACTTTTTTTGGCTTTTTTATAACCGATTTTGTGTCAAAAAAAATCTTCCAAACATCTTTCGAAGCCGCTGAAACTATGACGCATAAAAAACATAGTAAATCCACAAGTTTACATAATTCTAAACTTTGGCGGTTATTATCTTTTTTAAAACAGGATGTTCGATCTTTATGGATTAAAGATATTAAACTTTTCATTCGAGATCCAAATCAATGGTCACAATTTGCTGTACTTCTAGTTTTACTGGTGCTCTATCTCGTAAACCTGAAATTTGTGCCCTCAAAAATTACAAGTACTTATCTTAGAACTGTAATTGCGTTCGCCAATTTTGCATTCTGTGGATACATACTTGCAACTTTATCGGTAAGATTCGTCTATCCAGGTATAAGTATGGAAGGGAAAAGCCTTTGGTCATTGGCAACTGCGCCTATTGGGCTAAAAAAATTATTTTGGGAGAAGTATACTTTATCTTTCGTAACTTTTATTATCATAGCAGAGATTATTGCGGTAATTTCCAACGGCTTACTTTCTCAGAGCAACTTAATGATTATTATAACAGCGATAGGGATATTTCTTATGAGTATCGCATTAGTCAGCTTGAATATGGGACTCGGCATACTCTTCCCAACTTTCGAGGAGTTAAATCCAATGCGAATAGCAAGTTCCGGCGGCGGAATGATTGCGGCTCTTCTATCATTAGTTTATGTTGGACTAACTGTAATATTATTAGCTATGCCGACGTACAGGTACATTTTATTCGTAACCTCTGGGAAGCAACTCCTTGTTGTAGAGATTGTAACTATGGTAGGATTATTAATTATCTTGAATTTAATAACAATAATACTTCCTATGAAATTAGGTCTGAAAGCAATAGATAAAAGAGAATTTTAGTTAACAAAACCTAAGATACATCACTAATTTTCAAATGATCCGATTTATTCAACTCGATTATTTTTTATCCTCGAATTTTGATTATCTACACAATTTTTCAAATCTCTTAATCTTGGTAAACAAATTAGAACAAGCTATAAAGCGGCAATCGGAAAAATCCAAAATGATATTTAAGAGGAAACTTTGGATTTAAATTGCCAATTATGAATCATATCGATGCAAAAGAAAAATATACAGTAGTCCAAAACAAGATTCTTAGTACCAATTTATAAGCACTAAACCATAAATATTCCTCTTCCTCAGTAAGAGGAATAATTTTTCAAAGTCACGAACCAACTTATACCCTCATAGAATTATACCATGGAATCGGAATTAATAATGTTCCTTATATTTACCATGTGATTCTAATAGAACTTTTCCAACGCCCATACTTCTTAAGCGATAATTGGATACTCCAATAATAACCGCAGCAAGTCCATGCGCTGCAGGCCAAAGAGCAAAAGAAATCGAATAAACACTCATTCCCATGTAAGAAACGATTGCAGCCGATATGCAAAAAGCTATGAAAGCAACAAAAATATATCCAAACAATCTCAACATTGAGTTTTCCGGTTCAACAGAAATAGCCTTCTTTGGACGTTTGTAAGCCTGCCACATAACAAAGAAAATCGTTGCCTCTAACAATAAAACAACTAACGCAATAACGGATAAATATGGCATGAAATCTAACTCTTCCTCCACACTCCAGACATATACAGAACTCTCTGATTCATAGATCATCATTCCAAATCCAGCAATAATAATAAAAAAAGGAACCATCCACCAAAAAATCAATCGAACAACAGTTCGTTGAGCATCGAGCCATATTTTCTCTTGTTCCTGAGTTAGCTGAATTAATTTTTCCGGATCATAAGCCATACCATATTACCTCCCGGCTTCAAGCTTCAATTTAAAACTATAATAATCTTACTCTCCGTATTAATTATGAACATTATATTATTTTATCCAACCTTTATTATTATCCTTTAGAATAATTTTAATAATGACTAACTTACATATAAATAAAAAAGGTTGAATTTAAAAAATTCATATTTATAATAAGTGGTTTTATTATAATAGTAAAATAAATTGGAAAAATGAATCAAAACTTTTTCAAATTCAGTTTTTCTGGTATCCTCATCTTAATAATCCTTAATGTAACAGCTATAGCTCAAACTCCATCATCCGCGAACTTCAATCTAATTTGGAAAACCATTGCCGCTGGCGGAAATGAAGGTGACGATATTACTTCCGAATCTTTTAAACTCTCAAGCGTAGTTGGACAACCTACTGCGCATGATAGCATTTGGTTAACCGGAACATACTACCTAAGTCATCCAGGATTTAGAAAAGTCGATCTGGATTGGCGTATCCCATTAACTCAATTCTTTGGCGATGTTGCTACTTATGATTCTATTGCTACAGATTCAATTTTTGTAGAATGGACAGGCATCGACACCACGCTTGAAGAAGGTTTAGGATGGGGCATCTGGGTTTATGATATTCAGTACAGAGAAGGTCCATCTGGATTCTGGATGGATATTCTATCCACTGTTAGCGACACTAATTACTGGTATTCAGGTATGAGGGATTCAGTTTGGTACTATTTTCGCGTTAGAGCACACGATCTTGCTACTAATGTGCCAAATTGGGATACAAGTATTACATACGTAGCATTCGATTCTGTTCTCTGCTGGTTAACTCAATGGCTTTTAGTAGTAAAAACCAACTTTTCAGGTGGTGTTATTATTGTTGATGGTTCAATTGAAACCTCTCCATATGAGGAATACTTTTCTTTCACAACTACAAGGATAATTACAGCGTATGATACGATTTATAGCGGTGATTCAATTCGATATATTTTCCAACAATGGAACGATAGTGACACTTCTCATACACGCACTATTACTGCTACCAGCGATACAGAGTTCATTGCAGAATATTTTACACAATACAGACTAATTGTTGCTAATCCCGACTATTACGATACACCAAATCCCGACACTGGGAGCTATTGGTTCGATGAAGGGAAATTTGTTAAAGCTGAGATTACAACTACACCAGTTGTCGCAACTGCTGAATCAACAGCCTACTGTATTGGCTTTTATGGCAGTGGATCGGTTCCCGATTCCGGTTTTGGTTCAAGTGTTGCATTTAACATCGATGAACCATCGGAATTAACTTGGAGGTGGAGTGTTGTTCCAAAGGGCACACCAGAATGTACTTTATACGTTTATTCTCCTCATGGTCATCCTATCCCCTCAGATACAACTGTGTATCCATGTGGTATAACCATAAATGCCTTCGTTGAGGATTCTTCATTTGAAAACACAATCTGGCACTATTGCACAGGATGGTTAGGCGGTGGTTCAGTAAGTTCCTCAGGATCAGAAAATCACACAAGCTTTGATTTAAACCTTACATCATGGATTGTTTGGGTTTGGGACTCCCTAGAAATATTACCTCTTCTTGTTCTTAATGATGGAATCACACCTTCCGATACAGATGGTTACGATTCCCCAAATCCCACTCCAGGAATTCATTGGATCGAATTAGATTCTCTCATAACTGCTTCAATAAATTATTATGACGCAGACAACAATGTCTCATGTGCAGGTTATTGGAGTTCAATATTTCCGCATGCTGGAATCGATACATCGATTAATTTCGTTATGAAAGAACCTACCTGGGTACAATGGCGATGGTTTGACAGCGACACAAAAATGGTTTGCCTTAGAGTCTGGTCCGAGTATGATTCGCCAATTCCACCGGTGGGGATTACTTGTTATCCAATAGGCACAGAAATAACAGCTAATGTTACACCCATGACACTCGACAGTCATTACTGCACAGGATATTGGGGTTTAGGTTCAGTTCCTACAGACACATCCGGAGTAGATCCTACACCCTGGGAACTCAGTTTTACTCTCAATACTAATTCTGAATTAGTATGGCTATGGGATACTTTGCAAAGATTTCCTTTGCTTGTAAACAATGAAGGAGTAACAATATATGACGTAGACGGCTATGACTCTCCTGATCCAACTGTTGGAATTCACTGGTTTCCCTCAGGTGACTCAGTTTTCGCTAATATTAACAAATACGACTCAACAGCCTCTGTGCAGTGTATCGGTTTTTGGGGAAGCGGCTCGGTTCCACTTACTTCTGCTGATACTTCAGTTCTTTTTGCAATTCAAAAACCCAGTATAATAAATTGGCGCTGGGCTAATATTGACACCGAGATTATCTGCATTACAGTATATTCTGAGTACGGTTCGCCAATACCACCAATTGGAACATCATGTTATCCTATTAATACTATAATCGAAGCCTTCGTTTCAGAATCGGTTTATGTAGATGGTTTAGGTTGGATTGTAAATTACGGCTGGCGTGGTGATGGTTCTGTACCAGAAACAGGTCTAACAGATTCATTCAGTTTCGTAATTGATACTTCATCATGGCTCGTTTGGCAATGGGACAGCTTAATTAGATGGCCATTTATAGTTCTAAGTGAACATGGTGAACCCAATCCTCCTGTTGGAGTACATTGGTTTGACGATAAAGACACTGTATTTGGAAACGTTGATCCAATCGATGGTTTATGGCGATGTGTTGGCTACAACGGTTTTGGCGATCTCGATAGTAGTTTAGCACATTTCTTTGAATTCGAAATAACAACATTATCAGGAGTTGAGTGGATTTGGAGCACATCTGCTCATAGAGTTATTATTCAAAAAGATCCCCTGGAAAATGCATATGGTAGTATTATCATTAATAGCTCAATATTTGAATTTACCGCAGCTGAAACTGTTTATGTCGAAGAAGACGATTCACTTGCTTTATATGTCAGTTCCTATGACTATAAATCAGATTCTCTAACTCGATATGTTTTCTCAGATTGGGAAGATACATCGTCCGAATCGTTGAGAACAGTTATCATATCGAAAGATACATTATTCACTGCAAATTATAATATTGAACACTTAATTGCTTTCCAGAGAAATCCATTGGATGACATTTATGGTACTTTAAATGTGGATACTCTTAACTTTACCGATTTGGAAGCTGTGGAGCAAGATTTCTGGTTCAAGGAATCGACTATCCACAGATTCGAGGTTTCAGAGAGCGATAGTTCCATGACAACCATTTATAACTTCCTGCAATGGGAAGATAGTAGTTCATCTACCATAAGAACATTAATAGTTAGTAATCCAGAAACGCTAATTGCTTACTTTGAAAGAAGTTATCTTATTGTAGTTGAGAAAGATCCTGCTGAGACCTATGGATGCTTTTATTTGCCCGATACAACAATTTGCTTTGTTTCCTCGGTTTCATTCTGGGCAGATGAAAACACGTACATTGAATTTGCAGTAAGCTATAGAGATACAGTTCCCGGTTCTGATTCGATGTATACATTCGCGGAATGGGAAGACGGAGGTATCGATTCGCTACACGAAGAATTTTCTGTAACTAAATCGGACACATTTACCGCCAGTTATAAATCAGAAACCTATACTATTTGCTTAGAAATAAATCAGTACAGTTCAACAGGAGGTGCAGACTCACTTTACTGGAATCCCGGAACTGTAAATATTAGCGAGACTCATACAATGGGTTCAGGTAGTAGCAGAGGTAGGATGATTGTTGAAAATTGTGGTGATGTCAATATTCGACTATCACTTAGAATTTATGGTGCATACAATGTTGACACGGGTGATACTATTCCATGGTCACCAGACTATGCTTCAGGAATTAACAAATATGTTCTCCGAGCAAGCTTCCAAAATTCAGATATGTCTCCTGTGAGTTATCTACCTCTAAAGGATTATATTACGCGTAATTGGAAAATTGCCACAACTTCAACGGAAAGACCATCCTCGGTTTTCGGACCTTATGGTGGATTTATTCAACCAACGAAGAACAATTACTTATTTATGCAATTTATTTCACCGACTTTGTCCTCGGTTTATGGCGAACCAATTGTCATTATTGTAAATATTCGTGCGCAAATGAGACTGCCATAAGTTGTAAAGTAACCTAACAGATTTACTCATCAATTAATAAAATTTAACAATATTCGGAAATTTAATTTCTTCTGAAATATGAATCGTTGTTTCGAAAATTATTAATAAATTCCAGTTATTATTCAAAAGGATACGAGAATTCGAATATAAAAAAGGCCCTCTCCTCATTAAAGAGGAGAGGGATGAGTGAGGAGGGGGGGTAAACCACTTATCTATTGGGAAAGGATAAGTTTTCTTTCGAATAATTGCTCTCCAACAGCAAATCTAACAAGATATAATCCACTCGGTAAATCTATTCCATTCATATCTGCGCCATCCCATTTTAATGTATGAATACCAACACTCAATTCTGAATTAACTATGACATTAATCATTTTACCTGATAAACTAAATACTTCTACTCTGACTGCAGTAGATTTGTTAACTTCTATATCAATCGATGTATAACTGTTAAAAGGATTTGGAGTAAAATTACCTATGTTGATTTGACTCGGTATTTTCTTACCAACAAATTCTATTTTATGGATTCCTCCACTCAGAAATCTCACGTTTGGTATCGACTCACCATCGATTTCTATTTGATAACCTTCTATCGATTCAAATTTCACTTCGTTTCCGTATGTCATGACAAGATACCAAGTTCCACTTGAACTAACTAAAATAGAGGGAAGTCCTTTATAATTAAGGTATGCGTCAATTTCATACTCATTATTCGGAATAGGTGGCTTAAACGGAATAGCGTAATCATTTCCTAGGTTCAGAACTAATTCCTCATCTCCAATAATGACTTTGCCGACTGTAATATATTTGGGTGAGTAAAGCGTTTTCATTCCAGAACACTCTCCCGGTAAGAACAGCGTAGCTTCGTCAGCATTAACAGCGACAAAATATCCTTTGCTCCCATTAAGTTCATCGGTTGGGAAATAATTCCCAGTCGTTGCATCGTATTCAAAAGCATGTTCCGGCATTCCCATTATCGCTCCTAATGGATCAACATCTGGAGTAGAAAAATCAACAGGATCATAGACAGTTCCAATAAGGTTCCAACCCATAAACAGGTCTATAGTCAAATCGTATATAGGCAGTCCCCAGTGATGAAACTCCCTTGCTTCATTAAATAGTATTGCATAACCTACGCCAGGATCTAATTCAGCAGCATCATACCAGAGACCAGTACTATTATCGTATCCCCAACACGATATATATCCTGGGAAAAGATCATTTGGGCTTCGAAGACCAGGATCTATAGGCATCGAGAACAAATTCATGCCCTTTTGGAAAACAAATTCGAAAGGTCTAAGACCGCCTGAGTTATAGAGAACTTCAATATTTCTCCCCGGTAAATAATCATAATTCATAACATCTTTCATATCGATCATATCATCCCCAGCTAAGAGGTATATAGTACCCATCTCTCCTAGGTTGACATAATCCGGGAAAAACCAATGAATTGTACCCAATGAATCACCTATGTTGATAAGCCATCTTAAAGTTGTTGCCCATGCACTTCTTATATCGACATCAAGATAGGGATGATCCGGGTCCCATTCCTCGATAACTGTGTATGGATCGAACCATTCAGTAAGTGGATCATTTTCATGATCCCAAGCTAGATCAAACATTCTCGAAGCCCAAGGCTCTATTCCGAGAATCAACGTATCAATAAGGCTATCAGACTCGAAAACCATATATAAACGCCAATTGTCATCACAAGGCCAGACCTTTAAAGCACCTGGGATAAGAATCGTATCAGTCACATAAGCCTCTGTGTTGTGGGCTATCTCCTCTACAATAACTTCAGTAAGCGCTCCAACTAGAGCATCTCTTTTAACTCGGAAAAGAATGTCGGCAAGCGGTTCACCACCTTCAAAGAATCCTCGTGACTCTAATTGGAATGTTATACTACCTGGACTCACACTTAAATCAGTTAATCTTCCTGAACGAGGTATAACATCGATAGGCTGAGCAATCCCTGGATCACATGTTACAGTGAATCTTAACATGTTAATATCCATAGCTTCAAGAGAACGAACCATTAACGTCATTTCTCTGTCGAATTCGCGACATGATTTCAACGTTTCAGGTTCGAAATAAATAACGAGAGGTCTCGGTTCCGGTTCCACAACATGAAATCTGATTGCTATAGGATTAATTGGGTTATCTCTATCATTTGTGTAAACCATCAACCAAGCATAATATGTTCCTATATCTAATTCAGTGCCATAGAATGTTAACGAAACATTTTGTTTACTTCGAGCAGAAATTATTCCAGTTATAGGATCTTCCTCTAACCATTCTACATCCTCGCATGGTTTAAGGCTAAGAATTTCATTTATCAGAAGTTGCAATGCGTCTGGAAGTCCATCTCCGTTTTCATCAGCTTCTGTAGAGAATCTTAAGGCATTAATTATCGCAGTATTACTGAAATTAGTTACAATGGCAGCATTAGAGGGGTAAGGATACAGATCAAATGAAGCGAGGGTACCGTATGACAAGGGCATTATGCAGTCGCCATAATCATCATATCCAAGAGTCATATCGCAGAACGCAGGAGTTGTCGGCATGGGAATGTTAAAGAAAGGATGCCATGGTAGTTCGATTGTTAAAGCGCTTGGTCGGTCTCCAAGATCATCCGTAATTTCAACGCCCAAAATATTCCAAATCCAGTGATCTTTATATCTATCAAGATCCGGAGATTGTATTAGAATTTTTGCACCTCGTCTAATAGCATATAGGACGCCGTCCCATACATGATTACTATTAACAACGTTGCTAGATACAATTACCAATTTCCAATCCCGTCTTAAACATGCATCTTTGAAAGCAACTGGATCGGTATAGATATCCGCCATATAACCAATCACTTCTAACGCTCTGGGAACAAGAGATTCATCGTCGACAAATGCAACGATATCCTCTGCATCCGGAGAATCGGATCTCAATAAACCACGTGGGACAAATGCACATCTCTCCTTTATATAGAAACTAAGATACCCATCACCACAGTTCTCAATTGGTAATATTCTAACTCCAAATTCACCTTGACGAACAGTCATATCTATTACTCTTGGTAAGTTGCAAATCGATCCGGGACCTTCACCCAAGGGTAAGTATAACGAACCAAATTCGGATGGATCTTCAGGATCGGAATGACCCGGAATTATTACTTCCCAGTCTCCACTCTCAGCATTATAAATAGCAAACCTAACACCAAACCAAATATCTAAGCGAGGAATGTTAATCGCTTCTAAATCTCGACCAAATAAAGGTATTGCTGCTTCATAACAAACATATCCCTCGAAATCTGCTGCATGTCCAAACATATTGCGACCGAGAATTCTTTCGTCACGACTAACACCGGTTGCGAAATCTCCCCAAATACCTTGGAATGTAAATTCATTTCCAAATGGTCTAGCTCTGAGTAAATATTCACCCTCGTTACTTGGAGAATCGATTGGCCATCTTCTATTGAAATTATCATCAACAGAGATAATCAGAGCGTCGTCGGGAGATAGGCAAACGTCACTTAAAACCTTCACGCCAATATACAAATGATGTAAGGTGTGTTTAAGGTAAATCTTTACGTCTCCATCACAGTATTCAAAGTAAGAAGCATCTAACCACTCGATTTCACCGATCCAACCGTCAACCTTTGGTGGCAAATAATATGAGAAATTAGAATACCAATCTCCTCTTTCCCCATCAATGCAAAAACCATGCTCTACATTGGATGGAATGCTATTTCCCACAGAATATATTGCAGCAATCCGATAATAATATATCGTATACGGGTCAACGTCGTTATCTATGTAATTCGGGACAAATGTTGATGCAATATGCTCCCATTCTGTGGATATAGGATCCGGATCTGTGGAACGCCAAACTTCATATCCAAGAAACGGAACGGGTAATACAGGAAAATCGAATACAGCTGGTCTATCCCAGGTCAACGGAATGAAATCTACATAACCGGTTTCAACAATTAACCATCTCGGAGCAAGAGCTGGAAAATCCATTGGATAAACCCACAGATTAATATCTTCTATTCTGTTGTCATATCCATCATTTGCGAAAACTTGAACTGGAAACACTGTAGGTTCATCAACTATTGGGACAGACCAAAGCATAACTCCACTAGGCCAAATCCAAAAGCCATCAGCTCCGAGCACGAGACCATAGTGTATTCTATCTCCATCTATATCGAATCCTTCAAGCATAGAGAAGTAATTCTCTCCGCTAATTAAGATAGTATCGATAAATGGGATGAAAAATGGAGGAGTATTCAAAATTTCTACCTGTGCAAAACCGCTTCGATATTCACCAACTTCAAAATCGTCAAAGAGTCTCACTTCCAATTGCCACACATCGAAATGAGAAGTTAATGCCGGATCGACAAACTCACCTTCATGTGAATAAACACCATCGCAATACCAATGATACTCGACTCTTACATCATCGCCGTCAATATCGACGAAATCAACATCACCCCAAAGAGTATCGTTCGTATACGGATCATCCGGTTCTATATCAACAGTAACAATTATTGGAAGAGTATTTACTATAACAATACGATTGGATTCTATGTAACCTGTATCTATTCCATCATACAATAAAGCCACAAAATAAACAGTATCTCCGTGATCAAAGTGAAAACTAGTTAACCTTCTCCTAGTTGGCGAAATAGGAAGCATCCCACCATTAACAAACCATCGATAGAAAATATCGACATCAAAATCATCACAATCGTAAACACCAAAAACATTAGCTTTAAGAATTGAAAACTCTCTTGCTGGTGGATTGGGTAGAACTTCAATTACTGCACTATCGGCTTCCGGTATATAATTGCCAATTACTACTTCAACAGTCCACACTGGATCACCCAATTCAAATCCATCAAACGGGATTATCTTACATTTAACTCTATCACCTCGATCGAATAAATCGCCATTAATACATTCCTCATAGAAAGCTATATCGATATCATTAACAAACCATTCGAAACCGAAATAAACTGGATCGCTATCATCATCATGCCAATCAGCAACCACAGCACAAAGCGTATCACATATAGTAACATGAGGATACGGCGTTAAATAGACGCTATCAATAACTGGGAGTTCATTTGTCATAACCGGACCATCCACAGGTCCAAAACCTATGCATTCATTACCTTGATTATCGATTGCATAAAATTCAAAATGATGATCACCAACATCCATAAGCATCGTGTATGTATAGTCAGCACCATCGGTATAATCATGGTCGGTAGTATCTAATAGCTCCATAGGATAAAAGTCAATGTCATCAATAATAACAACTATACTCTCGGGTGGATAATTGTGAATATTAGTATAGGTCACAGAATATGTGAAAAAAGTTGAAAATGCATGTCCAGTATCGGGATCAACATCACCATTTGTTAACTCTGGGGCTCCTATGTCAAAAAGAAATTCTGCACCATCACCAAAAACCTCACCGTCAAATGGCCATACATTCAATTTCCAATTATCACCTGGAGTTGTTAATGCATCGTCTAATATTTCTGTATCTGACATTAAAGTCCATACAACAGTATCTAAATACCATTCACTCCTGTAAGTAATAGGATCTCCATCTGCATCATAGGAATCGGTAACAATAATAGTTTGAATATCATTCATATCATAAGGATTGAGAGGCAATATTGAAATATCTGGTGCTTCCGGTGGAGTATTCTCTACCGTAAGTGTCTCCGAGAAAAGGACATTCCCGTAATCCATACCGTCATATGGATAAACCAAGCAGTATATTTCATCGTGCTTGTTAAAATATCGCCCAATTAACGAATCGTACTCGATACCGGAAAAAGCATCATTCACATACCACCTGTATACTACCCATACGCTGTCGTCATCATCATCAGTAAAACCACCAGCAATACAATTTATCACGGAGTTTTCCATCAGCGGATCTGGATCCCATACAAGATTAACTGTACCACCTTCTGGTGGAGTGTTAATAATAGTAAAATAATGAGTATCAGTTTCAGCAACTGCTCCCGATTCATCTTCAGCATAGAAAAAATATTCATGAGTGCCCCTGCGGAATTCAGTACCAAAAAGGTTAACGAAAAAGGCAGCACCATCTGTATAATCAAAGTCCAATGGATCAACTTGGTTGAGACTATCGTACTTAGTACCGTCAATAATTACTACTATTGAATCCGGTTCAAAATTCCACGGATTACTTGTGTACGTAACCTCGAATAGGTAAAGGTCCGCAACATAACCCGTGTCTGGGCTTACTGATGGGTCCGTAAGTTGAATATCTGTAACAAAGGTTTCAGTGGAAAAAATTGGAAAGTCATTGTACCCACTAGTAGCCCATACAACTGCAAATAATGCGATTAACCATAGCATCTTACGCATGGTCTACCTCCTAATGTTTGTAACCTACTTAATTATAATTAATTACATATATTACCTAAATAATAATCCAAATAGTTTGTCCTATGTTTATGGTATTATAAAGAGTAGTTGGAATTAGTCAAGGGAAAGTTTTAAAAAAATATTTTTTTTAATAAATTTTTCAAATCCACCATTTGAAGTAATAAACCATCGCAACAATGAATAAAAACCCAATAATGCTCATTGAAAACATTAAGCCAACTGTAAATTTCACTGCTGCAAGGTCAATCGTAATTGGATTAAGACCGAAGGAAATTGTATAGGTTAGGAAATCTCGAACTACACCTGTAGGAAGAGCAATTTTAATTAACGCTGTAATTAATTGACCTACCATAAGACCTATAACAAGAGCAATAACGAACGTCCAAAATTTCTTTTTTTTATTCATATTTATTCAGAATTCAAAATACTGTGTAAAATCGATTCGAAAATAATTCTGCCATATTCCGAACCAAGAATTTTCTCTGAACTTCTTTCCGGATGAGGCATCATTCCAAGAACATTCCCTGCTTTATTTACTAGCCCTGCGATATTATTTATACTACCGTTTGGATTAGATTCATCGGAAACATTCCCTTGAGCATCACTATATCTTAAAACCACCTGTCTGTTATCTTCAATATCTTTAAGAATATCATTTGGAGCAAAGAAATTTCCCTCAAAATGGGCAATTGGTATTTCCAAAACATCTCCGACATTTGAAAGAGATGTAAAACATGTATCATTCCTTTGAACAGAAGCGTAAACTTGCATGCATATAAACCTGAGAGACCGATTTGGTATCATAACTCCGGGAAGTATTCTAGCTTCCAAAAGCATCTGAAAACCGTTACATATACCTAAAACAATACCACCATTAGCAGCAAATTTTTTCACGGAGGACATAATAGGAGAAAATCTGGCAATTGCTCCGGTGCGAAGATAATCCCCATAACTAAATCCTCCAGGAAGAACGACCAAATCTAAATCATCAATTTGTGTGTCTTGATGCCACAAATACCTTGTTTCCGCACCGATAACATTCGAAAGCACCCGATAAGTATCTTTATCACAATTCGATCCTGGAAATACAATTACTCCAGCTTTCATTTTTTACCTGCCGATTGAATCGTAACGATACTAATAATTTCAAAATTCTCAATAATTGGGTTTGAAAGAATTCTTTGGGAAATTTCCTCTAAGGTTTTCCTCACCGAATTTTCTTCATCACCCTCGATACCAACTTTAAAAAGCTTTGCCGCTTTAACAAATTTTACATTACTATATGACAATCTCTTTAACGCTTCAAGAATAGTATTTCCCTCCGGGTCAGCAACACCATTCTTTCTATTAATCGCAATTGTCGCTATGAAATTCATTCCTCCTCCTTATCGGATTTACAACCTGCCAATAGAGTTCTCTGATAACACCATGCAAAATATACAACGCAACAAATGGAAAAATAAACAATTTTGGCTTATACAGTATAGCTATAATTGGAAGTGCTAATATAAAAACATTTAGCCAAACCTTTTTTGGAAGAAAAATAATTTCTCTAATATACTTTACATTAGAAATCATCAACCACACCAAAAGAGCCAAAAATGCAGGATAGTATTTCTGGTACCGTATTTCTCCCCAAACTTCGAAAGAAAATAAAAAGAATGCTGCAATTAAAACTCCCGCCATTGGAATTGGAAGCCCTCTAAATTCTGTAATATTACCTTCTCTTGCCAAAATGTTATATCTAGCTAATCTGAAAGCCCCAGCAATGATATATAATATTGGAACTAAAAAATTCCAATCGCCAAAACCATAGGCGCCAATGGAAAACAACAAGAAACCTGGAGCTATACCGAATGTCAAAAAATCAGCGAGGCTATCTAATTGAATACCTATATGAGATGCAGATTTCATAAAGCGTGCAATTCTTCCATCCAAAAAATCAAAAAGTGCGCCTATAACAATTAAAAACGCAGCATCTAAATATTTCCCTTGAGAACTATTTACCAGCGATGCAAATCCTGCAAGCATATTACCGAAAGTAAAAATACCCGGCACAAAAGGTGCAAATTTATGATAGTCTTTGTGAGAAGAGTTAATTTTCGCCCTAAGTTGATCGTTAGTTTTATTCATAATCTTTTTTTCTTCTATAAATCTAAGATGATATTTGCAATTAATATAATTAATTAGTATTAAGAGCTTTCTTTAATTCTCTTTAGTAAATCTGCCTAAAATGCTTTCACCAGCCCTAACTCTATCACCAGATTTAACAATAATGTCTATATGATTGTAAAACAGAAGTTCAACTCTAGAACCGAGTTTTATTAAACCAAATCTCTGACCTGTTTTAAAGATTTCACCTTCGCGAGCTCTACATACAATCCTTGGTGCAATGGCACCTGCTATTTGCTTGATAAGAATCTTTCCGAAACCAGTCTTCAAAAGAATCTCGACTCGTTCATTCTCGAAATGTGCTTCAGAAGTATAGGCTTTATGAAATTTTCCGGGTATATGCTTTATTGATAGAACCTCTCCTGATATCGGAATTCGGTTAATATGAACATCGAAAGGGCTCATGAAAATTGCGATTTCAGTATTACCTTCAGAATTTTCACTAACATAGATAATTTTCCCATCTGCAGGTGAAACAACAACATCATCATCCGTGGGTATTGTCCGATCTGGATCTCTTAAAAAGAAAACAATCCATAATACCACAAGTAATGATAATACAGCAACAATCCATCCAAATATACTCCCGAATAAAAATCCAAGGATTGAAAACAAAATGAAAACTATTATGTATTTAACTCCCTTGATATCCATAATTTAAAAGTATTTTCAATAAGCAAAAAGGCAAGAGCAGAATACTTTATATTTTTTTATATCATCGGTTGAATATAACCTCTTGAGAACCCAAGCTCATCAACCACATCGAGAACGCTTTGATATTCCTTTTTTGTAATTCTTCTATCCAAGGGAGGGAAATTCCTATAATTATGAGCTGGAAAATACTGACTCATAATGCTCAGATAAGTATTGGTTCCTAAATTTTGAGCAATCCATCTTAAAGTTTTCTCTGTACCAGAAATATTTTCAGGAAGAACTAATAACCTTATTAACAAACCCTTTATTGCTATACCTTTCTCGTTCATAATAAGATCCCCACCATCCAGATGCATAAATTTAACAGCTCTTCTTGCAACTTCAGGATAATCCCAAGCCATAGAAAATTTCCTAGCATATTCGGAATCAAAGTACCTCAAATCTGGCATATATATGTCAACTATTCCTTGTATTAGCTTCAGACCTTCAATCGAATCATAACCACTTGTATTGTAAACTACTGGTATTCTTAGACCACGTTCTTTTGCTGACAAAATTGCTCTTCTAATATTAACAATGTAATGACTTGGAGTTACAAAATTTATATTGTTTGCACCACGTTTTTGAAGATCGAGCATCGTCTTGATTATCTCACTTATCATGACTCTCTTACCCACCCCCAATTGACTAATTGGGTAATTTTGGCAATAAACGCATTTCATATTACAATGAGTGAGAAAAATCGTCCCGGAACCACTTCTTCCGGATATTGGGGGTTCCTCACCATAATGCAAATTAATGCTGGAAACATCTATAAATGAATCAGCACCACAAAAGCCTAAAGATTCAAAACGGTTTATACCACATTTGCGAGGGCAAATTTGGCAGTTCTTTAATAATTCAATATCTTCTTTTATTAATAATCCATCCATCATCTTTTATAACCTTAGTAAAAGCCGGTTCCCCATATTCAAAGAATCGGTTATTAGAACATGAGAAAAGTATTTACTGTAATAATTTTGCTAGGTCTTTAATTCTTCTCTTTGTCAAAAATCGTAAAGAACCTATTGGTGCCTTAGGCTCAGTCAACACTACCAACATTGCATCGGGATTAATTCTCCGAACTAAAATTGTGCCTTTCTCATATTCATATGAAGCCATTTTCAAATCGTTAAGGCTTAATTCTTCGCCAATAGATTTCAACGCTTTTTCACCCATCATTACAACGGCTGCGATAGCATCAGCATCGATCTTAGTATCCTCAGAAGCAACAGAAATTGCAAAACCCTCATTACTGACAATAATTACTGCTTTAACTCCACTTTCTTTTGATAACTTTTCAATAATTTCCTTTACATCCGCCATAGCTCCTCCTTTACAACGATAGAAAATCTTTGTGTTATATAATTTTCAAATGACTAAATAAGTTTTTTTAATATCTTAGAAGATTAAAATATATAAAAAACATTTTTTCCAATCATATTTTGAGATATAATGAGATTTAATATCTAAAGGAAATTGCATTATTAAACTTTCAAATTGACAACATTACACTATACTAGTTTTCTCAATGCATTTCTTAAAGCTATTAATGTCGAATCAGTGTCGGGGTATCTTGGAATACGAAGAGCAGGCTTGGGTGTAAGAGCTAATTCAGGTAGAAATTGATTCCCTTTCAATTTCTTGTCGAGTGTTACAATAGAAAGATGTTGTGTATTGAAATTAAGTGTTACCCATTTCCTTCCAAATACGACAGAATCAAAACCAGCTAAAGTTGCTAAGATTCTAATTTCCAAAAATTTGACCAGATGCCTAACTGGTTCCGGTAAACGACCGAATCTATCTACCAGTTCAGTCATAATTGTATTCAGACGATCGACATAATCCGATGTAAAAAGACGTTGATATGCCCAGAGTCTCTGTTCAAGATTAGGCATATATTTAGCTGGTATATATGCGTCAAAATCAATCTTAAAAGGTATAGGTTCGAAAATAGGTGGCTTTCGACCCTTTAATTCGGCGACAGCTTCTGCAAGCATCTTAGAATAAAGATCAAGACCTACAGCCGCAATAAACCCACTCTGCTCTTTTCCAAGCATATTTCCAGCTCCGCGTATCTCTAAGTCCTTCATTGCAAGATGATACCCACTACCTAAATCTGTATGTTCAAGAAGTGCTCTAATTCGTTTTCGAGCATTGACGGTCACGTTTCTATACGGTGGAAGAACTAGATACGCATAAGCCTGCACATCCGAACGACCAACTCTTCCCCTAAGCTGATATAATTGAGATAAACCAAGTTTATCCGCTCTATTAATAATAATTGTATTAACTCTTGGCATGTCAGTTCCGGATTCAATTATAACAGTGGAAAGAAGCATGTCATATTTGCCATTTCGAAAGTCTAAAACAGTTCGCTCAAGTAATCTTTCAGACATCTGACCATGAGCTATTGCAATGCTTACATCTGGCATTTCCTTCTTAAGAATAGCAGCAATTCCCGCAATTGTTTCTACACGATTGTGTACAAAAAAGACCTGTCCACCTCGTTCAAGTTCTTGATAAGTTATCTTTGCGAATAATTCCGGTTTCCACTGAATAACCTGAGTAAAAATCGCCCTTCGCATTATTGGTGGTGTTTGAATTATTGAGATATCCCTAATTCCTGAAATAGAGAAATACAATGTCCTTGGTATTGGTGTCGCAGTTAATGTTAGCACATCGACCTCTGCTCTAAGAGATCTCAACTTTTCCTTCTGCTTTACACCAAACCATTGTTCCTCATCGATAATAACAAGCCCAAGACTTTTGAATTTTACATGTTCAGACAACAATGCATGTGTTCCTATGACAATATCAACTTCACCATTAGAAATTTTTTCAAGTATATCTTTAGCATCCTTAGGTCGAGTAAAACGACTTAACATAGAGATTCTCACAGGAAAATCCTTAAGTCGCTCTAAAAAGGTCTCATAATGCTGAACAGCTAATATCGTCGTGGGCACAAGCACTGCCATTTGATAATCGGAAGCCACCACTCTTAATGCTGCTCGAATTGCCACTTCAGTTTTTCCAAATCCCACATCCCCACATACAAGCCTATCCATAGGTTTTTCTGCATTCATATCGGATAAAACCTCTTGAATTGTTCTCTGTTGATCAGGAGTTTCATCGTAAGGAAAACTTTCATAGAGCATGCTTTCCAATTCAAAATCTGGTTCAAAAGGTTTCCGTTTCTTAACTTCCCTTAAGGCGTAAATTCTCGTCAATTCACCTGCAAGTTCAAATGCTTTCTGCTTAGCTTTAGCTTTTACTACACTCCATTTTCTACCTCCAAGCTTAGAAAGCTTAGCAAGTCGTTCTGGACCTATATATGGGCTTACCTTAAAAAAATCCTCCATCGGAACATATAGTTTTTCACTTTGAGCAAAAATCAGCAAAAGAAACTCGGTATTTCGGTTATCCAGTTGCAGCGTTTCAATACCCAGAAACTGTGAAATTCCATAGTCGGAATGAACAACAAGGTCTCCATGTTCAAGACCATAATGTGCGAGCAAAATTCTGCCTTGATGAAACCTCGATGGTTCAAAAAGAGCCCTCGAAAAACCAAGCAACTCATCTCCAGAGATTACCGAGGTTATCTCATCCTTAGCCAGTTTCACCTTGAAACTTTCCGAAATTATCCCTTTCCGAGTCGGAACAGGGATCGCTCCTCCAATTTTCTTAGCAATTCGATTCTTTTGATTTTGTGAACTTATTGCCACAAACACATCCCCAGTTTGAGAGAGTGACTCCATTGTTCGAAATATCTCCACTTTATCAGAACTAATAGAAATCCTTTGTGCACTGAAATTTACATCTGTTGGAGATGTGGGTATTTCTCGAATAAAAATTTTAGAATTTGAAATCTTTTCTATTACATCAAAATCGAAAATATATTGTGGTGGTAGAGGTTTAAACTCTTCCCAGCTAATCCGTTCAAATAGTTCTAACGCCTTTTGTTGAAATTTCAGTGATTCATCCTCAAGACTTTCCGGCTCAACCGCTATTATTATTGGATTTTTAATTTGGAAGAATTCAAAGGGATTTACCGGAGATGGCTCGAATAGTTGAGCAAACCAAATCTCGCCCGGAAAATGCCTATCGAGAGCAATTCTTGCAGAAAGTTCCTCTAACTCACTATTAGTTAGCAATCTTTTAGCATCGGGTCTTAATTTAGCCATAAGTTCATCAGGCGAACCTTTTTCCATTGTCAACCATTCCACAGCTGGTAAAATATAAGCATCCTTTATTTTGGATATTGAACGCTGGTCTCTTGTTGAGAAAAGACGTAAATCTTCGACATCATCCCCAAAAAAACCAATTCTAACAGGATCTTGATGTCCCGGAGAGAAAAAATCCACAATTTCACCTCGCCGTGCATAACTTTCCAAATACTCTACCAGTTCCTCACGTCGATATCCAGCGGTCGAAAGTTTATAACAAACCTCCTCAGGTGAGATTTTCATTCCTTTAATAATATGTGAAATATGATTATTGAGTTCTTTCCGTGGAATTGTTCTACACGATAAAGCCTTAGGTGTTGTAATAACAACAGGAGATGTTTCATTAAAATATCGCCACAATGTAAAAATTCTAAAGGCAACCATTTCTGAATCTGGGTATTTGTGTTCATAAGGTAAGACATCCCAAGGTGGAAACTGCAATGCTCTGTCCTTGGATGCTGTTTTACAATCTGAGGAAACAGTAGAAAAAAGAATTTCAGGAACCACTAATATGACTGGACAACTATTTGATATTGCAACGAAATCTGCAAGAGCTGCCCAAAGTGGAGGGATTAGACCAGAAACGTTAACCATTCGATCTTTTTGGAATTCCTTCTGAAAATATTGAAATTCAACCGAATTCTCAAAAATTCTTGTTAAATAAGATGACATGACCATCAATATTAATGAATAATTTATACATGTCAACATTAGTAACAATCACATCAAAACCTTTTGGAGTGAAATAGCATGAGTATATATTACATAAAATCTGGAGGATAAATGAGAAAGAACAATGGCATTTTATTCGCAGTACTATCTGGAATTCTGTGGGCTGCCAGTTTCCCACCTCTTATCACCGGCTTTTTTGCATATTTTATTTTAGTGTTCCTATGGCACGCATTAAACCAATCACACTCAATCTGGAATGCAATTTATATTGGTTATGTATGGGGATTTATAGCAGCAATTGGTACTTTCTGGTGGATTGCGAAACCAACTCTAGGCGGATTTATTGCACTGGTTCTTTTTCTACCGCTTTTCTCTGTACTATATTGTTGGTCCTACTATATAATTTCTCGGAAAAGTATCTCTCTTGCGATAATTGTCTCTCCAATACTCATTGTCGCTGTGGAGTTTTTTCGCTCATACGGCAGATTAGGATTTCCATGGATAAATCTTGCATATACTCAAACTAGTTACCCCATTATGATTCAATTTGCCGATATCTTTGGAAACTTTGGAGTTTCATTTTGGATTGTAGCAATAAATTGCTGTGTATTCTTCATGATACGAAAGCCTTTTTCTCGCAAATCAGCATTTTCATTAGCACTAATTTTACTGCTTTTCGGTGGTGCGCTAATCTACGGCACTAAAAAAATGAGAGAACCTATTAAAGGCACACCGGTTGATATAGCTATTATCCAAAGCAACATCGATCCTTATAAAAAATGGTCCATTGAATTTAGAGACATTAACGGTTCAATCCATGCGAATATGATTAAAAGTATCGGGAAAGGAAAAGTTGACCTTATTATCGCACCCGAAACCGCAACAGCATGCTATCACCGAATTTCTCCTCAATATTTCCAACCCATAAGAATCGCTACTGTAAATGTAAAAACTCCCTTACTAATTGGAACTCTCGATTTCGATGAACACAATAGAAAAAGATATTATAACTCTGCAATTCTAATCGAACCTAATGGAAGTTATGATCAGCATTATAACAAAATACAGCTCGTTCCATTTGCCGAGCAGGTTCCATTTCAAGAGAAATCCAAACTTTTAAGAAGTCTAAATTTTGGGGGTAGCCATTTTTACGCTGGCAAAAGCTATACAATTTTTAAAATAAATAAAAAAAATAAAGACAAAAAAGATTCTGAAAAGAAAAAAGAATTAAAATTTTCAACTCTTATCTGTTATGAATCAGCATTCAGTTGGCTAAATAGAAAGTTTCGTAATAAAGGTGCGCAATTTTTCGTCAATATAACCAATGATGGTTGGTATGGCAGAAGCACAGGTCCTTATCAGCATGCATGGTTTAACATTATGCGAGCAATTGAAAACAGAGTCTGGATTGTTCGATGTGCAAATACTGGAATATCTATGATTATCGACCCATTTGGGAGAATAATTTCAAAAACATCTCTTTTCGAACGAACAATTCTAACAGGGACAATTACAGCTAATGATTTTAGAACTTTTTATGATAAAATTGGTGATATAGTAGGTTTAATTTCGTTAGGAGTGTCTGTGCCTATTGTCTTGTGGGCAGCGTTTTTCCGAAAACCTCAATTTCCTGATCGCTTGTTATAATCAATGTTATAAAATCATAATCATAAATCTCATAAATAATCAACATATTATCAACTTTTTTTCCTAAAATGTAGTTTTTCATTAAGTTATTTATTAATCAATCCAATTCGAATTTTAGTTACACATTGTCAATTTGTGCTCTTTGCAGTTTCCCAGAATATTCGATATAAATAGTCTTCCACTCGGTAAAAATTTCATAAACAGTCCAACCACCTTCTCTATGCCCATTTCCTGTGTTTTTAAAACCACCAAATGGGAAATGACATTCAGCCCCAATTGTTGGAGCATTAACGTAAACAATCCCAGTTTCAAAATCTCTCGCTGCTCTCATCGCATACAAGAGATTCTTGGTATAAATAGAACTGGAAAGCCCGTATTCACAATTGTTAAGAATTTGCATTCCTTCTTCAAAATTACTGAATTTAACTACAGATAACACTGGTCCAAATATTTCCTCTTGGAATATTCTCATGTCCTGAGTTACGTCTGAGAAAACTGTAGGCTTATAAAACCAACCTTTAGACAGATCACTTTCCGTAGTTGGTTCACCGCCTATAAGCAATTTTGCTCCCTCTGACTTGCCAATCATCACATAGTTATGAACAGTTTGAACTTGCTTTTCATTGATTAATGGTCCCACATCATTACTTTCAATTAAGCCATCACCTAATCTAAGATTTTTAACTTTATCAATCAACATTTCGAGAAAATTGTCATGAATATTTTCATGAAGTAAAAGTCTACTTGTTGCCGTACACCGCTGGCCTGTCGTTCCAAAAGCCCCCCATATTACTCCGTCGAGAGCAAGTTCAGAATTGGCATCATCCATAATCATAACTGCGTTCTTTCCTCCCAATTCAAGCGAGACTTTCTTAAGGTATTTTCCACCTCGCTCAGCAATATCTCTACCGACATCCACTGAACCCGTGAAGGAAATAACATTTGTATCCTTGTGCTCAACTATCGGTATTCCAACCTTAGTTCCGCTGCCAAATACAATATTAACAACACCCGGCGGTAATCCTGCTTCAATCATGAGTTGGACCATTTTATACACCGTATATGGTGTATCTGTGGCTGGTTTTATTACTACAGTATTCCCCGAAACAATAGCTGGAAACATTTTCCATGCTGGTATAGCCGACGGAAAATTCCATGGAGCTATCAAGCCTGCAACACCTATTGGAACACGCATCGTGTAACCAGTTTTGTTAGGCAACTCTGAGGGAACATGCGGGGCAAATAATCTTCTGGATTCCCCCTCAGCATAGAATGCGGTGTCTATTGCTTCCTGAACATCACCTCGAGTTTCCTTGATTACTTTGCCCATTTCTCTTGTCATATCTTTAGCGAGTTCTTCCTTATGCTCAACCATAAGTTCCCCAATTCTACGGAGGATCAAGCCTCGCATTGGAGCAGGCACAAGCCGCCAATCCTTATATGCTTTCTTCGCTGCAGCAACAGCTTGGTCGACATCTTCCTTTGCTGACCTTGGAAATTCTCCAATAACTTCATCCCAATTAGCGGGATTTCGATTCTCATAATAATCACCTGTTGACGGTTCAACCCATTTACCACCAATATAGTTAAGATACTTTTCTGCCATTTCGTCTCCCTTGTTGCTTTGTTTTTATCGTTGAAAAATTTATTGAATATTAATGCCTTTAAACAGAATTGCAAAACACAAATAATAAATTTCCAATTTCCAATAAATCTCTGGGAATGAGACTTGCATGATTGAAAGCTTTAAATTATTTTAATATAATAAAAACAACTCTTTCCCGAAATAGCACGATGTCAAATAGAATAGAAACCGTTGGTATCATAGCTAACCTTAATAAATCAGATGCCATCAAAGCTGTCAAACCACTGATGACTCTTCTGGGTGATGTAAACCTCAAAATTGATGCACAATTGGCTGATAAACTCAAGATTCCGGATGGAGTTTCAATAAGAGAGTTAGGTTCAGTACAAATCGTAATTGTCCTTGGCGGAGACGGCACAATGCTCACTGCTGCTCGGAAACTTGCACCTTTCGGTGTTCCTATTCTTGGAATTAATATGGGCAGATTAGGATTTCTAACCGAATTACTCCCGAATGAATGTGAAACAGCAATTCCAAATATTATTGCTGGTGATTACGATATCGAGGAGCGTATGATGCTTCAAGTCGAAATCCCAGAACATTCAAATGAACCGATTATCGGTCTCAATGAAGTTACAATCGATAAAGGTGCTTCTTCAAAATTAATGTCTCATACAATTTATGTTTCGAATAGTTTAATCAGTCATGTAATCTCAGATGGATTAATAATAGCCACTCCAACTGGTTCCACAGCCTATTCTATGTCTGCAGGAGGTGCAATTATATCCCCATCTATGGATGCATTCATTATAACCGCATTAGCTCCATATTCTTTGGCAATTCGACCGCTTTTGGTTAGTGGGAATGAGATAATTAAGGTTTATTATAAGATTACGAAGAAGAAATTCCATCCACATTTAACAATAGATGGTCAAGTTTATTACAAACTACCAGAATCTGGTTCAATTACCATTCGAAGATCTAAATACAGGGCAAAGTTAATAAGCTACCATCGACGGTCATTCTATGATATCCTTCGCACAAAACTCGGATGGGGTCCTCCTCCTTCATCTATTTAATAGTAAAATCCGGAGGGAAAAATGATAACATATACAGGATTGTTTCTTTCTATAGTATTTGTTGCTATTGCATTTGGAATATCACTGACAAACAAACTTCGTCTTGAAAGAGACGTAATTGAAGCAATGATTCGAGCATTTATTCAGCTTATGCTTGTTGGGTATGTTCTAAAATTTGTTTTCGGACAAGACAAACTTGTTTTTACTCTATCAATGATACTTGTGATGGTTTTTGTAGGAACTTTTGAGTCTACAAGACGATCCAAGGGAATTCCAAAGCCAATGCCGTTGATGCTTCTCGCAATGTTTGCTACGACGTTGATTAGCATGGGTTTAATGGTTGCATTAGGAATTATCTCTTTCAAACCAATTCATCTTATTCCTATTTCAGGAATGGTCATAGGAAATTCAATGAGAGTTCTTTCTCAATCAGCAATAAGATTTCAAGAAGGTATTAACGATAAAAGGGAAACAATTGAAGCATCCTTGGCATTAGGAATGTCCCCCTGGGATGCAACTCAACTTATTAGGAAAAAAACACTTCGTCTCGCATTAATTCCAAGACTTGACGGCGTTAAAATTACTGGAATTGTACATTTACCGGGTGTGATGGTGGGAATGATTTTAGCTGGTGCATCTCCCATCGAGGCTGTCAAGTTCCAAATAGTCATTATGTATCTGCTTACTGGTGCACCTTTTATCGCAGCATGGATTTTTTCAAAGACCGTTTATTCAAAGTTTTTCAATTCGGATGAACAATTGGTTTTACCATAAAAGACCAAGTATTGTTAATTATTAATGATTATTCTGTATATTAGACTGGACAAAATTTTATAGCAAACCTTAAATTCCTTTTAACCAAAATAGAGTTGTAATTCTGAATAATATCACAATTTAGAAGAAATTGTAAAATATTTATAAGATTTTAGATTTAAAAAGAACAAAATTAACTTTGTAACTCCTATAGATTTTAAATGTCATCTTTTCTATTAGTGTAATATTCTTCGATATCTCTATATCCCAATTCTCCGAGTCTCTTTTTTTGCTTTTTTTGCTCCTCTATTTTCTTTTTCAGCATTTTCCTGAGTTTATTGTTTTCGCGGCGAATTCTATTAACTCTATCCGAAAGTTTTTCTCTCTTTCGATAATAAATTTTTACATAAATGTAAGTTAAAGCACTCAACCCCACAAAGTTAACTAAGTATAAAGGCCAAATACCCTCGACTTTATATGGAATTGTCATAAGTATCCAAAAAAATGTGTTAAATGCAATAATTATCAAGATTAACCAAAACACATTATTCTCCCTCGATAAACCATATCTCTAAACCTAAATTGTGCAATTCTTTTTTAAGGCTCTTATTATCTTTTACTAACTGCTCATATTCGATATACAATTTCTCATAGTCTTTGGAGCGTTTCTTCTTGTAAACTCTAACTAATGCCACAATTGCAATTATCGATACAATTCCAGAACTAAGCTGAACAAGAGGTTTAGGATCAAAAATTATTGCTAATACATTAATAATAAGAACTAACATTATCCAATATTGCATTTCATAAACCTTTAATGAATCGATTTACTAAATTGTTATTAGAAATTTTTTAAGAGATTTACAAACCCACACATATTTTTTCGCGAATATACTTAAATTTACTGCAGATTTTTTTTTTCGCAAGTAATAATGAACATTCCTTTATGTTAGGTTTTACACTATCCTTTGAGGGAAAGAATTAAAAAAATAAGACTTATAATAACTTTTAAATAAATTATCCTTTACTTTAACAAAATATTCGAATATATATATTTTGTGGATATTCATGCTTAATCCGTTATCTAATATCTATCTGAATTATTGGAATACAATCAATCATTCAAAAATTATAATTCATTATAGCTTTAGTGTAGGTATGAATTAACAACATGAAAAATTTAACTATCACCAAGATATTTCATAATTCTCTTCACTATTCTTTTAGAAGCACTTCCATCGCCGTAAATGAAACGTTTCTGGGCAATTTTACGGTATTCCTGATCATCCAAGAGAAGTTTCCGAGATTCTACTAAAATCTTGTCTCTATGCATCCCAACAATTTTTGAAGCGCCGGCTTCCACAGCCTCGGGACGTTCAGTAACATCTCGGAGTACTAACACTGGCTTTCCTAAAACAGGTGCTTCTTCTTGAATTCCACCGCTATCGGTTAGAATAAAATATGCTCGATTCATTAGTGCTACGAAATCTGCATATCCTAAGGGTTTAGGCAATAAAATATTATCAATTCCCGATAAACCGCTTCTAACGGGATCATCTACATTAGGATTCAGATGTACTGGATAAATTATTAATACATCAGGAAAGCCTTTCGCAAGTTCCCTAATCGCGGAAATAAACTCTAAAAACGGTGCTCCAAAGCTTTCCCGACGATGTGCTGTTATTACAATAATTCTTTTTGATTTGCCTGAAGTAATCCTTTCAAGTTCAGGAATCGAAATTGGCTTTTTTTGTTTAATTATCCACATTAGAGAATCGATGGCAGTATTTCCAGTTATAAAACACCTTTCGATTGAGATGTTCTCAGCCTGTAAATTTTGCAAAGCTATTTTTGTTGGTGGAAAAAGTAACTGTGAGATTGCATCCAATAATCTTCTATTAGCCTCTTCAGGAAAGGGGTGAAATAGATCGTTCGTCCGAAGTCCTGCTTCGACATGTGCAATTGGTATTTTTCTATAAAATGAGGCAAGTCCTCCAACGAAACTCGATGTTGTATCGCCCTGAACAACCGTCATTGAGGGTTTATATTTATCAAGAAGTTTAGCGATTCCGTCAAGAGCACTAATTGTTATATTATCTAAAGTTTGATTGGATCGCATAATGTTTAAATCGTAATCAACTTTAAGATCGAAAACCTTCAGAACCTGATCTAACATTTCTCTATGTTGTGCGGTTGCGACAACAATTGGCTCAAGCGCAGATTGCATTTTTATTTCTCGAATAACTGGAGCCATTTTAATAGCATCAGGTCGTGTACCAATAATTAGAAATATTTTATGTGTCATTTTATCACCATGCTAATTAGATCCTCTATTTCTGCAGCGTAAGCCAAAAGCGATGCATCTTCCTGAGGAGAAGCCATAATGTGAATTCCAAACGGTAATTCCTTATCTAAGTTAATTGGAATCGAGATTGCAGGTGCACCAATCAAATTGGCAGGAACAGTAAAAAAGTCTGAAAGATACATTGCCACAGGATCATCAATTTTCTCTCCTAACTTAAAAGGCTGTGTCGGTGTTGTAGGTGATATTATGAAATCGTATTTATCGAAAATTCTATTAAATTTAGCCGAAATATACATTCGAGCACGTTGAGCCTGACTAAAGTATTTTTCGGAATAACCTGCTGAAAGGACAAATGTACCAATCATAATACGTCGCTTCACTTCATCACCGAAACCAAGACTTCGAGTCTTAATATACATATCTTCGATAGTTCCTATGTCATCTGCACGGAAACCATATCTCACTCCGTCATACCGTGCCAAATTGGCAGAACACTCGGCAGGAGCAATTATATAATAAATTGGCACACAGTATTCTAACTCTGGTAGAGATATGTGATCGATTTTAGAGGAACTTTTTGCCAATATTTCTTCAATTCGCTCCCGGATTATCTTATCTACTGAATCGTCAAATGATTGCTTCAAAACAGCTATTTTAGGTCTTTTATCTCTCCATAAGTTTAAGTCGACCGGTTGTGGATCTTCTGAAATCATCGTAGCATCAAATTTATCAGGTCCAGCAATAATAGAATACAATAATACAGAATCCAGAACGTCTCGAGTCAGAAATCCAATCTGATCCAATGAACTTGCAAATGCAACAAGTCCATATCTCGATATTCTACCGTAGCTCGGTTTAAATCCCACAATACCGGAGAATGCTGCTGGTTGCCGTACTGAACCACCAGTATCCGAGCCCAAAGCTACAGCTGCCATACATGAAGCCACTGCAACTGCAGAACCACCAGAAGAACCACCGGCTACACACTCGTTATTAAATGGATTTATCGATGCTCCGAAAATAGAATACTCCGTTGATGAACCCATGGCAAATTCATCCATATTAGTTTTTCCAATTATTGTAGCACCTGCTTTTTTAAGTCGACTAACAGCTGTTGCATCATAAGGAGGTACAAAACTTTCAAGCATTTTCGAACCACAGGTTGTTCTCATACCTTTTGTAATAATGTTATCTTTAATCGCAATGGGTATTCCAGCCATTTGGGAATGGGAATTAAAATCATGGTGAGTAATATCGCAATCAACGGTAATAAATGCATTTAAATTGTGGTTAAATTTGAAAATATTATTGCAAAAAGAATTAAAAACCTCTCTTGGATCAAGTTTACCAGAATGAATAAGATCGACTAATATATGGATCGGAAGTTCAACAATTTGCATACAAGCCCCTCCTAAATTTCTGTCAATTTACCATAGGTTATAATAAAATCAACAAGAATTACAACTATTAATTTCAACATATCATCAAAATGAAACTATATTGAATATTTTCAAAAATCAAAATAAATAAGCTTAATGGAAATATTAAGAGTTCAAAAACCCGAAAAGAAATTGACAATACATTTGTATTGAATTTATTCTATATATGAGATTTTGGGAGAAAACATGATAGATTTTTTCGCACAGTGGAGTCTTTCAGGGCTTATTGGTGGAATAATTGTTATTGCAGGCGTGATCATCTTCGCTGGTTCAAAGTTATCCAAATTGGGTGACGAGATTTCAGAGGTTAGCGGGCTTTCAAGTTCATGGATAGGACTAATATTTCTTGCAACCATAACCTCGATACCTGAATTAGCCACAAGCATCACAGCAGCTATAACAGGAAGTCCCAATATTGCAGTTGGAAATATTTTTGGTAGCAATATGTTTAATATGTTAATCATAGCAATTTTGGATTTCCTTCAAGGTCCAGGTCCGGTTATGCTCTCTGTGAGTGCAACTCAAATTTTACCAGCTTCACACGGTGTTTTTTTAATGGCCCTTGCAGCCACAGGGATATTTGCTTCAAGTCAGATACAAATTCTTACTGGTAATCCCAATGACCCATTCGCAACTACAATTGGTTTCGTATTCAGTGCCTTTATATTGTTAGGTTGGATTGTTGGTGCAATCATAATCTTTAATGCAGAAAAGGCAACTATATCTGACGAAAAATTCTTTAAGATACCAGATAAGAAAAAGCTAAGAATTCTAGTACTAAGATTTACTATGGTTGCTATTACTGTAATTATTTCAGGGATTATCTTAATAGGACTCGCGACTGCTTTTGCGAATGTGGATCTAAATCCATCTGGACAGGAATTTAAATTAGGTGGAAGCATTGTTGGTACAATTATTGTTGCAATTATTACTTCTCTTCCAGAATTAGTTGTTGCAATCAGTGCCTATAAAATTGGAGCAATGAATATGGCAGTTGCTAATATCTTTGGCAGCAATACATATAACATGCTTCTTTTCCCAATTATGGATCTTATAATGCGGAAAAGCGTTATTGCAAGTGTTGATAGTACACATATAATTACATCATTATTTGGTATTATTCTTATTTCAATTGCCATTATGGGTGTTATTTATAGATCGAGGAAAAGTTTCCTGTATTTAGGCTGGGATGCTTTAACTATATTAGCTTTTTACGTAGCAGGAATATTCATTTTTTCTGAAATTACTTTTAGAATACCCCATTAATTCATCAAATCCACTAATCTTTCGCTTATGTATTGACCAAAGAGAAATCGTAATTAAATTAGACTGGTTCCGGATTTTTAAACGTTGATAAGGAACGATAACGGAACTCAAACCTTAACAAAGGGGTAATTTTGATTAGTAAAACAAGAACAAGATTTGAATTAACTCTATTAGTTATGATTTCAATTATTATTATGCTCAATGGTGGTTGTGCAGAAAAAAAAATGCGTTATGATGGGAGGTTTATCTCTGTTAATGTATCAAAAATGCCACTCGACGAATTTCAATCTAACGGATGGACAATAATAGCCTTTGAAAATAAAATTAATTATGACTATAGTGAATATGAGTTCTGGCTCTTTAAAAATAATAAAATAATTAGAGAAATAAAATTAATCAGAGATAAAGACGATAAATTCTATCTTCGTGAACAAGCTGGTTCAAAAGTTAAAAATCATGCTGTTTTCTTTGCGCCACCAGTGTATGATGCTGTGAAAGAAAGTCTGAGAACATCGTTGCTCACAGAATAATTATAACAGATGAATAGAATTAAAATTAAATAAAAATGCAGGACTTAAAAAATAATAACGGATTTCATAAATTATGGTATACAAATTGCTAAATAATTATAAGAAAGGAGTATAATTCAACTAATTAATTCGCAAAATTAGGGTATTATGCACACCAGAATCTTTCTAATATTTTTGTTATGTTCTTTGGTTTCCTCTGTATTAGGTCAATGGACCATACATCTCGAGGAAAAAGGACGATATTTCCTCCCACTCAAGGGTCGACTTGAACCGGATCCATTAGAGTTAGGAGAAAATATTGCTTCTTTAAACTATAATGCAGTTCCCGTAGAACGTTGGGCTGTTGCTAATTTTGAATTAGGAGTAGTATTTCTTCATGAAACAATAAATGGAATCGAAGTTTATGCACCCCGAGCTATCTCTATCGAAGAATTCATGTATGATTTGCAATGGGCTGAATGGAGAAAAAGTCTTAAAACAGCACATAAAGAATATAAAGAACGGGAAGTGAAGTTTGAAATTCCTATGGAACTACCACCTGGTTTAAGAACATTTATCGGCACTGGTGGAGCAGGACTTGGAGTTTCAGGTTTATACAAAGTTACAATGGCTGGTCGAAGTCAATGGAAAAATACCGAGAATTATTATGGGAGCAAATGGCCACAACTTCAAATGGAACAAGAATCTCGATTCACTATTACTGGAAATATAGGTTCTAAAATCGAAGTACGGGTGGATCAGGACAGCCATCGTCAAACCGAACTGGAAAATACTATAAATATCAAATATACCGGTGAAGAAGATGATGTAATTCATAACATAGAAGCCGGGAATACAACATTATCGTTACAAGGTGCTGAGCTTGTTGGATATAGCGAAAGCATTCAAGGTCTTTTCGGTATTAAAAGCGAATTTCAAGTAGGCGATTGGAATATCACTGCAATTGCAAGTCAGGAAAAAGGTAACACTAGTCAAATTACTGTCAGACCTGAAATAGATAAAAGAAACGTCAAGAGATATGATTATGAATACAAAAAGAGAACTTATTTCTATATAGAGGATATTTTCGCATCTCACACAGCATCCGGCGACTCTATAATGGAATTTGAATTATATATAACAAGTGATGATCCAAGATATAGTTCCGACCTTAGCACAACTTTAGGAGCAGCCTTTATAAATCCTATGGATGTTATAGGATATCCAGATAGTGTCGTAGGTTATTTTAAAAAAATTGACACTGATCAGTATTATTATTCTCCTCGAGGTGGTTGGTTTCGACTTAAAAGACCTGCATTTGATGGAGAAGTTCTTGCAGTTAAATATGTCATAAAACGACCAACAGGCATGATTGATTCGGTGGGAGCAATTCGAGATTCAAATTATATAATTCTAAAATTAATCAAACCTGCTAATATGTCTCCTTCCCACCCATGCTGGGAATTTGAATGGCGTAATGTTTACGATCTTGGTAAAACAGATATCGACCTTCTTACGACTTATATAAAACTCTTCAGATATTTTGGTAATTCTAGCGACACCACGAATTCAATCCCAAACAATCCATTTGTTTACTTGCTTGAATGGTATGGCATGGACAGCCTCGACGAAAATGGAAATCCTGAACCTGACGGTTTAGTAGATCAAAACCTAAGATTCCTGGATCCTTCAAGAGGTGAATTAATTTTCCCTGTCCCACACCCCTTCGACCCAAAAGAAATCGATTTATTTCTTTCACCTGCTCTGATTGATTTCCCCGATTCTTTGAGAAATTCTATGATATACAGTTCTACAGATATAACTGAAATGAGTGAAAATTCTCATATGTTTATTTTTGGTGAACTCAAAGGCTTCAGCTCGCAACAATCCTTAGGTTCATATAGTATTATAAAAGGAAGTGAAACAGTAACACTCAATGGGGAAAAACTTATTCGAAATCAAGACTACACGATTTTATATGAGATTGGACAGATAAGATTTATATCAGACAGAGCAAAGGATCCTAACGCTAATATACGTATAACTTTCGAAGCTCAGCCATTTTTCTCTATCAAGCAAAAAACACTTTTGGGATCACGTATTCAATATAACCTTGGTGATGACTCCTGGTTTGGACTCACAGGTTTATATAAAAATGTTACTTCTCCTATTGAAAGACCTCAGGTTGGAAGAGAGCCTACCAGTGCATATATATTAGATACTGATCTCAGACTGTCGGCTGATGTACCTTTTCTCACAGAAATGGTGGATGCAATTCCACTAATTCAAACAGATGTTCCATCACGAACAATATTCAAGGCTGAAGCTGCAAAATTGTATTCTACCCCAAACACCTCTGGTGAAGCCTACATCGATGATTTCGAAAGCAGCAGAATGAGAAGCTCGATTTCAATTATCAGAACAAACTGGACTTTAGCAAGCCCACCTCCAGATTTTGAAAACCAGAACCGAGCTAAGGTTATATGGTTCAATCCTTATGAAAGAGTGTATTCTGGAGAAGTATTCCCCAACCGTGAAACAACAGGTAGCACAAGTACTATGGATTACCTTAAATTTCAATATTTTGATACAACAATTGTTGCACATGATTCCATGGTTTGGGGAGGTATTATGCAATATCTTAATTCCTCGTATCATGATCAACATAATACTCAATTTATGGAGATTCGGATAAGGGGAAATGTAGGAATTCTTACCATAGATATCGGTGTTATATCTGAGGATGCCAATGATAACAATATTCTTAATACAGAAGACAAACTTAGAGATAACCGGTATAATCATATATTAGAAGAGGGTGAGGATATTGGCATAGATGGACTAAAAAACGATGATGAATATGGATATTATTTACATCTGGCAGGAATCGATACATCAGGAATGTCATTGAACGAGATGAAAGATATGTTTGCAACAGTTTTTCCAAACAGAGATCCATTCGATCCCTCTGGAGATAATTATGATTACTCAAATAAATATCGATATGAAAAAATAAACGGTACAGAAGGAAATGGAACCGATGTTATGTATGGTGGACGACCAAGACCTGATACCGAAGATATCAATCGAAACGGTTCACTGGATGATATAAACGATTATTTTTCATATGAAATAGATCTCTCCTCAAATGCATTTCTGGTTTCAGGAACAAGCACCATAAAAGGTTGGCGACTTTTAAGAATACCAATTAGGGATACAATATTCACATTCGTTGAAGATGGAAAAGTCTGGCGAAGAAAACAAGTGGGTGATCCATCATCTGATTTTAAACAGATTAAATACATAAGACTTTGGCTGCGAGGGGTCGATTCTCCCGGTGCAAATTTCTCGAGCAATCCTGATGCAGAAATATCAATTGTATCGATTGATTTCGTAGAGAACCAATGGCGGAGTAACTCAGATAAACTTGAAATATCAGTAATAAGTACAGATGAAAATACTGACTATACTCCTCCACCCGATGTGTATATTCCTGTAAATCAAACAACCGGTATTACGATGGCAGAACGTTCCCTATCACTAAAATATAAATACATCCCTCCACTTGACACAGTAAAGGCTTATAAAACACTTTCAGACGATCAATACCAGGACTATACACGGTATAAAAAACTAAAGATGTGGGTATATTTTGATAGCACAGGTGTTGAAGGTGAACCCTCTGTGTTATTATTCCGAATAGGTGACATTCGAGGAAATTACTACGAATATAGAACGATGCAATTAGAAAATGGATGGAGCGAGAATAATAAAGTTGAAATAGATTTCAATGAGATTACATCATTCAAAGAGGAATACTATCGTCGACTTAACAACCCCGATCTTGAAGATATACCCAATACTAAATTAGCTTCTCATGGAAAAGGTTATTATACAATTATTGGACAACCGACACTAACTAGAATAACATATTTCGAGATTGGAATTATCAATCCAGATCCGAACTTTCCAATAAGCGGTGAGATTTGGTGCGATGAACTAATACTTACTAACGCAAGAATAGATAATGGTATGGCATATAAAACCGAGCTATATATAGATATGGCTGATTTTGCTAGATTTATAGTATCATACAACCAAAGAGACGACGACTTTCACGGGTTAACAAGCGAAACTACCCAAAGAGGATTTGGTCAATCAAGGCTATCTAGTACAATTGCTCAAGCTTTTACGAAAACACTAAGTTATAATTGCATCTTCGCATTAGGCAAGTTCTTTCCACCAAGATGGAACGTTTCATTGCCTCTCAGCTATGTCAAAACTCATGAGACTAGCATTCCACGCCTTAAAACCGGGTCTGATGTAGTTCTTTCTGATTCATTACGCAACGAAGAAAAAACTTTGATAAACACGCAAACCATTTCGCTTCCAGGCATTGCTGTAGCTCCGGAAAGCCGAACACCAATTTTGGATTTACTTGTTGTCCCAAACAAGATTAACTATAGCTATTTAAGAACAAAAGAAAGATCACCAAGATACCCGAAAAATATACGTTCAAACTATACTTTCACTCATTATTACAATCTAAGTTTAAAGAAAGACAGTATAAAAAGAAAGAAACCAATGGGTGTGATTAAAGACTCAACATCTAGTGAAAGTTCGGATATCACATCTTTCCTGCTTTCTAAAACTTTAAATGCTATTCATCCAACGTCGGTTATATTTACCACAACGGTAACATCAGATAAAACACAGAACTTCGATCAATTAGGAACTCCTGATAACAAATACACACGATACTTAAGACATGACACAAAGCTTAAGTTTGAACCGTTCAAGAATGTAACCGCTGATGTTGGACTTCACCTTGACCGAGACATACACAAAACAGATTTCATCTCATTGGGTCCACCCTTTGTTGTAGGTAAAGCTATGTCAAAAGATCTCAATACCGGTCTTCACTGGAGTCCAGACAATTTAAAATTCCTCACTCAACGATATGATTTCACAAGCAAATATCATGAAGATACTCGATCACCTCAGGAGGGAACTTTTGGTCAAGCTACTCAAAACAGAACCGTACGTGCAGATTATACTTTGTATTGGAATAAATTATTCGGCAAGGGTGAAAAAGGAGAAAAGTCATCAAGTATAAAGAATCTCCTAACTAAATTTGATAACCTTCGAGCTACTTTCAATTGGAATTCCACAATTAACGCACCTAATTTAACCAGACGACCAGATAAATTATACCAAATTGGGATTAACTCCGATCCGGGTGTATCTGTATACGAAGGAGAACTATCGGATGGAAGACTCTCACCATCCACGACAAATACTCATACTTTCGAAACCTCATCCGGCACTAAATTACCATCCGATATAACGTTAAAGTTTTCATATAATTTTACTCGAACTGCAAATTATACAAATACCGACAATAAGAAGACGATTTCTCACAAACTTCCAGATATAAGAGCGAATTGGGGTTTCATTAATAAATCCAAATTCTTCAAATCATTCGCTAATTCTGTAACCTCAACAAGTAATTGGGTAAGAAAAACTACCACTACCTATACAAACGAGGAATTCTCTCAGAAAAAAACTGAGAACAAATTCCAGCCCTTATTAGGAATGACGTTTAACATGAAAGGCGGATGGACTCTCGATCTGAGATATAACCTTGAATTCTTAAAAAACGAAAACTTTACTGGAACACAACTTAACTATTCAGACAATCTTAAGTCTGGCTTAGATGTAGTTGTAAGATATGCAATAAGAACATCACAGGGATTGAAAATCCCACTTTTAGGAAAAATAACTTTAGAAAATAATCTCGATTTTACTCTTAATGTCAATTATTCTGTTAATAAAACCGAATCATGGAATTCCACTAGCACAACAAAAACACCGACAAGACATACTTCTCATCTGACAATAAGACCCCAACTTTCGTATAGTCTTTCCAAAAATGCAATAGCGGGTATGCAGATAGAAATCACCAACGATACAGATAAAATTCGCAAACCATATATTACAACATATATTAGGGACGTGCGAATGTGGGTTCAGTTTTCGTTTGGAGGAAGCCGTAGTGTTGGTGGCAGAAGGCTTTTCTAAATTCTGCTTTAAGAACTTACATTAAATCCAAATTGGACATACTCTAGGATTTTAGTTCTTTCCTTGAGCATGTCCAATGTTTTAGTTCTGAGAAGTTTCGATATTTCTTATGATGCATCTATTCACTTTACAATAACATTTGAATACGCATCTATTTTATTAGCAATATTCGCATCACTTGATCATAATTTCCAGCTGTTGCACGTATAATATATATGCCTGAAGGATGAGCGGATCCATCCCATTCCAAGCGGTACGAATTGGTTTTCATGCCAAAAAATCCGAATTTCTCAACTTGTTTCCCAAATATATCGTAAATACATACACCGGTCAATGGTTCTATTGGCGAATGTATCAAGATATCACATTTTTGGTTAAATGGGTTTGGATACACATTAATTGTTGGATGTCTGAGAATCAATAGCGATGTATCGTAAATCCATTCCCCGGAGAATGTATAGAATGTATCAGCAACGTTATTTGCCAAATCTGAAGCATGAACAGAGAATAGTAAACTCTTTTCATACGGTAGGTCTTCATACTCCCATGTAATTCTATATCCACTTAAATGTGAGACTATTGCGCATTCACTTGTTACATCTTTTGGTGTGTATCCGTCGATTGTAACTGTAACAGTTATACTGGAGCTGTCAACACCGGATGCAATAGCACAGCGACCTGTATCAAGATCCAAACAGTTGACTATTATCCGCCCGGAATCGGGGTATAAGCTAGTTATCCGCAAAGGATATTCTAATCCAATAACTGGAGGACAGAGATCAACAGTGTCTGGCTCATCGCAAATCGTCCAATCCTCGCAGAATGTACGCGCAGCATTACCTGCCAAATCGGATGCATCAACACAGAATAGCAATCTTTCACCATACGGTAGGTCTTCGTATTCCCATGTAATTTTATACAAACCAAAAAATGAGGAAATTGCGCATTCACTGGTTACATCTTCCGCAGAATCACCATCGATTGTTACTGTAACAGTTATACTGGAACTATCAACTCCACTCGCAATACACCGACCTGTATCCAGATCCCAACAATCTACAATTATCCGTCCAGTATCAGGATATAAACAAGTTATTCGCAAAGGATATTCTAATCTAATAACAGGTGGACAGATATCGACTGTGTCTGGTTCAACTGTGTCTTCATCGCAAATCGTCCAATCCTTGCAGAATGTACGTGCAGCATTACCTGCCAAATCGGAAGCATCAACACAGAATAACAATCTCTCACTATATGGTAGGTCTTCGTATTCCCATGTAATTTTATACAAACCAAAAAATGAGGAAATTGCGCATTCACTGGTTACATCTTCCGCAGAATCACCATCGATTGTTACTGTAACAGTTATACTAGAGCTATCAACTCCGCTAGCAAAACAGCGACTTGTATCATCCCAACAATCGAAAATTATCCGTCCAGAATCGGGGTATAAGCAAGTTACCCGCAAAGGATATTCTAATCTAATAACTGGAGGACAGATATCGACTGTGTCGGGTTCGACTGTGTCTTCATCGCAAATCGTCCAATCCTTGCAGAATGTACGCGCAGCATTACCTGCCAAATCGGAAGCATCGACGCAGAATAACAATCTCTCACTATACGGTAGGTCTTCGTATTCCCATGTAATTTTATACATACCAAAAAATGAGACAATTGCACATTCACTGGTTACATCTTCTGCAGAGTCGCCATCGATTGTTACTTTGACAGTTATGCTGGAGCTATCAACACCCCTCGCAAAAGTATCTGGATCCCAGCAATCGACTATTATCCGTCCAGAATCGGGATATAAGCAAGTTATCCGCAAAGGATATTCTAATCTAATAACTGGAGGACAGATATCGACTGTGTCTGGTTCGACAGTGTCTGG
>JAUWMV010000017.1 GCA_030613005.1 bacterium | reverse complement strand
CCTCGTTCTATTCGAGCTAATCCCGGTAATAAAAAGAAAATTAATAACAGGATAGCCAATAAAAAAAAAGTTATAATTCTTTTAGTCATATCGATATCCAAGGTTAAATATTATTCAATGTTATTCCAATATTGCTTCATTTTTGGTTTAATATAGTATAGTGTGCTCGAAGCGAGCTAATTATTTTTAATATTTTGTAATTCATTATTCTATATATATTTATAAAAAGCGGGAATCGGAAATCGAACTGGCAGTCATCGGCTTGACAGGCTGTAATTTTATTTAGGTGAACTTTTAGGAGTCCTTTTTTGAGTCATTTTCGGTTGACTTCTTGCGCTTATATATATTATATATAATTATATTATTGTGTTCTTGATAATGCTATTAAAATAAAAGAAACAAAGACCAAAAGAACAGCACCAGTTTGTGCACCTGAACAAGATTGTTTTTTCCTAATGGATTTAAATGCTTCATTATAACCATTTTCATAACCTAAACAATATTCAGAAGAATAATAATCTGGATAAGGACACATAACATTTTTATCTTGATCTGCGTATAAGTAACTACCTCCAGCCCCTAATACACCAAAGAGTCCAGTTAAAACACAAGCACTTGTTTCAGAATCATTTTCTCGTGCATCAATTTCACCTTGTATTTTACCATCATAATAACCGTCATAATAAGTTCCTACTTTGCTATTTTCATTTTCGTAGATATAAACAGTATCCTTAGTTTTGGGAACAATCTCTAACGTATCTTTTAAAGTATCCTCAGTTACTTGTTCATCAAGCTCTTGGCAAAATGCAGGTCCTATCAGTGCAAGTAAAATTATTAAAAGGAACTTCATAATATCACCTTCTTCGTAAAGTTATCATAAATCCTCAGCTTGTTTAGTCTTTATTTTCTCACTTTCTGTTTCCCATCCTGATCCTTCATAAGATATTTGAATATTTAAATCTTTGCTTATCTCTATACCTAACATAGAATTATCTTTTGCAGTTGACCAAATAGTAATATAATGAGCTTTACCTAATTCTATTGCTTGTTCTTCATAACCGTCTCCTTCTTCATAAGGATATTCAAAAGATTTAAATTTATTTTTAGGGTTACCATATTTAGATGTTAATATATCTCTTACCGATTCATATGTTTCTATTTCTTCATTATTTCCTGGATATAAAACCACAAAACATTTAACTAATTTATTATTAGAATTAAAGATTACTAAAATATGTGCTTCTTCACCAACAACCTTACCATCAAAGCAAATTGAATTATCGATTTGAATTATATCTGATAATTCTTGATCTAATGTATATCCTTTTTCATTTAAACATTTCTTTACTTCTTCTTTGGCAGAACCCCATGATAAAGATGCAAATGTATAACTTTCAATTTCCTCACAAGATATAAAAGTTGTTAATAATAACAACGTTACTAATACATACTTCATAAACACTCCTTCTTTGTAAAGTGGTTATAAATCTTCAAATATATGTTTCCAATGAGACGATTTTTTTATTTGATTTAAATTATAACCCACCCCCGTATGGTCCATATAATAACCTGTTATATAATTATCGTGAAAACCATGAGCAAGAAAACTTGTATCTGAGCATTCCAATATTTTTATCATAGTAAATGATTTCCCCCCTAAAATATCTGGGCTTATAAATAAGTCTTCAAATATTTCCCCATAAATAAAATATTTCTGAAGCTTTTTAAGATTTGAAGTATACTTGCCTTTTCCTTCATTTTCTTTATATTCATTCATGGCAGCCTTAAATGGTGTAAAAGCCAATCTAGTCTCAGCCTGAGCATACTCAACTCTTATATATTGTTTAATTATTTCCTCAAGAAAAGCATCCTCAACTTCAAATACTTCAAGAAGATGTATTTTCATTACTTCAACAAAAGAATCGTCACTATAACCTATGTCTCTGGTTTCGTCAAGTGTATCCGCATAGGCAGAAACATAATTTTTCAATTGTTCTCTAGTAGGATTTTTTATCTTTCCTTTGCAACTACATAAAAGTAAAAATAATATTAACATTATATAAAATAGTCTTTTCATTTTATCACTTCTTCTTTGAAATTTTGTCAATAATTTCCTCGATTTTCAACAAATCTTCATAAGTTAAATCATTTGCTCAATAAAATAACATAGTATAGAATGGAAAATCCAAGTTAAAAATAATTTATGAATATAGATCGATTCTCGAGTTAGAACCTCTGCGAGCAATTCGTTCCGTGCGATTTCTGTCGATAAGCACCGGTGTATCAAAATATCTCTCAAAAAGGTCACATTTCGACAATACAGCTCTGCGCTCGGCTTTTGCGGGACCGACGGAATTTATATCGAGAATTATCGCTCCTTTTTCTCGGACAATGCGAAGACGAGTTACAACCTGTTTGTTACTTGAATCGAGAGCATCTGCCAAGCGAAGTATTCCCGCTAATTTACGTGCTGCAAGCTGTTCCTCTGCTCGAAGGTCGACCTGACGTTCTTTATCTAATCGATAAATGGGACCATTATGATAAAGCGAAATTAACGCAACCAAACGCTTCTCAGTTGTCGAGAGACTTGAAAAATTGTGGTTCATAATTATTTTGTAAGAATTTTCCTCGTGGTTGTTTCCCAAAAAGTGACCTATGTCGTGAAGAAGAGCAGCATATTCTAATAACTTTCGAGGACGTCTGCCAAGACCATGTAGATCGATTGTTGCATCGAATATTTGCACAGCGAATTCTTGCACCTTATGCGTATGCTCAAAATAACCATTATGCGAGTGGTATAGTTCGAGTACTTCTTGCAATTCCGAATCGATGAAAATGTTTTCTGTATCCATATTAATTGTTTTTGCTACGAGAGATGAAAGTGTAATAAAATTCTGTTCTGGGGGAAGATTTCCATCGAGTGTAGGAAGGTCGTTTCCTTCTGCAAGTTTATGATATAGAGAAAGAGCTCGTCTTTGATAGAAGTCGAAGCTTGTCTCAACATCCCGAGTGAAACCAATATCCAACCCAGCATGAAGAGATTCCTTTTCCCAAATGTTTGACAGATCGACACGATCCAGAAGAGTATCGAATGAGACATCCATATAGATAGTTAAATCAGGACTAACACCCAGTCCTGCCAAAGTCTTCATTAACCACTCTGGATCGATACTGCGAAGAAGACCTTCCACGAAAGTAGTTAAAAGGTAACGATTTAGAAGAACAGTTGCACCTCGTTTTAATGCCGGAAGAACCTCAACCTCGAGAACATAAGATATCTCACTTGCATTAAGTAGAACATTAGTTCGAGGGGAAAGTGAGTTATTTCTCAAAGCTCGTTCGGTTATCTCCGAAGTGATCCACGTGCTTCCAAGACCGGATTTAACTACCTCGACACCTCGCACTTGTAGCCAGTCGAAGAGAAGATTTATTTGGTGTGTTACACCGGCTCGGTGAACTCCTTCAAATACGATGAGTTTACCGGGATAATTATGCTTTGGAAAATTTAGTGAATAGTTTTCATCAACGGAATTAATCTTAGAAGTTTGTGTGAACCAATCCATATGGGTCTTCTGCTGCAATGATGACGTAACAAATTCCTTTCCAGCGTGCAATTTATCCAGATAAGGTTTAGTAAATTCCAGAATTTCAGCGAATATTTCTTCCTCAGGTCTATCGACATCTATGGGTATCATTTGTCCTTTTTCAACGAGATTTGCATACTTCTCTGCCACTCTATTCTGAAAATCCTTGAACGACTCCATTGGATCCACTTCACCGGAAACATCCATTCCAGCTTCATAGTAATTTGGTGGTCTAGAATGTTTCTCCATAACTCGCTTAAGTGCAATTTCAACAGGTAAATCGCATAGGAAGACTATATCCGGTTCGACAGCCAACGAAAAGATATGACTAACCCAGTTAGTATCGATACCACGAGCATTTCCTCTTGCAATTGCAGTATATGAATATCGGTCAGCGATGACTATCTTTCCAGCGGCAAGAGATGGTATAATAATGTTTTCTAATCTGTGGAAAAAATCTGTGGCATGTAATGCGCTGAATGTGTTTGGCGTGAGTAATTGCGCTCTTTTAGCTCGCTTGGTTGCACGACTGATATATTTACTCGAATTCCATTTCGTAACGACAACAGGAAAATCCACACTTTTTAGATGTTCTGCAAGACGCTTTACTTGTGTGCTTTTACCGGCACCATCCAGACCCTCGAAAACAATTAGTAGTCCGCTATCATTTCTCGGTGTGAAATTTTGTTTCTCTTTATTTTTTTCTAATTCAGCCATGCTTACCTTAGGATAAAAAACATAATAATCTGTTATGCTTTCGATTAAAAGTTTTTTCCCCTAATTTTCTCAGTTTTTCAAATTTTCATATCAGTATTTTTCTCATAATTAATTTCCGATTATAGAGAGGCAAAATAGTGCTTTTGGTTTATCTAAAAAATAGTATACAGCAAAATCAATTGTTGCTATCTTGTATTAATTTATTGTGATAAAGATGATATTTCGAATAGCAATGATTACGAGGAGCGATTTTTTGATTACAAGATTAATATTTATATTTAATAATCTCGAGATTGCCCTCGCCCACTTCGCCGTCACCTTCAAACAAAGTAATATGTAACGCTGAAAATTTTCTGTCCTCGCCAGTCGAGGGATCCACAGGTCTCCAGCCTGCGGCGGGACCTATCCAAACCTCGACCCAATAATGCGGCAAGAAAAAACCGTTAAAATAGTATAAACCACCAACAGTTCTGCACGGTATCCCTTTTTTCCTCAGAATGGCACACAAAAGTTTTGCTTTTGCCTGCGGACTGCCAGAAAGGATTTCTACGGCAATTTTGGCATCGTTTTGATTAGGATCGAATTTAATGTTATCAGCAACCCATCGGTTGGCGTTTTGTGTGAATTCCCATGTCTTTATGCCCTTAAGATTTTCTATGAGTATTTCTACTCGCTCATTATTTACAGGGATGTCTTCTGTTGCAACAGTAAACTGTTCAAGGACTTTCGGTTTTTCGGGGAGCTGAGAAATCTTCCAAGATTGCTTGCCTTTATATTCGGAAATATCAACAGCAATAGTGCCAGCAATAGCACCTATTTCTTTTTTACTGACAAGTTTTTGCCATGCTATATCGGTATGCGCATTCCCAAAAAAGGGCACTTCTATATTGGCTTTTAAATATCGAACAGATAGCGGCTTTTTAATTTCTTTGTTGCTTTTCATACCTGAAAGTCTTCTAAGTTCCAGTGATTCCTCCATTTTTTTACCAAAACTCTTAATTACAACTTCCATAGTATCTGGACATTCGGGATTATAAGTAGCCACAAATTTCTTCTCTGGCATTTCAATTCTATATGCTCTGGAATTGGTTGTGTCAACCCATATATATGTGAGAATTTTATCCGCTTCAAACTCGATCTTCTTTCGCATTTGATCATCGATCTTTTCCAAAATTGTCGGGGTTGCCATCAAATCTATTGTGGTTTTTCCACGATTTGGCAACACTGTAAAATATTGAGGATGTCCAATATTAATTTTGACCATCTTCGAAATTATTGCCCAATGTCCAATATTCATGACATCTAAAATAAACGGTTGTTCGGAACAAGACATGCTCTTTACTTTTTCTTCATTATTAAGAGAAACTTCTGCCCAATTATCTGCATATTTAATATTAAACGAGTCCTCACCGGCAATACTATAATAATTTATTAGTTTCATTTCCGGTGTAAGGTCGGTTTTATAATGAGTTTTATTTACAGTTTCGTTGTCCAATCTCATTTCCCAACCGAAATTAACCCAACCGTCTTCGGTAAGTTGAAGTGCGTATTTTGCGATTCCTATTTCCTTGCCCTCGATTTCAATAGTAAAACACCCAACTTCAGGTGGAAATCCTTGATAAGTTTGTGCTAATAAAAGAGATATGAAAATAAGAAATATGAGAAATGATTTTTGCATTTTTAGACATCCTTGCTTTTTGTTTTTTTATGATGCTTTCAAAAAGTTATCCACAATGTTGATAACTTCTGTTGATAAGTTGTGAATTACAGTTTGTAATTTCATAAATTCTCTTATGCCAATGATATTTCCATCACCAATTTAATTCGCATTGTTTTACATAACTAAACCAATATAATCGTTTTCAAGTATACATTGTTTTTTTTTAAAGAAAAACATATTTAATTAAGCGATATTTGGATAGTTATTCACCTTCCATAAATTGAAGTAATTACCTAAATTTCAGCAAATATTGCGGATATTAAATCTTTTACGAATTACCACAAATTTCCAGAATAACTGGTGGTCAATTGCTTCTTCTTGACATGCTCCGGTGTATAATCTGGGAGTAATACAGGCGTAATGCGATCTTCTGGTATATCTTCAAACTGGGCAATTTCCTGTTCGTACTCGAAAACATGTTGGATTGTTGGTTTACCCCAATCGATAAATTTTTCTTTGGCATATATTGCAGCGGATGTCCCGCTTCTCCTGCCATAAACCACAACATCCAAAAGCGAATTTCCCATAAGCCTATTTGTGCCATGCACGCCACCGGAGATTTCACCACCTGCAAAAAGTCCAGGTAATATTGTTGAACCATTAGCAGATATTACAAGTCCTCCGTTCTGATAGTGCAATGTGGGATAAACGAGAATAGGATCCTTTGTCATATCTATTCCAAAGCGATTGACCATTCTAACCATTGCTGGAAGTTTCTTAGCGATTGTGCCTTCACCGTCGAGAAGATCGATTAGCGGGGAATCTAACCATACACCATACATTGTAGATGTTGCCATACCTTTGCCTTTTCCACCATTTTCGCATGGAGTAGCTTCTCTGATAATTGCAGCAGCTTCGACATCGCGTGGTTCAAGCGGGAATACGAACTTTTCGCCATCAACATTCACGACATCTGCGCCCGAGCCGCGAACTTTCTCTGTTATCAGCAAGCCGACGATCTGTTCAGGGAAAGCAGCACCGGTAGGATGATATTGAACGGCTCCTAAGTATCGAATAGGTATTCCAGCTCTATAGCCCATAGTTAGACCGTCTCCGGTTGCGCCGTGATGGTTGGTCGTTGGGAAATCCTGGATGTGAAGCCTACCGAAACCACCAGTAGCCATTACTGTGGCTTTTGCATGGATTACATGATATTCCTCAGTTTCCATATTAAACACGATTGCGCCAATACACTCCCCGCGATCGTTTAGAATTAGCTCCACAGCTGGTGAGAATTCGAGCAGATCGATCTCCTCGGGATGATTTTTCACTTCATCTCGAAGAACTCTCATAATACCTGCACCACTGTAATCTAAGCAGGAGTGCATACGCATTCTTGAGGTTCCACCACCGTGCAAAACCATCATTGTATTATCAGGATTTCTATCAAACATAACTCCTAATTTTTCTAGCCATGCTATAGCAAAGGGTGCATCATTAACCAATGCTTCGACAAGTTCCGGTTCGTTCTTAAAATGTCCACCACCAATCACGTCAAGATAATGAATTGCTGGAGAGTCAACCGGTGTTACTGCAGCCTGAATTCCGCCCTGAGCCATCATAGTGTTGGCATCGCCTGTTCTAAGTTTTGTTGCAAGGATAACCTTTGCTCCGTTTTTGTAAGCCATTAGTGCTGCAGATGTAGCGGCTCCACCTCCACCTATAATTAGAACATCGGTCACATAGTCGGGACTTTTTATTCTTCGCAAGAATTCATCATATTGTTTAAATATACGTGAGTGACCCTCAAAAATATTTACAACTTCGATATTCAATATTTCACCCTTGGATGGACCAACTCTTAGCGTTCTTTTCTGCTCGGTGATATAGTCTGGATGAAACTTCTCGAGAAGTTCCTGCGAATCTTTGAGAGAAAGCTTGTCAAATCTATATCCTCGTTTGGCTTCCTCGAGCCTTTTAGGTCTGGTGGCTTCGACCTTGCGGATTGAAGCGATCATTTGTTCGGTATATACAGAATCCTCCATTATTTACTCCTATTATTTATATAATTTAGGAACATTAAGATTATGCTTACTTGTATTTTATTTAACGTTTCCCTTCATAATTTCGTCATCCCAGTCGATTCTGTTGGTTTTCAGTTCGACACCAGGACTTCCCTCGCGTGGTCGAACTGAATAAATTTTCCTAAGCTGTTCTTCATCGAGTACTTTTAGACGATCAACTTCATTTTGATATTTATTCTCAGCCAGTTCCTCAACACGAACAGCCAGTTCCAGAGAATTCGGCACCAAATGCCTATTGTAGAGACGTCTGACGAGAATTGCTATATTGTAATGAACGATCTCCGCGGGACATCGGCTGGCACATAAACCGCACATAACACAATCGAATGAGAGTTCAGCTGCTTTTTTCAGATTTCCATGTAGAGTCTCCTGAATTATATCCATAACCTCGAGATCCTGAGGACAAACTCTGGTACAGGAATTACATGCTACACATCTTGCAATTTCCGGATAGATAGCCATAACAGCTTCAGCTGTTGCAGGAATTTTTTCTATATCATAGGTTTTCTTGACTGCAGGAAAGAAAGGTAACTCGGTGACCCACATCTCCGGTTCGACAACAGTTTGACATGCAAGCCCGACTTTAAGTTTGTAAGAATCCGGTGTTTTATAAACAGTAGCGCATGCTCCACAGAACCCAGCACGGCATCCTACACCTCTGAGAAGTCGATAACCTGCGTATTCTAATGCTTTTAATATCGTTAGTGTGCTTGGCACATGATATCTTTTTCCCATTATGAAAATTGGAACAGTAGTCGGTTTGCTGGTGGTTTGTTCCGTAACCAAGACTTCATTAGACTGAACGACATTTGAATTATCCGAAATATCATTGTTTGCCATTAATTCCTCCTAAAAGCTTTTAAAACATCCAGCAAAAGTAAATTTACAAAAATCTCATGTCAACTGATTTCGAATGATAGGAATAATTCTTGAAAGAAGATTTTAAACGAGAAAAGTTATACATTTGGAATAATTCGACTAATTTCTGCAATCTTCACTTCGCAACGAAAGATTCTAATGATTGGGTTATGTAAAATTACTTATTTTTTTTGCCTTCTTTTTTGGTTGGGTGATTTGGAGGTGCTGCAGGACCGCCCTGAGTAACTGAATTTTCCTTCTCGTATTCAATCATATCCAAAAGACCTTTCCTAATTTCCTCTAATACTTCCAGTTTCTTTTCCACCTCTCCGAGGTGTTTATCAAGAGTTTCAAGAACTAATTTATCACCGAGTTTACAATCCACATGATAGTAAGATCGGGAGATCTCCATAAGTTCTTTTATTGAGATTCCGAGTTTGCGACAATGAAGATGAAAGCGTAGAATTGCGATATGTCGGCTGTCATAGCGTCTCGGACCCTTGCCGTCCACTCGAAAGGGATAGACCATTCCGAGGTCCTCATAATACCTTATTGTTCGAGTAGTTGTGTTCAGTAATTTGGCAACTTCACCAATCCCGAGAAGTTTATCTGCTTGATTTTCAGATTCTATTAGTTCTGATTTCTTTAGTTTTTGACACATGTGTTATTACGACCCCTGTATAATTAATTAATTTTAACCTCATTAGCAATTAGAAATTTTTTATTATTAATAATAATTTCCCTTGACGTAAACGTCAATAAGAATATTTTATAATTTAAAGAATAAATAATTCCAAAAACCTAATTTAACATGGAGGTGCTAAAATGAAGTTTAAAGTTGTATTAGTTTTCTGTATTGGATTGATCTTTACCATTGCAATGGGGGATATTGTATACTGGGAATTTCCTACATTACCATTTGCTGATATAATTATAGATGATATAAAATCTCCTGGAGAATGGAACGGAGCAAATGTCTATACATATGGCAAGGCAGATTTTGATCCCAATGCAATTAAATACAATAATGTTAGAGTTTATTTAGTGGAAGGTAATGATAGTCTTTACATTGCGTGGGAATGCGATCAACCTTATTTCTGGGTTAGCGAACTGTTCTTTGATTTGGGACATAGAGCCGATGCTACTTTAAATTCCAATTACTTTGGATTTCACATTTGTCAGTTTATGGGCAATTTCACACCAGTTGGTGGGGTATGGTCATTTTCTGGAATTGCAGCAGTAGACGGATGGTTCGCACTTCCAATACCAGCAAGCGGTGGCATTACATACCACGAAATTGCCATTTCTTATCGAATTTTAGGCTTATCTTATGGTTCTAAGGATACAATATGGGTTTCGTGGTGTTTCTTAGATAGAGCTGATTACGTCAGTACATTTACACCTTTTGATTTCAATCCACCCACAAATTGCGAATCACCAGCAACATGGACACTTCGCTGGGTTCCAACCTTTCCTGGATGGGGTGAAAGTAGTAATATCGATGAGAATAATTCGAATAAAGAATTAGATTTGGTTATTTCAAATTGTTCATTTAATGGCAAAACTTCTATTTCATTCGATCTTCCTGAAGCTGCAAATACATCGCTAAAGCTTTACGATTTAACTGGTCGCGAAATATTTTATATACCTGAAAGGAATTATTCTGCTGGAAAACATTCTATCGAGATTAACACCAAAGACTTCACAACAGGGATATATTTCGTTTCTCTTGAAACTGCTGGCTTTGTCTTGAATAAAAAGCTAATCGTGATTAGATAAAGGAAATATTGTAATTAAACTAAGCATAGATCTAATCGACATAGTTTTTTAATTATTCTTTTATTAGCAGATGTGTCTAAAAAGATAAACGGTATCAATAAATGCATAACAAGTGAGGTTCTTATGACTAAGAATGCTTTGTGTCACATAGAATGGAGCTCAACTGATCCCGATCGTTCAGAGAGATTCTTCAATGGACTTTTCGGATGGGAATTTGTAAAAGATTCGGTCGATTATTATATGTATGATTCTCCCGATGGTGTTGGTGGTGGATTGATGAAGGTGGAAAAAGTAGAACCCGGTTCGTCTCCTGTAATTTACTTCTGTGTTGACGAGATAGAACCGTATCTTGAGAAAGTTACTGGATTGGGAGGATCGGTTAAACAAGGTAAAACAAGTATTCCTGACTATGGTTTTTATGCAGTGTTAGAGGATCCCGATGGCAATTTGATCGGGCTTTTTAAATCCAAAGACTAGAAAATTCGATTAAATAGCTTTAAATTTGTTGTTTGGGTTGTCACGAGTCATGCTGTTTTGTTGTTTAAACCGACAGTTTTTGTTTGGCTGTCGGTTTTTTATTGGAAATTAAACTTCGAATTCGAAGTTTTTAAACTACAATTTCCAAAATTAAAAAAAAACACTTAAAAGTAATTGACAAAGTTGGAAAAGATAATATTATTGACCGAGCGGTCATAATGTTAATTTATGGTCAGCAATTGAATTCGATATTAAAAAAGGGGAAATGAGTGACAATAAGGGATAGAAAAAGAAAGGAAAAATTAGAACGCCGAGAAAGCATAATGAAAGCTGCGGAAGCTGTGTTCCGGACTAATGGATTTCAAAGTATTTCCATGGATAAGATAGCAGAAAAAGCAGATCTATCAAAGGGAACATTATATTTGTATTTTAAAAACAAAGAAGAAATAATCGTGGAAGTGATAACTCGTAAATTTGAGAAGCTTCTAAATTTGACAAGGGAAATTTCCCAGTCGGATGATGCATTCGAGGATGTACTCACAGAAATGATTCAATTATGGTTCGACTATTTTTCCAAACACCAAAAATTCTTCACGTTCATTCATCATGGTTTGTATTCTCGAAGTGACGAAATTTTGCAAGAACTTAGGATTAAATCGATGTCATTCAAAGATGATATTACAGATATTGTTGAGAATTTAATGGAGCGTTATGGTAAATCAAAATTTCGAGTAGATGAAGAGGAATTTCAAATACTTCTTAATGGGGTTATAGGTTTTTATATTACCGCGAAATTCAGTGGATTATATAAAGGTGAAATAAGCGCGAGGAGAATTGTTGAGCTTATTCTTAGAGGAGCACTTAAATGAAAACTATTACATTATTCATAACATTGCTGTTGATATTTACGTTTTCTTTTGGAAACGTTCTCACACTCGAGGATTGCATAAGGCTTGCTGCTATGCAAAATAAGACTGTATTATCCGCTCGAGAGAATTTCAATGCTGCAAAATCGCAACAATATCAGGCGTTCACAGGAATGCTACCATTTGCACAACTTAATGGAACGTATACTAGACTTAACGAAGCTCCCTATTCTATTATCGATCCAGCGAGTATGGGTATGGCAGGCGACCCTATAAGAATTGAAATGGGTAAAGCAGAAATGTATAAGGGCGAAATTAATCTAACAGAACCAATTGCACCTCAGATATGGACAGGTTACGCTATGGCTAAGAAGAACACATCGATTAGCAAATTAGAGTTTAAGAAAGCACAACTTAATGCAGTAGCTGAAGTTAAAAAGGCATACTATCAATATGTTCAAGCAAAAGCCTTTCTTCAAATCGCAGAGGTTTCTAAAAAGCAGATGGATGCTCATATTCAGCAACTTCAAAATATGACCGATGCTGGTATGATACATAAAAAGGATTTGCTTTCTGCACAAGTTAAAGGAGCTGAAACCGAACTTATGGTTATTCAGGCTAACAATGCAATTAATTTAAGCATCGATGTCCTAAAAATGGCGATAGGCATAGCGACAACTGACGATATAGAAATTGCTGATACTTTAACATATAGGGAAATAGGCTTGACCAAGAACACAGCTGTATCTATGGCATTGAAGAATTTTGTTGATATTCATATCCTAAATCGAAGTTTAGAACTCGCGAAGCTCAATGTGACAATGGCTTGGGAGGGTTTACTGCCATCGTTTGTTGCGGTTTTTAATTATGCATACAACAAGCCGAACAGAAAACTTGAGAACAGGTGGTACGACTCATGGACAGCTGTTGGAATTTTAAGCTGGGATATTTTCAATTGGGGATCAAATATCTCCAAGATAAGTGAAGCTAAAGCTCAGAATGCAAGTTTAGAGTTTACTATAAATAATGCAAAGGATGCAATTGTAATAGCTACAAAAGCCGCATATAATAACTATGACGAGAAAAAAAGATCACTTGGGATAGCCGATAAAGCTATAGAAACAGCAAAGGAAAGTTTCAAAGTTACAACCGACCTTTACGATGTGGGTTCCGCAACCAACACCGAACTTCTCGATGCCCAAGCAGATCTTACCAGAGCAAAGATCAACAGACTTAACATGTTGGCAGACCATAATATTGCAATCTCGCAACTTGAGTTATTCACTGGTGATTTAGAAAAACAATTGGAAACTATTCTATCGAAATAAAACAATGTGAGGTTAAAATAATGAAAAAATGGATTTTACCATTAATAATCGCAGCAATTCTGTTAACAGGATGCAGCAAGGAGAAAAAGGGAAAGGAAGAACCTATACATTCGAAGGGTGCACTTAGAGTTTTGGTTTCTCCTGTCAAAAAAGGAAATGTGGGAGCGTATATTAAATACAGTGGTATTACAAAAGGAATCAAAGAAATTTCTCTTGGACCTGGTATAAGCACATTCATTGACAGAATATACGTCGTAGAAGGGCAGAGTGTTTCTCGAGGACAATTAGTTGCGAGGTTATCAGTAGAACAACTCGACCAAGCAAAAGCAAACCTTGGCATGGTAAAGGATAACTATGAAAGAATGAAAAAGTTGCACGAACAAGGTTCGATTCCTGATGCCCAGTTTGAACAAGTTAAAGCTGCATACCAAAACGCTAAGGCTTTATACGAAAGTGCCAGCAAGAATATCGAGCTTAGAGCACCTTTCTCAGGAATTATTGCATCAGTAATTGGTAATGAGGGTGAATTCTATAATGCTATGATGGGAGGAAGAGGTATAGTAACTCTTGTCGATCTTAGTTCAGCACGTTTGGAATTGGAAGTGTCGGACCGAGATATTCCGAAAGTTATGCGAGAAATGACAGTTAATGTTAGCTTTGATTCGTACCCGGATACGTTGTTTTCTGGTATTGTAAACCGAGTAGACCAAATTGCAGACCCTCGTTCCGGAACCTATACCGTCGAAGTTAAAATTTCAAATCCATTGATGAAACTCAAGAGTGGTATGTATGCGGATGCAATGATAATAATAGAAAGCGCTGAATCTGTAGTAACTGTTCCTCTCAATGCTGTTGTGGGAGATTCTCTGGTCTTTGTGGCAAAGGATAGAAAAGCACTATGTAGGAAGATAGTTGTCGGTGTTATAAGCGAGGATTTGGCCGAGATCAAGGAGGGTCTTTCCGAAGGTGAGTTAGTTGTCACTTCTGGGACAATCGGTCTTTTCGACGGTGCACCGATCAGTTATTCGGTAGAAACGACAGATTAATTATTTAAGATCGAGCTGAGAAATGTTATTAAAGTTCCCGTCTTCCAAGGATGGGAATTTTTTATCAAAAAATTTAAAAGAGTTATCAAATAATTTTCTTCTTATAAGTTACCTTAAACCTAAGCCTAAATTTAACTTTGAAATCCACTGGTTCTTCGGTTACAGTGCCATCAAATGTGAATCTGGCAGAATATGGGCTTATTTCGAGTAGTTCTATAAGTTTATCTTCACCATCTGAATTAACTGTTAGTTTGATTTCGGTATTCAGGACACTGTCGAGATTGATGTTGTCTACATGAGAGAGCTCGACTGGAGTAGTTCCGCCTATCTCGTCCACACTCAGGACTGCATGAGTTACCGTTTGTGCGTGAGTATTCCCGTTATAGGTTACTGTGTAATAAGCAGCTTGAAGTTCAAGGTCCTCGAGATCTTCTTTGTACTTTTCGAAGTCGGAACTGGATTCTGTTGCATCCACATCCTCCACATTTGAATATGTGCTATGTGGATGTGTAACATCGAATTCCCTTTCAATATCGAACTCGAAATCCTTAGTGAGTGTGCAGCCAGTTAACATTAGAGCCAACAGAATAAATGCCATAAGAAGGATTACTTTTTTCATTGTTTTATTTCCTTTTGAAATACGTTATACATTAACTCTCAAAATTCTCTTAGAAATAATAAGATTTTTTATCAATTAATGAAAGTTAAATAATCATTTATAAAATTTCAATAGGTTTTTTTCCACTGCGGTTGAAATTATTCCTACGATTGCACCGGCAATAACAGCCCATATTGTCGAAACAGGCAACAATGCAAGAACGACATCCATTTTGTAAAACAACGCTCCAGCAACTGCAATTTGAACTGCAATATGCGAAAATGATCCAGCAACGCTAATACCCAAAGGCGTAAGAAGTCGGTTTTTTAGCGGGAATAAAAGAATCATAACAATTGAAGCGGCAACCGAACCGCTTATAGACAATATAAATGATGGGGATAATAGCTTTCCTAATATCAGTGAACCGAGCAATGATCTTGAAATTGCAATGCTTCCGCCCATGATCGGTCCTAATATGCTCATACCTACAAGAACCGCCACATACGAGAGACCGGGTTTCATCCAAGGAACAGGTCGTGGAACAAACTCCTCCAAAACCCAGATCGACAGCGATATAGCAAGTAATATTGCATATCTGGCAATTTTCCTGTTTCTTTCAATCGAGAATTGCATCGAGCTTACTTTTTTTTCCATTTCCTGTTGCCTTAATTAACACCTTATTGGGAACGCAAGCAATGATTTGATGTGGTTTTGATATCGCACCCATCTCGACACAGTATTTCAATGGGCAGCTTGAGCTTTTAACCCATGCTGAGCCATCATGAATTTCTACAATCATAGGTCCCAGTTGTGCAGGAACAACGATTGTTGTATCGGCATCGCAATCGATTACCGCAAATCTTTCACCGTTCATTTCAATAATGAATTTGTCTATTGTTGCATTTTTCGCTCGGAACCAATAGGGTGAAAAGCCAAGTGACAAAACCAACATAATAATAACTGCATCGCCTATATGTGCATATTTTTTCATTTTAGCCAACCAATCGAACGATACCATCTTGCAGTATCTGCGAGACCTGTATCGAGATTGTATCGAGGCTTAAAACCCAGAATATTGGTTATCTTCGAGCTGTCTACTGGCCATGGGGTGATTAAATCCCTGGCTTTCGCAAAGGAGAGCAATGGAGCTTTGTGAGTAATTTTGGATATTAATTCATTGCTTGCAGCAACAGACCATAATATTGAAATGGGTATGCGAAAGGTGAAAGTTTTTCTTTCAAAATTTTCCGAAAGCTTTTGCGCAAAGCTCTCTCTTGTTTGAATTGTGCCATCGCTAATCAGGAAAGTCTCACATGTGCTCTTGTCGCTTTCCATAGCTAAAATAATCCCATTTGCAAGATCGATAGCGTGTATGAATGATACTTGACACTTTTTATTTCCAGGAATAGGAAGAAAGCCACGACTTGCTGATTTAAAGTATGATAAGAAATCTTTATCTCGTGGTCCATAAACGGCTGGAGGTTTTATTATCGTTATTGGCAATCTATCCATAAACTTTTCTGCGTATTTCTCGCCTAATAGTTTGCTTTTGCCGTATTCGGTTGTAGGATTGGGTGTTGTATCCTCTGTTAGTGGCATATCGGATGGTCCCAGTGCAGCAATCGAGCTTATTAACACAAACTTCTTAAGTTTTTTGCAATATTTATGGCATGCTTTAAGCCAAACATTAACTAACTCACTGTTAATTGAATAATAGTCCTTACTTTTAACCGATTTGGTTAGTCCTGCGATATGAACAAAGTAATCGATATCGGTGAGTTCAGAGGCGACTTCTTCCGGATTGAATGTATTGAACTTGTATAGCTTGGCTTTTGGAGAAAGGAATTGTGTATCGCTGCATCCGCGAGCCAATGCACCCACAGAATAACCCCTGTCGATTAAATTGTCAACTATATGACTCCCTATAAATCCGCATGTCCCTGTTGCGAAAACCATCATTACTTTAGTCTCCTCAGTATTCTTAGTTTAATTGTAATATTAATTTTATATGTCATTGTACCTATTAAATATCCAATCGAAGACCAATGTGTATTAAACCTTTCGATATCTTCCTATCCTCGCCAAGACCGTAGATGATAGCCATAGTACCGGGAGGTCGTGCGAATTCAAATCCAACGCCGTATCCCGGTTTTACTTGCCATCCATCGTCATTGTAAAAAGCCCCGATATCCAAAAAGGCTAATACCGATGCATTGTTTTGGAAAAACAATCGAGGTTCGATAGTTAGAACGCCGATTTTGGCACCATAAAACTGCTCCTGTCGATAACCCCTCAGATTGGTCCAACCACCGAGTGGAAACCATAAGGAGAAGTCGGGGAGTTTTGGTTCAATGTATCCCGAACCTGTTGCTTTGAGCCATATGGACAATGTTTTAATTGGAAAAGCTGCGAACACAGAAAAATTGGCATTTGCAGCCGGTTGAATTTCATCTTCGTTGTAATCGTTTATTCGTGATACTTCACCACCTAAACGCATAGTGAATCCTGATCTCGGCATCAACACATCCTCAAGCGATGTATAGCTCCCCCAGAATTCCAGAGCTAAACTTCTTGTGCCTTCATTAGGTGTTTCGGAGGGATAATTTCGTCGGATAGAGAAACCGGTGTAACCGTCTAACTCGAAGCTTATGGGGAACTGCACACCAAATCGATAATTCTGGCGGACATAATCAGCGTTCTGGAATTTCATTCTAAATTGTGGCGAGATATTTGATTTTCCCAAGAATGGCTCGATATAATCGAGTTCAAAAGTTGTACGTTCGTTTTCAAGAAAGAGTTTTATCGAGAATTTTCGACCTGTGCCAAACAAATTTTTCGAGGCAAACTGGAGGTCTCCGAGTATTTTTTCGCCATCTGTCCCAATAATTCCTTGGAACGAATTTACGATAAGATCCTTTCCTCTAACAACCAGAACATAATTTCCTTCCGAATCGATGGCTGGATATGGTTCTCCTCGAAGTCGGATAATTCTCGACCTTCTGAGTCTTCTGCTTCCACTTTGAATATATTTTTTTCTGAACGGTTTGTTTGGCTTGAACAGCATTAAGTGTTCTATAACACTGCCTTTTGTTTTCCCATCGATCTGGGAATCGAGATAGAGAAGCTCGATGTATGGACCTGTTTCCAATTCAAATGAGATGTCCAATGTAATTTCTTTCTCGTTGTTATCCGCTATATCCATCGATACAGAGCATGCAGCAAATGGATATCCAGAGTTTTCTAATCGGTGCACAACATCGTCTAAAAAAATCTTTATTCGCTGTGCATCAACGAGAGAACCTTTGGAGGGAGGATCGATATTCCTCAAGTGTTTAGCCACAGAGTCGGGTAGATTAATTTTAAATGAGTTTATTTTTGACGGTCTACCGAGTGTAATAAACATTTTGCTGTTCGCGACAGAATCGATACTTGCTTCCCAATACCCCTTTTCCCACAGAGCCTGTGGCAAATACTTGGCAGGAATTTCCTTGTAAATTCCGGGTACACCGACGACTTCCATTGCGGTTGCGGATATGGATATCATCAGCAGTATTAATATTTTCTTCTTCATAGGCATGATCTCGATTGATTTTTCCAGATTACAATAAGATTTCTGCCAGCTCTAATACCGTCGCGACGATACGAATGAAGCCACATAGAATCCTTTGTGCTATATGGGAATATATAAACATTTTCAATACCGCTCATCGCAAGTTTTCTTTTTATCTCTGCGGGGATATCGAAAAAAAATTTATCATTAATTTTTTGAGTTGAATCAGGGAATAATTCCAAGAATTTGGAATCCACTTCGTAGTCTTTCTTGCCTATTGTTGGACCGATATACGCAAAAATTTCTCTCGGTTTCGCTCCATAATTGAAAAGGATTTCGACGCAATGTTCGACGATTCCCGCATCTATCCCGCGCCATCCGGCATGAATCAAAGCTATTGCCTTATTGACTTTATCTGCAAGAATAATCGGTGCACAATCCGCTACTGAAACACATAATCCCACATCGGGCAGATCGGTAATTAGAGCGTCCCCTTCGATACCGTTAAATCTCTCTATGTCATCTCGATTTGATATTTTGTGAACTATACATGAATGAATCTGCTTTAGAAGAACGATTCGAGAAGGTAATACCGATGATTTAATTTCAGCTAATGTATGCTCAAGAAGTATTTGAGGAGGTTTCGACCGAATAGAGAGAGCGCAATTTAGTTCGGGAATTCCTAATGCAAACTTCAATCTGTATAATGATTTAGCTGCAAACAGAGTATGGATTCGATGTGATTCATCTCTCGACACATTGTATTCTAATTTATCGGTCATAATAAATAAATTTAACAAAGAAACTCACAAATGCAAACTGTGACTGGAAATTGTGAAGAAGAATCGCATAAAGAACCCTCATTTCGCAAGTAACGCAAAATGAGGGTAGAATCGACGATATAACTAATTATACAAAGCAAGTCTTTACGTTTGGTTATTCAGTAGGCATGATACTCTTGCGAAATCTTGGACTAAACATTTCTTCTCGTGCTATTCTTTTCTCAATAGCCTTAGCAAAAGACTGTGTGGCGTCAGGACCGTTAGCTGTAATAAACCTTCTATTGGTTACAACATCCTTATCTACATATCTTGCACCGCCGTTAATAAGTTCTTCTTTACCGGAAGGAGATACTGTAGCCCTAATATTCTTAAGAACCCCAGCACGTGCCAGAATAACAGGCGCAAGACTAATAGCCGCTACTATTTTATTTTCTTTTGCGAAATCCACCGCTAATTTATGAGCATCTTCATTGTCAAAAAGTGCTTTTGTACCCGTACCACCTATAAAAATTATCGACTTGTAATCTTTCGGATCGACTTTAGATAGCAAAATATCGGGGGTGATCGTTCCACCTTCCATACCCTTAAATTCCACTGTATCAGTGGATGCTATTGTGGACTCAATTTTTTTCGATTCTAAGTATTTCTTTGTTTCAAAGAGTTCCATGTCTTGAAAATTGCCGGGAGGAATTACATATAGAACTTTTATCTTAGAAACGACTTTATCGAGAGTTGGTGCTCTTTCTGCAGCTCGTTTTTTCCCTTCAGTTGGAACTTCTGCAGAAATTGGACTAATAATCCCGCTTAAAATCGTAAGAATTACAGCAAAAACCAAGAAAGCACTTATAAATGTACCATTATGGTTTTTTGCAGTTGGCATACAACAAGAAGTTTTGTTGTTTGATTTTAAAATCCCTTTCATCTCATACCTCTTAACGGATAAGTTATTAATATTAAATTTAGATTTTGATGAACGACTTTTTTCGATGTATTACGCTTTTTCAAAAAAGTTATAATCTGCCAATATTTATCGTTGATGACCGAATTATTTTCCTCGATTAAAGATTTTACCTCTCCCCACTTGTTTCTGTATATTTATGCCTTCACGTAGCGGAGTTATACATGTTCTAATATTAGGTATACCATCAACATTCATAAGACATGAGGAACACTTACCGATTGCACAGAAGAAACCTCTCGGTCTCTTAAATCGAATGGAATATCTAAGCACTTTAACACCGTTGTCGTGAAGAGCAGCGGATATAGGTTCACCATCGTAGCCGCGCATTGTTCGTCCCTCGAAAATGAAACTAACAACTTTTGGTTTTTCGCCTTCCTTCATCCACGGAAACTCAAGAATTGGATGCTCTTTTATCCTCATTTGCAACTCCTAATTTTCATATAATATTGTCTGAAGAATCTGAAATGCAAGCCTAAAAGTTTGCCTTTCGAGACATAAAAGCTCTTAAACTAAAAGTAAACTGACATAAGTTATATTAAAATTATTATCTCATTTAAGAAATTTGCTACAAACCTTATCTAATGGGCATATTTCACACTGTGCGTTGCGAGCTTTGCAGATTTCTCTTCCAAGAGTTATCAAATTCAAATGAAGTCTGTAATGTAACTCGGAGGGAATTATCTCGGATAACTCGATGATCATTCGTTCTGCAGAGGTTTTCTGGGGATAAACACCAAGTCTGACCATTAAACGTTTTATGTGAGTATCGACAGGGAAAAATGGCGCATCGCAACAGAATAATAAGAATACTGCTGCCGTTTTTATTCCAATCCCATGCAATTTGAGCAATTTATCCATTGCCAATGTGGGTTCCATATTTAATATAAATTCTGCGTCTATTTCGCCTTTGTTTTGCTCTTTTAACCAGTGTAATAAGTTCTTAATCCGAGTGGCTCTTTGGTTGGACATACCTGCTATCCTTATCGAATTGGCAATTAGTTTTTCGTCAGAATTTAAAATATCTTCCCAATCTCGAAAGGTATTTATTAAATTTTGAAAAGCTCTGTCACGGTTGACATCGGTGGTGTTTTGAGATAATATTCCCTTCACGAGAGATGCTGTGGGATCGAGGTATGACTTGTCAGGGTTGCCAAATTTCCTGCGGAGAAGGACATCGATCCTGTAGAAATAATCTCTATCGGTTATTATCGCTATTTTAGTTTTTGAGGGCATTGTATGGATTATTTAACAATAACGAATGGCTTTCGGATAGTTTTATCGTCTACCTCGATAATAGCCCAATAAACTCCAGAAGCCACTTTTGTTGTGCGCCAAAGAATCTCGCAAGGCAAGCCAGCATGTGCTCTATCGGTTAATTCATCGATCAAATTCCCGGCATCGTCGTAAATTTTAATTCTAACATCTTTGTCTTCATTAAGCCTAAAACGAAAATACGTAATATCCCTTGCAGGATTTGGATAATTGTAGAATGACTGGATAAGCTTAGCTCCTGCATTCGGCTCGATTTCTCTATCCTCGAATTCAAATATCCTGTTTCCACCGATATTATACCAGAACGATGGCCAGACTACATCCTTTCCTAATTCGTCCCAAACATACAGAACGCCATCGAAAGAACTCAGAACTAATTCCGTTACACCATCGTTATCGATATCCCCTGCTGAGGGTGTGCTTATTGTTGTTCCTAATGCTATAGGAAAATCGTTGAGTATTTCACCTTTCATGTTAACCGCATAAATCTTGGATTCCTCGGAAGAAACTAATATATCATTGTTGGAATCATCGTCTACGTCGATAATTATCGGGGAATCCCATAAAACGTCGTTCCTAAATTCTACTGGGAAATTCTCGCAAAGTGAGCCATTGAGGTGATAACAATACAGTGAGGAGTCCGTGGTAAAAAATATTCTCAAACCATCATCTTCATCACTAAGAACTGGGCCGGAAGGAGAAGCTGCAAGTTCCACAGGATACGGTTCAATTATTTCCCCGCTAAGATTCACTATAACAAGTTGACCATTGGATTCACCAACAGGAACAGGTTTTCCCGAACCGAAAAATATATTTTCATTAATGGGACTTCTTCCCTGTCTGGATGTTAGAATAATGAGAGTTTCGGTTTCAGACATTGCAATCGCTGGAACTTGGAGGTCACCAACAGGTAGATCGAATCGCTTCAATAATTCTCCATCGGCTGAAAACAAAAATACACGCCCTAATGTTTGCTGAGCGACTGCGATTATTCTTCCATCAGGAAGACCGAATAAACCAACTGGAAAACCACCAAGCTCATATTCCCATAGTATCTCATCTTCCTTAATAACAATTAATCTGCCTTTATTATTAGCTGCAATTATCTCGTCTTTGCCATCATTATCGATATCGTATAGCGTTGGTGGAATTATAACTTTATAATCGATGTAAATTGGGAAGCCTGGTTTGATGCTAAACCTTGTGAAACTCGTCTCAGGATTCAATGCGGTAATTCGTCCAAGTTCATCTCCCAGAACAATGTCGATTCGACCGTCTCCGTCAATATCTCCAGCTTTTGGTTCTGTGATGTTTACTTCAAAATTATAAACCAACGGTATTGGAACATATATTGTCTCACTATTGAAAATAATCAATTGAATAATATCAGATCCTGGGACGAAAAAGCTTCCGTCGTTGTTCCACGCGAATAACAAGCCGTGAGATTGAGCGAGTATCTCCAGACTATCGTCGTTGTTCAAGTCCACCAGCAGCGGGGATGTTAAAATCGGATATCCCACAGTTGAACGCCAATCCAATCGAGGACCCTCATAATCGAACGAAAAAGGCATTATTATGTTGGATCTGGAGAAATTAAATATAGAGATTCCTGTTCTACCGCCAAAATTGTTGTCCGAATTTGGAACTGTGTATGGATCGAATATTTGGGATGAGTATCTATAATAGTCGTCCAGTTCCCCAAAATAATTTGTCCAAAGGTCGAAGCCCTGAATACCACTGGCTTCCTCAAGATCGATAAATCTTCTCTCCCAATCCCATTGAAGTGTATTGTCAAGAAAATTATTAATACCATTATTGTTAAAATCACCGTATGCAACTTTTTCATCCACATGCCATATAAGAATTCCGGCACCCGGTAAAGCGAAATCATAAGCACCAATGAATTCGTCGTTATATTGAATCCCCATTATAACACCGGTGATAGAGTCTTGACGTATTGCTACATTGGAAATGTCGTCCCACGGTTCTGACTGACGATTTTCTATAAGGAAATATTCGAATTCATCGATGTCGATTTTTGCAATTGTAGCTTTGTTCGGACGCAATGGAATTTCACACGCATAGATCTCGAAATCGGCAATAGGGTCATCTAATGTGACCACATTTTCCCAGCCAAGGTAAGCCCGTTCCCATGCCGAAGGATAAGTCGGCAATAAACCGAAAACATCATATACATCACCTGTTTCCTCTTCAACAAGTTGAATACCTGCAGCATGACCGTTATCCATAAGTGAAAAATACCCAATATTTGAAGTAAAATCATAGGTGGAGTATAAATCCACAAGACCCAGATAATGTCCGAACTCATGAGCCAGAATACCGTTAATAAGAACAGTTTGACCATCCTGATAAGCATGTTCGGGCATCACAATTCCCTGGGTAATGCATGTAGCCAATGTTTCATCGGGGAGGATTAAATACGCAGTCGGTAAGTCGTATGGACTGGGGATGAATATATCTGGATATAATTCTGCCAGATCTGGATAAAATGTAGCTACATCATTTTGCCAATCGCTTCCAGCATGAAATACAATTATAACATCGTAATCGCAGAATGGAACACTTCCAATAGAATCCACATGTCGTATTGCATCTTTAAAAAACCCAAAGAGACGTGACCCCGGATCGCTGCCAAACCAGCCTTCTGGGCCATAATATCCCATCGGTTCTGGAAGCGTATACGCTTCATTCTCATCCTCAGGAAATATATCATAAATTAGGTTTAGTTTGTCATGGGATACGAATTTATAATATCGTGACAAAGCCTCGAGGTGCGATGCAAAATACGATTTGTTGTGAGGTGGTGGATCAAAGTTTATGCTATCATCTGCTGTAAGATCAAACTGTCCATTACCAGTGCTACTATCCGTCTCATCAAGTTGAAACTGAACTCTAATTGCGCATATCTTTATCGTATATGTGTGAATTAGCACATCGGTTGGAAGAGAATAGCGATATTCTCGGTCGAGCTTATCGAGAAGTGGTGGATTGGGGTTTGGTTTTGATAATTCGATTGTTGCATTAATTCTTGGTCGTAATGTGTCATTAGTTATTTTATTGACTCGAAAATCACCTCTTGCAAAACTAAACAGCAAAAGGAAAATTAAGAATATTGTTCGCCGATTCCACATCCTCATTCCTCCACCATTATAGTATTTCCGAAAATAAGGGTTATCGTGTCTAATTTAAAGTTAATATTATTGACTGAGATGATAATATGATCAAATCGTAGCAATCATGAATGATTATAAATCTCAGAAAATAAAAACACTAGAATAGTGCAGTAACCGATAATCTCATAATATCCGAAAGCGGTAATGAGCTACCTTTATTCTCCGGATCGCTAACTTTTGGTATGTATGCAAAATCAAACAATAGCTTACCGTATTGAAGACCAAGCCCAAAGGTGTAATAGTTCGTACCTATATAGTCTCCCGTTTTGAATCTGTATCCCGGATCTTTGATATCCTCAACCGATTCTTTTTTTGGATAGTAATCGTAATCTATAATATAGCCACCTCTTACTGAGAAGAAGTTTGCGTATGTGTATTCGAATCCGAGATGTTTGACAGCATAATGCCACTCGAGAGACCATGGATTATCGGGGCTCTTGAATTTAATTATTTCTTTCTCAATTTCTGCAGTTGTAATAAGAGAGTGATAATCTGTTTTAATTGCTTGATATGCCAAACCGACACGAAGATTCCTTGGGAGAGGATCTGCTTGCGCTGCATCGATGTAGTGAATATCTGGACCAAGATGCTGAACAGTGGCTGCGGTGACTAAACCTTTAAGAGGTGTATCGTAAATAACTCCAAAATCGAGCGCAAATGAACTACCTGTTCCGCTTTTTTTCTCGTGTCCCACGTATATTTGTGGAGCCAATGCACTATAGATAAATTTGAAATTCAGTCCTGCGTAAAAGTTTGGAAAGATCTTAGCTCCGTATGATGCAGAAAGAGCCATCTCGTATGAATAGAAAGCACCGATTTCCTCACCCCATTCGTTGGTTTGCTTGCTTTGACCGAGAGAGATATAAGTTATTGCACCTCCTATTGTTCCCCATTCCTCGAGGTAATATACTCCTGAAAAATATTCATAATAAATGTCATCGGCGAGTTCTGGAAGCCATTTAACATGCATAAGCGATAATCCTGGGATTCCTTGAGAATATACAGTCATTTCCTTTGAATCAGCGAACCAGTATTCGTTACCCGATGTAATAATATGTGTAATAATTTTATCTTTCAAATTGCCAGCCAGAATATATCTGAATTGTCCCAGATTTGAATGATATCTCATTAATCCATATTCTGTGGAGACCAGCATATCTCCTTTAATGAAACCCTCAGAAATATCATAAATTTCACCGCTTGCCGGACTGGCTGGGATTTCTATTGTTTCACCTGCGGAGATTTCGGATTTGTTCATATAACCAAATTCTCTTATCTTTTGTGTGGTTTGCAGTATTTCGGTACTGGATAGATGTGGCCATTTCGCCTTAACCCAATCTTGTATCGTGGTTGAATCTTTGACAATTACCGAACGCCAACCGAATACTTTAAATCTCTTGCCATCGAACCTTATGAGTCCCAAATCTGTTCCGAACCAGACATTATCTCTCGAGTCCATATAAATTGTTTTAACCTCATTCGAGAAAAGAAGATCGTACGGCACTCTGACATCTGATGGTGGTTTTTCATTTTGTGGGTTATTATTAGCAGCTTTAAGTTGAGATGTCAGAGCCTCGAGACGCTGAGTGCTCTCCACACCACAGATATCCTTAACTACATTTTCCCATTTAACAGTTCCTGCTAAATAGTAATGATAAGTGTCAAACCACTTTGAGCCGTCGAATTTTACAACTCCTCTTTTAGTAGAAATCCATACTTCTCTTGGGGATTTTGCATATACCGATCTAATAGAAGAGGAGGGCAATCCACTTGCAGCGCTGTATTTACTCCATTTATTTCCTCTATAAGCAAATAATCCTTCGGGTGTTGCGACCCAAAGGTTATTTCTATTATCCACACTCATAGAAACAATAGGTAGTTTTTCAGGTGAATTTTTCCCAGAAAGCTTTCGCCAAACACCACTGGAATATTTATATGCTCCTGATTTTGTTCCTACATATAGAACATTATCGCCACCAGCAAGAGCAGTTATAACTTCCGGCACAAAGATCTTAAATGGTATCTCGATCGAGGTTCCTTCGGGTACTAAATCGTCAAGGAGTTCATTATAATCTCTTATTCTCTTTAGGACATCACGAGAAATATAGCTGGTATCGTAGGATCTAAGTTCCATGAAATCCTCGAGGATACTTTTTATTTCTCGACCGTCAGGATCCACAACTGTGTATTTTTCACCGGTTAGCCATTTATCTCTTCTAAGCATTTGCAGAGAATTATCTGAAGCAACCCACAGATCGTACTTTCTAAAATCTTTATCCGACCTTAAGGTTTTAACCGGTGCAACAGCTTTAACACCGGTATCAGGGAAATTTATATTATACCATCTACTGGAAAGTGGGAACTTCCCAAGACCAGCTGGATTCCAATATGTAGCCGTAGGATCGTTAGCTACGGCAATAAATGACTCACCCATACCTGCAGCTCTTGCTCCAGGTCCTATGGTTAGAAACAAAACCGCTCCCCTTGCCCTTTCCGCCCACAAAAAATTTACGAAAATAAAAAGCGAAAGTAGTGCAATAGTTAATAATTGTAATCTTCGCATCAAAACCTCCATTATATTCAAATTGAAACCAATAATAATTTCTTTGATAATCTTTGCAACAAATTAATTTATTATATCAGTCACAAGGAAAAATATTTTTTTAGAAAATATAAATTTTTTAATTAAGAAAAAGAGATTTTTCAACTTAGTTTAAAACCACTTTTCTCTTGACATTAAGAGCATAAATGCTTTCTTGGATAAAAATTCTATATCGTTTGAGAGTAGGAGATTCTGCCCGGGTTAGGCAGATTAAGAAAAATATTTGTCTTTTGGCTTGACTATAAAGTTTTTAGAAATTATTCTGTCAGAATAATAACGATTTTTTTTGTTGCTGCTATTTGGGAGGGGAAAAAGGAGAGTAAAAGCTTGTTAGTCTTATACAGGTGGAGAAGGATTACGGATTTAGAGTTTAAAAGTTTCAGTTATTTTGTTGGGATAGTGAATTGTTATTAATAGGATAGATGCAGTAAGATCTTAGAATTAACCGTATGGTATTATGTAACAATTTTTAAATGGAACAATATCAAATACGAAGAGTTAGATAATTGTAATTTTTAGAAAACGCCTAATTATAATGTCTCGGAATGTAGAAACATTATTACAGTTTGAAAATTTGTGGATGAAATAAATAATGTTCGAATAAATGGAGGGATATTTCGAAAAATAGTATTGAGGTGGAAAAAGGCAGTTTGATTTTGGAAGCTTCAACAAACAAATAAAAAACGAATGGAATTAGTAAGAATTGTAGATATTTTTTTCGATTTAGAGTTAAAGATTAATGAAATTGTTTTAAAATTGTGTAAATTAAGATTAGTGAAATAGTGATGATTTAATGTAGTTTAGAAGATGTGATAATGAAAATCAATCAAATCAAAAACAAAAAATGAAGGAGGAGCAAGGATGAGGCGAACGGAACTTTTGATTATTGCGTTTCTTTTGGTTAGCCTACCAATTGCAGCGCAGACAATCACAATGACAAATCCTGTCGACGGAACCACAACTAGTGATCCGTACCAATCTATTACCTACACATTTTCAAGTTTTGCTAGTATAAGGACTACAACTCTTGGTCTGTTTGTTAATGGGTTTCTCTATCTTGAAGGATTGGATCCAGAGCTAACCTGGTCGGCGCCGAATCTGGTTTATGTACCGTCCGGACCATATGATGAGGGTGTAGTGCAATGTTCCTTAGGCGTTGGTGTTACAACTACCGGTGATCCGATTCCAACATTACCTATTATAACGGAATTCACTGTTGATTTATCCGGTCCATTTATATGGGATTGTGGAATTACTGGATTTGATGGTACACGTCCCGTAACTTCAACCAATCCAACGCAGGGAGGTTGGTGGATCGTTGTGGATGAATACAGTGAACTGATACTCGATAGTCTGCTGGTTAAGGTTCATGGTTTTGAATACCGCTATGATGATCTGATAATCACTGTAACAGATACTACGATTGTGGACACGTTTTGGGGTATGTTGGGACCCGAGGTTCATGAATATTCCGGTTATTTGGTTATATTCGATCCTGCAGCAGGTGGAATAGCTTGGGCTCCAATGGATGAAGTGGTTTTTGAATTTGTAACAATTTATGATGCACCTACATATGGTGACATTCATCCCCTTGTGGATTCTCCTTTCAGAACATTCTATTTCTGGATTGATTATCTAGGTCCCAGAGCTGAAATTATCGATCCTGTTCCACCGAGAGACATCGATGTTCCCATTACTTCATGTGCTGATCAAGGATTTGAATTCATGGTTTTTGACGAAAACGGGCTCGATATTGAATCGATAAAATTCGTCGCTCGCGGTGATACATTGGATTATTCGTCTTCCCCATATGTTGATTATAATTTAATGACATTAGATACGATTTACTATTTCTATGTTCCCGATACTGTTTATAAAGTAATCGATATAGACACCCTATATAACTGGCGTCTAAGATGCACCGTTCTGGAATTCGAAGTTGTCGACACTGGCTGTACACTTTTCTTTGTGGATGTCGTTTCTCCAGCAGGTCTGAATGTACATCACTTTAAAGATGAAGAAGATGTAATGAGCAGTGACCAAGTTTCAGAAACAGCCACAGATTTCGTAGAAGCAGGTGCAAAATATGTTTTGGCGTACGTTTTAATCCCCAATTGGGAGGATTATCTCGATATTTATGCAGCACATCTTTCGCCATTAGGTGCAAGAGTTTATGAAGTAAGCACTGGCTGGCCTTTAGATGGTTATTGTGTATTTGACACGGTTGTTACTGGAAGAGCTGAAGCTCTTGAAGTTGCGGATATGTATTATAACGTACCCGATAGATGGGGTGTCGCATTGGATTTAGCCAGTCCATCTCATCCGTTCTTTATTTGTGATGTATGGATCGTTCCCACGAGAATCACGTATACTTATACACCATTACCGCAACTTGCAGAAGGTGAGACAATTAAGGTTGAGCTTCTGACCGCTAATGATATGTATGACAACGAACTCGAGGACAACAATGTATCGTGGATAGTTAGTGCGGATAGAACACCGCCAATATTCCGAGGACATTCTCCAGCTCATGGTGCAGCATTAATTAATTATGATGAACCAATTGTTTTCATGTTGGATGATATATATGGTAATATTGATCCCAAGTCCATCGAGTTCTATCTGAAATCTTCGAGTGGATTTGAAATAAAGACATTTGGCGATGATACGCTTCCGATTCTTCCTCTTTGGCCTGATTGGTTTATCTGGGATGAAGTGGCAAAGACATTCACTTTCGATCCAGTGCTCTATGTCGATCTATTGCACCCAACTGGAATTGAGTGGGCACAAGGAGAGACTGTTCATGTCAAGTTTAATAATACCAAGGATAAAATAGATTTTTGCGACCCTAATGAATGGGGATTCTATCACGAATCCATCTCATTTACGTTCTACATTGTGAATGGTCCTTATCTTATAGACTATTATCCAGAAAACAAAACTTTCGTATCGTGTCCTACTCAGGAGATTTCCTTCAAGCTTTACGATCCTGATGGTATCGATCCTTACTCAGTGGAATGTATGGTGGAAGGGGAAGTATACAGTCTATTAAGAAGTGATACGATAATTGTTTGCGATACAATAACCGGTATCCCGGATACAACAATTATCGAATGCGATACATTTTTGGTAAATTCGTTACAATTCGATTGGATTAATGAATTTTTCACATTTATACCTCCAGCTGGATTATACTATAATGCTCGCGAAATTAATTGTAAGATATTGAGTGCTGAAGATTTGTTAGGAAATAAAATGTGGGATCTTGGAGAATATGCATGGAGTTTCATAATCGACATGACTGGACCAGTTTATTTCAACGAGCAACCCGCACCCGGATCGTGGCTTCCCGGAGATGAAGATGTAATAATCTCGATCGATGTGGCGGATTCAATATGCGAGAAAATTAACGAGGATATGATGAAATTCTTGGTTAGGTGTCGTTACTTCGGACCTACTACCACCCCGGATGTGTGTAGTTATGATGGACTAACTTTCAGCTTGAACCTCACAGCTGCGGGAATTTCGATTGAACATGGTGTACCGGTAAGTGTATGTCTGGCAAGTCTTGTCGATGATGTCGATTATTACTGCGGTCCTGATCTAAACACTGCAGAGGGTTTGCCGTTCTGTTGGAGCTTCAGAGTGGATAAGAATGCACCGACATTCTCGCTCCTTTCACCTCCAAATTATACGCATACAAATTGTAAATTCCAAACAATCGAAATACTCGTTCAGGATGACATAGGCATCGATCCCTCGAAGATTCTGTTTGTTACAGAGAGCAGACTTTATACTATCGCATCACCTATGTTGGATTTGATTGGAGATACACTGAGATACATTCCGCTTATTTGGGGTTGGTCGAATAATCAAACAGTAGAATGGTCTCTTGCTCAAATTGGTGATATTGCCGGCAATATCGTGGATGGTAATCCACTTGTTGGTGAATATTTCGTCGATCTTGAGCCACCTGAAATTGCCAATCAGTTCCCTAATCCCGAGGAAACTATTTACGAAAAACTCGAGGAAATTTCTTTCTCGTTAAATGATGAGTCGGGAATAAAAGTGGAAACCATAGAGCTTGATATTGCAGTTACCCATACCGATGGCGTCGATGAATATCATTATGTTTACGATGATGGTGTATTCGATATCTTTTGGTCTGGACTGCCGGGTGGTCCGATTGCAAGTGTAGTACTTCCTCTCGACAGAACTGATATATTTATCCCAGCAACAGGCGCTGTAATCGACGTGGGATTTAAGATTACAGATAATGTGGATTTCGATTGTGATGTAAGCGATGGTATCGAGGGCAATTGGCTTATTTATAACTATACATTCTATATAACTCCCGGCTGGCGTCTCGATTTTGAACTTACACCGGTTCATTTGATAATCGATCCGGTTAGTGAAGAAACTACATGGGTTGATGGGGAACCATCAGTTCTCACAATGGGTGCAGCGTATGGCGCAACCAAAGGATTCGATCCTGGTATAGACAGATTAGCTCCACCTGCACCACCTCCAGCACCAGATGCAATTATCCCACCAGCATTCATATTGGATACAGACAGACTAATAGCTGATTTCAAAGGAATTGAAGATGAGGATCCAAGGTGGTTGCTATGGACAGCCAACGCTCGAGGGACAATTACATGGGATCCGACTCAGTTACCTCATTACGGTGTATTCATTATGAACGATAGGATCGATATGCGTGAAGTCAACTCATACGATTTCGAACTTTATGAACCAATTTTCATCAACTTCTCACCGAACTTCATGCATCTTCACAAAGGCTGGAATTTAGTTAGTCTACCAGTTGAGCCAGATGATCCTTCGTTACGTGGAGTGTTCCCTATGGTTCTACCGCATAATATTTACATCTATAATCCATTCTCCATGAATTATGAGAATCCTGCAGAGATACACACTAAGTTCGCATATTTCGTTCTCTATACACCGGGACCTGGCGATCCTCTCGATGTTTATTTCTCCGTTCCGGGTATTCCTACAACCGAATACGAAGTTCTGAATATGCCGGAAGGTTGGAATACTATAGGTTCTGTATTCGACTTCACTGGCGTTGATATAACTTCCCCGGACGTTACGACAGTTCCTATAGATGTAATCTTTGGCGATGTGGTCTATCTATATAATACCGAGACAGGTATGTATGAGGACACTAGGTTTATCGATGCGGGATTGGGATACTGGGTATACATAGACCTTCCCGGTTCATATCTCTCAGCGACAATGCATGTTCAAGCTGGATGGCGACCAAAGAGCGCAATCGGAGATGTTTATCCTATAAATCCTGAAAAGATAGCCAATCTAAAAATCGGTGATATTAGGCTAACTCTCATCGTAGATAATAATTCCTCAAATAATGTTGATGAGGAATACGATCGACTAATGCCTCCACCACCGGTAGGATTGAATCGTCCAGCATATCTGACCGCAGACAGGAATGATATGCAACTATTCAAGGATGTTCGTCCTGACAATGAATTCACATTGGTTCTTAATAATGATGCAAGCTTGGTTACCGATAATCCGATTATGGTTAAGAACGATAATGAAAATTATCAACTTGTAGAGCACGACATTGTACTGAAGTCCGGCACCTATAAAATCATGCTTGTCAGTGCTACTAAACCAGAACATTTGGCATTGCATCAGAATACTCCAAACCCGTTTAATGTCTCTACGGAAATTATATTTGATGTTCCTAATGATGGCTTTGTGGATTTAGGGATATTCAATATGATCGGTCAGAAAATCCGAACTTTGGTTTCCGAAGAAATAAGCGCGGGGCAATACAGAGTTGTCTGGGATGGTCGTGATGATAACGGTTTTGAAGTTATTAGCAGCATTTACTTCTATAAACTTACTGCGAATGGCAAGACGGACACTAGAAAGATGATGCTTCTTAAATAAATGAACTCACACGAATTCAACAGGGTCGGGTTATGCCCGACCCTTTTTTAGTCCAAGAGTAATAGAAATCAGTTCAGCTTTTTCTGCGTTCCCCTATGAAATTGTTAATATCGAATTTGAAATTACATATGTGTTGAATTGTTGTTTTACTGTTTGATGTAACCTAATAATTAAGTCAAATAAGGCTTGACATCTTCATCGAGGAATATAAGTTTGGGAATCTATGAAAAAGAATAACGCAAAAGGATTTTCGATAATATTTGCTCCAGAGGATTCCTCCCGAAGCATTCGAATAAAAGTCGGGGGTAGAATTGCTAAATTAGTTAGCTTAATTTTGGGAGTGTTTATCTTATTGAACGTAGCGGTTCTTGCATGGAACATAGTAATGATTAATAACAACACTGAACCAATAAGGCTAAAGAAAGCAAAACGGCAGCTTATGAGCGAGGTTTCGATTATTCGTGACCGACTCGATTCGCTTAAAACTGCTTCAAAATCGGTTTCTATTCAGACTGAACAGCTATACGCTCTCGCAGATATTAATAAACCACCTAAAGAATTTGCTGTTGGTGGACCTCAGTTGAAGGATTTTTCCGAACCAAGATTAAACAATATAGCATTTGAGATAGATTCGCTTTTATACGTTCTGGAAAACGAGTTTCACGCTCTTAAGAAAACTGAAAAGTACATACAAAAGAATAAAAAAGTTCTCCGTCATACACCCTCGATTATTCCTATGCATGGATACATTACATCTGGGTTTGGTAGGCGATTGGACCCAATTACTGGTAAATGGGCATTTCATGAAGGTCTGGATATTGTGGCAACTAAAGGTACACCTATTCATGCTTCGGCTGATGGTAGAGTAAAATTTACAGGTAGAATGGGTGGATTCGGCAAAGTCGTGATTATAGATCACATATGGTATGAAACTCGCTATGGTCATCTGGATGAAATTCTTGTAGCTAAAGGTAAGAAAATTTCCAGAGGTAGTAAAATCGGCACCTGCGGTAGATCAGGTCGGACAACGGGTATTCATCTTCATTATGAAGTTAGGGTTGCTGGAAAGCCAGTTAATCCTATGAATTTCATTCTGCCGGAAAGATTCGTTGTCGATTAAATCGAGAAGCAAGCTCTGATAATACTATCATATCCAATTCCCGAGAATTATTTTTAAATAAAATAATAAGGTGAAATTTAATAATTATTTTAAGCGATGTCTTAATATATTCTTGATCAAAATATGAGTCGAAATATCCGCAAAACATTAGCTCTTATAGGATTAACGGTATCATTATTAATAATAGGATGCCTTATAAATAAAGAAAACACTTCTAACACAGTCTCTCCTCCCGAGAACGATTTACAGTTAATCCACTACACAGTTGGCGACTCCTGCGTTCCTGGAATAAGGAGTGTTGTCGGTGGTGGAACTGAGCATAAGGTGGATATAAAGATCGATGGTTGTGATATCTACATCGAGCATCTTGGTGTGTTTAATTGCTGTATGGATTCCGTTATTCTAAACGTTAAAACATCTGCGGATACAATTGAAATTTTTGAAGTGGAATTCACAGAAAATCCCTGCCGTTGTATATGTTCCTTCAAGATTAATGCTCATATTGCCGTGAGTAAATCGGGGGAATATGTTTTAAGAATAAATACTACCGACAACTCCTCATCAAAGAGCACAGTTATATACGAGGAGAAGATATATGTCAAGAATTGCCCATAATAATTTGATAGTGCTTTATCGAGTAATTAGGATTAAATAATTATCTCATATTATGAATATATTCAGTTTTAATAATAGATATCTCAGACGAGAATCGCAACATTGAGAAGTTAATGTGTAGTTTTGTCAGCTCGATTTAACTACTATTTTTTTCTCGTATTATCCGCATTAATATAATTTCTTCTTGTGTTCTTGCAGGGAAATATTATATTGATAAATCGGGGAGGATAGCACTTCTTTGAGGGGATAACCTATCAATATGGCTGCTATAACCTAATTGTTCATTGTATGATTTACCTATCGATTTGATAAGGGGTAACATATCAATTTGTTGCTGCGATGAAATGTAGCCATAGGTTAGTTAATCTGTCAATCTGCATGACTTCTCTAACCTCGATTGTTTCGAAGTAGTGAAACAAGCAAGTAAGTTGTGTAATAGGCTATTATACATCGACTGTCTGAGACTGTTCCGGATTATAGTATCTCTATTTTTGAGTGGACTGCCCAAGTGCCTATTCAATTAATACTCTGTCAATTTAATAACATAGAGGTGGGGAAATGTCAGATTCATTGGAAAAAGAGTTAAGGGGAGAAATTGTTACTGTAGATAAAATTAAGGATTATATTCATGTGCCACCCGAGGAAGAAAAAAAACTGGTTAAAATTGCTGAGAGACATCCGATATGCGTAAGCAAATATTACATGTCTCTAATCGATCCTGACGATCCTAACGACCCTATAAAAAATATGGCAATTCCATCTGTGGATGAGCTGAATCTCGAGGGTTCATACGACCCCAGCGGTGAAAATAAAAATACAATTTTACCTGGACTTCAGCATAAATATCCACAAACCGCACTAATTATAGCTACTAATAGATGTGTAACTTACTGCAGATATTGCTTTCGAAAAAGAATGGTCGGACTCTCTAATAGAGAAGTCATAAATAGATTCGAAACAGCATCGGAGTATATAAAAGAACATCCCGAGATTACAAATGTGTTAATTACAGGTGGTGATCCATTTGTTTTACCGACTAAGATTATTGAAAAGTTCCTTGAAATACTTTCACCTATCGAGCATTTGGATTACATCCGTTTTGGCACCAGGACGCCGGTTACATTGCCGAGTAGAATAATCGATGATGGTGAATTGCTCGAAATCATTGAAAAATATAATCGCGAATATAAAAGGATATATATAGTTACGCATTTTAATCATCCAAATGAAATAACCGAGAAATCCATTAGAGCTATTACTTTAATTCAAAAAGCTGGGATAATAATAAGCAATCAAACAGTTTTGCTCAAAGATGTTAATGATGATCCTAATATAATTGCGGAACTTATGCATAAGTTAGTGCAAATCGGAGTTGTTCCTTATTATTTATTTCAATGCAGACCAGTGAAAAGAGTTAAAAAGCACTTTCAAGTTCCTTTATTCAAGGGTTATGAAATTGTAGAAAAAGCCAAAGCCATGTTGGACGGTCATGCCAAAAGATTTAAGTTTGTAATGTCCCATATGAAAGGGAAAATAGAAGTTATCGGTGTATCCGGAGATAAAATCTATTTCAAATTTCTCCAAGCCCGAAACCCAAAAAACCTTGGTAAGCTTTTCTCGAGAACAATAGCAAAAGATGCTGGATGGCTCAGTGATTCTGCTGAATAGTTCTTTTGCTAAACTAACAATACAAAAAAAATTATCTTGAAACTTTTGCTGATATGTATATTACTGTTCTTCAAGATCACGTAAGAAAGGATTAGCTATGAAAAACTATGAGGTAGAGAAAATGGATTATCGAAAAAGAATAGCCTTGATAGCTCATGATAATCGAAAACACGATTTATTGGAATGGGCAAAATTCAACCGAGAACTTCTGGCTCAGCATGAACTGTTTGCCACTGGAACAACTGGCAAAGTACTTTCTAAGGAACTGGATCTCGAAATTACACGGTTTAAAAGTGGTTCTCTGGGTGGGGATCTGCAAATAGGCGCTAAAATTGCAGACTTAGGGATAGATGTAATGATATTCTTTTGGGACCCACTTGAAGCTCAACCGCACGATGTAGATGTTAAAGCACTTTTAAGGATTTCAGTAGTCTATAATATTCCAGTAGCCTGTAATAGAGCGTCAGCAGACTTTATTGTTTCATCACCGTTAATGGATGAAGATTATGATCGAATTTTAATAGACTATGAGAAACGAATAAAGTAGAATTAAATAGTTCTGAATGAATTAGTAAGATTTGAATTTGGGATATTGAAAGTTATATATTTATAACCTTTATTTCATCCCAGCGAGTGGTATACCGTGGGGATCGCATAGCCTGTCGCATTGCCCAGCTATGCTTAAATCCTATCGTTGCGAGCTTAACAGTATATCGACCCCATTTCGAATTGATTTCGTCGATTGTCTTCATAAGTTTGGAATATTGGCTGTCCGAATATAAAGTCATAAAAAGGTCGGGTTGCATTTGTTTATCGGAAATTATTCCTCCCAAAATAACTCCGGTTTTCTTGTATTTATAACCTGTCTTGTATATTTTATCGAGAGCTCGGTTTGCTGTTCTCACAAGTTCTGATGTAGATGCTGTAGGAATTGGGAGTTTTATGGTTAGCGACTTGGAATACTGCGGAACATCCTTAAATCGGTTGGTTGTAATGTATATTTGAATGAACGATGCCAGAGAATGTTGATTTCGAAGTTTTGCTGCAGCTCGGGTCATATAAGATGCTGCAGCTTCCTTAAGCTTGTCGAGTGTCTCTACCGCTTCCCCAAAAGATCGAGAACTGGTTATGCATTTTTTTGCAGGTGGTGCTTTTTCAAGATCTATACACGGTTTTCCACGAAGTTCCCATACTGTGCGGAGACCTACCACTGTTAGATTTTCTTTAATCCAATTGTCGGAAGTGTCTCTTAATTGTAAAGCGGTTAATATGTTATGCTTTCTAAGCAATTTACTATATTGAGGTCCAACTCCCCATACATCGCCAACTTCTATGCTATCCAATATCTTGTTGCATTCCGGATGATTTATAATATTGAATACACCATTGTACTTGGGATTCTTTTTTGCGATTCTATTGGCTATTTTTGCAAGTGTTTTGGTAGGTCCCATTCCTATCGATAGCGGAATTCCTGTCCAATGTATTACAGCACGTCGGATTTGCTGTGCATAATTAAGTAGGTTCATTTTTTCAAAACCATTCAATCGCAAGAACGCCTCGTCAATCGAGTATATTTCGAGTTCGGGTGTGAATTCAGCAAGGATATCCATAACTCGAGCGGACATATCTCCATAGAATGCGTAGTTCGAGGAGAATACTTTCACTCCATATTTTTCAAACAGTTCTCTGTTTTTAAAAGCCGGAGCAGTCATTGGAATTCCAATAGCCTTGGCTTCATTTGAGCGAGCTATTACTATGCCATCGTTGTTGGATAATACTACAACTGGAACGCCTTTCAACTTGGGATTAAATACTCGTTCGCAGGATGCATAGAAATTATTACAATCTGCCAAAGCATATATATTCTGTATGATCTTCATATTCGAACCAATTATTAATTTTAGCTATACTTTAATTCATTTCTCATGTTTATATAAAACATCTGTATCGGAGTGGTAAAATTAGACAGAATGCACGACATAAGTTACCACACCCCATACCTCAAAATTTGTCTCCTCGTCGATTTTAATGGATTCAAAATCCGGATTTTCTGGCGTAAGATATAGATCGTTTTTAAGCTTCTTTATTCGTTTAACAGTAAACTCACCATCGAGAATCGCTAAGACAATATTATTGTTGTTGGGTTCGAGTGCGCGATCTACAACCAATATATCTCCGGAGTGAATACCGGCATTAATCATAGAATTACCTTCAACACGAACGAAAAAAGTAGCTGCTGGATGAGTTATCAAAAGCTCGTTTAAATCTAATTTCCGGTCGATGTAGTCATCCGCTGGAGAAGGGAATCCTGCAGAAATTCCTGTCACAAACAAAGGCAAATCGAGTTTTGTTCGTTTCTCAAAACCGAATATACCAGTAATTCGAATCGAGGAATCTCTTTTATCACTCAGCTTATCAGACATTTATCCGCTCCATGTATTAACCGTGATAATTTATGGTTTAAATTCGTCATCTATTGTATTAAATATAATGCGATATGAACAGCATCCAACATGCTTTTTAGAAGTGAAATCGTCAAGCTTGTGTTAGGTGAAATTGGTTTTTCAACGTAGTTTACCAAGTTGTATACATAGTAATGCTCCAGCAAATGACTCTTTAGGATTCAAATTTGCAAACCCATAGATACCAATTCCAAGGAAAGAAGCCGGTGTCCAAAATAGTTGAACTTCTATTGGGATCCCAATAGTAAGAAAAGTGACCTCTTCATCTCTTTGATAAACAGCTCCACCTACAATGCTGATACCTCCGGATAGCGAAGCCAAACCGTATGATGTTTTTGAACTTCTGCCATAGAGAATTCCAATGTCCCAAACTGTCTCATCTGGACAAGTTCCACCAAAACAAGGCTCTATATTGGAAATAAATCGAGTCGAAATTAGGTGCTTTCCGGTTTGGTATGAAAAACTAGTAACTGATGAGATTCCAGGTGAACTAAAAGAACTAAAACCTATACCGGCGTTTACCCAATAGAGGTCTGCTTTAGTGTTGTCAGAGACGCTTTGTGCGTAAATCGTTGAGTTCCCAATACTCAATATTAATATAACAAGGCTAATAAACAATACCATCCCTAAAAGCGATACTTTCCCCCAATGCCTTTTCATTTTTACCTCTCACTTTTTTGAAAGTGGCAATTGGAAATTAGGGATTTTCTAATCCACTTGTTAGAGAATTAGTCTGTTATTTAATTTCCTTCAAATGCTGATTGAATACTTAGGATTCTATTTTGCTCTATGACTTTTTGTACGAACTTTATCTTCTTTATCGCTTTCTTTTGTCTCATTGTCGATCTTAGATACAGGCTTAGCTTTAGTATCGGTCTTTTCTGGAGTATTAGTTTTATTCTCCTCTATTTTGTTCGGATACCTGATTAATTCCGTGCTGGACTTATTTTCAATCTTAACTTTCTGAAGTCTGTCATCGATACCATTGCTATCCTGATCCATAAAATAATCAAATTCGTTTTCTTCTTCCTTGTCTTCGACATATTCATCGCTCGAGAAGAAATTCCTAAGCACATTGCTAATAGAATGATCTTTGGTCGCTTGTTGATTTTGTCTTGAGTGTTTTTCTGATTTGGAATTTTCTCTTCTTTTGCCGGAGGCACTTTGAGCGAATAGTAATCCCGGTAGAATCACTAATGCTATTAATAGTATGTAACCTATTTTTCTCATAATAATCCTCTTAATATTAATAATGTTTTCTTTTTCTTTTCTGTCAACGTCTAATTTCATTTTTTATTCTCTTATTCTCTTAATAGTTAAAGTTTACTTCTCTTAGTTCTTGTTTTTCTTGTGGAACTTGAGCTTCTGTTACTGGACTTGGTTTTGGACTTTGTGGATCTCGATGTACTCGATGAGTTATTTGATTTTGTTCTATATGTTGCTTTTTTATCTGAATCGTAGTTGCTTTCTCTGCTTGTTCTATACATCGGTGTCGAGTTATGCTCTCGAGTTGAACGTTCAGCGTATTCACGTGTTCTGGATTCAGGAGAGGTATCGCGATATCGAACTATATTTCCCAAGCCTCTTCTTCGGGTGAAATCGTTGGCTCTATCTCTATAATTGTAATGATGGTCTAATCTTATTGGTCTCCTATAAATCCAGCGATTCTCAACGTAAACTCGGGTGCAACTTGCGCAAGGATAATCGTAATAGACATATCGGTACCATCCGCACGGGCTATAGTAAACTCTGATAATTCTTCTCCAGCATATTGGCCAGTACACAAAGGGCAGATCCCAGTAGTAATAATTCTGACACCAATAACAACAATCGCAGTAATCGTCCCATCCCCAGAAATCGAGATGTATGACAAAAGATATACCATTTGGATAACAGTTGCATTGTGCATCGACCTGTGATGGGATTAATGCGACCATCGCTGTTAATATTGCCATGTAGATTATTGCACTTCTCATTTTATCCTCCTCCCATTGTGGGATTATTTATTACCACCCGCATTATATGAGAACTCATCGGAAATTATATCGATTGTATGTTCCGTGGTTCTCTTCTCTCCCTTGTATTTGAATGGGCTTTCATCTCCTTGTATAATAAGTTCCGGATTTCCCTCGTCAAGCTGATATGCCCAATCAAAATAAATACAGTCATAAATTATATTGGCTATTCGAATATGTGCAAAATTATTACTTCTTGTCCAAACAATATAAGAATATCCTTCATAAATGGGAACCCTTGCACCGCTAATCCAACCTTCCTCCGGCGCCCAATCAACATCGGAAAGATCATCTGTTGGTCCGAAGATCAATATATCTGTATTATCGTCGACTGCCTGCATGTAGTAATCCTCATATCTATCATCCCAGCCAAAGTAAACATCGGCGGTTCGATAGTTATAGGGAACGACCGACTCGGTGGAAAAATCGAAACCGGAATCATCCGGATAGTCTTCACGGGTATAAACTCTATAGTTGAAACCTTCAGGACGTGGTGTGTCAAAAATTATGTCCTCCGAAAGTTCGCTTTCATTTCCCCAGAAGTCGATGGAGGAGATTGCATAATAATATGTTATACCGTTAGCTACATCCCAGTCGACGAAGCATGCGGATCTTGTTTCAGCAATAAGGTAATATCTCCCAGATTCATAATAACCTTTCCAGACTCTGTATCCTTCGATGTCGTCGTAGTAAATTGGATCCCAATAAATTGTAACCTTATGATCGCCAGTTATTGTAAATACATTCACTGGTTCAGGCGGTCCGTAATAGTGCCAATGGTCTGGGTAATCATGGTAGCCGTCGTTCCAAACTGCTATATCGCAACCGGTTGAGAGTACACCAAGAAGAGCGCTTAAAATTAGTGCACCTATAATTATTTTGTGTTTGAACTGTCTATTTTTTGATTTGCGCTCTGAAAAGGCTTTCACCACTAACTCCGTATTACTATTTAGGTTATAACGATATGGGATTCTTAATCCACTCTTTTCTTTTGTTTCTTCCATGCTATATTTCTCCTTCGGGTATATAATGTGCAATAGACGTGCCACATGTTCTTTCTGTATATGTATTATGGTATTGTGATATCGTTACCTATATTACAAGCATAATAAAGCACAAATATAGTGCAAGTAAAGTATTGATATGCATTTTTTGAACATTTTATCGACAGAAAATTGAGCAATTCTACTCATAGAAGATTGTTGTGTGACTTTGCATATAAAATATATTTTTCAAGTGCTTATGAGGGCAAATTTTTGCCTTGACAAAAGTGCCTTTGCAAACAAAATTTGGATTTGAAAAATTTACTGGGGGATCGTTCAATCGGCAGGACCGTAGATTCTGGATCTGCTAATCGGGGTTCGAATCCCTGTCCCCCAGTTAAACTGCATGAAATTTCGAACTCCTCGAGACAGATTTTACTCCTACGACTAACTTCACTATCATACAATTTATTGAAGACATTCTGATGGATGAGTATGACGGTTTTGAGATTGGGAGGTTTTTCGGAAATGTGGATTGTCAAAGTAGTCTGACTTTTTGAAAAGCACTGTCTTGCTTAGATGAAAAATTATACTATTTTTAGCAAATAGGACTGTGAGAAAAAGAAGCAAAAAAGGGAAAGAGAATAACTAGGCAAACTGTGTGAGTTTCAGAAAAAACTTGCACAAACAAAAACAATTGCATAGAATTTATTTGTATTTAAACTTTCATTATCATATCCTTACCAGAAAATGACTAAACAATATGCACATATAAACCACAAATTGTTGGTTTGGGCTAGAGAATCAGCAGGATATCGGATTAAAGAAGCTGCAAAAAAGATTGGAACCCCTGCTCATAGATTGATAAGCTGGGAAAAGGGTGAACTAGGACCAACATTAATCCAACTCAGAAAAGTGGCGGATGTTTATAAAAGACCTTCGGCGATTTTCTACCTTAAAACACCACCTGAGGATATAAGAATACCTCATGATTTTCGCAGATATCCTACCGAACCCGAGAGGACTATTTCACCGTATCTTAAATTCGAAATACGGCAAGCACATCATAGAAGGAATATCGCTCTGCAATTATCTGATTATATCAATGAAACTCCTTCAACTATTATCAAATCGGCAACTCTTGATTCTGAGATTGAAACAATAGCATTGAGATTAAGAAAACTACTCGATGTTTCTTTGGAAAAACAATTCGCATGGAATAAACCTGACCATTCTGATGCTTTGAACTATTGGATTGATGCGATGGAAAGTGTAGGGATTTTGGTTTTTCAAACTGCAAATCCACCAAGAATGCCTAAGGAATATAAATATGAAATCTGTGGTTTTTGTATAAAAGAAAAAGAATTTCCTGCGATAGTTGTCAATCGCAATGATTGGAAAAATAGAAGAATATTCACTTTAATGCATGAGATGGCTCATTTAATGTTGGATACAGAAAGTATGTGTGACCTCAAAGAATATGAAGATTATTTAAGTGATGACCAAAAAGTTGAGATATTTTGTAATGAGTTCGCTGCTTCCGTATTAGTTCCTAAGAACTCTTTTCTTAATGAACCATTGGTGTTATCCCAAACACAGTGGGAAGATAATGATATTAAGCAGCTTTCTGACAAATACAGCGTTAGCCGTGAAGTAATTGTAAGACGCCTTTTAAGTTTTAAAAGGGTAACAGACGATTTCTATTTGAAGAAACGTGATGAATACATCAAAATCGCGAGGCAACGAAAAAAAGATAAACAGAAGAATCAAAAGAAAGGTGATGGTGAGCGCTATCATTTTAAAATAATCCGTACCACAAGCAGGCATTTTCAAAGCATAGTGTTGTCCGCTTATTATCATGAAGAAATTACATCCTCTGATCTATCTGAATATGTCGGTGTAGATATAAAACATTTGGATAAGATTGAGAAAAGGGTTTTTACAGGTAGAATATGACATATTGTTTCGATACAAGTGCATTTATGGATTCTTTTATCAGATGGCATCCACCGGATGTTTTTCCATGTGTATGGGAAAGAATCGAACAGGCAATACAAAATGGCGTTATTATATCACCAAGATCAGTTTTTGATGAGATGACATATAAAGCATCTAAATTAGCTAATTGGGTGAATGATCCCCATAAATATCATGCCTTTTTGGAAAATGATAACCCAACCCAGGAGCTAATATCAAAAATATTAGAGATCTTTCCTGACTTGATTGATTCAGGAAGAATTAAACAACAAGCAGATCCTGATGTAATTGCATTGGCTTTTATAAGAAGAATCCCTGTTGTAACTGGTGAAAAACCACAAAGAAAGGATAGACCATCAGACCCAATTAAAAATCCGCATAAAATACCGGATGTTTGCAAACATTATAGAGTAAAATGGATGAATATTGTTGATTTTATGCGCGAACAAGAATGGGTTTTTTAGACAGGCTTTTTCGAATATCTACAGAATAAATTTTAGTTGGCTTTCAATGAACAACTTAACTAACACCCACTACTACAGCGATAACTCCCTTTTCCCTCTTCGTGGTGTTTTCCCCTATAACTCTTTGCTCCCCAATAAGAAAAAGGCTCGGGGATGAGCATCCCTCCAAAATGTAAACTTCTATTCCGAGAGAAAATAATCGATCGGCAAAGCTCAATATGCAATTATGACGCATTGTCTGCAACGCTCTGCAGGAAGCACTTTAAATAACATAAATTAATCTTCGTCTGAAAATATGGTTTA